>JAYVTB010000195.1:0-12509 GCA_043774805.1 Cyclobacteriaceae bacterium | reverse complement strand
AGCGAAAATGTTGTAGACAGCGCTAAGTCGAGCCCGCTGTTCTTCATTATCGAGGGATCCACGCAATACGAAATAGGCCAGGTAAACCAACAGTGATATTGCGGCCCCGTTTTGTTTAGGATCACCGTGCCACGGTGAACCCCAGGTGTAATTCGCCCAAAGCATTCCAGTTAAAATGCCCAGCAAGCCAAGGAGAAGACCCGTGTTTGCAAATTCAACTGAGACGATGTCTTTTTGAATGGATGGATTTCTCAAATATTGAACTGAATAAACCGTGGAGACGCAAAATAAGACCACCATTCCGAACCACATGGGTACATGAAAATAAAGGGAGCGTATGGTTTCATTCACGATGTTCAGTCGGGGGACATCAAACAGAAAACCACCCACAATGGTGTAGGTGAGCAGGATGACAGAAGTCGCTTTTAACCAGGATTTCACTGACGATAATTTAAAATTAATTACGCCAAATATACGGGAAGAGAAGGTATGACGTGGCGGCCACGAGGCAATTTATTGCCAACAAGGTTAGCATATCGTTAGTGCTTACCGATCGATCAAGTCCGTCAATACAGTTTTTTGTCACCTTAACAACTACCAATAAGATAGAGATTACGATAGGGAAACTAAGAACCGCCATCAGGATATGACTATTATTTGCTTTGGCGGCAATGCCCGATAGCAGGGTGAGCGATGATGAAAAACCCATCGATCCCAATACGAGTAAAAGAGCAAAAAGTCCGGTATCTATCAGTGGGTTATTTAAAAGCGTAATGAATAAAAGAAACCCAACAAATGAGAGTAGCAATGAAAGCAAAAAATTGTAAATGATTTTGGAAAGGATAATTACCTCAGGGTTGGCGATGGAATAGTAATAAATGTCTCGTCCTTTCTTCTCTCCGATAAAACTTTTTGCGATGGTGTTGATCACGGTAAATAAAATGGTGATCCAGAAAAGGGCACTCCAGACTAATGGGGTGACCTGGTTTTGTTTAAGACTAAAGGTGAGATAGCAAATGAAGGCAGTGGTAAAAAGGTAAAGGCCCAAACCGGAAATGACAGACTTGCGTCTGAGTTCGAGGGTGAATTCTTTAAGGAATAAATGTTTAAGATTTCGCAATTTTCTCTTCTGAAAGGCTCACAATTTTACGCAATGAGGTAAAAGCAAGTATGACTCCAACAATAATTAACCCGAAACTGGCACCAGTTGCAAGAGAGAAAGATAATTTAGGACTCACAGGCTTTTCAAAAACAGTGAATCCTTCTATTAATTGGATGCTATTCACTAATTCTAATTTATTTTGAAGGTCGATTTTTTCTTTATTCAGTTCCAGGATTTTACTATTCACCGTGGTGGGATCAAACAATACTAAATTTTCTTTGCTCGACTGAGTTAGCTGTCCACTGGCGATCTTTCCTTTTAGTTCATTTAGATCGATCAATTCCTTGTCAATTTTTTCAATAATCTGAGTAAAATATTTTGTACGCTGATTCACTTTTATCTTAACGAAATTATTCGTTTCAAAGAAGTTGATGAGGCCATTCTGGAGAGCAGGCCATATCGTATTGTCATTGGAACGACAAACTATGGTCAGGTAGGTTTTTTCTTGCTCCTTAATATTATCACTTTTTTCAATGGCACTTTTGATTTCTATGTCGGATAAAGAAGCTGCCTGACTTTCTGAAAGTCCTAATTTTGATGAAAGAGAAGTCACATTTTTTTCCTTAATTAATTTAACAAGATCACCTGTCATTGTTTTGCTATACGATTCAGTCAGGATGTCAGAGCTGATCAACATTTTGCTTTCAAAAGATTTAGGTGAGAATTGATAATAGATTACTCCAAGGGTCGAACCCATTAGAAAAGCTATAAGGAGGAATCTGAAGTTACTTTTGACACCAATTACTATACGGGCAAGCAATTCCATCAGATCAATTTCATCATGATTGGTTGATTGCATTTGATTTTCTGGCATTACTTATTGATTATTATTCTGCAAATCTAATGAGAATTGCCGTACTTTTGCCGCAAAATAAGTTTTTATGATCTCAGGACGGGTTCTGGTTACAGGTGCTGCAGGCTTTATCGGGTTTCACCTATGTCGGAAACTTTGTAGCACTGGCATCGAGGTCATAGGTTTAGATAATCTGAACGACTACTACGATGTGAGTCTAAAGCGTTCAAGACTTGAAATTCTGAAATCATTTTCAAATTTCTCTTTTCATACCATCGATCTTCAGGATAAGAATTCCATAGACAATTTATTTTCAACAAATCAAATCAATTATGTGGTCAACCTTGCTGCTCAGGCTGGTGTTCGGTATTCCATTACAAATCCATACGCCTATATAGAAAGCAATGTCACCGGCTTTTTAAATATACTTGAAGCATGCCGACATTTTCCTGTAAAGCATCTGGTCTATGCCTCCTCGAGTTCCGTGTATGGCGCCAATCGCAAAATGCCTTTCTCGGTTCATGATAATGTGGATCATCCATTGGCATTATATGCAGTAACTAAAAAGAGTAATGAGCTAATGGCCCATTCATACTCCCATCTCTATAACATTCCCACAACAGGCTTGCGATTTTTTACCGTATATGGTCCCTATGGCAGGCCAGATATGGCGTTGTTTTTATTTACAAAAGCAATTCTGGAAGGTAAGCCCATAGATGTGTTTAATCATGGTAAAATGAAACGTGATTTTACCTATGTAGAGGATATTGTGGAGGGTATCGTACGACTTTTGCCCACTATTTCAAAAGGCAATTCAAACTGGGATAGTAAAAATCCAGATCCATCAACAAGTTTTGCTCCTTATAAAATATACAATATTGGTAACAATAATCCGGTTGAGTTATCTCATTTCATCGAGGTGTTAGAGTCAAAGTTGGGAAAAAAGGCGGTAAAGAATTTTCTGCCTATGCAGGATGGTGATGTTCCTGAAACCTACGCAGATATTGATGAACTTACAAGGGATGTTGGGTTCACTCCGTCAACGCCCATTGAAGTTGGAATTGAAAATTTTGTCAACTGGTATAAGCAATACTATCATATTAAGTCATGACGGAAAGGATTGGAATTATTGGATTAGGGTATGTTGGTCTGCCTCTTGCAGTTGAGTTTGGAAAGATTCTGGAAGTGGTTGGGTTTGATATCAATCCTTCAAGAATCAATGAACTCACAAAAGGAATAGACAGAACCCTTGAAGTTGATAAAGATGAACTTGCAGAGGCTGTGAAATTATCGTTCACTTCCAATGCCGAAAACCTTAATCAGGTCAATTTCTTTATTGTTACCGTTCCAACTCCAGTAGATAATTACAAGACGCCCGATCTTACACCTTTGCTAAAAGCCAGTGAAACAGTAGGTAAGGTTTTAAAACGTGGAGACATTGTAATATATGAGTCCACTGTTTATCCAGGATGTACGGAAGAAGATTGTGTTCCGGTATTAGAGAAATTCAGTGGATTGAAATATAATGTTGATTTTTTCTGTGGCTACTCTCCAGAGAGGATCAACCCCGGTGATAAACAACATCGGCTGCCAAACATTAAGAAAGTCACCAGTGGAAGCAATCCCGAAATTGCAGAAAGAGTAGATCAGTTGTATAAGAAAATAATTAGGGCTGGCACACATAAAGCATCCAGCATCAGGGTTGCTGAGGCAGCCAAAGTAATTGAAAATGCACAACGTGATATTAACATTGCTTTTGTGAACGAGTTATCTCTCATCTTTGAAAAGATGGGAATCGACACACATGAAGTATTGGATGCGGCAGGAACGAAGTGGAATTTTCTCCCCTATAAGCCTGGCCTTGTGGGGGGCCATTGTATTGGAGTTGATCCATACTACCTTACTTATAAAGCAGAGAGTTTAGGTTATCACCCGCAAGTGATTCTGGCAGGCAGAAGAATTAATGATAACATGGGTGCGCACATTGCTAGTCGGGTGATAAAGTTGATGACTCAAAATGACCTTCCGGTCAACAAGGCCAAAGTACTCGTGTTGGGAATTACGTTTAAAGAAAATTGCCCTGATATCCGCAACAGTAAGGTGATTGATGTGATCCATGAACTGAAAAGCTATGGAACGGATGTAGAGGTGTACGATCCACAGGCGGATGTGGCAGAAGTAAAACATGAATATGGATTAACATTACTTTCAGCACTTGACAAAAAATATTCGGCCATTGTATTGGCAGTAAGTCATAGGGAATTTGGCAGCATTGATTGGTCAGTAATAAAGTCAAGTAAGACAATCATATATGATGTTAAGGGCTTTTTAGATCCTAAAGAGGTTTCAGCACGTCTATAATTTTTAAATAAATGAACACGACAGATCATGTGTTAGTAACGGGAGGTGCCGGCTATATCGGAGCCCATACCGTGGTGGAATTATTACAAGCGGGTTTTAAGGTAACCGTAGTAGATAACCTTGAGCGAAGCGATTATAAAATCGTGGAGGGAATCGAGACAATTACAAAAACCAAAGTTGATTTTCACAAACTGGATTGCCTGGACTTTTCGTCCATGGATAATCTATTCTCGCAAAATAAATTTTCATCCGTCATTCATTTTGCTGCCTTTAAATCCGTCAATGAATCAGTGGCTGAGCCAATCAGCTATTATAGGAACAATGTAGGCTCACTCGTTACGTTATTGGAAGTGATGAAGAAACATAACGTGCGCGATTTAATTTTTTCTTCTTCCTGCACCGTGTATGGTCAGCCTGATATTATTCCAGTAGATGAGACAGCTCCTTTCAAGAGAGCCGAATCGCCTTATGGTGCCACGAAGCAAATGTGCGAACGGATTTTGGAGGACGCTGCAACGATTGGTTTTCGTGTGGTTTCGTTAAGGTATTTTAATCCAGTTGGCGCTCATGAGAGCACCTTGATTGGTGAGCTTCCACTTGGAGTGCCCAATAATCTTGTTCCTTATGTAACTCAAACAGCGGCTGGAGTCAGGGAGAAATTGACGGTGTTTGGCAGTGATTACAATACGCCTGATGGGTCTTGTGTTCGTGACTTTATCCACGTGGTCGATGTTGCCCTCGCACACGTTAGTGCAATACACTACCTAAATAAGCAGGCCCCTGGTAATTTCTTTGAACCATTTAATCTGGGTACTGGTGTTGGAGTTTCAGTATTGGAACTTGTGAAGAAATTTATGGAAGTAACAGGCATAACCCTTTCATACACCATCGGGCCACGCAGACCTGGTGATATTGAGAAGGTTTTCGCTGATCCCCGAAAAATAAATGCGGCCTTTGGGTGGAAAGCAAAGTATGGTTTGGGAGAATCGCTTCTTCATTCCTGGAATTGGGAAAAAAAGATCAGGAATAAATAAGTCTGCGTATGGAAAGAATTCACATGGTGGATTTACATACCCAATATCTCCGGATCAAAAAGGAAGTGGACGGAGCTATTCAGGAGGTTTTGAGTTCCACTGCATTTATTCAGGGCCCTCAGATTGCCGAATTTGCTGACGCTTTAGGAAAATTCCTGAATTCGAAAGCGGTGATTCCATGCGCGAACGGTACAGATGCCCTTCAGATCGCTATGATGGCATTGGGTTGCAAGCCGGGTGATGAAGTTATTCTGCCGGTGCATACTTATGTGGCCACAGCAGAGGTGATTGCGCTTCTTGGTTTAGTTCCGGTATTTGCTGAAGTGGATGAAAAAACGTTCAATCTCGATGTCAGGCAGATTGAGAATAAAATCACCAACCGGACGGTGGCGATTGTGCCAGTTCATCTGTATGGTCAGTGTGCTGACATGGAGACCATCCTTAGCATAGCTAAAAAGTATAACCTATATGTCATTGAAGATGCTGCCCAGGCGCTTGGTGCAGAATATACTTTTTCGGATGGTAAAAAAATGAAAGCGGGCACTATGGGCACCGTTGGGTGCACGTCTTTTTTTCCCTCAAAAAACTTAGGATGCTTTGGGGATGGCGGGGCTATCTTCACCCAGGATGTTTCATTGGCCGAGAGAATAAAAATGATTGCCAATCACGGGCAGAGGATAAAGTATCATCATGATGTTATTGGAGTCAATAGTCGCCTTGATACTCTCCAGGCAGCTATCTTAAGTGTGAAACTGAAGTACCTGGGCGAATATGAAATGAACAGGAATGACGTGGCAACATTTTATGACCACGAATTAGGCTCACTTCCTTTTCTGGAATTACCTTTTCGGTCATCCAACTCTACACACGTATTTCATCAGTACACCGTTAAGACAAAGGGAATTGATCGTGACAAGTTCAAAGCCTATTTAGAAAGTAAAGAAATTCCAAGTATGATTTATTACCCGGTACCACTTCATCTTCAAAAAGCATATCGAAGGGAGGAGTATCTGGAAGGTGCTTTCGTAATAACAGAGCGATTATCCAAAACCGTATTATCCTTGCCTATCCACACAGAAATGAAGGTGAGTCAATTGTCTTACATTTGTGATGCTATTAAAGCATTTCCCTCACATGCCTGATTCAATAACTTTCTTTGCTCATGAAACTGCTGTAATTGATGAAGGCTGTGAGATTGGCACAGGTACAAAAATCTGGCACTTTTCTCATATCATGCCTCATTGTAAAATTGGTGAGAACTGTAATATAGGTCAGAATGTAGTGGTTTCTCCACAGGTAGTGTTAGGTAATAACGTGAAGGTCCAGAACAATGTGTCTATTTATACAGGAGTTATATGCGAAGATGATGTGTTTCTCGGGCCTTCCATGGTGTTCACCAATGTAATCAATCCGCGCAGTGCTGTCAATCGAAAAAGTGAATACGCTAAAACTATTGTTAAGCAAGGCGCTTCGATTGGAGCTAATGCTACGATAGTGTGCGGCCATGATATTGGCAGATATGCATTCATTGGTGCGGGAGCAGTGGTGACAAAGAACGTCCCGGACTATGCACTTGTTATGGGTAACCCCGCCAAACAGACAGGCTGGATCAGTGAGAATGGACATAAATTAAAGTTTGATCTGCAGGGTTTTGCAGAGTGCCCAGAAACCAAAGAGAAATATCAATTAAACGAAGGTCATGTAATCAAATTATAGAATGAAAAATTTCGCACTTATTGGTGCTGCGGGCTTCATAGCTCCGCGGCATTTAAAAGCCATTAAAGAAACCGGCAACAACCTGGTCGCTGCCATGGATAAATTTGATAGTGTGGGCATTATCGATAGCTACTTCCCTTATGCAGATTTCTTTACCGAGTTTGAGCGATTTGATCGGCACATTGATAAATTAAAAAGACAAGGTAAGAACGTAGACTACGTAAGCATTTGTTCACCAAATTATTTGCACGATTCTCATATTAGGTTTGCACTCCGTCAGCATGCTGATGCGATATGCGAAAAGCCGTTGGTGCTCAATCCATGGAATGTGGATGCACTTGCCGAGATAGAAAAAGAAACTGGAAAAAGGGTATATACCATTCTGCAACTTCGCCTTCATCCTTCTATTGTTGCGTTACGTGAGGAGGTTTTAGCAAGTTCACCAGATAAAATATTTGATGTTGATCTTACTTATATTACCTCACGCGGAAAATGGTATCACCATAGCTGGAAGGGAGAAGAAGCAAAATCGGGTGGGATCGCCACTAATATAGGTATACATTTTTTTGATATGTTGCTGTGGATTTTTGGCGAAGTGAAGGAGGTTAAGATGGAGAAGTATGAATCAGATCATGCTGCGGGCTTTCTTACACTAGCTAAAGCAAATATTCACTGGTTTTTAAGTATCAATGAAGAACATTTGCCTAACGCAATTAAAGAACAGGGCAAGAGAACCTTTCGTTCTCTTAAAATGAATGGCCGTGAAATTGAGTTTAGTGACGGGTTTACCGATTTACACACAACCAGTTATCTGGAGATTTTAAAAGGCAAAGGATTTGGATTGGAGGAAGCAAGGCCTTCCATTGAATTGGCGCATAGAATCCGTGGTTTGTAATAGAACTTTTCTCTGTTCTCTTTTTGTACCTTTGCCGCAAACTTGACAAGGCATGAAGGGAATAATTTTAGCCGGAGGTTCGGGTACCAGATTGTACCCATTAACAAAATCGGTATCCAAGCAGATATTGCCCATCTATGATAAGCCGATGATTTATTACCCATTGTCGGTATTGATGTTGGCAAACATTCGTGAAATTCTGATCATATCTACCCCACAAGATCTACCACTATTTAAAAATTTACTGGGAGATGGATCGCAGATTGGCCTAACCTTAGAGTACAGAGAGCAACCATCACCCGATGGCCTTGCGCAAGCATTCTTAATTGGAGAAACTTTTCTGAAAGGTGAGGCTGCCTGCCTGGTGTTGGGTGATAATATTTTTTATGGATATGGATTTTCAGGTTTGCTGGAGGAGGCTGGAAAGGTACAGAAAGGAGCTACTGTATTCGGATACTATGTGAACGACCCCGAGCGATATGGTGTAGTTGAATTCGATGATTATGACCACGTGGTTTCAATTGTGGAAAAGCCTAAACAACCTAAATCAAACTATGCCGTTACCGGATTGTATTTCTATGACAATACGGTCGTGGAAAAAGCGAAAAAGGTTAAACCATCACCTCGCGGAGAACTTGAGATAACGGACTTAAATAAAATCTACCTGGAGGAGAAAGCATTGAATGTTAAACTTCTTGGAAGAGGAATGGCATGGCTCGACACAGGCACACATCAGTCGATGTTACAGGCTTCTAATTTTGTTGAATCCATTGAAGAAAGGCAAGGTTTGAAAGTGGCTTGTTTGGAAGAGATCGCCTACCGAAAAGGATACATAACCAGGGAGCAACTGACCGAGTTGGCTAAGCCCTTATTGAAAAATCAATATGGCCAATACCTGATGAAGATAATGAATGAGCGAATCATAAAAGCGACCAATGAATGAGAGTAGTTCCCACTGAATTTGACGGCCTTTTTATCCTTGAACCAAAAGTCATGGGAGATGAAAGAGGATATTTTATGGAGTCGTATAGTTATAAAACTCTTTTGGCAAACGGCATTGAAGTCAATTTCGTTCAAGACAATCAGTCGAAATCAATAAAGGGAGTTTTAAGAGGGCTTCATTTTCAAAATGCGCCCCATGCACAAACAAAACTGGTCCGGGTTTTATCGGGCAGTATTCTGGATATCGTGGTAGACATGAGGAAGGATAAGACCACCTATAAACAATCATTTATTCTGGAAATGTCAGGCGAAAATAAAAAACAGCTGCTGGTTCCAAAGGGCTTTGCTCATGGATTTTTAGTTACTAGTGATATGGCAGAAGTGCTTTATAAGACAGACGAATATTATCATCCTCAATCGGAAGGAGGTATTAATTTTGCGGATCCTTCATTAGGCCTTCAATATTTGATAACTAATAATGAAGTTATTCTTTCTGAGAAAGATAGAACTCTTCCTTATTTCGATCAGGTAAAATTTCATTTTTGAAGTAAAAAGTATGATGAAAGCAATTTTGGTAACAGGAGGTGCGGGCTTTATTGGATCCAATTTCATACCCTATTTTATAGGGAAGTACCCTGAATATAAAATTGTGAACCTGGATGCGCTCACTTATGCAGGTAATCTTGATAATCTAAAAGAGATCGAGAGTCATGCTAACTATACTTTTGTTCACGGCAATATATGTGATAGGGAATTGGTTGACTCATTGTTTATGCGCTTCAATTTTTCCGGGGTTATTCACTTTGCTGCGGAATCACATGTAGACAATTCCATATCAGGACCAGAGGCATTTATTAAAACTAATATCAACGGAACATTTACTTTGCTTGAAGTTGCACGCAATCGATGGATCGATGAACCATTTAAGGTTAAGGATGGATGTGCTGGAAATCGTTTCTTACATATTTCAACGGATGAGGTTTATGGTTCTTTGGGTAAGGATGGTCTCTTTAAAGAGACAACACCGTATGCACCAAACAGTCCTTACTCCGCATCAAAAGCCAGCAGCGATTTATTGGTGAGAAGTTATTTTCACACCTACGGCCTAAACGTGGTAACCACCAACTGCTCGAACAACTATGGACCCAAGCAGCATAGTGAGAAACTGATACCTACGATAATTCGTAAAGCATTAAGCGGGCAACCCATTCCCATTTATGGTGATGGATTGAATGTGCGTGATTGGTTGTATGTGTTGGATCATGCAAAAGGTATTGATTTAGCATTTCACAAAGGACAGGCAGGGGAGACCTATAATATTGGGGGCAGAAATGAGCGCACCAATATCCAGATAGTGAATGCTATTTGCGAGATATTAAATGCGCAAAGGCCGAAAACGGATGGTAAATCTTACAAAGAGCAGATCACCTTTGTAAAGGATCGGGCTGGCCATGATAAGCGATATGCCATTGATGCCACTAAAATTGAGAGAGAACTTGGCTGGTGTGCCGAAGATCATTTTGAGGTCGGGATTTTGAAAACCATTACCTGGTATTTATCGCATCAATAAGATAGGTCTAATTTGTATTTTTGAGATTCTAAATAAAATTCTGACGTGAAAAGAGCACTAATTACCGGAATCACTGGCCAGGACGGAGCCTATTTGGCAGAACTATTACTTTCAAAGGGATATGAGGTACATGGTTTGAAGAGAAGAAGTTCACTGTTTAACACGGACCGAATTGACCATCTTTATCAGGATCCGCATGAGAAAAATGTCAAACTTAAGCTTCACTATGGAGATTTAAGTGATGCCGGAAATCTAATTCGGATCGTTCAGGAAGTTCAGCCTGATGAAATTTACAATTTGGGAGCAATGTCGCATGTTAAGGTGAGTTTCGATTCACCCGAATATGCAGCCGATGTAGATGGTATAGGTACATTACGATTATTAGAAGCAATCCGGATTCTAGGACTGATAGAAAAGACAAAGTTTTATCAAGCGTCTACGTCCGAGCTTTATGGATTAGTTCAAGAAGTTCCGCAACGGGAAACTACTCCTTTCTATCCCCGGTCTCCGTATGCGGTGGCCAAGTTGTATAGCTATTGGATTACGGTTAATTATCGCGAAGCCTATAATTTATTTGCCAGTAACGGCATTCTGTTTAATCATGAATCACCACTACGCGGTGAAACTTTTGTTACCCGCAAAATAACCAGGGCGGCTTGTCGCATTGCGTTGGGATTGCAAAAGTCTTTGTTCATGGGTAATATCGATGCGAAAAGAGACTGGGGCCATGCCAAGGATTATGTCAGGGCGATGTGGTTAATGCTTCAGCACCATAAGGCAGATGACTTTGTCATTGCTACCGGAGTGACTACTACGGTGCGCGAATTCATCTTAAAGACGTTCCAAAAATTAGGAATAGTACTTGAGTTCAAAGGCAAAGGAGTAGATGAAATTGCAGTGGTTTCAAAAATTACAAATAAAGACGTTAAAGTAAATGTGGGCGATGTGGTGATGAAAATCGACAAGGCATATTTTCGGCCCACGGAAGTAGAGTTACTGATTGGCGATCCAACGAAAGCAAAGACGGAGTTGAAATGGCAGCTAAACTATGATCTGGATAGTTTGATTGATGACATGGTGAGTAGCGATCTAAAGTTATTTCAACGTGATTCTTACCTGAAAGAGGGCGGACATAAAATTCTACAGTACCACGAATAATGGAGAAGTCATCCAAAATATTTGTAGCGGGTCACCGGGGAATGGTAGGATCTGCGATCGTAAGAAAATTACAGGCTGAAGGATATCATAATCTGGTTTTGAGAACCTCATCCGAGTTGGACCTGCGCAAGCAGTCGGCTGTTGAAGAATTCTTTGCCAGTGAAAAACCTGAATATGTTTTTCTAGCGGCCGCCAAGGTAGGTGGTATCATGGCTAACAATACTTATCGTGCTGATTTTTTGTATGAGAACCTGATGATAGAGAGTAATGTCATTCATCAGAGTTATGTTCATAAAGTAAAGAAACTATTGTTTTTAGGGTCTTCATGTATCTATCCAAAACTTGCAGTACAACCTTTGAAAGAAGAGTCTTTACTGTCTGGATACCTGGAAGAGACCAATGAGCCCTATGCCATTGCTAAAATTGCTGGTATCAAACTTTGTGAAAGTTATCGAAGGCAGTATGGTTGTGATTTTATCAGCGCTATGCCAACCAATTTGTATGGCCCAAATGATAATTATGATTTGCAGACATCTCATGTATTGCCGGCATTAATAAGAAAGTTTGTCGAAGCAAAGAACTTAAATATGCAGACTGTTGAAGTTTGGGGAACAGGGAGTCCTCTTCGTGAATTTCTTCATGTGGATGATTTGGCAGAGGCTTGTTTATTTTTAATGCAAAATTATTCTTCAGCTGAGTTTATAAATGTTGGATCGGGCTTGGAAATATCCATCAAGGATTTGGCTCTTTTAATAAAAAGATCAACGGGCTATGTTGGGGAATTAAGGTTTGATTCAAGCAAACCGGATGGGACACCCCGTAAATTGATGGATAGCAGTAAATTGAAGAATCTAAACTGGGAACCGAAAATAGCTCTT
>JAYVTB010000194.1:0-3133 GCA_043774805.1 Cyclobacteriaceae bacterium | reverse complement strand
ATTCTAAAATCGTTATTCATTATTCAGCCTTCCGCTTGCTTCTATTTTTGAATTTCGAATGATGAATGGCGGATAATGATTTTTGAAGTTTCTTCAGCCTAACTACAAGGCGCGATCAAATTTATGATCACTTCACTTGGACATCGGCCTTACTTCATCATTCTAAAATCACTATTCATTATTCAGCCTTCATCTTGCTTCTATCACATTTGAAGTTCGACTGATAAATGGCGGATATTGATTTTTGAAGTTTCTTGAGCCGAACTACAAGGCGTGATCAAATTTATAATCACTTCACTTGGACATCGGCCTTACCCCATCATTCTAAAATCATTATTCATTATTAAGCCTTCAGCTTGCTTCCCTCACATTTGAATTTCGAATGATGAATGGCGATAATGATTTTTGAAGTTTCTTGAGCCGAACTACCAGGCGCGATCAAATTTAACTTTTGGTCAGATCAAGATCGCTAAGCTGGGTGATTTCTTCCATTTATCGACTCCTTTGGGAGATACCAATATATAGGAAAGGTTGTTTTGAATTTCCAGAAAAAGGAAAAAGTGTAACATCACCTGGCAGACAATCTGTGCTGGACAGGATACCGTGCCAGACAGTACTTTATGTTCGTTTAAATTAACTTCTTCAATAATTTAACGAAATTATTCAGCTTGCACGATATGACATTTTCATAGGAAAGTGTGTGTGCGCTGTTCCTCCACCTGGCATACCGATCAATATTGGAAGAGAATAAAACGGAGGGAGAATTTAATTCCGACACGATGGTATTTGTTCCGTACCTACGGCACTCATTAGATCATTAAACTCCTTTTCTACCAAAATGCCGCCTCTACGAGGATTTCATTGTTAGCTACGCGGCATTGGCCCTCAGGTATTGTCGTCAGGTCCTGGTGCCAGGTCTTCCAACCTGACGCTAACTCACTGTTTCATGATCTTCCTGGTTACTACTCCCTGATCCGTTTTCACTTTCAGGATGTACATGCCAGCAGGGTAATTCATCATGTCAATGGTATTTATCCCGATAACTTCCGTGGTGAACAGTACTTTTCCATTCACATCCATTAACGCCATGGCTGAATGCTGTTTAGCGCCTAACACTTCCACATTGACCTTATTATCTTTTACGGGGTTGGGAAAAATGGAAACAGTAATTTCTGCATTCCATATTTCCTCAGGTCTTATTGACAAATAAAACCGATCATCATTCGCCTTGTCGGCATTGTTGATCGTCAGTTTATATGGCTGAGAAGCAGACACAGGAACTACCTGTCCTTCCTGCTGATCAACCAAGTAAAGTGAGTGACCAAAGGCCTCCGTATTTCTGAATGAAATCTCATATTCACCCGGCTTAGTAACCTGTATTCCTATGGGTATTTTTATATCATCGTGCAAATCTTCCAATGTATATGTGAGCATCCCTCTTTCATTACCATCTATGAAATAGATATTCATTTCAGGATTAAACAACTTGGTATAATCCGGGCGAATATTTTTTCCGGATTCCTTCGAAGGGTTTAGTAAAAAGGATTGATCACTATTTTTTCCATTGCTCATGCTAATCATAAATGACTGATCAAAGTTGGTCTTAGCTTCCTTGGTTCCTTCGCGATAAAACGTGCCTGCATTGGTGGCCGACTTGGCAGATTCAGTGATCGTTAAACTACCAGAACCCCCTGTTACGTATACCCAAAATGCCTGTCCCATGGCAATCGTCTTTGGGGACGTGTTCAAAAAATAATGAAAATAATTTGGATACCCGGATATTGAATTGTCGGTAACGGCAACGGTGGGATCAATATTCGTTGATAACCACCCCGCCACCTTCCAACCGATATCAGAAGGGTAAGGGTTACCCAATAGGTTCCACCCTACCGGCAAACCTGTCCATGAAAGATCGCCATGATGAATGTTTCCGGTAACGGCCCAATTCACCTGACTCGTAGATGCTGCATATCCTTCACCGATACCCATGTTACCATAATACTTTGCCCAGCCGGCATTATACTTGTACAACGTACCCAAGTTAGCAGGCTTGGTGGCATTGACCACAGGCGATGCTACGTACCTGAATTGTTCTCCACCAACAGATCCCATCGCCCGCTGCACAGATACGTTTCCAACGAATGTTGCGTTTGGTGACATAGTTCCAATTATCCCGCTCTGAGTTGCCGATGTAGAAATTATGGTAAATGCACCTGATCCTGATCCTCCATCAGCATCATAGGCAAACGTTCCTGAAGAAGGGAAAGAAAGTATTCCTGCCAGGTTAAAAGCACCATCATTCGTAAGATTGCCATTCACATTAAGGGTACCCCCAGAATTTATAGTTATGCTGGCACCGTTTTCAATGGTGATCGATTTCACTGCCAGCGTCTGTCCTGTGCTAATCATCGGATACGATGAAAGGCCAGCTGGTATGATCAGATCAACAGCAGAGGATAAGACTGTACTGGCGCAAACATAGTTTGTTCCAATACTCATGTTTGAATTAGTGCGCCCTGTCCATAGTGCAACGGTTGGGCTATACACATTTATCGTCACGTTCGATGATGATGCAGTACATGGGCTGTTGCTGATTGTCCACGTCAACACATATGTTCCAACGGCAGTTGCTGTGAACACTGCCGAAGGGCTGACGGTGCTGTTTAGCTGACTTGTGCTTGTATTCGGACCGCTTAATATTGTCCATACTCCCGTGCCGGTGACCGGGGTGTTGGCAGCCAGGGACGTTCCTGAACTGAGGCAAATATTTTGCGTGCTCCCTGCATTGGAGGTTGACGGAGTACCGCTTACCGTTATCGTTCCTGTTGCATTCACGCTACCACAGCCCCCTGTCAAGGTAACCGTGTAAGTAAGTGCAGCACCAGCTACTGTAGGTGTGCCGCTGATCGTCACAACATTCGAAGCCCATGAGCCTGAAACTCCTGATGGTAAATTTGTGACTGTTGCTCCCGTGGCTCCTGTAGTAGAATAGGTAATCGGTGTGATGGCTGTATTGATACATACAGTCTGTGCATTGGTTCCTGCCGCTGAGGTCAATGATAAGGTGTTATTAGCCGTAACTGCTATGGTCCCTGTCGTGGTGATTGTTCCGCAGCCTCCTGTCAAGGTAACC
>JAYVTB010000193.1:0-62810 GCA_043774805.1 Cyclobacteriaceae bacterium | reverse complement strand
GAGTGACTAAA
Organism: Cyclobacteriaceae bacterium; assembly: GCA_043774805.1. GTDB lineage: Bacteria > Bacteroidota > Bacteroidia > Cytophagales > Cyclobacteriaceae > ELB16-189. The sequence continues at coordinate 62,799 of JAYVTB010000193.1, read as the reverse complement.
GTAGCGGGCACTTAATTTTGTTGCCAGTAATAAAATTTGAGAGTGCAGCGTGCTGCAAAAATTTTCGAATGTTTTTCGATGTTTTGTTTCTTCATCTGTTTTTATCAGGGTATCTATATTCATTAACCGCACCTTGCTATAGCATTCAAATACCAACAGAGAAAGTTCGTTGTCGGTAGCGCCTTCTTTTTGCGCCAGGCTCCGGGCATACTTCAGCAACCCTTCTAATTGCGAAAGAACGGAAGTAGGGTTTTGAATGTTCAGGAACAGCAAGTCAATCGCGGGTGATACATCTAATGATGTGCGGTATACTGATCGATAGGAGGATAAGTTCTGATTGCTTAACAACAGTGCTTCAAGCAATTGAAATTCTACGCTCTCATCGTAATCCTGAGAAAGAATGGCCTTGTATTGCGCCAACTCCATCAGAATTTCTTCTATCAGTTGACCCATTCGGTACATGATTCTTCCGTCACTGCGATACATGCTTTGACGGGTCATTTCAGAGAATGAAAGCAACCCACCGGTAAGTTGATCGAGCAATGAAAGTGCGTGACGAATACCTTCAGGTTCCAATACAGCAATTCTCCGTTTCGTATTTTCGATTTCATCGATAATTCGCCAGCTGTCAATCGTCCATCGATCGCGGGCAGCATACATGGATTTGAGCAGATTGTTTAAGGTGAAGAGAATACTACATGCACGATCGGGGTTACAGATGAGCTGATGAATTTCAGGCATGGGGTTATTGAGTTCTTCTTCTGCGTTTTCAATAAAGCCGGGAAAGGTATCGGTAATTTGCGTAGTGGCTTTCAATAAAACCATGAGGGATTCTGAATCGCTGCTGCCATAGATGTATCTTTTCTGTGTAAGGTTGCGCAGAACAATTCGAATAAATCGCGAGGTGCGAATTACCCGTTGAGTGTATCGGCCTACCCAAAAAAGATTTTCAGCAGCCCTGCTCGGCAGCACGGCTTTGCGCTTCATGTCAGGCGCCTGATGTTGTGCCATCGTTGCGCTTGGTTTGAGATAGGTGGCGTCTACCCAGGTGTCTTTCGAAATGCCACCATCCTGGTTAGAAACAAGAAAGCTTCCCTTTTCAGGAGAACAACGTGCTAATCCTCCGCGCATGATTTCGTAGCCATCTTGTGTAGCCACCAGGTATGATCGCAATACGCTGAAGCGAGGCTCAAGTTTCTCTTTGGTAAATACAGGTGAAGTAGAAAACTCCACTTCTTCCTGCCCTACATACCGAAACGGCTGTGATTTTATCTTCCGAACCAGTTGTTCTTTTTCAGCTTTTGAAAGTTGGCCCCCCATAATGGTTTTGAAGCCACTCATGCGCTCAATGTCTTTGATGACAAGTGTATCCAGGTTGTCGATTACATGATCCATCTCTTTTTTCTGGCCGCACCACCAGGTGGCAATCATAGGTATGATCGGATCTTCATTTAAAAAATAGCGGAACGCTCCGTGCAGAAACGCCATCAAGCCGGTGTTTTCCAGAATACTGCTGCCCAGCGAATTTGCGACAGCAACGTTGCCCTTGCGAACAGCTTGTAACAAACCCGGTATGCCCAATTGAGAATCTTCACGAAGTTCAAGCGGATCGCAAAAGGTATCATCTACCCTTCGAAGTATAACGTCAACCTTTTCTAAGCCTTCAACTGTTTTTATCCAGACAAAACTATCGCGCATGATCAGGTCTTCGCCTTGCACCAGCGTAATGCCCAGGTAAGAAGCAAGAAAGGCATGCTCGAAATAAGTTTCGTTGCGTGGCCCCGGAGTTAATAAAATAATGCGCGGCCGCTCTTTGCCCTGCGGTGCAATTCGAATGAGTGCCTGCATCATGCTGCTAAAGAAGCTGCCCAGTTTGGCAATTTTATGCTGCTGAAATAATTCAGGTATCGCACGACTTAACGCACTGCGGTTTTCCAACGCATAACCCATTCCCGAAGGAGCTTGTGCACGATCTTTAATCACCCACACTTTTCCATCGGGGCCACGTGAAAGGTCGGCAGAGTAAAATGTAAGTTGATGTTCTCCCGGTAGCTTCACCTTGTCGCAAGGCCGAAGAAATCCAGGGTGTGCATAAATTAATTCTGGTGGAATAATTCCGTTCTTGATAAGGACACGATCACCATAAATATCATCGAGGATTTTGTTTAGCACAAAGGCACGTTGTTTCATGCCTCGCTCTATCAGGCGCCAATCGACTGCATCGATGATCAGAGGAATAACATCGAGTAGCCACGGACGATTAAGCCCGTTTACGTCTCCGTAAACATTGTAGGTGACACCATTTTCCTGAAGTATTTTCAGTAATTCCTGATGCCGGTTTTTAAGTTCCGCTATTCCCAGTATTTCAATGTTGGCAAGCAACTGTGTCCACGATTTTTTTGCCTGCTCATTTTGGCCAAAGCATTCATCCAGCACCGTCTGGTCTGCAAGATAGCCTGCAGTTAAATTATTGATCGAAACGTTAGTTGCCACTCATGCACAAATTAATCTTTACAAGATATCGTATTTTTTATAGCCCAGTATCAGCGCTTCAAAATTCAGAAGTTTTTCTGTTGCCATTCTGTCTCAAATCTAAAGTACGCGGATATTCCGGACTTATCTTCAATGGTGGAGGATCAAAATTTGAAGGTATTTCATTGGGCTGCAGATAGCGGGCTACTGTGCTAAAATTCTCTGAAGGCGTAAATGTTCCTTGTGTGTGTCCTTGCGTCCAGAAGCGGCTGATTCTTCTGCCTTCTGCTTCATAGGAATTAACGGGAAAGGCATCATAACTTCTTCCACCCGGATGTGCCACATGATAGGTACATCCGCCAATAGCGCGGCTGTTCCATGTGTCGATAATATCAAACACCAATGGCACATCTTTACCCAATGTAGGATGCAATGCAGAAGGTGGTGACCAGGCGCGATACCGTACTCCGGCTACGTACTCACCTTTAACTAATGTTGGTTGTAATGGAATGGCAACTCCGTTGCAGGTAACCATGTATCGCTCGTGGTTAAAGTTTCTCACCATTACTTCAACGCGTTCAACAGAAGAATCTACAAAGCGGGCAGTGCCCGAACTCGAAGATTCTTCACCCAACACGTGCCATGGCTCGATGCCCATGCGCACCAGTAACTCTATGCCCTGCACATTTATTTTTCCATATAATGGGAATCGAAATTCAAAAAATGTTTCCAGCCATGCCAGTTGGAATGGGTATCCTGCTTCCTGCAAATCGCGCGTTACTTCTTCTAAATCCTGCTGCACAAAATAAGGAAGCATAAATTTATCATATAACTCCGTTCCCCATCGCGTGAGCTTATGCTTGTAGGGTTTCTTCCACATCATGGCAACAATGCTTCGAATCAGCAACAGCTGCACAATGCACATCTGTTTATTGGGAGGCATATCAAAGCCTCTGAGCTCAAGAATGCCAAGCCTGCCGGTAGCACTATCGGGCGAGTAAAGTTTATCAATGCAGAATTCTGCGCGGTGTGTGTTGCCGGTAATATCAATCAACAGGTTTCTGAAAATGCGGTCGACAAACCAGAAGGGAACTTCCCCTTTTTCGGGGATCTGATCAAAGGCAATTTCTAATTCGTATAGCATTTCCTGCCTCCCTTCATCAACCCGTGGTGCCTGGCTGGTTGGTCCTACAAACGAAGATGAAAAGAGGTAAGATAGACCCGGATGATGTTGCCAGTAGGTAATTAAACTTCGAAGTAAATCGGGTCTTCTTAGCAAAGGGCTATCTGCAGGAGTGATTCCACCAATGGTGATGTGATTGCCACCGCCTGTGCCGGTATGTTTTCCATCGAGATTAAATTTCTCCGTACTTAGCCGGCTCAGTCGCGCTTGTTCAAAGAGAATGTCGTAGTTAGTTACTATTTCTTTCCAGCTTTTGGCCGGATGAATATTTACCTCCAGCACACCTGGGTCGGGCGATAGCGAAAGTTTTGTTACGCGATTATCATGGGGGGAGGCGTAACCTTCAATGACCACTTTCAGATTTAGTTTTTCGGCAGCAGCTTCAATAGACGCCAGCAAGTCAAGATAATGCTCTATGTAAGTAAGAGGCGGCATAAAGAAATGAATCTTACCTTCACGTACTTCAATACACAAGGCAGTTTTTATGGTAAAGACTTCATAGGTCGGTTTGAACTCATCCTGCTTCTCCTTTTTTGTGCTGGATTTTTTATCGTCTTCTTCTTCCTCTTCAGGGTAGGGTTCTTGAAAAAATTCTTTAGGAAGCTCTTGTTCGGTAATCGGTTGTGTGTAACGCGCAGCAGCAATCGACTGGAAGTTCTCCAGTGCCGGAAGCGGCTCAAACGTGCTTCGCTCAATAATGCGTTGGGTCTTTGTTTCACTGGTGTAAGCCAATGATTTCAAAGGTAGGCGCAAACCTAAAGGAGAATTGCCGGGTATAAGGATAAGTTGATTGTTGCGAAAGGGCCACGCACAGGAAATCCACCGGTTGTTCCAATGATTCCACTCCAGTGGAATAACATAACCGACATCCTTACCTAAACCATTTGTTAAAAGCTCAGCTAACTTTTGTCGCTCCAAAGGATCGTTCAGGTTGGCTTTGTATGGGTCGACATTAACAGGCACTTTGTTTTCTTCCCACAAAAAATAAAATACATCTTCCTTGGCGGGATGGATATGTGCTTCAGGAATATTTAAAAACCTGGTGAGTTCTTGTGTTAATAGTTTGGCATCTTCAACAGTGTAGTGCGATTCATGATTACCCATGTCGAGTAGTGAATCATTTGTCCAAATGGGTTGCCCATCGTTTCGCCAGCAGGCAGAGTATTGCCAACGCGGCAGGGGCTCACCCGGATACCACTTGCCCTGTCCTTTGTGAATGTATCCAGAAGGAGCAAATTGACTTTTTAATCGTTTGATTAAATCTGCTCCAAGCTTTCTTTTATGCGGGCCATCAGCCGTGGTGTTCCACTCTTTCCCCTCCATATCATCTATAGAAACAAAAGTAGGTTCCCCTCCCATCGTTAATCGGATATCGCTGGCTAAAAAATCTTCATCGATTTTATTGCCTAGCGCAAGGATGGTAGCCCATTGTTCTTCGGTGTAGGGTTTGGTTACACGTGGATCCTCGTGAATGCGAACAACTTCATTTTTAAAGCTGAACGTCACTTGGCAAACATCGGTCATACCGGTAACAGGCGCAGCGCTTACCGGGTCGGGTGTACAACACAAGGGAATGTGTCCTTCGCCTGCAAACAAGCCTGATGTTGGGTCAAGGCCAACCCAGCCGGCACCGGGAATAAACACTTCGGCCCATGCATGTAAATCTGTAAAGTCATGTTCCGGACCCGATGGACCATCCAACGCTTTTACATCGGCTTTCAATTGGATTAAATATCCTGAAGCAAAACGTGCAGCCAAACCAAGATGACGTAATACCTGAACCAGCAACCAACCTGAATCGCGGCACGAACCGCTTTTCAAGTTTAGCGTTTGTTCACAGGTTTGTACACCGGGCTCTAACCGAACCAGGTATTGCGTATGACTCCAGATTTTTTGATTCAATGCTACCAGAAAATTGTTGATGCTTATATTTTCGGAAAGATCAATCGACTTAACCAATTCCTTAAGCAGGGGCCCGTTCTCTGTTACTTCGAAATAGGGTTGTAATTCTTTTTTTAGTTGAGAGGTGTAAGCAAATGGAAATTTTTCGGCATACTTTTCTACAAAAAAATCAAACGGGTTAATCACAATCATGTCGGCAATTATCTCTACCTCAAAATGAAGACGCGTAGTTTGATCAGGAAACACCACGCGCGCCAGCAGGTTACCAAACGGATCCTGTTGCCAGTTGATGAAATGATTTTCGGGTTTGATCTTTAGCGAATACGAAAGTATGGGCGTGCGGCAATGAGGTGCTGGCCGTAAGCGAAAGGTATGCGGAGACAAGTTAACCGCTCGATCGTACTCATAAAACATCTGATGACGTACCGCTACTTTGATTGACATTTTGGGGGAGTGCGTTTATGCGTGTTGTTAAGATATTGTTTATTTCAGAATTGTCTTACGAAAATTTCCATTGTTCGAAAAAACCCAAATCTAAATCGAATGCGGTTGAGCCAGGCAGGCCATTGCTTGAGTTGAAGAAGTCAAAAATTCTTTATGAAAGACGATTGACCACTAATCAAAAAACCGTCTTGAATTGTTATTTGCCCTGTATCTTTCCACAAATTTTCTTTCAATGAAAAACATTTTCGTCTTTCTTGCTTTTGTTCTTTCCATCTGTGCTCATGCCCAAAACGCTTACTTCTTTCCATCAGGAGTAACCTACGATCCGACCATTCCAACCCCTGAACAGTTTCTTGGCTACCCGGTTGGTGATTGGCATACACGTCATGATCGAATTGTCTCCTACTTTCAGAAGTTAGCCAGAGTTTCACCAAAAGCACACCTTCAAATTATAGGTTACACCAATGAGCGCAGGCCGCAGGTTGTATTGACGATCACGAGCCCAGAGAATTATACGCGCATAGAAGAGATAAGAAAGGAACATTTGAAGCTGGCAGATCCAACGCAGTCCGTAACCATTTCCTCTATGCCGGTGATCATCACCCATGGCTATAACGTGCATGGCAATGAACCCAGCAGCAGTGAAGCAGCGATGCTTACCGCTTATTACCTGATTGCGGCACAAGGTGAGTTTGCAGAGCGCACATTAAAAGAAGCGGTTATTCATGTCGATCCAAACTACAATCCTGATGGTCGCGATCGTCATAGCCACTGGGCCAATATGCATAAAGGATTTCCGCCCGTTTCTGATCGATGGATCGGGAACATAATGAAGTGTGGCCTGGTGGACGGTTCAATCATTATTGGTTTGACCTCAATCGCGATTGGTTGCCATTGGCACATGTGGAAAGCAGAAACCGTGTAGAATTCTTTCATCAGTGGTTGCCCAACGTGTGCACCGATTATCATGAGATGGGAACCAATGCTACCAACTTCTTTGAGCCAACTAAACCCATTGGGTCAGAAAACCCAGTCGTTCCTCGTGCCAATTATGATCAGCTGAATCCGCTCTTTGCAAAATATTTTGTGAAGGCCATGGACGAAATTGGTTCGCTCTATTTTTCAAAAGAGAGTTTTGATAATTCCTACCCCGGCTATGGTTCCACCTATCCTGACATTCATGGTGGATTGGGTCTGGTGTTTGAACAAGCGAGTTCCCGCGGACATGTTCAAAAGAGTTCTACCAAAGAAGTGACTTTTGCTTTTACCATTCGCAATCATGTGAGAACGAGTTTAGCCACCGTGAAAGCGGGTGTGGAGAATCGGGAGTTGTTGTTAAAGCACCAGCAGGAATTTTTTAAATCGGCTTTGGACGAAGGAAGAAAATCGCCTGTTAAAGCCTATGTGTTTGGCGACAGTAAAGATCAGAGTCGCACAAAAGCATTTGCCGACTTATTGTTAAAACATAAAATAGAAACCTATCAGCTAGGTGCTGACTTAACGGTAGGGGCAAATAAATATGAAAAGGGGAAAGCATTTATTGTGACGACCGATCAAACACAATATCGAATGGTGCGCAGCATGTTTGAGAAGGTGACTTCTTTTTATGACAGTATATTTTATGACGCATCCACATGGACGATGTCGCTAGCCTATGGCCTTCCTCATGACGCCTTGAATGCCACTGTGAAGTTTTCAAAAGGTGCTCGTATCAAGGCTGAAGATGTCTTGCTTAATCCGGCATCGGTTATAAAGACAAACTATGCTTACCTGATTGAGTGGACGGAGTATAATGCTTCGAGGGCATTGTATTACCTGCTATCTAAAGATGTATTTGTAAAAGCAGCCTTCAAACCTTTTTCTGCTGATGTGAATGGGGTGAAGAAGAGTCTTGGATACGGTACTTTGGTTATACCCGTGGCCGATCAAAATATTTCGAGTGATGAATTGTTTGCTTTAGTGAAAGAAGCGTCAAGCACTTCTGGTGTAGATGTGTTTTCGGTAAATACGGGCTTCAGTTTAGAAGGTGTTGATTTGGGAAGCGCTAATATACGCACCGTGCAAAATCCTAAAGTCGCTATGTTGATTGGCGATGGCGTTGCCGCTACCGATGCAGGTGCAATCTGGTATCTCCTCGATTCAAAATTGAAAATGCCTATCACGAAAGTAAACACCAGCCAATTCGGACAGTTGCATATCAGCGATTACAATACCTTGATCATGGTGGCAGGCAATTATGGAATGCTTGGAGAAAATGGAGTTACTAAAATTAAAAACTGGGTGCAGCAAGGCGGCACATTAATTCTGATGAAGACGGCTATCAGTTGGGCTATCACCAATAAATTAATCGATGAGCAATTGAAAAAGGAAGATGAAAAGAAGGACGTCAAACGAATGGATTATGTAACTGCGCAGGATTACCAGGGCTCGCGCTCCATCGGTGGTTCCATTTACATGGGAAACCTCGATATCACCAATCCACTGGGTTTTGGGTACACTAATCGTGAGTTGCCCGTTTATCGCAACACTACCGTTTTTATTGATCCCAGCAAGAGCCCATTTAATACCGTGATCACGTACACTGCCAAGCCCTTGCTGAGCGGTTATATCCATCCTACCAATCTGGAGAAAATCAAAAACTCCGTTTCACTTCAGATATCGAATATGGGTCAGGGTCGAGCCATTTTATTTGTCGATGATCCTGCATTCCGTGGATACTGGAATGGTACCAACAAGTTATTTTTTAATGCTTTATTCTTTGGATCGAATATTGGCGGTGGAAATTTTGGAGGAGAAGAACATTGATCAGATAAATAAATTAATATGACTAAGACTAAAATTATCGTTAACAACAACGGTTCACTGAAAGTAGAGGGTGATTTTGAAATTGTGGATGCGCAAGGAAACGCATATGGGTTACAAGGCAGAACGATCGTTTCACTTTGTCGTTGTGGCCGTTCGGCCAACAAGCCTTTTTGTGATTCTTCGCATAAAGGAAATTTTGAACACCAGGCAATTGCGTTTGACCTTCCACCGAAAAAAGTGTAACTCTCAGTTGAATTAAAATCAAAGCCATGAATAAGCGGGCATTTCTTAAAAAAGCAGCTGTGGTTTCGCTGGGGGGAATTCCATTTCTGAATTCGGTGGAAGCCGAAGTGAAGAAAGTTGATCATATTCTTCCTGCTGAACTCGCGAAAGACGAAGACTTCTGGTCTGCTATTCGTGGAGGCTATAAACTGAAGCCTGATTATATCAACTTCGAAAACGGATACTATTGTTTTCTCCCGCAGGAAATACTTGAACATTTTATTACTCATGTGCGCGAGGTAAACTACCAGGGTTCTTATTACATGCGAACGGTGCAAGGGGATAACAAGCACAAAGCAGCGGCAAAGCTTGCAGAACTAGCAGGTTGTACTGCCGAGGAATTGATTATTACACGTAACGCCACGGAATCCCTCGATTTGGTGATTGGTGGTATTCACTGGAAAGAAGGCGATGAAGCCGTAATGGCAGAACAGGATTATGGCTCGATGTTGAGCATGTTTAAACTCGTGGAGAAGAAACACGGCATCATCAATAAAATTGTTTCCGTGCCTAATCATCCAACATCAGATGAAGAGATCGTCAATCTTTATGCGAGCGCCATTACCAGTAAGACCCGGTTGTTAATGGTGGGTCATATGATCAACATCACAGGACAAATTATGCCGGTTCGCAAAATCTGCGATATGGCACATGCCAAAGGAGTGGAAGTGATGGTAGATGGGGCGCATGCTTTTGCACATATTAACTTCTCTATGGCGGATTTGAACTGTGATTATTACGGAGCAAGTTTGCACAAGTGGTTGAGTGTTCCGCTCGGTGCCGGCATTTTATATGTAAAGAAAGGTAATGCCTCGCATGTGTGGCCATTGCTTGCATCGGGAGATGGAGATGAAGATGAAAATGATATTTATAGACTTAATCATATCGGTACTCATCCGGTGCATACCGACTTAACCATTGTAAACGCTATTGATTTTTATTTGAAGATCGGTCGCGATAGAAAAGAAGAGCGACTTCGCTATTTGCAGAATTACTGGACATGCAAGGTGCGCAGTCTGCCTCATGTCATTTTAAATACCCCTGAAGATCCAAAGCGTTCTTGTGGTATCGCTAATGTGGGCGTAAAAGGATTAAAGCCACAGGAGTTGGCAGATACGTTATTCAAGAAATATAAAATCTACACGGTTGCCATCGATGGTGCCAATGTTCATGGTTGCCGTATCACACCTAATATTTACACAACCACCGCTGAGCTCGATACCTTTGTTAAAGCCCTTAAAGATTTGGGTTGATAAAGAATTTAATTTAAGCCACAGACTCACAGATAAAATCAATCTGTGAATCTGTGGCTATTGAATTAGAAATCAGAATACGAAGTAGGGTTAAGAAGGAACTGCGTATTTTTAGAAACCGTGTTTTTGTATTGGGGCAGGTCCTTAATGGCTTTCCATTCCGGAGCCGCACTGAATGATTTCCAATGCTCATCGCGATCAGCTTTGCTTTCAAAGCTAGTCATATACATCAGGTTAGGCATATTGCTACCACTTAGCACCTCGCCATAAAATACAGCGTTGAAATTTAATCTCTTGAAGAGTGCAATTTCACCCCCCTCATTAAACATATGCACTTTGCTCTGATATAATTTTTCAGTACCTCCCTCATAGCTTCTGAGTTCATAGACACGCTCCTCCTTAGGAGATTTGAGATTAGGGACATTAGGAGAAGGCATGAGCTTAAAGGATTTTAATACGATAGTTTCCATACGAGTATAAGGAGGATCTTCATGACTTGAATTCAAATAATCACTCCCATCCGCTAAGTACTTCGCATCTTTAAGCAACGAAGCGCTTGTCTCTTCGAATTCGTTCAATGATTTGTAAGGGATCAACACATACATGCGCTTATTATAAACCGTATCTTCTTTTATCGGCTTAAAGACTCCTATATTTTTTACTCCCATTCTATGAAGCGCAGGAACCAATGCCTTTTGTAAATAGTCATCCATACGTGCTTCATCTGCGACATCGGCTAAACGATAGATACGGATTTCATAAAACCAGGGAGCAGGATCTTTTGCTGCCACTGAGACAAGGAGAATAAAACCGAGAATCAAACTATTTTTCATGATGAGGTAGAATTAGTATTTTTTAGATCGGCCCCGAAAGTAAGGGAATTGAAATAAACCTGATTATGTCTTTTGTTTTTTCTTTTTAGCAGAAGGAAACAAGACATTGTTTAGAATCAGGCGATAGCCGGGTGAGTGCGGGAAAAGATTGAGATCGGTTTTCATTCTTCCTTTGCCGGGGCTTCCCTCAGGGTCATGACCACTGTAATAGGTCCAATGCCCTCGTCCAATTTCCCCGTAGATGTATCGTACACTATGGGCGGTTTTGTTTTCCCCCAGTATCAATGCTTCAGGTTTAACAACCGCGGCATTAAATGCAGAGGTTTGTCCGCTGAATTCTTTAATCACATATTCATGATTCTGTGTAAGGATGGTGGGGATGATATCCCACTTTGCAGAGAAACTAAACAAGCGGAAGAATTCTCTACTTGTTTCGTAATAATTGGGCTGCCCGGTATTGATATCAGAGAATTTTTTGTTCATACTTGGTTCCAGAGTAAAGTTTTCGAAAGCCAGTGTTTTGCTAAAGTCAAGCGTGGCTCCTTCATCGGCTTCATCTCCATCATACATATAATCGATGATGTCTAGTCCTTCAGCGGCCAACGCAATATCAAATGTCTCCGCCCCCGAGCACATAGCAAACAAGTATCCGCCTCCGGAACAAAAGCCTTTAATCTTCTTGGCAACATCCAGTTTCATAGCAGAGACTTTCCCATAACCAAGTCGATGTGCGGTGGCCTCCTGAATTTTGGCTTCTATCAAGGCTGATTCTCTGCGTAGAAACCTTCCATGTTGCCCGGTGAAATCTTCATGATGAAGGTGAACCCAATCATACTTTGCCAATTCATCCTTCAGAATTTCGTCATCATAAATAATGGTGTAGGGTATTTCTGCATAGTCAAGCACTGTAATAACAGCATCGGTATCATCATTGATTAATTCATTCTTGGGCGAGTAAACTGCAATTTTCGGAGCCGTTTCCAATCGAATGATATTCATATTGGCTTCCGGATGGGCAATCTCCTGGAGTATAAGATTGGTCTTAGCGGAAGAGATCAGCTCGAACGAAATTCCCCGTATGGTACATTCATTTTGGATGGCCTGCGAATAAGGAGCAAGAAAACTCCCTCCCCGATAGTTAAGCAACCAGTCAACTGGAATGTCCTGTTGCAACATGAAGTAAGTGATACCATATGCTTTGAGATGATTCTGCTGAGTTTCGTCCAGCGGTATGAGAATAGAATTCGCCAGGCCATTGAAAGAGGCTAAGAGAATCAGTAAGAAGATGTAAAATCTTTTTACCATGATGTTAAAGTTCGTGTTAAATGTTGATTTAAGCAATTGAAAATGAACCATGTGGGCAACCGCCATAATCGGTTATTCGCCTTCGGTATTACATGATTTGGAAAATTGTGAAGCCTACACTTAGTTTAGCCCCTTTAACTCTTTAAAATTTATGCTAAAACCAGTTGTTATTAAGTCGGGTGTGTATTGGCTTGTAGTTCTGTGCTTATGCGTTACACCTGCTTTCGCACAGAAATCCAAGAAAGAAGATAAAAAACCAGCTACCACTGTTCCTGTTAAAACAGATACAGCCAAAGCCAAACCCTCAAATGGTCTTAAGCCTTACAAGCAGGTAATTACAGCAAAGGCAAAAACTCAGAAAGGCATTTTTGCCGTTCATAAAATCAATGAGGATTATTTCTTTGAGCTCTCGGACAGCATTATAGGACGTGAGTTTATGGCGGTAACACGTATTGCCAAAACACCTACAGGTGCGGGCTATGGCGGTGAAGAAGAAAACCGCCAGGTATTGCGTTGGGAGCTCGGTCCAAATAATAAAATGTTTTTGCGTGCGGTATTAAGCATCAATGCAAGTCCGGATGAGGACAAGCCGATCACGCAAGCCGTTCGCAATTCAAACGTAGAACCGATTGCCGCTGCGTTTGATGTTAAAGCTATTCGCAAAGACACGTCATATGTGATTAACGTAACTGACTTTTTCAAAGGAGATAATCAACTCATTTCATTAGATCCACAAACGAAGAGGAGATTTAGCCTCACAGCAATTCTGCCTGATCGCTCCTTTATTCAAAGTATAAAGGCATTCCCCATCAACACGGAGGTAAGAATGATAAAGACGTTCACTTCGGTACTACCTCCACCTTCTTCTGGCCAAGGGCCACAGCAAGTGTCGGCTTTGCCTGCGGGCACTAATACCGGAGTGGTGACGATGGAAATTAATACGTCAATGATTCTATTGCCGAAAGTCCCTGCACGCAAAAGATGGTTTGATCCACGGGTAGGGTTTTTTGCTGCTGGTTATACGGTGTATGGTGAGGAATCTCAAAAATCTGAGACGGAAGTGTTTGCCGTGCGTTGGAGACTGGAACCTAAACCTGAAGATGTCGAAAAGATGAAGCGTGGTGAGTTGGTAGAACCTATGAAGCCCATCGTATATTACATTGATCCGGCTACCCCGATCAAGTGGCGCAAGTTTTTGAAGCTCGGTATTGAAGACTGGCAGAAAGCATTTGAGCAGGCCGGTTTTAAAAATGCAATTCTCGCGAAAGAGGTGCCTGAAGGAGACACCACCATCAGCACAGAGGATGCTCGTTATTCATTCATCCGGTATTTTGCTTCCGACATTCAGAACGCTTACGGACCCAACGTAAACGATCCTCGTTCAGGTGAAATTCTTGAAAGTCATATTGGTTGGTATCATAATGTGATGAGCTTGCTCAACAGTTGGTACACCATTCAAACGGGAGCGATTGATCCGCGTGCACGCAAGCGCAAGTTTGATGATGAGTTAATGGGGCAATTGGTTCGCTTTGTGTCAGCTCACGAAGTAGGACACACCTTGGGGTTGCGTCACAACTTTGGTTCAAGTTTCTCTACACCAGTTGAAAAACTGCGCGACAAGGAATATCAGGCCAAATATGGTCACACGCCTTCTATTATGGACTATGCCCGTTTTAATTATGTAGCGCAGCCTGAAGATGGAGTCACCAACCTATTCCCCGGTGTAGGAGTATATGATCGCTGGGCAATTGAGTGGGGATACAAACCTGTGTTCGATACGAAAACAGTGGAGGAAGATAAGAAGGTATTGAATAAATGGACGCTGGCACATGCTGGTGATCCGGTGTATTGGTTTGGATCTGAAATCAATCCGTACGATCCCCGTTCACAAAGTGAAGACCTTGGTAACAACGCCATGCTGGCAAGTGATTACGGTATAAAAAACCTGAAGCGCATTTTACCCAGCCTTAAAGATTGGTACAAGGAAGAAGCAGAAGACTATAAAAAGTTAGATGAAATGTATGGTCAGGTAATGGGTCAGTATCGAAGATATATGGGTCACGTAACCAAATATGTTGGAGGTATCTATGAAACGCCAAAAACCTATGACCAGGCTGGAGCCGTGTATGAACCAACTCCAAAGAATTTACAAAAGGATGCAATTTCATTTTTGAATAAGCAATTGTTTGAAACACCGAGGTGGATGCTTGATCCCAACGTGTTAAATCTTATACGACCTGGTTCAGGCGTAGAACAGGTTCGCATTATGCAGGAAGCTACGGTGAATAATCTTCATGATTATGCCCGTATGCAACGACTGATTGAGAGCAGCGCATTAAATGCAAATGCCTACAGCCTCGATGATATGTTCACTGATTTGAGAAAGGGTATTTGGTCGGAATTAAGCACACACAAAAGCATTGATAACTTCAGAAGAAACCTGCAAAAGATACACGCTGAGAAACTCATTTCTTTATTGAATCCTTCGGCCACGACACCGGCCGTTGGAGGATTTGGTTTCTCGAGTCCTTTCTTCCCGGCATCACCGGCCTCTCCGGTAGCAGATCCGAGAAAAAGCGATGTGACTTCGTTGGCCAGAGCTCACCTGGTAGCATTAAAGGCAGAGATTTCAGCCGCTTTACCAGGCACAACGGATAAACTAAGCCGTTACCATTTGCAAGACATATTGGTGCGCATCAATCAGGGGTTAGATCCAAAGTAGGACTAATTGGATCGATTCTGACCTGGTAAGAATCTGACACCTTATAAACTGGCCGGTTCATTTTTGAGCCGGCCATTTATTTCTCTTCAGTTATATTTGCGCCTTGTAGTAACCAGAATTCTATGAGACTTGGACAATTAGCCAGAAAACTGGCATTGAGGCCTTCACAAATCGTTGATTTTTTAGCGGTTCAGCAGGTCCTCCCTGATGAAGGATCGAACGCAAGATTGAGTGATGAAGTAACCGAACGGGTTGTACTCCATTTCGCGCCAGAGCGACTAAATGAAATATTAACTACGGAAGAAAAAAATTCAGAACCACTATCAGCGTCTCCACCCATTGAAGAGCAAGCCATCATCACTGAAGAAGTTGAAGCAGTTGTAATAGTGGAGGATATGCCATCACCCGTTGTCGAAGAGCCGGAAGATAAACCTGAAGTGATCAAAGCCCCTAAAGTCGAACTCAGCGGATTAAAGGTGTTGGGAAAAATTGAACTGCCTGAAGCCAAAAAGAAAATCGCACCCGAGCCAGCATCAGATAATGAAATCGAGAACCAGGAACAGAAATTTCCAGATACGGAAAAGAAACTGAGAAGTACTGATCGGAAAGAAAAGTCACCTCACCAACGAGAGAATTATACCCCGCGGCCAGCACGTAATCCTATTGCTTTGCAACGCGAACAAAAAGCACGTGAAGAAGAAGAGAAGAGGAAAGCAAAGGTCGAGCGTGACAAGGAAAAGCGCACGGAATATTACCTTCAACGTGTAAAGACAGGCCAACCCACCAAGTCTATGAAGATCGTTTCAGAACCCGTAGAGTCATTTTCAACAAAGGAAATGAAGCCTCTGCCTAAAACCTGGTTGGGAAAATTCTTGCGCTGGTTAAATACATAGCACGCAATCGGCCATGAAGAAAAAGGAATGTCCATCCTGTGCCATGGATATTGACGCCAAGAGTAAAGAATGCCCCATTTGTGGCTATGAATTTTCTGATCATAGTCCATGGGTGAAATGGCTCGCTTTACTACTGATTGTTCTCTTTTTCCTTATTTACTTTATTGTTTAGGTATTCAATATGAACCGTTACACATTAACGGCAAATTACCTTTTGGTTAACCTTGACGTTACCCATTGAACCAGTGGATACTTTTTTGCGTTATTTGCAGTAACAACAACCACTAATTGTATGTTACATTCACCCAAGTTGGCCATTCTGCAAAGTTTGGATACCATGGACAAGGTGCAAATGGAAGAAGTGCTCAACTACATCAAGGGCCTTCTCAATCAGCCTGAAAAAACGGAAAATCACAAGGCTTTTAAAAAGGAAGCCATGAAAGAAATCCGTAAGGCGTTGCGCCAGGAGAAGAAACGTAAGCTGCGCTTAGCAGCCTGAGTTAGCTTCTTTAATAAAGGATCACAGGTGTTCTCACGCACCTGATGGGATTTCGACCCCCAAAAAATTTCAGATTATTAAATTGTTAAAGAACGGTACTCGTTGTTCATTCGATTATTTTACCTTCTAAATCAATTTGTTTTCGTTCCATAAGTTTTTTTCGGTACTTAATCGTGCTTTATAAAGACCATCACTTTTACTGAAAAGAAATATGAAAAAGACATCTACTCTTTCCCGCAGAAAATTTATTGGCACTGCTTCGGCAGCGATGACCGGGTTAGTTTTGGCAAACCAGCAGACTTTTGGCTTTCCTAACATTGTATCCAACTTAGGCAAACCAAATTCAATGATTAATGGGGTGAAGATTGGCGTGATCACCTATTCCTTTAGAAGCATGCCTTGTGATGCCGAGCAGATTATAAAGTATTGCACCGAGGCGGGTATTCAATTCATTGAATTGTTGGGCAATACCGGAGAGGCCTTTGCCGGTGCTCCTCATACTACTACACAGCCATTCGATTTTTCAGCTCCCCGGCCACAACCTACCCCCGAGCAGCAGGCAGAGCAACAAGCAAAACAAAAGGAAGTTGCTGAATGGCGTTCTAACGTTTCACTGGATAAGTTTGAGCAGTTAAGAAAACTGTTTAGTCAGGCGGGCATTTCCATTTACGCCTGGAAGCCTAATGCGTTAGGAGACAAAAGTGCAGACGCTGAAATTGATTATGCATTTCGATCAGCGAAGGCATTGGGGGCAAGCCATGTCACAGTAGAAATTCCTAAAGATCCGGCTCAATCAAAACGACTTGGTGCTTTTGCGGATAAGCACAAACTGGGTGTCGGCTATCATGGTCATCTTCAACAGACCATTACGGCATGGGATGAAGCACTTTCTCAATCTAAATACAATGGGTTGAATTGCGACATTGGGCATTATGTGGCCGCAGGGTTCGATCCCATTCCATTGCTTACCAGCAAACATGATCGCATTTACAGTATGCATACTAAAGACAGAAAATCGAAGGCAAATGGAGGAGATAATATGGTCTGGGGTGAAGGGAACACACCGATTAAAGAAGTTCTTCAACTGATGAAGACAAACAAGTATACATTTTCTGCCACCATCGAATTGGAATACAACATCCCGGCAGGCTCTGATGCAGTAAAGGAGGTTTCGAAATGTGTGGAGTACTGTCGAATGGCGCTGGCATGAAAGTGACTAAGATCGAATTATGATTCAGTTGAATCGTTAGGTCGTAATTTCAATTCGATTTACTCTAGGTAGAGTACAACGCTTTCATAATATCCATCACCCGTGATGTTTAGTCCAGATGGCGATGTGTTCGATCTTCATGATTACGTTCTAATTGTATTTTACATAATGATCCCACTTTTCCAATACCTCTTTAAAATCGCTGGGTAATTCAGAGTCGAATTGAATGAAGTTATTTGTGGCGGGATGAATGAAGCCAATAGTTTTGGCATGCAACGCCTGGCGCGGAATGATTTTGAAACAGTTGTCTACAAATTGTTTGTATTTAGAAAAAACAGTGCCTTTCATCGCCTCATTGCCACCATAGGTAGCATCATTAAATATGGGATTGCCGATGAATTTCATGTGGGCCCGTATCTGGTGTGTGCGACCGGTTTCCAACTTGCATTCGATGAGCGATACATATCGCAAATCCTGCAGTAATTTGTAATGCGTGATGGCAGTTCTTCCAAAGTCTGCTTCAGGAAAAGCAGTAGTAACTCTCCTGTCTTTTAAGCTGCGTCCCACATTTACATTGATTGTTCCTTGTGTAGGATTGGGCACACCCCATACAATGGCTTGATAAGTTCGTTCAATTGAATGATCAAAAAATTGTTTTGCCAGTGCAGTCATTGCTTTTTCTGTCTTTGCAATCACGAGCAAGCCGGACGTATCTTTATCAATGCGATGCACAAGTCCTGGGCGGCCATCATTGCCGGGCATCTCAGGTAGATTCTGAAAATGATAGGTTAATGCATTCACCAAGGTGCCACCCCAATTCTGATAAGCGGGATGCACGACCATGCCTGCAACTTTGTTTACCACCAGCAAATGCTCGTCCTCATACACAATGTTGAGTGGAATATTTTCAGGTAATACATCGGTATCGCGGGGAGGTTCCGGAAACGATACGGTAATCACATCGTTGGGATGAACTTTGTAATTGGGTTTTATGGTTTTGTCATTCACTCTTACAAACCCATCGTGAATGCCATTCTGAATTTTGGTGCGCGTAACATTAGCAAGGCGATCCATCAGAAATTTATCGATGCGTACCAATCCTTGACGCGCATCGGCTACAATCCTATGATGTTCGAAGAGTTCGTCATCATTTTCTTCCAGCAACTCTTCTTCTATCATTTTTTCTTTTTCTTTTTAGCCTGATATAAATGCTGATTAAGGATAGCCGCTTCGTTGAGGATCTGCCTGATCTGTTCTTCCCATTCTTCCACTTCTGCCAAACTATGGAAGCGAATGCTCGCCACCGTTTTCCTGTTTTTCTTTTCCAACAGCTTTTGTTCGTTGCTGAGTTTGATGCCTTTTGTGAAACTTAGATCAGCACCGTCCACCGCAGGATTCAGGTAACAAATTGGTCCATAAAAGTAAAAGAATGGAACCTTATAGCTGATTTTTTCCTGTGCATGAGGCCCAAGATCAACGATCCATCTCCGCAAAACAGACATAATTTCCGTCTGAAAGGGCCGTTGCGAGGCAATATATTCCTGCACTTCATTCATGATGTAAAGGTATCACAAGTGAAGTATAGAAGTCTAAAAGGCGAGATATAAAAATTTAAAATCTCACCAGGTGAGAACGGCAACACGCAATATGTTGATGTCCACCCAAGCGTCACAGGAACAAAATCAGTACGTGATAAAATGTGTAACTTGTTGAAAGGTATATAGCGAGTTATGAGTTGGATAGAGGAATAAATGCGTGAAAAGCGGCATGACTGCCTGTTGAATAAAAATTGATTCTGAATAATAAATACCAAAGTTAACATCAACCCGTTGGACTACTATGAAAAATCTGATTGTTACCATCGTCTTGCTGGCTTCGTTTAATCTGACCCACGCACAAGTTATTGGTAAATTTTTTCCATCCATGGAAGCCGAAACCGTGGAGGATAAAAAAGTAATGTTGCCTGCCGATACTAAGGGTAAATACACGCTGCTCGGATTAGCCTATTCAAAAAAATCAGAAGACGATTTGAATGGTTGGTTTAGTCCGGTGTATAATAAGTTTGTGAGAAAGACAAAAGGTATGCTGGAAGGAATGGGTTATGACGTGAATGTATATTTCGTGCCCATGTTTACGGGTGTGAATGCCGCAGCAACTGGTACCGCTAAAAAGAAGGCACTTAAAAATATTGATCCAATTCTATTGCCTTACATCTTGTTTTATAAGGGAGAGCTTAAACCTTACAAGGAGGCACTGGATTTTGAGAAACGTGATATCCCTTATTTTTTCGTGTTAGATCCCGAAGGGAAAATTGTTTTTGCAACCTCCGGTGCGTTCACAGAAGACAAGCTGGATCAAGTTGAAGAGTCCATAGAAGATTAGATTAACAGCTTGCCATTCCGCATACAAACATTTATCTTGATGATAAATAGATGTTGCTATGCAGGAAGTCCCCGCTACATTTACTGAACTACTTCAAAGAAGAATTCTGCCGAATGTTCATCGAATTGCATTACTAATTGCAGTTGCAGGTCTTGCATTTTTGATTCTTCATTTACCCGGTGCCGATCAATTGTTGTTGATCGGTTTTTCCACGTTGGCGATGGCTTATTTTCTATTGGCCTTCATACCATTTCATATTCCGGCAGGAAGCCATCCGGATGTTTACATCACGGTACTTTATAAGGTAATTTATATTGGCTGTTCGGTAGCTACGATCGGCATCTTATTTCAGTTTTTAAAATTTAATGGTGCTGGCGAAATATTGCTTATCGGTTCCGTTGTAGCTGGCATTGCGCTGATTGTGTCAGTACTGATGATTGCAAAAAACAAGGATAACTGGGTGGTATTGAAAGATGCCATTATTCGCGGAGCATCCTTGTTCTTGTTGAGTGTTTATATGATGCGGCAAGCATCCATTATTTAAATCGGAATTGATGGATATATTATTTCTTCTGGGGCTTGCCCTGGCGCCAGGCGCAGCGATCGGGTTGTATATTTATTTGAAGGACAAACATGAACGCGAACCGTTGGGTTTGCTGATGCGTAGTTTCTTCTTTGGCATACTCAGTGTGCCGGTTACCCTTTTGATAAGCGCGGGCATTGGCATGTTTATCAGCATCGATGAGCAGAATGTCGGAGAACAAGCGGTCCATGCTTTTTTGATTGTGGCGCTGGTGGAAGAATTCAGTAAGTTCATTTTTGTTCGCGGAATACTATATCATAATCCAAACTTCAATGAGCCGTTTGATGGCATCGTCTACTCCGTGATGGTGAGTATGGGTTTTGCCACGTTCGAAAACGTCCTTTACGTGGTGGAAGGTGGCGTGGGTACCGCACTCATGCGAATGTTTACAGCAGTACCCGCACATGCCACGTTTGCGATATTGATGGGATACTATTTAGGAAAGGCAAAGTTTGAACATAAGAAGGCATACTATGCAGTGCATGCGTTGGCAGTGGCAACATTATTCCATGGGGCTTATGATTATTGCCTGTTTATTTCATTTGTTCCTGGCATTGTATTCGGTGCGTTGGCTTCCCTGGTAACAGGCATTTGGCTTTCCCGCAAGGCAATCAATATCCATCAGTTTGCTTCACCATTCATGCATCGGCCACCGCCAGTAGAGCAAACAGAGGTTGATCAGTCCGATCAAAATTCGTAGCCTTCTAAACAATATATCAACTGGTTTAAATAAGTTAGGTCAGTTACCATTATGTGATCTTATACAAGACAAGCTGTCACATTTTTCTCCCGTTGACCATCACCCGTACATTTTTTCAACTTCCACTTGGTGTTTTTCAAGGAGCTTTGCTCGCCTGGGTTTAAATGAGGTCGTTAAATCTTTGTTTTCAACAGTCCACTCTTCTTCACTCAGAATAAATTTTTTGATTCGCTCAAAGCCCTGAAGATTTTCATTCAAGTGATCTACCTCGTTCTGAATTTTTTTTATCACTTTAATATTGTGAAGCATATACGTGGGAGAGGTCCAGTGAATCCCTTGCTCACTGCACCAGGTTTTCAACAAGGAGTAGTTTGGCACGAGCACAGCAGCAACAAAAGGCTTGTTAAACCCAAGTATCAGGCATTGCATGATAAATGGTGAGCGGGTAAAATAATTTTCCAACACCTGTGGAGCCACATATTTTCCGGCAGAAGTTTTAAAGATGTCTTTTTTACGATCGGTGATGGCCAGAAATCTTTTGTTCACCAGTTTGCCAACATCACCGGTTCGAAACCATCCGTCATGGGTAAATACTTCTTGGGTTTGCTCCGGCCGATGGTAATAACCCTGCATAATGTTAGGGCCTTTCACAAGAATTTCACCCTCCCCATTTTCATTGGGTTCATCAATTTTTATTTGAACACCCGGTACAGGAATTCCCACCGTTCCAAATTGATTGAGACCAGGTTCTGTTCGGTTAACAGAAATGAAGGGAGAAGCTTCCGTCATTCCGTATCCTGAAAGAGTAAGAATTCCAGCCGCAGAAAATAATCTCCCAAGGTCAGGTTGTAATGAGGCTGCGCCTACCGCCATGAATTTAATTTTTCCTCCCAGCGCAGTGCGGAATGTGTTCAACACAAGTAGGCGGGCTACCACTAACTTTATTCTGTAAAGGAAATCCTGCCGCTGATTGTCCTTGTATTTTTCGCCCACCAGTAAAGCCCACTTGATCACAATTCTCTTAATGATGTTTTTCTCAAGAAGTTTTTCATTGACGATATCATTCATTTTCTCCAATGTCTTTGGCACACAGGTGCAGCAATAAGGCTTCACCGATTTGAAGTCCTGACTCAATTCATCCAATCGCTGACTGAAGTAGATAGAGGCGCCAAAGGCCAGATACGTGAAGGTGGCCGTGCGCTCGAAAATGTGACTGAAGGGAAGAAAACTTAACACACGATGAGAAGGGTTCAATGGAAGGATCGTCAGCATGGATTTGATACTGCTCACCACATTGCCATGCGTGAGCACCACCCCTTTGGGCGTGCCTGATGTTCCTGAAGTATAAAGAATAGCAAGCACATCTTCCGATACTATTTGGTTTTTCCTGATTTCCAATTCATTCGACTTATCAGGTATTGTTTTATCGATACTGGAAAAGAAATATCCATCCACAAGATCTTCCAAATGAAAAAATGTCTGGCAGGCGGAAGCATCTTTTAACGGGATTAATTTTTCATAGAGGGCTGCATCAGTAACGAAACAAATTTTAGGTTCAGTTTCATTTAGAATAAATGTTACTTCTTCAATCGTGGAGGTAGGATGAATTGGCACCAGGATTAATCCGACCTGCTGACAGGCAAAATCAACCATTAACCAGGCGGGGCTACCCATCTTAGGCATCACCGCAACGCAATCACCTTTTTCATAACCGTTTTCAATCAGCCAATAGGACACCCGATTTGTTTGCTGGATTATAGCCTCAATGGAATAATGTTGCCACAGACTGTTCTTCTTTTCATTCAATGCATGGCGCTGAGGATATTTTTGTTGTTGATAGGAAAGAATATCAAACACCCTGGTGAAGTCGATATGATG
The DNA here is from genome assembly GCA_043774805.1 of Cyclobacteriaceae bacterium. GTDB lineage: Bacteria > Bacteroidota > Bacteroidia > Cytophagales > Cyclobacteriaceae > ELB16-189. Next base: position 39,453 of record JAYVTB010000193.1, on the reverse strand, counting down.
ATGTTCGTTCATGAAGACACGTTAGGAGTTGTATCCACATCCACAGGCGCAACATAAAGAATGTCGTAAAGAAGTTCGAAAAATTCGGGAAACTCCGGCAAGTCATTATGATGGCCTCCTTCAATAGAGTGCAGTGAAATTTTTTCAGGATATAAGTTTTTCAATGCTTCACTTTGATTGAAGGGAATCAAACGGTCACGTGTGCCATGAATAATGTGAATCGGGCAGACAGTGGTTTTCAAATACTGATCTGTACGCAATTCATATCGCATCAACCATTTTAAGGGCATGAAAAACAAGAAGCGGTGGATGTTATGATAAAAACTAAAATACGGTGAATCGAGGATGAGCATGTGCGGGTGATTCCAGGAGGCAACGCGTGCGGCAATGCCACTTCCCAGTGATCTACCAAAAATGATAATCTTGTTTTCAGGATATCGTTCGCTCAGCCATTTGTAGAGATATTGAGCATCATCAAATAATTTAGCTTGAGTTCTCTTGCCTCTGCTTTTTCCGAAGCCGCGATAGTCCATCATAAAAAAATCATAACCGTTGCTCACAAAATCTTTGGCGAATTTTCCCCACCCTTTAATGCTGCGTGAGTTGCCTTTGAGGTAGTAAATTACCCCGCGTGAGTTAGGCACCTGGAAGTAAATGGCGTTGATGCGGCCACCATCTTCCATTTCAAAATCAAGTTCTTCGAACGGAAACGGATATTGATATTTAAAGTGTGCCGATAAAATTTCAGGACGAAAGAAAAACAGGTGTTGAAAAAAATAGAAGACAACGACAAGAGTTACGTAGATAGATGTCAGTATGATCAGAATCGTGATTGCCATAGGTGAACGATTCTAAAAATGTAGTGAATAATTCTGAGAGCGTAAAATGAATGCGGGTCCTGTAGATCAAGGGAGTAGAACCTACTCGTTTAATACTTCGGCCAGTTTGGTATGATATAATTCAAAGTCTCTGAGGTTGCGATGACCGCCCCCTGTAATCACCACAAACTCATCTGTCTCTTTTAATAGGAGTTTAAGTCGTTCTGCCGATTTCAGGCTCACCACCCAATCATCGGTGCCATGAAAGATGACGATTTTGCATTTCACTTTTCCAATGAATTCTTTGGTTGCCAATTTTGAATGAAGTGGCACTACGTGAAAAACATAACGTAAAATGCTCGCACCCATTAGCTCATCAAACGGTGTTTCCAAAATGAGTAGGTCTGGTTGTACTTCAGCTGCAAGGTGCGAGGCGATGGCTGATCCAAGCGATCTTCCATAGATCACTATTTTACCGGACTTTGATTTTTTTTTTGCCCAGTTCCAGATGAAGGAAGCATCGTCATACAATACTTTCTCAGTGGGCGCACCACTACTTTTACCATAACCGCGATAGTCGATCATGAGCACTTCATAACCCAATTGTGTTAGGTCGATGGCATAGTGCCCCCAGCGCTGAAGATTATCGGCATTGCCATGAAAATAAATTACCAATCCTTTTGCCTGTTGAGCAGGCTTAAACCAAAGCGCATTGATAGTGTTGCTGTCTGGAGTGGTGATGAAGTATTCGTCATAGGGTTGGTCAAATACAAAGTGATAGTCGTGGGGTAATTTGTCTGCCTGAAAAATCAGTTTATTCTGGAATACATAAGCCGCTATTCCGGTGAAGAATAGGATGAGAATTACGATTAAAATGGCTTTCTTAATCCCTTTCATGCAATGGGGTCAACCCTTCTTTTGCAAGATGTTGATTTTTTGTTTTTGGCGTTACGGTGGGTAGGCATATTTTCCTTTTATTTGCGACTTCATTTAAATGATTATTGTATGAAATTAGTTGCTGTAGGATTTATAATGCTGATCAGCTCAACGCTGTTTGCTCAATCAAAAAAAGATTTGATGGCGGAATCCGCCCAGCTGAAGGCCGAAATCCTGAAACTTAATACTGAAATTACTCAACTGAAAAAGCCCAAGGAAGTTACCCTGGATAATGAGCATCAACGTGCCAGCTATGGCCTGGGCGTGATTATGGCATCCAATCTTAAAAATCAGGGAGGCGACTCGCTGGACCTGGACGTGCTTTCACAAGGCATCAAGGACTTTTATGAAAACAAAACGTTAAAAATTAGTCAACAAGAGTGTATGCCCATTGTGCAACAATACATGCAGGCATCTTCTGAAAAAAAGAATGAATCTATGAAAAAAGAAAACCTTGCGTTCCTGGAACGCAACAAAACAGCAGCGGATGTTAAAGTAACCGCCAGTGGATTACAATATAAAGTAGTATCATCATCGGGCTCAGGAAAATCTCCGGTGGCCAGTGATAATGTGACTGTTCATTATATTGGAAAGCTGGTAGATGGTACTGAGTTTGACAGCTCGGTAAAGCGCGGGCAACCCGCTACATTTCAATTGAGCCGGGTTATTGGTGGCTGGACAGAAGGATTACAATTGATGCGTGAAGGCGATAAGTTTATTTTTTACGTCCCACAAGAACTCGGGTATGGCGAGCGTGGTGCGGGTGGCCAGATACCACCCTACTCCACGCTGATTTTTGAGATAGAATTAATAAAGGTGAACTAAAACAAAATTCATTATACCGAGGCAATCTTGAACGTAATGGGTAATACCATCCGTTGCTTCACAGGTTTGCCTCGCTGTTTGGCGGGGCTCCAGTTGGGTGAGCTCATAATGATTCTGACGGCTTCTTCATCACAACCGGCACCAATACCTTTTACAGCAGTGGCATTAAATATCTTTCCATCTTTTCCGACAACGAATTCAATAAAGACTTTACCCCACCTGAAGCCTTCGTGCCTGTGCGGGATATTTTACATTCTCGCTGATATACCGGCAGAACTCGCCAATGCCACCTTGAGGTTGAGCATTTTCTTCTACCACTAAAAAGATTTCATCCTATTCTTCTTCTACTTTGGGAAGCTCAACAGGTTTATATTCTTCCACCTTGGTATCTTCTGTTACTTCAATATCAAACACAAACTTTATGTCCTGTTCAATTTCTTCTTCATCGGGGCACGGCTACCAGTTGTGGCTGCTGCACAATTACTTCCGGAGGAGGGGAATATTGGTTGGAGGAACTTCCACCATGGTCTCAAACACGTTCGTTTGCCTGGAGGTTAACTCCACAAGGGTGTTGTCATACTGTTTCCATTCGAAGGCGTAAAGCACCAGGGAAAGTGTGATCACCAGGCTGATGCTGAAAATAAAGCCTCGCTTCTTATTCAAATCCACGTTTGGATTTTTTTTGATCTCAAGTGCCATAATACGGGTGTTTAAATTGTATACTATAGTCGAATTCTTATTTAAGAAATTCTATGATTTTGGTCGTCCAAAGGATTGACTCTTGACATGGAACACATAAAATTGTTAATTGTAAGGGCGTCATTTTCAACCCCACTTGATATGAAATCAAACCTGCCTGTGTTGCTCCTTAGAAATCTTCCCGTTGTCGTTTTATTGATCTTGCTCATGAGTATAGGTTCATTGGCCCAAAGCCTCTACACGGCACGTGGTTATTGGCAGGAGACCACTAAGCCTTCCTATCTCACCATTAAGGAAAAGAAGGAAAAGGGTCAGACCCTTTCGGCTGATGAAGTAGCCTATGTGGAAGACTATGAAGCCTATTTGCTTACCTATTACAATCGCCTTACGGATGATGAAAAACAACTGTATCAGCGAATGAAAGATCAATGGGATAGGGAATTGGTCTTGCCTTTGACAGCACCACAGCAATCTCAGCAGAGCCAACCGCAAATTGAGCAAACTGAATTTGAATGGCGAGGCCGCGACAGGGTGATTAATGCTGCCTATGGTATCTATTATGGAGCAACCATATCGTATTTAGCGGATCTTGATGGTGCCGCGGCTACTGGAATTCCCTTGATAACGGGTGGATTGTGGATGCTTGGGCCCGTATTTAATCCAAAGAAATATGAGGGAATCACAGAAAGCACCATGAGGGCTGCGAACTCTGGAAAAATATTAGGATTGGTTTACGGTGCTTCTTTGGGTTTAGCTCTGGCTGGGGATAGCGAGGATGCGGGTAAAGTGGTAATGGCTTTATCTACCGTAGGGAGTATCACCTTGGGTGAAATTGCTTTTCAAACTCAGAAGAAAAAGAAAACTTCGGAAGGTAAGATAGAAATAATGAGACACTATGGGTTTCTCGGAACAGGTGTCGGTGGTGCTGTTCTTGCCGCTACCAGTACTGATAATGCTCATTTGGTTGGCCTTGGGCTGCTCAGTGGAGGAATAGGTGGATTATTCGTGGGCAGTAAAGTTGCCAGCAAGTATGGTTATACGCGTGGAGATGGAGACGCCCTGAGTTCACTGGGTGTAATTTCAAGTGGGTTGGGGTTTGCAGTAATTGCAAATGAATTGCAGAACAATACAGAACCATCGGGCGCTGTGTATCTCGTGCCTGCTGCCACGGCTGTCGCTGGAACATTAATAGGACAACGTCAAGTAAAGAACGTGCACCTTACAAAAAGACAGGGAAGCACTATTAATCTTTCTTCTGCCGGGGGTGGCTTGTTGGGATTGGGCATCATGGCGTTGGTGAATACCGAATCTGCAGCTGCATGGGTGGCAGTTCCTTCTACCATGGCGCTTATTGCTCATCAGGCTGTATTTGGTCGCTATAAAAAAGATAATCTTCTTAAGAGCCTGAAGGGGCAAAGCAATCGTAACAAGAAGGTTGATTTCTCGATGAAGCTGATGCCCGAAAATTATTTAGTAAACAAGAACACTCCACAACGATATATTGCTGATCCACGATTAGCAGCTGCGAGTCCACTTGTAAAAATGTCGTTAAAATTTAAATAGTAGGTCGAACAAGCTACTTCCTGGCAACCGATTTATGTTGGGACCTATGCTGCGGAAAGAGTAAAAAACAACGCCATTGGCGAATTTGAATGCCACACTTTCCGGCACGACACGAAAGCAACAAGACGAAATTTTTCAGATGATCGTTATCAGGCAATAAAATTTATGAAATATGCTATTGAATGACTTGCGTTTTAGTTTGCGTCACCTGAGTAGGCAGAAACTTAATTCAACGCTCCATGTAGTTGGATTGACACTTGGAATAAGTGTATGTCTGCTCATAGGACTTTTTCTGCGCTATGAGCTAAGTTTTGACAGCCACCATAAAAATGGAAAAAGAATTTATAGAGTTAATTCTGTTTGGAAGGAATCTAACAAACAATTTGACTTGTATGCTACCCCAATTCAACTGGCTGAAGCTATTCGTAGCGAGGTAACAGGAATAGAGAAAGTAACAATGACTCGCGCACAGTTTCAGGCTGTGGTGGAGATTAATCCACAAAAACGTTTTAAACAAGAACATATACTTATTGTTGAACCTGAATTCCTTGACATTTTTAATCTTGAAGTTCTTTATGGGGACGGCCACTCCGCTTTAAAAGCTCCTTACCAGGCATTATTAAATGAGACCACTGCCGTCAAATATTTTGGTAATGACGATCCAATCGGTAAGACCTTCAAGTATCGCAACAAATTTAGCATTACCGTGGGTGGTGTTTTTAGAGACCTGCCATCAAATACTCACCTTCCGGCATCCATACTTCTTTCCTATGTTCAGAATGAAGAATTTCTCGACCATGGTGACACCTGGTACTTTGGTGACCTCCCATGGACCCAACTGACAGCATCAACTTATATTGTTTTGGATGAAAACGTGGATGTTAAGAATCTTCAATCTCAATTGGAATCCATTGCTGACAAAAATATTAACTCGGCCCCGACACTTGATAAAACTGTACGTGGTAGTTTTGAAATACAGCCTTTATCCGATATCCATTTTGATACGAAGCGATTTAGGGGAGGCCCTTGGGTACCTACCGTTGATACCTCATGGCTCTGGTTTTTTGCTGGCATTGGTATCGTGGTGCTGGTGCTTGCCTGTATAAATTTTTTAAATCTCTCTACTGCGCAAGCGTTGAAACGTTTTAAAGAAGTTGGGATTCGAAAAACAGTAGGGGCTCGCAAGTCACAACTTGTAGTACAATTCTTAACGGAAGCACTGATCATAACCGTCATTGCTACTGCTCTCTCTATGGTAATTGTGCAGATTACAATTCCTTCATTGAATGCTTTACTTGTTAAAGACATTACATTCTATCCTCTTGATTCTCCGGATTTATTAATAGCCACGCTCTTGTTTATGGTATTTACAGTTTTACTGGCAGGCCTTTATCCAGCGTGGTTTATTGCCAGATTCAATCCTGTTGTAGCACTTAAATCGGGTTCATCAGGCATGGGAATAAATGGCTCATCATGGTTACGAAAGACGCTGGTGGTTACACAGTTTACAATTTCGGCTGGGTTGTTTATCGCTGTCCTGCTGATTGCACAACAAGCGGAATACTTGCGTAGCAAGGACCTGGGTTTTGAGAAGGACAATATAATTAGCGCTGAAATCGGTAGCCATAACAGAATGCAATCATTTTATAATGAGTTAATGCAAACACAAGGGATAAAAGATGTTTCATTTTCTCGAACAGCTCCAATTAGTGATGATCATTGGTGGAACACCATAAGTAAGACCGAAACAAGTGACCGCCAGAGTGTATGTGCAATTTACGGAGACGATCATTTCTATTCCGTGTATGGTTTACGACTACTTAGTGGTCGTATTCCCGAACGTGCACTCTCCAATAATAATGCATCAGGCGAAAGACTAATTAACAAAGTTGTGGTCAATGAGAAATTATTGAAAGCACTTGATTTGGGGTCGCCTCTTGAGGCAGTTGGCAAAACATTTTGGTGGGGAGGGAACGCAGAAATTTCTGGCGTTGTGGCAGATTTCAATATTGAACCGTTAAAGTATTCCATTTCACCAGCGCTTATTTATCAGGATACCGCGGTTTACAGTCATGCCAATATCAGGATAGAACCAGGCGCTGATATTCCTAAAACATTGGCGACAATTGAAACAGTCTGGAAAAGGCAATTCACCGATGGGGTGTATGAATTCAAGTTCCTGAATAGTCAAATTGATTCTTTCTATAAGACGGAGACGAGGCTTTATACCTTGTTCAGAATCTTTGCTGGTTTGGCAATTTTCATTTCGTGTTTAGGTTTATGGGGACTCATTACGTATGCCACTCAACAGCGGACAAAAGAAATCGGGATTCGAAAAGTATTGGGCGCCTCGGTGAACGCAATTCTACTCTTGCTTACCAAAGAGTCGCTATTCATGATTTGCATTGCCTTTATGTTGGCTTCCCCGCTGAGCTATTATCTAATGAAAGACTGGTTGCACAATTTTGCTTTTCACATCAACATTGGCTGGGAGACATTTGTGACAACAGGGATTAGTTTAGTCATCGTAGCATTGCTGACTTTAAGTATTCAGACAATAAAAGCAGCAACTGCCAATCCTGTAAAAAGTCTAAAGGACAATTAAATAATGACGTGCCCTTCATTTCGCTGATGCAGGGCAATGTGACTACTAAAACTTAAATGAAAGCTGCGGATCCACTTGTGAACATGACCCTGAAATTTAAATAGTGATCACACAAGGTGCCAGAAGGAGTTCCGTTGTTGTACTGGCCAGGAAGTAGATAAATATTCATCCATGCGGGAATAAATCCTAAGTCGTGATGGTCTAACTCATATACTTACCAACTTTCACGTTCGAATTGCCGCTAAACATTTTTATTGAATAAACATCTCTAAGAGTTGAAAAAAATGGGGAATTGAGTAGAAATTACGAACAGTAATCAAACGCATTCAATGTAAAAGCAATGCCATTTGATTTACGACTATACTACACTTCAATATGAAATTGCTCTCGTTCATTTTTATTTTATGTTTTTTTGTATTCCCTTCTTTGCATGCCCAGCATTCATTAAAAGTGAGAGTAGTTGATGCCTCCACTAGCGAAGTTCTGCCTGGCGCGAACGTGATTGTAACTAGTACAACCCATGGAGGATCGACCGGGGCAGATGGCACAGCAGAGTTGAAGAACCTGTCAGCGGGTTCCGTTGAATTCAAAATCAGTTTTATTGGTTACCGAGATACGTTGGTGGTGGTTAACATTCCCTACGCAGCAAGCATATTAACCGTTGGGCTTGTTGCCGAAGACGAGGTATTGGAAGAAATAATTGTTTCTACTACCCGCACCAATTCACGCATTGAAGACCTTCCGCTTAAGGTGGAGGTGCTAGGACTTGAGGAGATGGATGAAGAAAGTGCACTGGTTCCAGGAAATATTGCCAGCATTTTGGGCGACCTCGCAGTGATCACCATACAACGCACCAATCCAATCAATGGTAACGATGCCATTCGTATGCAGGGATTTGATCCTCAATATACCCTGTTGGCAAAAGATGGATTGCCTTTGTTCGGTGGATTTTCAGGAAGTCTTGGTGTCTTGTCGATTCCCCCGTTGGATTTGAAACAAGTGGAGATAATAAAAGGATCTGTCTCTACACTGTATGGTGGAGGCGCCATCGCTGGCATGATTAATTTTATTTCAAAAGAACCAACCGCCAAACCACAGAGAACACTTTTATTTAATGTATCAACACTAAAGGAAAAAAACCTGAATACATTTTTTTCGGGAAAGATCGCCCCAAAAGTGGGATACTCATTATTTGCTGGTGCCAATGTGAAATCACCTGTTGATGTGAATAAAGATGGCTTCACTGAAATACCTGAGCATCAGGATTACATTATTCACCCGCGATTCTTTTTTAGTTTGAATGATAAGAATAAACTCAATGTGGGGATTACCTCCACCATTGATAATCGCAGAACAGGAGATATGGAAGCGGTGAAAAATGAAGTTACCGCGCAACATCCTTATCTCCGAAAAGAAAATTCATTTCGCAACGTGCTGGATGCGCAATACACAAACGATATTTCCAAAACAAATGCTCTTACGGTTAAAACAGCATTAAGTTCTTTTCAGCGTGATTTAAGCTACCCTTACCGGGGAATAGATTTTCGCTTAAAGGCTATTCAATATTCTTCCTATACTGAATTGAGCGACCGGGCTACATTCGGTAAGAATACATTGGTGACGGGAATAAATTTAATCACCGAATCATTTCGTAAACAATCCGATGAGATAGTCCCGCTAAATAATTACGATTATGTTACTGTTGGATTTTTTGCACAGGATGACTGGAAAGTAACGGATAAATTTATGATAGAGGGTGGCTTGCGTTATGATCATCATAACATCAACGGGTCTTTTGTGTTGCCTCGCATCGCCTTGTTCTATAAGGTATCTGATAAATTGTCGGTGCGCCTTGCTTCCGGAGCAGGATACAAGGCTCCTAATATTTTGGCCCTTTCCGATCCGAATCCCTATTTGTACAACAATGGAAAGTCTGTTAAATCAGAGTACTCAACGGGTGTGAATGCTGACATTAATTATAAGGCAGTTTGGTGGGATGAAGTAGAAATATCACTCAATCAGGCATTCTATTATGCAGAGGTAAAAAATCCATTGCGCGTAATTACAGACACCCTCATTCAGGTAGCGTATCTGGAAAATCAGAATTACAAAGCGAATACCATTGGTACGGACACCTATGTTCAAATTGCTTATAAAGCGTTTGAATTTTATTTTGGATATAATCACACCGAGGCGTTGCAGAAATATTCTTCCACTAATGTCTCTATGCCATTTAACCCAAAAGATAAATTTTCAACCACGATCGCTTATTTGGTGGAAGGTAAATGGCGAACCGGAATAGAAGGAAGCTATTCAGCCAATCAATATGCGTATGGAAGTCAATATTATTATGACAGTCAGAAAATTTATGCTACACAAAGAGTCGCCAATTTTTGGTTTCTGGCTGCCATGGTGGAGAGAAAGTTAAGTTTCGGAAGTATCATTCTCAATGTAGAGAATCTGCTTGACGCAAGACAGGCAAAACATGAGGCTTTGGTAACGGGGCCTGTTACATCGCCAACGTTCAGGCCGATCTGGGGTCCACTTGATGGCCGGGTCTTCAACTTGTCTGTAAAAGTAAATTTGTGATTTGAACTTAAAAAAGTGAAAGCTATGAAAATGAATTTTACACTGATGACATTTGCCACACTGTTAAGTGTCACAATTTTGTTTGCACAGTCGTAATACAAGATATTAAATAGCATTCACCTTGACGGAGATGGTGGATGGGATTACCTAACAGTAGATGAACAGACAAACCGATTGTTTGTGTCTCATGCCACTCAAGTTCAGGTGGTAGATTTAAACACAAGTCAATTGGCAGGCACCATTCCTGACCTGAAAGGCGTTCATGGAATTGCCCTTGCTCACGATTTGAACAAGGCATTTATTAGTTGTGGCCGGGATTCTTCTGTGGTGATCATAGATTTGAAGACTTTAAAATTCATTAGTAAGGTGAAAGTGACAGGAGCGAACCCGGATGCCATTTTATATGATTCCTTTTCAAAGAAAGTGCTTACCTATAATGGTGGCAGTGCCAATGCCACGGTACTGGACGCTATTTCATATCATGTTGTAAAAACAATTCCGCTTGACGGAAAACCTGAATTTTCGGTTACTGATGGGAAAGGACACATCTATGTAAATAATGAAGACAATAGTATGATCTATGTGATCAATGCAAATACCTGGACAGTTGAAAACAAGTGGTCTATCGCTCCAGGTGAAGAACCGACCGGGCTTGCCTTTGATAAAGTTAATCATCGGTTGTTTTCAGTCACCGATGGCAAAATGATCATTATAGATTCAGAAACCGGGAAGATGGTAGCTAACTTGCCTATTGGGCAACGCGTAGATGGAGTTATGTTTGATCCTGCAAAGAAACGTGCTTACTCTTCAAATGGAGAAGGCTCTGTCACCGTAGTGGAAGAAATGAATAAAAATGAATTCCGTGTAGTTGAGACCATCGTTACACAACCGGGTGCCCGAACAATAGGGATTAATACAAAGACGCATCGGATATATTTACCTACAGCCGAGTATAACCCTGCCCCGAATCCCACCACAGAAAACCCAAAACCAAGACCAACAATAAAGCCTGGTACTTTTACGATTCTTGAAATTGGTTATGCGAAAGACTAAAAGTCCAGCTGAATTTTATGGTCATCAACATGAATGAAATAATTGGCTCAGACATCGCGATGATATTTCATAAAAATTAGAAATGTGTCCTGCATGTAATAAATGCAGGACACGAAATATGACTACTAAAGTCTAAGTGAAGGCTTACACATTTATTAATTCACGGTAAACGTGATCGACAATTTTGAAATGTTACCGTCTTTGTCGGTGATGGTGAAGTACCATTTCTCAGTCCCACTTTGATTGCGCACGGTAAACTCATAGTCTTTTTCATAATGTTGATATTCTGAGCCAACCAGGGTAAAAGTTTCTTTGGTAGTAGTGGTGGTCGCGGCATTGTAGGAGTAGCTGATATTGTAGATCTTCATATCATCTTCTTTCTTATCAGCGATAATCCCCACCTTCACGCTAGCACCTTTTGCCACAGTAGCATCGGCTGATGTGTATCCTGCCTCTGTTTTAAAAACGAGGGCAGGAGGCTTGTGTTCATCAAAAATTTCGCAGGAAGAAAGGCCAATTAATGCGATTGAAATAAGGAGTGAAGCAAATTTGAATTTCATAGTTTTCATGAGTTAATTTGTTATAATTTAAATTGAATGGATAATACCACATTGCGCCCCATATTATGAATGCCATAATACTTGAAGCGCGAAAGGTGATCGTAATAGTTGTTGTTTAATAAATTGTTGGCCGTCAAAGACACGTTCATTTGACGCCAAGTTCCTGACACACCCGCGTTGAGCAGAAAATAGTCGGAAGTATTGGTTTCAAATTGTGCCGGATGGTCCTGCGCCATTACATAGTTGCCACCAAGCTTGATCACGGGGTTTGCCACCTTGCCCGACTTGAGATGATACCTGATTTCGCTGGTGAGCTTGTTTGCAGGAATGAACGGAAGATAACTGCCATCTGCTTTTGTTGCCCGGATGATTGCGGCCGCGGCTGAGATCTCAAGGCTGGAATTCATCGGATTCCAATCCATTGTTACTTCGCCTCCTTGCAACAAGGCATCGGTTTGATCATACTTATAAATCTGGAATCCGAAATACTCAGTGCCGGTAGGTGCCAGGAAAAGATAGTTCCAGAATTGATTGCGATACACGGAAGCCATGGCCCTGAATCCCGGATGATTATAGTGCAGCGATCCTTCGATATTTAAATTCTGTTCAATAACAGCATCAGGTTTTCCAATTTCCCACCGCAGCGTTCCTTCATGCAAGCCGTTGCTGGATAGTTCTGCCAGGTTGCCCGGACGATAACCGGTAGAGGCATTAAACTTCGCCTGCCAGCGTTCTGAAAAATTCCACCCTGCCCCGGCAGAGATATTGAATGCATTATAAAAGTTATCGAATGGAAGAATCTCTTCCGGACTGTCGTTGCCGATGACATTGAGATTGCCCGTAGCCTTGGTACTTATAAATCTTCGGTCGTAACGAAGACCTCCTTCATACAATAATTTTTCTCCAACATGTTTGAAATGACTGTATAGAGAAAACTCACCGGTGGTGGCATCTGGCACAATGATTCTTCCGCCATAGTTGGTGTTCGTTTGAAAGAACATCGCACTTCCATAGGTCCATTCACCCAATTTTCCGATCGCTTGATTTACCTGTGCAACCACAGTGGCGGTGTTCAGCAGCATACTTAAACTAATTCCACCACCACCTTCATCTTCCTGCCGTAGGTTGGTAATCAACCCGCCATTGAGTTTGATTTTTTTAGAATTCCGATAGAACGTGTTTTCAGTACTTGCCTGCGCAATAAATACTTCGTGGTGTGGACCATCAAACGAACGGCTGAACCGTGCATCATCTGCTTTCCGCGAAAGCGAATCGAAGACAAATCCAAACTTGCTGTAGGATACAAACACATTGTTCACGTTCACCCAATTCTTTTTGTTGAATCCTGCGCTAAGTTTTAGATTATAGCTGGCAAACCGAGAGTTGAGTACGCGTGCATTCTTGCCATCCTCATAATCGGCATGACTGTCAAAACCTCCGCGTATCTTCCACCAGTTTTTCGCTGTCGATTTTTTGATACCATAATTCAGTGAACTGCCCAGTGTATTGGAATAGAATCTTACACCGAGGTCTTGTTGAAGTGTTCCCACGGGGGCGGGCTTTTCTTCAATCACATTCACCACACCTCCTATAGCATCTGAACCATACAGTAATGACGATGGTCCTTTGATTACTTCTACCCGATCGATACCCATATCACTAAGGCCAAGACCATGTTCATCCTGCCATTGCTGATTGTCAAAGCGCATACCGTTCACATTTACCTGGATACGATTGCCAGACAGACCACGAATGACCGGCTTAGAAATGCCAACACCAGTGGTAAGTTGGCTAACTCCAGGCAATCGTGAGAGTGCATCGCTCAGACTTATCGCACCACTCTGTTGAATATCCGAAATCGTCATTTGAGAAATGTTGAATGAAGTCTCTTTAGGTGATTGCGATTGAATTCCCATCACGACTACTTCATTCATTTGAATAATCGATGGCTGCAGACTAATACTCAGCAACGAATCGTTAGCCAAATCAATGTGCGTAAAGAAATTCTCGTAGCCTACGTGTGACACCTGCAATAGCAACTTTCCCTTTTTCAATCCCACAATTTGAAAGTGGCCGTCTTCCTTTGAAGAAGTGCCGCGATGCAGTTCCGGAAAATAAATCGACACATCCTGAATACCAATGGATGATTTAGCATCTACCACGCGGCCTGTAAGAATGGCCTGGGCCAGGAGATTGCTGCTAACGGCCATAGCCATCACAAAAAACAGGAGAGACTTCTCAATCATGATTTGAACGTCATGCCTTCTCATAAAGACTTTTTCCGTTGTGAGATCAGATCATTTAAAATTTAATTCTCAGCGTTCCAAAAATATTTCTGCCAGGCGCATTGATGCCCGATGCAAACGTGCGGTATTGAAGATCTAAAAGATTATCAACACCGGCCTGAACAGTAAACATGGTATTGATATCATACGAAGCCCTGATATTAAGGGTATACCACGAAGGCATTCCTTCCGCAGTGGCATATTGCAGGTTATCTTCTCCGCTGCTGCTATAGCTACTTAAGTGTTTCCAACCGCTGAAATTGCTGAACAACTCCGACTTAAATCGCGTGGTGTTATACTGCACTCCTATGCGACCGAAGGCAGGAGCAATATGATCCAGTGGTGATTCAGATCCATCGTCATTTTTTACCCGACCATGAGTATAATTATGCGAGGCGGTGATGGCAACGTGCTGGTTAACATCGGCACGCAAGCTTAGACTATACCCATAGAGATAGGCTTTGCCTTTGTTTTGTGACGAATAGACTTCACTCGGTGTTCCATTATAATCAATACTGGATTGTCCGTTAAAGGTGGATGGAAGAACCACGATGGCATCAAAGAACTCGGTGCCAAACAAGGTGCCCTCCGCACGCACTTTTGAGCCAAAGAATTTAGTGATGCTTAAATCGCCATTCACCGTTTTTTCAGCAGTGAGGTCGGGATTAGGAACAACTACTTTGCCGGGTGCAGAATCAAACACTTTCGTCATGTCATCGATATTAGGTGCCCGATAGCCAGTGCTCGTCAGGAATGAGAATTTCCACGTGGAAGGAGTATAGATAATTCCGAGGTTAGCACTGCTCACCAGGTAATTCTGTTTCACTTCATCAAAGGGAAATGGAAAAAAAGTCTTATCTACAAAAGTAGAATGCAACCAGTTTCCACCTATGCGAATACCATCGTTCAGCGTCCAGTCTTCATTAAATTGTTTGGTGTGGGTGACGTAGGCAGCCATTAAATTCATCGTGTTGCCTCCATCCGGATAACGGGTACTTTGAGGAGTGATCTCGCCTGTTGCTACATTGTATCGGTGGGCGGTTGACTTCACATTGTTGAATTGTCCATCGATGCCATAGCGGAGACTGTTGTTTCCAAACTTCTTTTGAAAATCAATGGTGAGTGCAAAGACATCCACATTTTCAACTCGTTCATTGCGATTGTTGTTATTGAACCTGCGATCATGCCGGCTTTCTTCAATGTTTTGATAACTGATCGTGGTGGTCATGCCATCAGCAAAAGCACCAAGATCCTTTACATTAAGCTGATAGGAAGTCAATAATCTTTTTTGAGGTCCGTAATACCATTCGCCATAGCGCAGTCCGTTGCCCTGGGCCTCGGTGAGACGATCGTAGCGCGGAACGTTGGTTGAGTTTGAATATTGGAAATTCAATATATGACTTACCCGTTCGTTGGATTGGAATAAAAACTTTTGAAGCAAATCCCACTGTTGGTAGCCACTGAACTTCTGCACAAATGGATCGCTGTTTTGTACGAGCACATCGCTCGTGTTATCCGCAGCGCGTTCCGCATATTGTGTGCGCACTCCAAATTGTTCACCCCACGCTGGATTTGTTTTTTCACCCATACGCAGATCACCAAAATCGCTGAATGTAAAAGAGGTGAGCGATCCGAATTTCTTTCCAGCCAAAGTGAAATTCACGTGGCCTGTCTTTTCATTATTGACAGAACCATAACGCATAAAAGCATTGCCATTAAATTTTGCGCCTTCACCTTCTTTCGCCAATTCAGGGTTGCGTGTATAAAAGTGAATGACACCTCCCAGCGCATCGCTACCATAAACTGTAGAGGAAGGACCGAATAAAATCTCAGCACGCTCCAGCACATTGTTGTCCAGCGTGATGATGTTTTGCAAGTGCCCCGCCCGATAGATGGCATTGTTCATGCGCACACCATCGATGACCAACAACACACGGCTAGCCTCAAAGCCTCTAAGAATGGGGCTACCTCCACCTTGCTGACTTTTTTGCATGGCCACCACGCCTGAGTTAGAAATCAGGTCGGCTGTGTTCTGTGCATTGAAGTTGCGGATAAACGCAGGAGTAATGACCTGGATTTGTTGCGCTACCGTTCTTCTGTGTTCCGGAATTTTGTTAGCGGCAATCACCACCTCATCGAGGTAGGATGTTTTGATCGTGTCTCTATTAATTTCCTTCTGCGCATTTTGAGCAAAAAGGGCAAGACAAAAAAGTAGCAATACGGATGTATATAAAAATTTCATTTTAATCAGATTGAAAAATTAGTGACCAGAAAAAGCACGAGAAATACGCTTATACTGCTTTTCTGAAATCGTCATAGTTAATTGAAGGACTGGCAAAGCATGTATACTCATTCCGTTTCGGTATGCTTAGCGCATAGTGAAAAGAAGATGAGTGAATGCTTTTAGGAATTAATAGCTAGCCAGCGGAAATTACCCTCGTGGTGGAGGGCTTTCAATACCTGAAATGAACGCAGGGAGAAATGTGTTATAAGGAGTTTTGTGCTTAATGGTCGCTTCGGCCAGCGCAGGAACTTTATTTTCAACAAGAACAAACTGAAGGGTAAGTAACTGAATCAAGTTGGAGGGCACGGGCTTTTTGTCTTCTGACGACCGTTCCACCATTTCATTCAGAAATGCCAGTAAATTGTCTTCTGCTTCATCGTGAAGTGCATAGATCAACACCATTTCATTCTTTTCAACGATGCGGGCAATGTCATACATCTTTCCATTCACGCTCACTTCATGATCATCGCGATCGGATTTATTGAATTCTTCGCGGGTTAGGGTAAGAAGGGTCAGTTCCTCGTCAGGCTTTTGCTTAAGCAGTTCGCGCATTTCGTGGCGAATGGCCGACAATCGCACAATAAAATAAAAATAGCTTCCGGCTACCTGCAGGAGGAGTACACTTAAAAAAATAATGCCGATAGACTTTTTCACCAAGCGCGAAATTAGTGAAAAGAAAGGTGTGCGATTTAAAATTATGTGAATGGAGAAATGAAGGCAGATTCTGGCTTTCGGATAGCTACCGGGCTCTTGCTAGGGCATTTTCTTATTTCAGTAGCAAGAACCCGGCAGCAGGCATTTATTCACTTCTCAAATTTAAGGCCGCGTAATCAGGAGTCAGCGTGGCACTTCACCATATTGTTCGCGATTAAAATCTCCATTATCTTTCTTCGTCTATGATCTTATCATTTCTAAAGAAATTTCCAGCCACACTCCTGCTTATTCTAATCAACGTAGCAGTGTTTATATTTTGTTACTATCGGATCGGCACATTGTCTGAGCCGATATGGACGCAGGGACTTCTCTTTCGCGGGGCTGAGTTTGCACCGCTTACTCTTGATAACGAATGGTATCGTCTGTTTACTCACATGTTCATGCATGGAAATTTAATGCACCTGCTCTTTAACATGTATGCCCTCTTTAGTGTCGGCAACGAAGTAGAACAGATTACCGGAACAAAGAAATTTCTCTGGATTTATTTTTTCGGTGGCTTCACCGCCAGTCTGGCCAGTTTGTACTTCAACCTTTTTACCATTGGCGTTGGCGCTTCGGGTGCCATCTTCGGTCTCTTCGGTTACTCATTGGTCATTCAAATTGCAGAGAGCCGTAAAAACAATCATCCGGTGGTGCCCATCGTGATCAACTTCATTATTTTTTTGGTGGTGAACTTACTATTTGCCAAAGCCCTCAATGCTGATAACGCTGCGCACATGGGTGGATTGGCCGGAGGCCTTCTATTGGGTGTGATCTCTTTATTCAGTACTTCCTATCGTGCCATGACGGCTGAGTATCTTCTTTTACCGTTATGTGTTTCATTATTCTTAGCGTTGCCACGATATCCTGTCACCTATTTCAAATTTTTCCAGAAGGTTCTGAACATTGAAGACTCCACTGCTCAATTGTTTAAACAAAAAAATCTTTCGGATGATGATTTTCTAAATGCCTTCAAAAGTCGATATATGGAGTGGGACACGGCACAGGCTTTACTGGAGGCACACGCTTACTTACCGCAAGAGCTTCATTCGGATACATCCAAGCTCAAAAACTATATAGCGCTTCGAGAACAGGAAGCAAGCTTTCGCATCCTGTTGATCGAAAAGGAATCATATCGCTATATGGATAGCATTGCCTGGGTGCAGGAAAAGGTACAACCGTTTATGCAGCTCGAACATCCACTGGTAATGATGAGACCAATTAAAGAAGAAGAGATCCGGGATTCAATTCCTCCTACTCATCTTGAAAGGGTGCAAGTTTGGTACAACGAAGAATGGGAAGAAGTGCCTGGTCCTCCTGGCATGTATTACCGTATTGGTCAGCGTGATTCACTCGGTCATTGGCAAGGAGCAGTGCGTGACTTTTATAAAAATGGTAGGGTGCAGATGAAAGGATCTTACCAGGATGATCATCGCAATGGAGTTTTTCTTTATTACAGCGATCACGACACGTATTTGTCGGCAGGTCGCTTTAACGAGGAGCGTGCAGTGGGCAAGTGGGAACGATTTCATGATAACGGCACGCTCATGAGTGAAGAATATTATCTCGACAGCTACTTCATGAAAAATATGTGGGATTCAGTCGGGACCCAGCTGGTGAAAGATGGTGAAGGACGATACGTGCATCGTTACTCTAATGGAGTTGTATCAGAAGAGGGTGAATATAAAAAGGGCCAAAAGGAAGGCACCTGGTATGGCCGTCATGCTAATGGAGCAATGCATTTTGAAGAGTTTTATAATAATGGAAGATTGGTCAATGGCAGATCACGAATGGTGGATGGCCAGGCGTATGTATATGATGAAAGCAGTTTTTACCCATTGCCAGAAGGAGGCAACGCAAAATTGGTACAGTACCTTAAAAAGAGAGTGAGCGAATTGAATCCCTCGGAGCATGGTAATGTGAATTTGACATTCAGGGTGACTGCGAACAAGGTGATCACTGAATTTCAGATCAGAAAAAGTTTAAATAAAGAACTTGACGCCAAAGCGATCGAATTTATCAAAGAAGGCCCTATGTGGATACCAGCCCGCGAGCATGGTCACATCGTTCAATCGGGGTGGGGATATGTAAGCGTAGAATTTTAGCTTTCTATTAAATCTGTATTGCTCGTTATTTCCTTATTAATTTAAATCTCGCTTTCTGATGAAATAATAGTGTATTATATTTAATTACAAACTGTACCAATGATTTCTGAATTGTTCACCAATTTATTTCTGGCCATAGTTTTCGGGGCAACGGTTGGTCTCGAGCGCGAAAGCAACAATCCCAATGATCCCCATGTGGGCGGCATCCGAACATTTTCCCTGATTTCATTAACGGGAGCACTCGCTGGTATTTTCTATCAACATCATTATGAGTCTATCGCGCTCATCATCATCGCTGGCTTCCTGGTTTTACTGATCTCGTATTACGTTTCGGAAGGATTAACCACGCATGATTTTGGTATCACGAGTGAACTCTCGGCCATCACCACGTTTTTCCTCGGCCTTATGGTGATGCTCAACATCATTCCCTTGCAGATCATCGTGGTGATTTTTGTAGTGGTGGTCTTTATTCTTTCGCTGAAATCCAAAACCACGCAACTGGTGTCGGGCCTTTCAAGGCAAGAAGTGCAATCCTTCATCAGCTATGCCATTATCGCCCTGGTAGCATTACCCGTGTTGCCCGACTATTCCTACAAGCTCAAAGACTTGCCCATACTATCAGACATACTGCAAGGATTGAATGTTGAACTAGGACAATTTGATAATCTGGATCTCATCAATCCAAGAAAAATCTGGATGATCGTGGTGTTGATTACGGGCATTGATGTGTTTGGATACATCCTGGGTAGAATTGTGGGTAACAAAAACGGATTTGCCCTTACCAGTTTTATGGCGGGTTTTGTATCTTCTACGTCCGCCACGCAGTCATTGGCACAACGAA
Organism: Cyclobacteriaceae bacterium; assembly: GCA_043774805.1. Classification (GTDB taxonomy): domain Bacteria; phylum Bacteroidota; class Bacteroidia; order Cytophagales; family Cyclobacteriaceae; genus ELB16-189. The sequence continues at coordinate 19,597 of JAYVTB010000193.1, read as the reverse complement.
GCAAAGGAGCAAAGTTTGTCAACCATCTGGTTGGGGCCGCCATTTTGGCTAACCTCGCCAGCTTTCTGCAAATATTTTTATTGGTGGGGCCATTGAATGCAAAATGGCTGGTGGCAATTGCTCCCAGCATTATCATTATGGTGCTCACAGCCGGCATGATCGCTTATTTTTTGATTAAGAAGAAAGGACCAAAGGAAGAAGAGGATGATCAAGGTAAAAAAGAAACAGCGATCTTCTCTTTGTTGCCCGCCTTGAAGTTTGCGGGCCTGCTGATCGTGATTAAAATTTTTACCAAAATCTGTTTGATCCTCTTTGGGCAATCTGGTTTCATCATAAGTTCTGTCATTGCCTCTTTTGCAGGTATCGATGCCATCATCGTAACCTTGGCCGACATGGCTGGAGGTGTGATCACATTCCGTTTTGCCTTCCTCACCTTTATGATGGTAAATGCCACTAACCTGTTTAGTAAGTCATTATACTCTTATCTTCAGGGCAACCGAAATTTTGCGCTGAAGTTTTTCATTTCTGCGGTAATCATTGCGTTATCTGGTCTCTCCTGGTTGCTGTTTATTTAAAGAATTTATGCGGTAGTTCTAAGGCACTTCAATATTTTAGTATATTGAAACAGACTGATCGTATCCACTTCTTATGAAAAAACTGCTCGTACTTGTTCTCGCACTATGCATATTACCGGCTTCCGCTCAAACAGACGATGAATACACACGCTACGAACTGCTGAGTCCTTTCACCAATAGCTTTCGCATATTGTATGAAGTGTCGGCCACTACACCCGGGGCAACACTATATCATAACGCATTGCGCAAGGGAAGCGAACATCTTGTAGATCGTGTGACGGACCTAACTACAGGAAAGCTCCTCACCTGGAAAATCGTTCGTAGTGATGAAGCCAAAACAAATGGATTAGCTTCGGCCAGTAATGATACCGATTACTTACAGGTAAACCTGGCTCATCCTGTGCCAACTAATGCGGAGTATCGTTTGCTGATTGATAAATCGTATAAAGATGCCCAAAGCTATTACTCCGATGGAGACCGAATCATTTTTATCCGATCATTGGGTGTCAAAAGAAATTCGATTGTATTGCCAAAAGATTATGAATTGATCTCCTGCAATTATCCCTCACAAGTGATGATGGAGGCTGATGGCAGAATCAAACTAAGTTTCATCAATCACGGCCCTGCTGATGTGCCGCTTCATATTGAAGGAAGAAAACTTTCTCAGTCCGCTTATCCTCCTCTTAAAGTAGCCGAGCCAAAGGTGATCACGGCACCGGGAAGAGATAAATCAAAAGCAAGAATTGGATTTTCATTTCCTGAGCGGGCATATCAAACACGAGAGATCGTTTATTTTTTGCAACAACCCGAAACACACTCCTTCCGCTTATATCACGACTATACCGAAACAACAGAAGGTGTTAATAAATATGTAAACGTGGTGCGTGCCGGCAGCAAAGCTTCCAATCCTTCCGCAATCAATCTCGACACAGGCAAACCATTGAAAGTAGAAACATTGGTTGGCCAGGCCATCAAGGATAAAAAAATTGATATCGGCAGTGATTATTCTCCTACTGCCGAAGCGGTGGTTATCTGGTTCGATGCCGTAAAGAAGGGAGCCACCACACGCATTCGCATCGAAGAAACCTATACTGATCCAAACCGCTATGTGAAATCAAACAATGAATTAATCTGGGATCGTTCATTTGGCCGGGTACATAACACCATCGTGTTGCCCGAAGGCTGGTGGTTAACAGCCAATGCCGTTCCGGCCACAGTGTATTTAAATGATCAGGGATTAGTGAGCCTCTATTATCTCAATGACGGCCCTGAAGACATTGATGTGTATGTGAAAGCGATGAAGAAGTAATATTACATTCCCTTGATCGACTGAAGAGCCGCTTCTGCCGCATAGCGTACATCATTGTTGCGTGAGCCTGAAAGTACCCGTTGAATAGACTTCTCAGCAATCGCAGCATCCTTTCCGATTTTTCCAAGCAGGGTGATCAACTGAAACTGGAGTCCGCCATCTTGTTCTGTAGTTTTATCCAACTTTGACATCAGTGGTTTTACGGCTGGCTTCCCGATTTTTCCCAATGCCTCCATAGCGGCTTCCGTATCGTTACCATAATGAGGAAGCACACCAATCATGTAATCGATCGCCTTCACATCGGTTGTTTTGCAATTACCTAACACCGCAATCGCCAGGGTTTGAATTTCATTCATGGTAGAACGATCCTCCAGGCTGCGCTTATTCAGCAGAGCAATAAGGGTACTCTCTATTTTCTTTGGAGGTGTATCCGTGAGCATCAACAGTTTCATCACGCGAAGTTGGTTTTCGAGATCATTTCCTTTCAGGATCATCTCTGCTTCTTCGAGGGTAGGAATTACACCAGGAATGCTGATGTTATACTTTGCACAAAAATTAATTCTGTCTTCTTTCTGGCTAGGGTAAGGGCTCGTCAGCGCATAGTTGGAGAATTTGTCATGACATTGTTTTACTAACAAGCGAAGGTCGGAGTCGGGAAAATTTTTTCGGATTTCTGCATTGGTACTTTCATTGTAAGTCAACTTGAATTCCCAGGCAAAGTCATAGAGTTGTTCAGGCGCTTTAGGGTAGTCGTTGGTACTCACGAAAGTAGCCAGCCATCCAATCAACGCTGACTTGCGTTGAGGATTCGTTTCTTCTTTATACATCGAAGCCAATTCGCTGAATAGTGTTGCTTTCAGTTTATCATCCGCAACAAGCTTTGTGGAATAGGTTTCATATACATGTTGACGCAGCGGCTGATTGCTTTTCAATCCCTCCATCATTTCCACAAAGGCCACTTCGTACGTTATGGGCCTGGGCAACCCCAGTTTATTTTCAGAGGCAGTTGAAAAGTATAACGCGATACGCGCCTTTTGCTCTGCCTCGTTGTTATCCGATTTAGCAATGAGGTAATTGAGGTAGTTGGAAATAGAGTAATTGCCCACCCGTGTAAGTGCGCCAAAGCTGGATTTCCATTCATAGTCATCGACATGCGTATCGCTGGTGAAATAGCGAACCATTTCATAAGCACGATCGTCACCCGCTGGGTATCGAAGGGTGTCCAGCGTCTTTAACAGGAAGTGTTTATATTCTGGTGGATCCAATTTGAAGCGAGTGAATTGATACATCACCTCATAATGAAGTCGGCCACATAAATTATCAAAAGGCGTTTTAACCGCTTCGCTAACGACAGCCGTTATTTTCTCTGGTGAGGATAAGTCATTTAGCCGCGGACGAAACTCCGTCACGCGCTCATTACAGATTTCTTCTTTGGATTTCGATTTGGAGATCACATTGCCATTGACATTATTATTGATGGTGATTTGTACTGGAGTGGTGTTGCTGATCGTTTGATTTGCTGGTTCTGTAACGGTATTGGTTGATACAAATAATGCCGCCAGGTTCTTGGTCATTTTTATGCGACCGACATAACTCATCGTGATCTCACCTGAAGTGACATCGATAATGCGGGCGCTTACTTCGATATACGATTTCAGTTTGGTATAGGTGCCGGAGAGCAAGGCATCAATGGGAGCGAGTTGACCGATCTTTAATGCTGCGGAAGGTTTCATCAGGTCGGTAAGAATGAATTCATGTTCTTTCAGAATGGCATCCATGCGCGTGCGCTCGAAGAGTTTCAGTTTATCGGGATGACCGGAGATAGAGCCGAGAATAGTTTCCGTGATGTATTCTCCAAATGCTTTGGAGGCTTGTGCCGATGAGGCGGTGGCCGTGAAGGGTACTACCGCCAGGCTTTGTGGCGCCTTCGCAACAGGAGCCTCTATAATTTTTTGCGACAGCTCGGTGGTTACAGCCGAATAGCCTTTTGGCTTTTGAGCATGAAGCGCCAGCGGCAATAAGCCAATGGATAGTGCCAGCCAGAATTTAGGTCGTGAAAACATTTAATAAAAATAAATATTCCTCTTTAAATAGGAGCACTTATTTTTTCAGCCTGTCATTCCGGCCCCAATGCATCCTTCATAGTATCGTTTAGCGTGTCATTCCGGGCAAACGTGAGAATATCAAAAAGAAATCACATGATTAGTTTATCAAGACTATAATCAATGTCTGGCGCGACCCGGAATCCCGTTCGGTTAGCACGAGTGCTTTTCATAGGTTAGTGAGCGCTTTACTTCCACGGGATCGCGGCTCTCGTTCCTCGGCCGCGATGACACTTCGAAAAGTGGTTGCACACAATTACCTCGCCCGTGTCATTCCGGGCAAGCAAGATGGAGGATGTTTAACTCGACAGTGTCATTCCGGGCAAGCGTGAGAATATCAAAAAGAAATCACATGATTAGTTTATCAAGACTATAATCAATGTCTGGCGCGACCCGGAATCCCGCTCGGCAGCAACATCACATTTCATAGCTTCTTCTGCACTTCACTTCATCGGGATCGCGGCTCTCGTTCCTCGGCCGCGATGACACTTCGAAAAAAAGTTCGCACACAATTAAATCCAGCGTGTCATTCCGGGCAAGCAAGATGGAGGAAGTTTAACTCGACCGTGTCATTCCGGGCAAGCGTGAGAATATAAAAAAGAAATCACACGATTAGTTTATCAAAACTTTAATCAACGTCTGGCGTGACCCGGAATCCCGCTCGGCAGCAACATCACATTTCATAGCTTCTACCGCATTTCACTTCAACGGGATCGCGGGTCTCGTTCCTCGCCCGCGATGACACTTCGAAAAGTGGTTGCACACAATTACCTCGCCCGTGTCATTCCGGGCAAGCAAGCGAATATCAAAAAAGAAATCAGTGGATTAGTTTTATCAAAACTTTAATCAATGTCTGGCGCGACCCGGAATCCCGTTCGGTAGCAACATCACATTTCATAGCTTCTTCTGCACTTCGCTTCAACGGGATCGCGGCTCTCGTTCCTCGCCCGCGATGACACTTCAAAAAAGAGGTTGTCCACAATCTAAATTCAAACGTGTCATTCCGGGCAAGCGTGATCATCCGTTGAAAAAAACAATTCTCCAGGTTATGGAGAATGATAATGAAGCTCTGGCGCGACCCGCACGTGTCAGGTGCTACCCATGAATCCCGGGGAAGTAGCACGAATGTTTTTCATGGATACATGCGCAAATCTTAAAACCCATACAACTTTTTAAGTGCGATTCATTACCTTCAACATCTCACTTTATTAATCGATGACTCCCAATAAGGCAGACTCAAATTTTGAATCTTAAATCTTGAATAATTACAATATGAGAATACTAACCACCCTCTTCCTGATCATCGCTGTTACCGTTGCACAAGGTCAGGCGCCCACGTTCAAAAAAGAATTGCCCAAAGCAGATCTGTACATGCAACAACTGATGACCGAATGGCAAATAGCCGGCAGCGCAGTAAGCATTGTGTACAAAGACAAGGTGATCTTCTCAAGAGGCTATGGCTACCGCGATGTGGCAGGCAAACTTCCGGTGACTACAAAAACAATGTTTGGCATTGCCAGCAACACCAAGTTGTTTACTTCGATGGCCGCTGCCATGCTGCACGAAGAAAAAAAACTTGACCTCGATAAGCCGGTGCGCACCTACATGCCCGAGCTTCATTTTTCTACAGGCGAACTGGATGAGAAGTTGACTCTGCGCGATATGCTGAGCCACCGCAGTGGTGTGCCCCGCTGGGATGGCGTGTGGGCAGGATCAGAATATACCCTTCAGGAAATTCTGGATCGCCTTCAATACATGAAGCCTACATTAGGTTTTCGCGAAGGATACCTCTACAACAATAATATGTATGCCGCAGTCGGAGCCGTTACGGCCAAAGTAAATGGAACCACCTGGGAGCAGTTAATCCAGACAAAACTATTCGATCCGCTGGAAATGAAACAGAGCACGTTCAGTTTTGAAGATGCTTCCCGCAAAGGAGAGTTCGCCAAAGATTATCTGATCAGTAAAGCAGATAAAAAACTTAAGGAGTACGAACCCGACACGCATTGCAGTTGCTGGGCACCGGCAGCCGCCATCGTATCCAACGTAGAAGAATTAAGTAGCTGGATGATCGCACAACTGAACGGAGGAAAGTTTAAAGGCAAGCAGGTGATACAACCCAAAGCGATTGCAGAAACGATGAAGCCAAACAACATTGCCTCCAAGGAAATGATTTACGATGAAGTATTTTATGGCCTTTACGGAATGGGCCGGCAAACCACCGACTACAAAGGTCATGTGTTGGTTACGCATGGCGGAGTGATCAGCGGTTATCGGTCTACGGTAGCCATGCTTCCTAAAGACAGCATTGCCATTATCGTGTTGACCAACACCGCTCAAGGTTCACCGATGGCCAACGCAGCCGTGTTTGGTATTGCTGACAGGTTGTTGCTGTTGGATGAATCTCCGTGGACCACCAAAATAAAAAAGGAGATAACGAAACAGGAAACCAAAAGAGGGAGAGAGCTTGATTCGTTGAAGGCGCTGAAAGTGAAAGACACAACACCTTCACACGCGCTGGCCGACTACGTGGGCAGCTACGAACATAAGGCCTATGGCAAAATCATCATCACACACGAAGGAGATCACCTGAGCATGCAGCACCGCATGTGGAATGAGGTATTGGAGCATTTTCATTATGATCAGTTTTGGACGGTCGAGCATCCCGACTTCCTCATCAACTATAGCCTACGGGTGTACAAGCTTCACTTTATGACCAACGAGGCAGGTAAACTCGACAAACTCAAAACCCGCATCGATGGTGACCCCGAAGTAGAGTTTGTCAGATTGAAAGAGTAGCACGCGCAATAAAAAGTTGATGTTGGTGAAAGACTCCTCAGCCTTGGTGTTTAATATTGAATTTTAACTTTTAACTTTTGAATTTTCATGACGTGCCCCTCGTTTACCTGCCTCCATTTCATTACGGCAGGCAAAACTCGGGTCGGGCTATACACTGCAAGTCCGGCCACGCGCGGGCCAACGCACTTCGTGCTTTCCGTTTCTATCCCTCACGCGGAGTGAGTATCTTTAATGATGGATGTGCACGAACCGGAAGTGAGGAGTTATAACATGAGCCAGATCAAAGGCAATAGTGACTTAAAGGCAAATCAATTAATTACATCATTAATTGCCAATTAAATATGGCTGTTGATTTCCATGATGTATTTCTTTGTTCGGAACAACCCTTCACATGCCCAATCTGCGGAGCAAGAACATTTATTATTGTTGAGCTGATTGATCGCAGGCTTCAAATACATGAGTGCCAATACTGTTCTGATCAATTTGTATTAGATTGTGATGAATCTTAATGTTAGTCAAAATGAAAGAAGGACAAAAACTTTGGACTCGTGATGAATTAATTCTGGCAATAAATCTCTATTGCAAAACTCCATTTGGAAAGATTCATCGTAATAATCCAGACATTATTAGACTGGCCAATTTAATTGAAAGAACACCAAACTCTGTTTCTTATAAGCTCGTCAACTTTGCCAGTTTCGATCCAAGTTTAAAGGCAAGAGGAATTAGAGGTGCCCAGAACGCAAGCAAACTTGATTTAGAGATATGGAATGAATTCTATAATAATTGGGACGTACTTCCTTTTGAAAGCGAAAAGCTTTTAGCAAAGTATGCTAATCGAAGCATTGAAGAAGTGGCAGAAATAGACATTGAAGATTTACCAAAGGAGGGAAAAGTTAGAACTCAACTTGTTAAAGTAAGAGTGAACCAGAATTTCTTTCGCTCAATGGTTCTTTCAACTTATGATAACAGATGCTGTATTACGGGTATATCTAACAGAGAACTTTTAGTTGCTGGACATATTAAGCCTTGGAGCCTTGATGCGAAGAACAGAATGAATCCCCAAAATGGGCTGGCATTAAACGCATTGCATGATAAGGCTTTCGAAGCTGGCTTGATTACAATTCTTCCGAGTTTCAAAGTCAGAATTTCTCCGATCCTCAAAAAGGAAAAGAATGAATCTGTGAAAGACTATTTCTTGAAATATGATAATCAAGAAATTCAAATGCCTAAGAGATTCCTTCCTGCCAAAGAATTCTTAGAATATCATAACGATGAGCGATTTAAAAGATAGCATCAAATTCAACTACTTCTACTGCGATGCCGGCAATTATAAAGTCTGGGGTTATGAAGTTTTCGCAAATCCTCAATCTATTGATTTGCCAAGCATTGAAAGCAAAATCAGAGAGTCATTGATTGATGGAGAATTCTTTGATCCTCAATATTTGGAAAGTAAAGCGATTAAAACATGGTGATTGGATTCCAGAAATAGATCACACCTGGAATACATTTGATAGCATAGAATACACCAATGAAAATCCGACCACGTCTCTTTCAATAACTGAATTCTTAGCGCTCATTTCCAAAGTCCCCAAGTATTGGTGACTAACGGCATCGTCCCTTACAGATGATTATGTTTTAATAAGGCTATAACCTTACATTAACAATCAATAAATAAGGCTATAGCCTTATGAAGGATGGCAATAATTTCAAATTCCAGGTACCAAATCGCAGTTGCTGCCGATTAATCGCAAGGAAATGCTCACGGCACTAATCTGAAATTTTACCCATTTTTATAATTTACCTTGGCACTTAATCTGAAATTTTACCCAAGGAACCAAAAGAAGGGAAGCTAAAATTTTAATACAAGCATCGTCACCTGTAAACGATGCGCATTGAAAGGCATCCATACAGGACACGATTGCAAGATATGGCCGAGGGCCGCGTGTCAACTAAAAATTAGTTTGACATAGAAAGAAGGCTTCAGCAACTCCTTCTTGATATCCACATCACTGAGCATAGAAGTTAATAAGCTCCGAACAGATTGGTTTTTGATGGCTTTGCTGAAAACAAAATTTACCAGTTTCGGATACTGTAGCAAGTGTTGCATGGATCGGCTGATTCTTAGTTCCTTCCACATTTTGCCATAGATCTCCTCATCATTGTCAAGAACTCGGACACTTCAAGAAAACCATCACCACATTCATCTTGTTTAATGTTTCCTTAAAACGTTAACAGAGTAGCCTCGTGAAACACATATTGCTGATTAATGTTATTAGAATTTCAGTTTAGATTTTTTGTTTAATTTAAGAAAACGAAAACTTATAAATCCACCCGCTGTTTATAAAGTAAATTCTTCAACAAAATAAAAATTATGAAAAAAGTACTTGTTATCGTCTTTGCTCTTGCATCATCTATTGCGTTCAGCCAAACAAAAGATGTGGTTGATATTGCCATTGGATCAAAAGATCACACCACTCTTGTTGCCGCTGTGAAAGCTGCCGACTTAGTGACTACTTTGAAGGGAAAAGGTCCTTTCACTGTATTTGCACCTACCAATGCAGCGTTCGATAAGTTACCTGCAGGAACCGTGGAAAATTTATTGAAGCCGGAGAACAAAGCTCAATTGGCGAAGATTTTAACTTACCACGTGGTAAGCGGAAATTTAAATGCCGCGGCAGTTGTTGCTGCGATCAAAGCAGGCAATGGAAAAGCTGTTTTAACTACAGTAAGTGGCGGAAAGTTGACGGGTACCTTGGATGGTAGTAAAGTTAAATTGACAGATGAGTCTGGAAATTCTGCCTATGTCGTTGTTGCTGATCTGCAGGCAAGCAATGGTGTGGTTCATGCAATTGATGGAGTGGTTCTTCCGAAATAAGAATTACCAAATCGTGAAAAAAAGCTCTTTGAAATTTTCAAAGAGCTTTTTTTTGCTAAGTCTTGATTTTACTGAAAAACCTGAAGATGGTGGAGTGTCAAAATACAAGTACCAACAAAGAGCGGATTGCACAAAGGATGATGAATGCAGAGCTTTCTTCAAGAGGCCTTTCCAAAATTATTATACCAACCGTCTATCGTGAAGATTACACGGGCGCTTTAAGAAAATTAACACGTCAAGAAATTGCTGATCCCTATATCAGAATGATGGTAAGAGCACATGAATTTAGTTCCACACTAAATCAAGAAAGCATGAATGAAATGGAGCACTATTTGGAGACGTGCGATGCCTTTAAGGAACCAAAAGAAGGAAAGCTAAAATTTTAATACAAGTATCATATCGGTGAACGATACACATTGAAAGGCATCCATACAGAAGACGATGGCAAGATATGGCCAAGGCCTACATGTCAACTAAAAATTAGTTTGACATAGAAAGAAGGCTTCAGTAACTCCTTCTTGATATCCACATCACTCAGCATAGAAGTTAATAAGCTCCGAACAGATTGGTTTTTGATGGCTTTGCTGAAAATAAAATTTACCAGTTTCGGATACTGTAGCAAGTGTTGCATGGATCGGCTGATTCTTAGTTCCTTCCACATTTTGCCATAGATATCCTCATCGTATAAGGTATTGAATTTGGCATCAAATCGATTTTGTTCAAACGCCTTGTTCAAATGTGCAGCAGCAATGCGGCCACTTCGAATGGCGTTGCCAATTCCCTCGCCAGTGAATGGGTCGATGAGACCCGCGGCATCACCTAACAACAAGAAACGATGACCTGAACAGGTTCTTTTCTTTGAACCTAAAGGCAATCCATATCCCTTCATTGATTCCAATGGTTTTGCATTTTTAAAGCGGGGCGAAACAGCAGGATGGTGTTGAATAATATCGGCCAGCTTTTCTTTCAGGTTTATTTTTTGTTTAATCACCTGGCTGGATAGCATCGCCAATCCAACATTCGCCTGGTTATTCGGTAATGGGAAAATCCAGAAATAACCGGGCAGTATGCCATCATAAAAATGCAGTTCAATAAAATCGTCTTGATGAAACCCGCTTACGTTTTCATAATACTGCCGTAAGCCGGCACAATAGTGATCCTTCTCAACGGTATGGTTGGTAAGTTTTCGGGTCACCACCGAGTATGCCCCATCGGCACCTACCACCATTTTGGTTCTGAATTTCTTTTTCTGAGTGGTTACGATGATTTCATTTTCCAACGCTTCTATTTCTTCTACTTTACAATCGACATAAGCATCAATACCAGGGCGCTGCCTTACCTGATCGAAATAGAAGTTATCAAAATCAATACGCCTGGCGATGAAGCTGGATGAAAGGTCATTAGTCAAACCAATATCCAGGCACTTGTTATTGGGGCTAAAAAAACGAATTCCACGGGAGGTTCTTTTTTCAACGCGCTCTTGAAATTGTTGCGCCAATGCCGGATCGATTCTGGACAATTGATTGACCACATCGGTGCTGAGGGCGTCACCGCAAGTTTTATCGCGCGGAAAAATTTCTTTTTCGAGTAGGGCTACTTTTATTCCCTTTCCTGCCAGTTGATAGGCACAGGTACACCCGGCAGGGCCTGCACCCACTATGACCACATCGTATTCCTCACTCTCCATGTGTAGCTACAGGAAATTCGTTTTAAAACTCCGGGCAAACTGTTTCAAGTAATCACTATGTCAATATTACTAATTAGTTGCCGCTCGGCCATTGTTGGTGGCAACCAAAATGAAACATGATTTAATTCAGGTAACGTCTCCCAAGGTGAACGGTACACATTGAAAGGCATCATTACATGATACGATGCTTAACGATTCAAATCAGATAACATTATTTTTTATTGGTTGTTTGTAATAACGCAGAGGCACATGTTACTAATAGCCTACGTATTAAAAAGAGTAACTATCGCAGAGCAAAAATTATTTCCATTGCATATTTCTGGTTGCAGGAGGTGCAGTAGGTTACTTCGCAGGCAAGTTGGGTGGGCAGGCTGCTGCTGCTGTTCCTGCCCCGGTGTTAATTACATTGGCCGTTCTTTTTATACCTGCATTCTTTTTGGTGATTGCCTTGCATGAAGGTGGTCATGCGCTGGCCGGGTTATGGATGAACTTCGATTTCAGAATGTATGTGGTGGGTCCTTTTTTATGGGATAAAGAAGTGAGTGGCTGGAAGTTTAAATGGAATAAAAACGTAAACACCTCGGGCGGTTTGGTGATATGCATCCCTACGGGCACCGAAGCATTGGGCAAACGGTTTTCGATATATGCAGCGGGCGGGCCGGTAGCAAGTTTATTCTCGGCTCTGCTAATGGCGGCCATGTATATGCTATGTGCACGGCTTTCACTTGATTCATATGTAGGGCAGAGTGTCACCTACTTTTTTCTGTTACTGGCATTTGTTTCGGCCATTATTTTTGCAGTCACCTCCATACCTTTACATGCTGGTGGCTTTTCTTCTGACGGTGCGCGCATCATACGCTTGTTACGTGGTGGCACCAACGCCCGCTTTGAATTATTGTTATTAAAATTTACCAGCAGTACCATGGCAGGCATTCGACCCGCTCAATTAAACAGTGCTGAACTGGAGGAGGCACACACACTGGCAAAAAAACTGGAGGCGCCCATGGGTGTTTATATCACTTACTATTTTTACCAGTCGGCAATGGATCGCCAGAATTGGGAAGAAGCAGAAGTATATCTGAACGAATATGTGAATGAGGCAGAAGCTATTCCGGAAGGAGTGCGCGGTTCGGTGTGGATTGAAGTTGCCTTATTCAATGCTATGATAAAAAAAGATTTGGCGACTGCGGAAATGTTTCTGAATAAGTACAAACCCTCCGCACTCATTCCGCTGTCAGTAGAATATGCAACGCGCGCAGCCATTGCCTGTCTGAAGAACAAAAGGGAAGAAGCAGATCATTGGATCATAAAATCACAGCAAGCCATACCCAATATGATCGATCGCGGTGGCGCACTTGTTTTACAAGATCATCTTAACCGGATTAAGTCAATGCGTTGAGTGTGCCTACGTGTTCGCGCATGGTTTTCACGCTATACTAACTAAGCATTCGTTTTTCACCAACTACATACATTTTTCACGTATATTTCAAATGACACACTTGATTTCTATCACTACTTTGAAGCAACGCGGCAAGTAACTGAAATCACACATTTAAATGCAACATCTGCCCGACATTAAAAATCAATTAAACAGCAAAGAGTTGTTTGAGGCTTTTAAAAAGCAATTGATAAAAGATTTTGAGCAAAGTAATTTTGCGACAGATTTTGTAGCCGCACTGGAGCCGGATTATAATAGCATCCATGAAAAGATTGTGGTTGAACTTCAGCGCAATGAACAGCGAACCGATTTTAGTCTAATGAACGTGCTAAACCGGATTGATATCAGCGAGGTGCAATTAAAAAGGTATTTAGGCGAGAAGATAAATGAAAATCATTTTGATGTAATTGCCGGGTTAATTATCAAGCGGGTTTTACAAAAGGTGGTGATCAAGCAATTTTATAAGAATAGTGAGAATCCGTAACGGCCAACTTTGCTGCCATGTATAAACGCGAAGAGGCCGCGCGCCTGCGGGAAGAATTCTGGACCACCTTTGGTCGGTATATGAATCCCGTTCCCTCGTCAGAAGGATTAAAGATCAATTGGATTAATTACCGCACTACTTTTAAAGACGTATACTTTCGCACGGATGCCGGCCAGCAGTCGGCCATGATCTCCATTTCATTGGAACATCATGATGAGGAGGTGCGGGAATTGTACTTCCAGCAGTTTGAAGAATTCAAAACGTTGTTGCATGCTGCGTTGGAAGAAGAATGGGTATGGCAGAGGAATGCTTTTGTTAAGGAGGGGAAAGTCATCAGCAGAATTTATAAAGAGTTGCCGGGGCACTCGCTCTTCAACAAAGATCATTGGCCAGAATTGATTTCATTCTTTAAGCCGAGGATCATCGCGCTTGATCGGTTTTGGGAAGACGCGAGGTATGGATTTGAAGCGTTACGTTGAGAAGAAGCGAAAAGCTTAAAGCGAAAAGCCGAAAGCAATGTACAAGCTCTATACATCTCTCTCTGCTTGCTTCCCACCCTTCTATGAAAAGTCATCCCGGTCGGGTAACATAAAGTGTGATCAAGTGAATGTATTTCAAACCCGAACCGGGATCCCGATCAGAGATGCAGAAGAATCTATGAAATGAAGTACTTTCTGCGGGATGCCGGTTCTCGCCAGTTTTTGATTTATGTGATGAGTAATTATCAAATGTGATTCTTTACACATCATCGTCATGCTTGACCGGCATGACACGCTGCAATGAGGTGCGCACGTATTCTCGAACATCTGACATCCTCAGGACCACCGCCTTTGGCGAAATTCGCTAACTTTAATCATCACCTTCTTCACTCTTATTCAAGCCGCCCATGAAATCAATTAAGCTCTTTGTCTGCCTGATCGCAATAAGCATCTCATTTATTTCCATTGGCCAAAAGCTATCTGATCCAATTTTACTTTGGCAGCAAGGTGCTCCTGGAGCAACAGGTACCAGCGATGAGGACAAGCCGGCTGTGATTCCATTTATTCCGGAAGCTTCGAAACGAAACGGAGCCGCGGTGTTAGTGGTACCCGGAGGTGGATTTACTATCCGCGCTGTTGATCATGAAGGAGTGCTGGTGGCTCAATGGTTAAAGGATCATGGATTCACTGCCTTTCTACTTCGCTATAGATTACGGCCGTTGTACAACAGAACCGAGTGGTTGATGGATGGACAACGAGGGATGCAATACATTCGTGCTCATGCCAATGAATACAAACTTTCCATCGATCGGGTGGGAGCCGTTGGCTTTTCCGCAGGGGCTAACCTGATTGCAGACATGGCTTTCAATCCAAAATCAGGAGATACATCAGCGCCAGATCGATTAGACCAGTTTTCAACGAAGCCCGATTTTTTAATTCTGGCTTATGGTGCGATAAAAATGCCAGAGCAGATTGACCCATCGGTGATTTCAAATTTTCCACCGGTGTTTATGTATGGAACGGCAGAAGATGCCGGCACCACCAGTGGAATGATATCCTTGTACACCAGTTTATTTCAGGCCCACGTATCTGTTGAAGCACACTTCTTTCGAAATGGAGAACATGGATCTGGATTTGCGATAGGCGATCCGATCTTAGGTGAATGGCCAACGCTGATGTACAACTGGTTGTCTGCTGATGGATTTCTTACCAGTAAGCCTCAATGTTCTATATCCGGAACTATTATGTTAGATGGTTCTCCCCTGGTAAGAGGCATGTTGATCTTAACTCCAGTCGATCAACCCTATGCTCCATCGGTGGTGGTTTATGTCACCAATACAGGTACTGGTGAACTGGGACGTTTCTCTATACCGGCAAGTCGCGGCCCGGTGGAAGGTAAATACAAAGTTGAAGTAAGGCAGGAAGCAACGCGCTGGACGAGTAATTCACGCGATCCATTTATGATTAAAATGATGGCGAAACAACGCGATAACTCCCTTACTGAAACGGATGTTAAAGAATGGGGAGCGTATCTCAGGAAACGTGATTTATCACCCAGCATTTACAATCAGCGGGTATTTTCACACCGGCATCCACAAGACAAAGAAGATTACGTGATTAATGTAAAATCAGGCGTAAATGTTCTATTGGAAGTATTCAGTAAATAGGAATTTGCGTATTGAGTCGTAATCTGATGTTGACTGCTAACCCTGGCGACTTATTCCTTATCATTATTTCTCCTTCCTCGTCCATGAAATGTCATCCCGGTCGGGGAGCATAAGGAGTGAACTCGTGAATGTATTTCAAACGCGAACCGGGATCCCGATCAGACTTGCAGAAGAATCTATGAAATGGAGTGCTCCTTGCACGGGATTCCGGCTCCCGCTAGCTTTTGATTAGTGGGACGAGCAATTACAAATGTGATTCTTTGTGAAGCACAGTCATGCTTGGCCGGAATGACACGCTGCAATTAATTGAGTGCGTCTCTATCGCCAAGTTGTGCCTTATCCAGTCGCAAAATGCTCATGTATAGTTTCTTTACATGATCCGTTTATCATGTATAGAATTTATCATTATCTTTACATGATAGAATGAAAATTATCCAGGAATGATGATCTCACCTGAAAAGCCATACAATCAATTGCCTGATTTGCCTCTCGCAAGGAATCAGGTGGAAACCGTAAAGGTGCTTCGACAGTTAGTAAAATCGGCTGTGGCGCTGGCAGAGTTAAAGGGGTTGTCGAACACGTTGCCCAACCCAGCCATTTTACTGAATGCAGTGATTCTTAAAGAAGCCAGAGCCAGTTCTGAAATTGAAAACGTAATCACCACCCAGGATAAGCTCTACCAGGCGCTTTCGGCAAAAGGATGGGAGCCGGATGCGGCCACTAAAGAAGTACTTCGCTACCGGGAGGCAACGCTTTATGGAGTTAAGTTCATTCAGCAGAAAGGGTTCATCAGCACCAATACGATTGTTGCTATTCAAAAAATACTGGAAGAAAATAATGCGGGCATTCGCAAGCTGCCGGGCACAGCATTGAGAAATGCGGCTAACAATCGGGTGATCTATACACCTCCGGATGAATATGATACTATTTTGCGATTGATGAGAAACCTGGAGAATTATCTAAATGAGCAAGATGAAATTTCTCCTTTAATCAAGATGGCAATTCAGCATTATCAGTTCGAGAGCATTCATCCTTTTTATGACGGCAATGGCAGGACCGGCAGAATTATCAACATATTGTATTTGATACTTCACACCTTACTGGAAGGCCCAGTACTCTATTTGAGTGAATATATCATTGACACAAAACCAGAGTATTACCGACTACTACAGGAAGTGCGCACAAAAAATAAATGGGAAGACTGGATACTTTATATTTTACGAGGCGTGGAATCCACCTCAATCGAGACCAGTGTCCGGATAAAAGCAATACAGAAGCTATTTCTTGACACACAAGAAAAAATTCGTAAAGGAGCACCTGGGGCCTACGATAAAGAACTGATTGAAATTCTATTTGAACATCCCTATTGTAAAACTGAAATCATAACCAATCGACTTAAGGTATCGCGCATCACTGCTTCAAAATACTTAAGGCAACTGGAGGAGATTGGAGTTTTAAAATCAAAGAAAGTCTGGAAAGAGACATTGTATGTGAATACCCGCCTTTTTGAATTACTGAAGAAGTAATCGGCACCGGAATGTATCAGATTCTTCTATGAAAATGTCATCCCGGTCGGGTAACATGAAGTGTGAACCCGTGGAAATATTTCAAGCCCGAACCGGGATCCCGCTGAAGTAACGTGCAAACGAAACTATGAAATGCGCTTGTGCTTTTTCCGCTGGATTCCGGCTCGCGCCATCCACTGTTCTGAATTTATTCAATATTTATGGATAGCTGTTTCATACATCCATTCTCACGCTTGGCCGGAATGACACGCTGAAAAAAAATGTGCCGAGTGACCGTCTTTCCGCATATGGGGGGTTCTTCTCCAACCCCTGCGCTCATCAGTATCATGGATAGACTCTTTACATGATACCTGGAAAGTTATGTTGGAGTGTTAATTTCTTTCATGTGCCGATAAATCAACACCAGTTTATCAAACTCTTTCATGATAGTAGGTGCAATGTTTTCGTTGCTGAGTTCAGGGTCGGAAGGCGCATAATTTTTTTTGATGGTGAACGAATAGAATTGCCACTGGTCGGCTTTCGTAAATTCCCACAGCGCATCTTCATTGGCAAAACTCTCCACGGGTCTTCGTTCGCACGCCACATCTAAATAGTAGCCGGTACCCAGCGCAGTTATTAGGGTGAAGAATTGTTTGCGGTAGTCGGCATCATTCATCTTGTTTCTGAAATGTTCACGATCTGCTTTACCTGTGAGTGGCGTGCCTGCCGCTAAACAAAGGGTCATTTCCTTTTGCTGTAGAATAATTTGCACATGCATCAACTCCACCAGCTCGGCCACATTATATTTTTTCAATTCTGCTTCACTGCGGCCATAGGTTAGCCACAAGCTGCGTAGTTGGTGATCAGTATGGTGTGCAGGATCAAGACTGCTGACGATCTCGCTGGGATCAGCAGGTTCATAGAGTTTCAGTTTTAGCAGGTGATCTTTGACCTGCTCATGAAGTTGTATCAATTTGTTTTTTGCGGTTTCGCGTACTGCCAGAATTTCGGGCGTAGTGAAGCGTGCTTTGCCGTTGCTGAGCGCGAGGTAATCTTCTTTTTTAAAGTACTGATTCTTAAACTTGATGTGGTCCCAGCTAAAGCCTGTGGTAGTAAGCGCAAGAAATTGTTTCTTTTCCTGTCTCGATAAATAGTCACGTTGCTTAAGAGTAGGGTAAAGCAATTCATACTCATCGATGATTGTTTCGGACAGTGGCTCGCCAAATTCGTAGTAACCGATGAACCATGATTTCAGGTTTTCAATTTCTTTCCCATCGGTAATTTTATAGAAGAGTTCTTCACCATCTTTAATTCCATCTATTGTAAAATGACCAGAGCCAACAAAGGCAATGGATTTTTTAAAGGGCAAGTCGAAAATATAGACGTTGGCATGAAAGAAATTGCGCGTATAAAGATTGAGCGTAATGCGGCCCTGATAATTGCGCCATATTCGCCTTAGCACTTCTGGCGATGTAGGCACATCCAGGCCCGTCACAATTTCCATTTTACTCTTGGTTGGAATTCGGCTTCGGATAAAATCAAACCCGGCTTCGGAGATAGCTGCGGTGGCGATGTAGCAATGTTCTACCTGTTGCAGGAGTTTGTCGTTGATGAAGGGTACGGCCAGTTTTTTAATAATCATGAGCAGCGGTGTTGATTGCTTTTCCTGGCAAATTACGGAATGGAAGTTGGCGTGTGGGTAACTTTTTTATAGTATGGATAAGTTGAACCAGATTGCCCTGTCACTTACAGTACCTTCTAAGCGATAAGGACCTATTCTTTATCATCATTTCTTCCCACTCTTCTATGAAATGTCATCCCGGTCGGGTAACTATAAAGTGTGCAGTATAGGATTCGTTCAAAACCCGAACAGGGATCCCGATCAGATATGCAGAAGAATCTATGAAAGGGAGTGCTCCTTTCCCTCGGGATTCCGGCTCGCGCAAGTTTCGGATTTGTGTGATGAAATAATTATCAAGTGAGATTCTTTATTTATCATAGTCATGCTTGGCCGGAATGACACCGCTGTAGTTTGTACTTCTCGCAAACTAAACGATAAGGACTTATCCTTCGTCATCAATTCTTCTACCCTTTCTATGAAATGTCATTCCGGTCTGGTAACAAGAAGTGTGCAGTATTGGAATTTCAAGCCCGAACCGGGATCCCGATCAGCTCAGCTCTGGACCCAGATTTTGAATTACTTCGCGGCTACCTCAACATGCGCTCACTTCTGTAACGATCGAACGGCTCTGTTGGATTGGCATAAAATAAAATCATAACCAGTTGTCCGATTCTGAATAGGCGGGTCGTCATTAACCTGAAATCTAATTATCCAACTCAAATTTTCAACACTATGACCACACAACAAGTAGCCAATCGCCTCATCGAACTTTGCCGCAAGGGACAAATTGCCGAAGCTTCACAAGAACTGTATGCCGATAACATTGCAAGCATCGAACCGGCACACGCACCGGTAAAATCGGCCATCGGAAAAAAAGCCGTAGCGGAAAAGGGAGCTCAATTTGCCGCCATGATAGAGCAGCGTCACGGAGGCTCGTTTGGAGACCCTATCGTAGCAGGTCGCTATTTCAGCACGGTGATGATATTGGATGCCACCTTCAAAGGACAAGGAAGGCAAACGATGGAGGAAGTTTGCGTGTATGAAGTGAAGGACGGA
>JAYVTB010000192.1:0-2657 GCA_043774805.1 Cyclobacteriaceae bacterium | reverse complement strand
TTTCAGTTTAAAGGAGAAAAGATTGACTTGCGTGATCTGGGTGAAAAACTAAATGTAGCCACCGTGCTGGAAGGCAGCATTATGAAATCGGGAAACAGGGTTCGCATAACAGCACAGTTGATCAACGTAAGTGATGGCACGCATGTGTGGTCGGAGCGGTACGATAAAGACATGGAGGATATTTTTGCCATACAGGATCAGATTTCAAAATCTATTTCTGATAAAATGAAGATTACCCTGCTGGGCAAATCGTATGTCAACACAAAAAAAACAATCAATACAGAGGCCTATGAAAACTATTTGCGAGGGCAACAAATTTTGAAGCCTTCAAAGGGCAACGAAGCCAGGCCGTATTTTGAAAAGGCAATACAACTTGACTCAACCTACGCTGATGCGTATGCTGGTTTGGCATGGTCTTATTACTTTTCATGGAAACGGAGTAATTCGGAAAGAGCTAAAAAAATGATGCCGCTCGCGCTAAAGGTTCTTGAACTGGATCCAGAGTCTGAGAAATCGCATGAATTATTTTATACGATTCACGGCAGCTGCAACTGGAATTGGAAATTAGCAGATGAAGAATATAAAAAATACTTAGCTGTCAATCCAAGGCCTGTTGCAGGCCATGCGCTGCTCAGAGGACAGATTATGGGAGATTTTAAAGGTGGGATTGAGGAATTTAATATTCGACTGGAATCTGACCCCATCAATAAAGATGACCTAAGATTGATTGGGTACCTATATGCTCTTGACAATCAATTTAGCAAAGCTAAAGAAATGATTAATAAAGTTATTGAAATCGATCCTTATCATGCTTTGGCTTATCGAGCCCTGGCCTATGTAAACATATTGGAAGGGAACTTTCCCTCGGCCTTCGAAAACTTAAAAAAAGTTGAAGAACTGGATCCGGGTATTGATGTCAATGTACCGCGTATATGGGCGCTTACAAAAACTCACAGAATGAAAGAGGCCGGAGAAGTTTATGCCTTGATGGATTTTTCGAAAGTTGCTACTCAACGGAGCAATGGAAATAGGGCAAAAATTGAATTTTGGTTAGGGCATATGGATGAGGGATTTCGATGGCTGGAACTGGCGTACAAAGAAACAGAACATGACGTGCTAACCATTCGCTTTAATCCTGAGTTTGAGATTGTTCGCGATCATCCGCGTTTCAAGGAATTCATTAAGAAAGTACCTTTCCCGACCGAATAATTTATAAAATGGGATCTGTCATCTCAAGATTTGAATACGACACCTGCCGGCCAGTACCTGCCAGTGGGCAGGTCTTCCTCTCCTATCGCCACAACGATAACCTGCCTACGCAAGGCTTCGGCAGGCAGGCCGGAGTGGCTGGGTAACGGGGTTTAAGGATTGAAATAATTCGTATTTCATACTATCTTTGAATTAAGGAAGCTCAACTATTAAAACCAGAATTCAGCAATTTGCAATTAGAGTTGCTAAGGCTCTATGCCAACGGTGTATCAGATGAACAATTGAAAAAAATTAAGTGACTATTGGGTAAGTATTTTGCTGAAAAGGCAACGTTGGGAATGGACAAGATAATAGGCAAAGCCAAACTTGCCTAACTTTTTATAAATAATTAGCTGATGACAACTGTAGCAAAAAATATCAAGAAACAACATACCAAAGCCTTGCTAAAAAGAACGGCCACAAAAGCCAAAAAGAACCCTTCTGCTTTTTTTGGAAAATTAAAAGATGGCGTAGACGGATTGGCCTATCAAAAGAAAGTGCGCAATGAGTGGGCATAACCTGTTGGTCGATACCAACTTTCTAATTTACTTATTAAATGGAAATCTCGTAATTACCCCTTACCTCAACAATCATTTCTTTGTTTCCGAAATAACCGAAATGGAGATGCTGAGGGTAAGAAATCTCTCTTCAACCGCGTTGAGTATAAGAAAGCGGTTGATAGAAAATTGTTTTATTGTCAACTTCAATTCAGATATCAAAGAAATTGCGATACGGATCAAACAAAAATCGACTATCAAATTACCTGATGCAATTGTAGCCGCGTCTGCAATGTATATGGGCTTTCCGCTGATTACTGCCGACAGCGACTTTACAAAAATTACAGGGCTTGATCTTCGATTACTAAAATTGTAATAGTGGCCTCGATCTTCCCCACATTCGAATACGACATCTTCATCTCCTATCGCCACAACGATAACCGGAGTGGTTGGGTAACGGAGTTTGTAAAAGCTTTGCAAGAGGACCTGGCCGCTACCATCAAAGAACCTGTTTCTGTTTACTTCGATTCCAATCCCCACGATGGCCTCCTCGAAACCCATAACGTAGACAAGAGCCTGGAAGGAAAATTAAAATGTCTCATCTTCATCCCCATCCTTTCTCAAACCTATTGCGACCCAAAATCTTTTGCCTGGCAGCATGAGTTTGTTGCTTTTAATAAACTGGCTAAAGAAGATCAGTTTGGGAGAGATGTTAAGTTGAGCAATGGAAATGTGGCGAGCAGAATTCTTCCGATTAAGATTCATGATCTGGATGCAGAAGATAAAGTGATCATTGAAAATGAAATAGGTGGTGTGATAAGGGCGATTGATTTCATTTACAAATCAGGAGGTGTAAATCGTCCATTGAATTCAAAAGACGATGAAGTAAGAACGCCCGGCAAAATCCTTTAC
>JAYVTB010000191.1:0-6482 GCA_043774805.1 Cyclobacteriaceae bacterium | reverse complement strand
GTAAAGGATTTTGCCGGGCGTTCTTACTTCATCGTCTTTTGAATTCAATGGACGATTTACACCTCCTGATTTGTAAATGAAATCAATCGCCCTTATCACGCCTCCAATTTCACTTTCAATGATCACTTTATCTTCTGCATCCAGATCATGAATCTTAATCGGAAGAATTCTGCTCGCCACATTGCCATTACTCAACTTGATATCTCTTCCAAATTGATACTCTTTTGCCAGTTTATTGAACGCTACAAACTCATGTTGCCATGCAAATGATTTTGGATCACAATACGTTTGTGAAAGGATAGGAATGAAGATGAGACACTTCAATTTTCCTTCGAGGCTTTTGTCTACGTTGTGGGTTTCGAGCAGGCCATAATGCGGATTAACATCGAAGTAAACTGAAACTGGTTCTTTGATGGTGGCTGCTAGTTCTTCTTGTAACGCGTTCACAAACTCCGTTACCCAGCCACTCCTATTGTCATTATGACGGTAGGAAATAAAAATATCATACTCAAAGCCAGGTAACATAGCCATATCACGAACTTACTAAATTGTTGCCTGTCTGCCGCAGCCTTTGCGAAGGCAGATGGCGATAGGAGATGAAGATGTCGTATTCATATCTTGGAATGATAGATCCCATTTTATAAATCATTTGGTGGGAAAGGTACTTTCTTAATGAATTCTTTGAAACGTGGATGATCACGAATTATATCAAACTCAGGATTAAATCGAATCGTCTGTATGTCAAATTCCTTTTCTTTATAAGCCAGTTCAAGCCATCGAAATCCCTCATCCGTATGCCCTAACCAAAATTCAATTTGCGCGTTTGCTGAATTTCTCCGTTGAGCAGCAACTTTCGAAAAATCCATCAAGGCATAAACTTCTCCTGCCTCTTTCATTCGGTGAGCTTTCGTAAGCGCCCATATACGCGGTACATTGACATCAATACCCGGATTCAGTTCTTCAACTTTTTTTAAGTTTTCGAAGGCTGAGGGAAAGTTCCCTTCAAATATGTTTACATAGGCCATGGCTCGATAAGCCAAAGCTTGATAAGGATCGATTTCAATCACTTTATTAATCATTTCTTTAGCTTTGCTAAATTGATTGTCAAGGGCATATAGTTGCCCGATCAATCTTAGGTCATCTTTACTGATAGGGTCAGATTCCAGTCGAATATTAAATTCCTCAATCCCGCGTTTAAAATTTCCCATAATCTGTCCTCTGATCTGGGCATGGAGTATCATAGGTCTTGGATTGATAGCTAAGTATTTTTCATATTCTTCCTTCGCTAATTTCCAATTCCAGTTAAGGTTGCTGTGAATGATATAAAATAATTCATGCGATTTCTCAGATTCAGGATCCAGTTCAAGAACCTTTAGCGCGAGCGGCATCATTTTCTCAGCACATTCCGAATAGCTCAGTTTCCACGAAAAAAAATAAGACCATGCCAAACCTGCATATGCATCAGCGTAGGTTGAATCGCCTTTTCAAAATATGGCTTGGCTTGAAAGCCCTTTGAAGGCTGCAAAATTTGTTGCCCTCGTAAATAGTTTTCATAGGCTTCCGTATTAGCGGTAGGCCTTTCCCTATTGTGCTGCGTATTTCCTAATAAACTGATCTTCATTTTATCCGAAATCGCTTTTGAAATCTCATCCTGTATGGCAAAAATATCATCCATGTCTTTATCGTACCGCTCCGACCAGACATGCGTGCCATCACTTACATTGATCAACTGTGCTGTTATGCGAACCCTGTTTCCGGATTTCATAATGCTGCCTTCCAGCACCGTGGCCACGTCTAGTTTTTCGCCCAGATCACGCAAGTCAATCTTTTCTCCTTTAAACTGAAAAGAAGAGGTGCGGCCAATCACCTTCAGTTCTTTGATGCGTGACAATGCAGTAATGATATCTTCCGCAATGCCATCGCCCAGGTATTCCTGGTCTTTACCCGGACTCATATCAACAAAAGGAAGCACAGCAATAGATTTGTCTGGCGATGTCAGTTGTTCGTTATTAGTTGTTCGTTGTTGGTAAAAGAGATAACCTGCTATAATCAATAGAAGAACAATCGCACCAGCAAGAATGAATTTGGTTTTTGATTTGAGAGTAGACGTTGTTGGCTGTTCGTTATTGGTTGTTCGGGGAGCTTGAGAAATAGGGTTTTTCAGTGCGCTAATTATTTCCTTGATCGCATTGGCCACCTTGTTGACTTGATCACGGTAAAGGATTTTGCCGGGCGTCCTAACGTCATCGTCTTTTGAATTCAGTGGACGATTTACACCTCCTGATTTGTAAATGAAATCAATCGCCCTTATCACGCCACCGATTTCACTTTCAATGATTGCTTTATCTTCTGAATCAATGTCATGAATTTTAACCGGAAGAATCCTGCTCGCTACATTTCCGTTGCCCAATTTAATATCTCTTCCGAATGAATCTTCCTTAGCCAGTTTATTGAATGCGACAAACTCATGTTGCCAGGCAAAAGATTTTGGATCGCAATAGGTTTGGGAAAGGATGGGAATGAAGATGAGGCACTTTAATTTTCCTTCGAGGCTCTTGTCTACATTGTGCGTTTCTAACAAGCCATTGTGTGGGTTCTTATCAAAATAAATAGTAAGTGAATCTTTAAGTGTGGCGCGGAGTTCTTTCTCCAGATTCTGTACGAATTCAGTTACCCAGCCATCGGAGGCCTGCCTGCCGGAGTCCAGCGAAGGCAGGTTATCGTTGTGGCGATAGCTTATAAAAATATCATATTCAAAGCCGGTAACTATAGACGCCATCATTCAAAGATAGTTTTTTTTAGTGGCCAGTTCTAAAAAGATAGATCAACCTCAGTACTCAGACCAAACTGTGCATGCTTAACAAAAAATATTTACCTTGACATCAACGAGGTTTAAAACCACCATTCATTAATGCGGCAACTCTTCGCTTCCCGTCTCTCCGCCATCCTCACCATGCTTGGTGTTTCCATTGGGCTCGGTAATGTTTGGCGTTTCCCGTACATGATGGGAAGTTATGGAGGCAGTGCTTTTCTGTTCACCTATTTTATATTCACTATTCTGTTTGCCATCCCCGCGCTCATGGCCGAAATGACATTGGGTCAATTGAGCGGCTATGGAACAGTTGATGCACTGCGGTTAAGTTTTGGAAAAAGGGTTGGAGGATTATTAGGATACATCTTGTTAGGAGTAGTTACCATTGCCGGATCTTATTACGCTGTTATTGTTGGAAACGTGCTCTTCACTTCGGGTTTCTCACTATGGGTTGGCTTTCAAACGGATACCATTTCAACGTATCATCAAAAACTTACTAATCCATGGTTGCAATACACCATTACAACAACGGTGATACTGGCATCACTTTATGTAATTTATAAAGGACTCACACAGGGCATTGAATATGTAAGCAAAATTGTAATGCCACTTTTTTTTGTTGCCTTGATGTATATGATCATTCATGTGTTTCTTATTCCAGGGGCGATTTTAAAAGGCATTGAATTTCTGAAGCCGGATTGGTCACTATTGGGCGGGCCAGAAATTTTCGCTGCTATGGGGCAGGCCTTTTTTTCAGTCGGATTGGGTGGAACGTTTGTTGTGGTGTACGCATCGTTCTTCAAAAAGAAAGAAAATATTCCGGTGGTGGCATTATTCACTGGGCTGGGCGATATGGGTGCATCTGTTCTCATTAGCCTATTCCTGATACCGGCCATTTTGGTTTTTGGACTTGACATGACTTCAGGACCAACGTTAATATTTCAGACGTTCCCACAACTATTTGCCCATATGCCCGGTGGTCGTTTGGTGGGTACGCTTTTTCTGTTTTCCATTTTCATAGTCGCCTTTCTTTCGTTAGTGGCGGCTTACCAGGTACCGTTCACCACGATGCAACACGAATGGCCAACCCTTAGCAAAAAGAAAATGCTGATCATGATTGGCTTGCTGCAAATGGGATTATCACTACCCAGCAATTTGTTTCCGGATATTATTGGTGTGCTCGACCTCATTTTTGGATCGGGGATGCAAGTGACTGGAAGTGTACTTTGCATTTTGGGATTAACCTGGGGAGTTAATCGGACAAAAGCCATTGACCAAATGTTTCAGATGGAGAAGAAACCCTGGTGGCATTCTATCCTATATGGGTGGATTAAGTGGGCCATACCACTTGCGCTGATCAGTGTTTTGATTGGCTATCTTTGGGAAGTATTAGGTGAATAACTGCTGCCGTTTTTACTAACTTGTTTAAAAAACCGAGCCATGAAAAAAATTAATGATAATATAGAACTTGATGCAGTTGAAGACCATGACGGCATCATGACCATTCGCGGGGGAGGAGGCAAGCGTGATTGGAACGGCATTCATTACAAACAAGGCATGTCAGCCAAAAATGTGGGGTCAACTAAACTTTCTATGAATGTAGCTACTATCCCACCAGGAGGTGTTGCCTATGCACACATTCATGACGGCTTTGAATTGATGCTTTATATTGTTGAAGGTAACGTAAGGCACGAGTTCGGACATAAGCTGAAAAAGATTTTGGAAAACACGGCCGGTGATTTTATCTATATCAAATCAGGCATACCACATGAAGTATTCAACATGAGTGATACGGAGCCAGTGGTGGCTTTCGTTGCCCGCTCCAGTGCCAATGAGTGGGATAATATTGTTCCATACGATAGAGAGAAGGGAATTGTAATAAAAGAGTAGTCGACCAATTAGAAAATATTATGGGAACCAAGCAAGAAAAAGGAATTGAAGCACTCAATCAGGATTTCAAAAAATACGAACAGGTAAATAAAGGTCAGACGTATCATCTCGCAGAGAAGAAGGAGGAAGATTTGTTTGATGACGAATACCAAATCAAAACCTGCGACATGAGTTTGTTCTTTCATGGCGGTGAAGACGGTAAACGAAAATTCGCGCAGCAACTCGGAGAAGCCATGCAGGGAATTGGATTTGCCATCCTCACCAATCATGGTGTTGATGCTGCCCTGTATGATGAAGCAGAGAAAAAAACAGCCGAGCTATTTGAAACCACCACGCGCGAAGAAAGAATGAAATATCATGCGCAACGGTTCGGTTCCGTAAACCAGGGATATTTTCCCATGAAGGAAACGACCATCATCCATCCTGATTTAGTAGAGGGTTGGGTGTTTTGCAGACGGGCATTTAATATGGATAACAAACCGGATTATAATGAATCTGATTTCTGGCCGCGTCCTGGCTATGAACCTTTCTTCAGAAAAGTCTGCCTGGCACATGAGGCGTTGATTTTTCCCATTATGCAAAGCATTCTTACCTATCTTGGTAATGATGCCCATGCCTACGACAAGAAGTTTACTAAAACGAATTTCGGATTTCGTTTAAATTATTATCCGCCCATATCCAAAGAAGACGAGGCGTCAGGTGCCGGACGGATGCTGGGCCACGAAGATGTTGACTTCTTTACCATTCTTCCTGCCCAGTCTGTTGATGGCTTGCAAGTTCTCAATCGTAAAAACATGAAATGGATAAGATTGGAAGCACCAAAGGGAAGCATCGTGCTCAACACTGGCGATTACATGCAGCGCATCACGAATGATATACTTCCATCCACCACCCATCGCGTGAGCAAACCGAAAAATAAATCAATGAACAACAAACCGCGCATCAGCTTCCCCATGGCTGTTTATGTTTGGGAAAAAGAAATACTGGAAGTGTTACCCAATACAGGCACGCCAAAATACGAACCGATAGAAGCGGAAACTTTCCACACGCGAATCACCAGTAAATATTATGGCGATGCGTATGCGGAGAAGGGGAAGTGATGCTCACCCCTTTCTACAAATTCATGGTGACACCAGAGTGTATTGTCAGTCTGAGCCTGTCGAAGACTGATTGCCAGCTCTCTCAATACACTGTTTTATACTCCGTCTTTAATATCTTTTGAAACCGCGGCAGGTTGCGCAACTTGTCATAGTCTGGGTCAACCTTTAATAACTCAACAGAAATATTGGCATCATCCGCAGCGGGGATGGTGAGCAGATATTCTATTTTATCGAGGCATTCATCGTATCGTTCGCAAATCATATAAATTTCAGCGAGGTATGATTCATTCTCTGGTCCATCTTTGAATGCATCCTTCGAAACGGGCATCAACTGCAATGCCTTCTTGCCGGCCTCAATAGCTTTTTCACATTTACCGGAGTATGCATAAGCTAAACCTAGTGCTCTTAATAAATAATAGTCATCGGGTGACTTTTTTGATTTCTTTGCCAGTGACTCGGCTGCCTGCCCTGCATATTTCTTTGCGGAGGCTACATCATTCATTAAATAATAAAGTACTGCATACTGCAACTCCCTTGGGAAGGCATAATATTCATCTGTTTCATCAACCAGGTCAAGCAGGTCTCTAAATTCTCGTTTATAGTAATGAGCCAGATATAAATCTCCCTTCTTGCCTGACTTTTTGAAAAACTCTTCCATCAAACTCAACGCCTTGCTTAGC
>JAYVTB010000190.1:0-31994 GCA_043774805.1 Cyclobacteriaceae bacterium | reverse complement strand
GCGAATGTCTTTTAAGATGACTTCCGCTTCTTTGGAATTGTTCCAGAAATCGGCCTGATGAGTGATGCGTTCTTCGTCTTGTATTTCTACGATTTTATGATCGTAGTCAAAGATACCGCCTGAGGGTGGCAACACGGCTTTTTAGGTCCTTTTATTGTTCGGTAGTCATGATTTGAAATTCTGACGCGAAGGTAATGGGTTGAAGGCAATTAAGAGAAACCTAGAATGAGATTTCTAATAATCTCAATGAGGCTTTATTAATACTAGCTTGAAAACCAGAATCGATTAATTACACCTTTAATTTCCCCGGATCTTGGTAGGTATTCCAGAACGTTAACAGATCAATCAAGTCATCATCTACTACCTTATAGTACAAAACAATCCGCTCATGGATTACACATTTATAGATTTTATCTTGCGGCCTGTGTAGCGGGTACAATTTGGGGTTGGACTTAATCTTTTTAAGTACTTCTTCGACCCGATCCAAAAACTGATTGAAAATCAAAGGATCCCATTCTTTTATTAAATATTCAAGATTTTGATTGAAAGTAACTTCTGCCTCTGAAGTCCAGTTTATTCTGCAGATCATGTCTTATACCGGGCTCTTATTTCTGCCATCACTTCTTTATGAGGACGGGTTTCTCCTTTCACTGATTGACTTAAACCCCTGTTGATGGATTCCTCCAGTGCCTTATCCTTTTCTTGTCTGCTTAAACCAAAGTCAAGAAGACTCTTGATTGCCTGAATTAAAGAGGCATCATTGACTTGCTCAAATCTTTTTATTATTTCGGCTTTTTCTGAGGTGATGTCCATATAATTACCACTTATAATTATATAAATATAGTTATAAGTGGCATTTATATAACTATCAACAGATCAACCAATGCTATTGAAACGCTGGCGTCATATGAACAAATAGTGATAAGTCCCTCACCATCTATATTTTTTCCAAATAAGTCATACTCGATTACACGTGATTAATATCCGTAACTCTGGATTGCCAATTTTTGCTCCGTAGGAGCACCCTGTTTATAGAATTGGAAGTAAATTTAGAGATCGGCTCCATCGGAGCCACCTAAATAACACGTTATGGTCAACACCTCTTCTCTTCAATTTGTTTTTGCTGTAAAGAAATAGACAGGAAGTTCCTCTGGAGCAAAACCAAGTTCTCTAACTCACGCCTTATACCGTGTCCTGATTTCCGTCAATGCTATAGAAATTCTGGCGATATCTGAACCAACTCTCGAGGCAAGCTTATCTTTTTGAGTGTATTGCGGCCCTCATTTATATAATACCTTTCCGCAATGCTATTATGCATTTTTTTTACAAAAGCCTCCTTTATGCGCGAACATTTTTCATTAATTGAATTCAATCTGACATCCGTCAGGTCATCTATCCGTTTAGCCATTTCTCGTGTGGTGCTGCTATTGGAAATGCGACCATAGATATGCATGAGTTCTCCACTCAACCACCATGAATTCTAATCCAGCTTATAAAACCGTGAAGTATAATCGATGGTCTTCAATGTATGACCATACACTTTTTTATATGGACTTTTAATAAATAATATGGCAGCACCGGTGGCTGCAAAGCTCAACGAAATAACTGCTCCCTTTTCATCAAAGTCATCTGCGCCACTTACTATCAACCGATTGATTTGATCGATTGCAAAATATCCGAGGCCGCCAATAAACAGCAAGCCTCCTATTCCTCTTGTAACATTTACTTTTCGCTTTCCTTTCACATTGAGCGATTCAATTGATGTAATGGTAAGTGTGTCGTTGGTGGTGATAATGTGTGTATCGGTCAATTCCATAATCCTGCCTTCCTTCTTTTGCTTATTCTTTAGTTTGCATCTTAGGTATTGCCCTTCTGTAAAACGCACTACCACTGATTCTCTTTTAACCAGAATGAGTTGTTTCTGTGCCTTCAGAGTGCCCACCACCAAAAACACGAAAAGTATAATCAAGCTTACTTTCATTCCCATGAATTGGCAATCAAATTAAGCATCTATCTACAAAAAGCTTAGAAAAAGAATAGAAAAAGCAGTTTGAAAAGCTACTCCGCTGCAACTATGTGGAAGAGAAGATAGCTACATCCGTGGCTTCCACGGAGTTTCTTCCACCCCTAATTCCTGCGTCATCATACGGCAGAGGACAAAAAGATAATCAGAAAGACGGTTCAAATATTTGATCACCAGAGGATCAACTTTTTCGAGGTGATGAAGTGCAATCACCAATCGTTCAGCCCTGCGACATACGGTGCGTGCCACATGTCCCCATGAAATGGAGGGATGCCCTCCCGGAAGCACGAAGAAACGCATAGGTTGAAGTGAGTCATCCATAGCGTCCATGCCCTTTTCCAGGATGGTGATATCACTTTCTGATAATGAAGGAATCTTTACTTTAGTGTTTTCAGGTTCTGTGGCCAGGATTGATCCAATGGTAAATAGGCGATCCTGAATTTCAAGCAATTCATTCCCGCGTTTTTGATTTACTTCCAGATCGCGCAGCACGCCAATCCATGAATTTAGTTCATCGACAGTTCCGTAGGTATCAATGCGCAACTCAGATTTTGAAACGCGTTTACCTCCAAAAAGCGAGGTCGTCCCTTCATCACCGGTTTTCGTGTAGATTTTCATGAGTCAAAAGTCATGAATCAGAACACATTATTCAAATGTGTTAAGTCAGTCTTAATTCCTGAATTTGAAATTTTGAATGAATGTTAATGAGAAACTACAACTGTCTCGGCAAGGGAGATATTCTCATTTTTTCTATCCCACTCTATCAATCCATCTTTCAGACGAATGATGCGATGAGCATAATGCGCGATATCATCTTCATGTGTAACCATAATAATCGTGTTGCCTTTTTGATGTAGTTCATGGAAAAGCCCCATAATTTCATAGGAAGTCTTTGAGTCAAGGTTACCAGTTGGTTCATCGGCCAGAATTATGGAAGGGTTGTTGACCAGTGCGCGAGCAATGGCCACACGCTGACGTTGACCACCAGAGAGTTCATTGGGTTTGTGATGATGCCGATCTCCGAGATTTACACTTTCCAATGCCCCCATCGCCATTTCTTCGCGCTCGCTTTTGCTATACCCGGCATAAATAAGCGGAAGGGCTACATTCTCAAGTGCCGTTGCGCGAGGTAACAAATTGAACGTTTGAAACACGAAGCCAATTTCTTTATTGCGCACGACAGCCAGTTCATTCTCTGTCATTTCACTCACCAGCTGGTTGTTGAGCCAATACTCCCCAGCTGTTGGCGAATCGAGGCAGCCCACGATATTCATCAAAGTAGATTTACCTGACCCGGATGGGCCCATAAAAGCTACATATTCTCCTCTTTCGATGGAGATGGAAATGTCCTGAAGAGCATTTACAATGTTGTTACCCATTTTATAAATCTTTGAAATATGGGTGGTCTTGATGATGTTGGGCATAGGCAGTGTTTATTGCAAGATGTTATGGAAAAACAAAAAGTTGCTTTTCACTTGAACTGAAGATTTCACATTTGGTTTCAAAAACGTGACAAATTGATGAAAATATGTGTAAAAAGGTGGAATTAATTTAAATAATACCATCATTCGGGTATAGACGCGCCAGAAGCTATGCTGTTACAGGGTAGCCTCCTTTTCTCTTATAAATGCCCGGCAGGATGAAATCACCAGGTCATCCCTCAATATCCGGTTGTGCCCCAGGCCGGTGGTCTGAAGCAGATTTGCGGAAGGATACACTTTCAATAACTCGTTCACATGGATCAATTCTACATCCTTATCCTCTTCATCGTGTACGATCATGAGTTTGAAATCGGCAGGTACTTTTTTTATTAACTCAAGTGCTGTGAATTCTTCAAATGACTTACCATATTTTTGCTTTATGAGTTGCTTGAAACCCACTCCTACTTTTGCTGATCCTCCGATTACCTTCAAATAGGATTGAATGATTCGGTCAGCGATGGAAGGACTTGCAATGTTGATTAATTTTCGGACCGGAAAACCATTGACGATTGCATACAACGATGCCCCTCCTCCAAATGAATGAGCAATGATGGCCTGTGGAAAACCTTTTACTTCCGCAATGTTATTCATCACATCAGCAAAATCTGTTATTGTCGTTCGCTTACCTTCAGATTTGCCATGGGCGGGTCCATCAAAACCAATGATGCGATAACCACCATCGTTAAAGACGGGAATAAATTTTCTGAATTGCGTTGCACGACCAGCCCATCCATGCACAACCAAAACATATGGGTCCGATGGGTCGCCCCATTGATAACATTGTACTTTCCTGCCGTTGCATGTGATGGCAAATTTCTCAGCCGCAGTTTCAGCCTCTAATTCCCTCTCGGGAGTTTTGAAACGAAGTGGAGTAAAAAAGATTTTCTCAAAATAGCTGACTGCAAGCGACAATGAAATCTTCTCAAGGATAGGAAATACCCATTGAATGATGCGCAGCGCCAATGGCATGGGTATCTTTTTTTTTACTTGATTTTGTTTCGTCATGTCACTCGATCAAAAACGCAAACCGGTTAGTTTGATGCGCAAAAGTATCCAAATCAAAAACCCGTTCAGCGAACATCACCTCATTATTCTTAGAAACAGTAACTACCGTAGAGCAACGTGTGCCATAGCCATTAGTCTTTATAAACATAGAAGACAGGGCACGCTCTCGCTCCAGCCCAATGCCTGTATCCGGTAATGACTTATCTTCTGTTCGTTGCTCGTCATAGAGTAATTCAAACAGATGATCTGGTTCAATAATAGTCCTCTTAATCGCCTCGTTGAATTTCTCTTTTCCACGAGATACTTTTGGCCAGGGCGTGTCAAGCAAATGATTGCTTAAACCATATACGCCTGAGGGCAATTTTTGAATTCCCTTTCCATAATTAGAGAGATACCACAATTCGTCTGCATAACCCACCAATAAATTAAAGCCATTGTATTGTGAAGCCCTTGTTGAAACGTCATTCAGATAATCTT
Source organism: Cyclobacteriaceae bacterium (assembly GCA_043774805.1). GTDB lineage: Bacteria > Bacteroidota > Bacteroidia > Cytophagales > Cyclobacteriaceae > ELB16-189. Next base: position 27,008 of record JAYVTB010000190.1, on the reverse strand, counting down.
CGGGAGTATCAGCATTTAAAAGAAAATCAGAAACCAGTTGTCCGCGTGATGGAGCATTCGGATTGATATTAGCCGGATCTCGATAATTGGTAACAAGACTAATCTTACCATTTTTATTCATGGCCATCCACGTGCCGGATGCTTCCAGATCACGACCACCCAGAATATTCGGGTGATCTTCCCAATAATGTGCAGGGGCAGTTCTGCGCGCATAAAACTCATCGCGGTTTGCGGCCACAATAAGGTTATAGTTGGGATGCTGATTAACGGCCAAAAAGATTAAACACATGATGCTAAAACGCTAATTCGTCAAAACAGTTTCTGAGGCAGGTTGAAACACATTCATTCAAATAATTCAAGTTGTGAAGGAAGAAGTTGAAATGATTTTCTATGATAGGGCGTAATGCCCAATGCTCTTATTCCGTCACGATGCTCTACGGTGGGATACCCTACATTGGTATTCCATCCGTACCCCGGAAACTGATCTGATAATTTAGTCATCAACTCATCGCGATAATTTTTTGCCAGGACCGATGCAGCCGCAATAGACAAGTACGTGGCATCGCCTTTAATCACACATTCAAATCTTATATCAGCATAAGGTGTGAAGCGGTTTCCATCTATCAATAAAAATTCAGGACGTAGGGAAAGTTGATCCAATGCCCGGTGCATCGCTTTGAAAGATGCATTTAAAATATTGATTTCATCAATTTCTTCGTTGCTTACCTCGGCAACGGCCCAGGCAAGTGCATCGCGCACAATATCTTGCTGTAATAGTATCCGATCCTCTTTTGACAATTGTTTTGAATCATTTAACAGTTCGTGTGTATAATCCTTTGGAAGTATCACCGCGGCAGCAACCACCGGGCCCGCCAGGCACCCACGACCTACTTCATCGCAACCCGCTTCAATTAAATCAGGAGTAAACGCAGACAATAACATGAATTCAAAAATCAAGATTCAAAATTCAAAATTCAAGCTTATCGGAACCATTTGTCAATTATATTTTGAATCTTGAACTTTTAATTCTGAATCCCATGAACAATCCCTGGTCAACTCTTTCATCCCGTGAAGTATATGATAACAAATGGATACATGTGGAAGAACATCAGGTGATCAACCCGGCCGGAGGCAAAGGCATCTACGGCAAAATTCATTTTAAAAACAAAGCCATAGGAATTGTGGCCATAGATGAACATAATAATATCTGGCTGGTAGGACAATGGCGTTACCCATTGAATGAATGGAGTTGGGAAATACCAGAAGGTGGTGGCCCGCTTGAAAACGATGTGTTGGATTCAGCCAAACGAGAACTCAAGGAGGAAACTGGAATGATTGCCAATCGGTGGACAATGATTCAACGTGTTCATCTTTCCAATTCCGTTTCGGATGAGGAGGGTTTTATTTTTCTGGCAGAAGATTTAACGCATGGCGAGAGCGAATTGGAAGAGACCGAAGCGGATATGAAGGTTTGGAAATTACCGTTCTCCGATGCACTTAGCATGGTGCTCGAAGGAAAAATTACCGATAGCTTAACCATAATGGGAATTTTGAAGGTAGCACGGCTTAAGGGAATTTAAACACAACTACCAGACAACTCCAGCAACAGGAACCCGGCCGCTAATTAATGACAAAATACAGACAGCACGTTCGCCCCAATTTTCTTCTTGCCTACCCGGTGATGCTAAGCATGCTCGGGCAAGTAATGACCGGTGTTGCCGATAGTGTGATGGTGGGTTGGACGGGAGCTGTACCATTGGCTGCCTCTTCCCTTGCCAATATCTTTTTCAGTGTTCCATTATTTTTTGGTGTGGGGGTTTCGTATGCAATCACTCCCCTGGTAGCACAAGCGCATGGCTCGAATGAATCACAAAAAATTATCGATGTGCTTAAAAACGGTGCATTGATCAATATCCTTACGGGTTTGATCCTGACAGCACTTATATTCTCGGTCGAGCCCTTCATGTATTCTATGGGCCAACCCGAAGAGGTAGTGACGCTCGCAATTCCTTATCTCAGCATCATTGCCATTTCGATAATTCCCACCATGATCTTTCAGACCTACCGGCAGTTTGCCGAAGGTCTTCTAAGTACGCGCGTTGCTATGATCATAGTCATCGGTAGCAATCTGCTAAACATACTTCTGAACTATGTATTAATTTTTGGAAAGTATGGCTTCCCAGAATTGGGATTAAATGGTGCCGGATGGGCAACACTCATCGCACGAATCGTAATGGGAATGAGCATGATGATGTACGTTTACTATGGGAAAAAATTTCATTCGTATAAAACTGGATTCTCGTTAGGGAATTATTCTCGCCTATTGATAAATAAAATGCTGCACATTGGAATCCCCGCAGGGTCACAGTTCATTTTTGAAGCAGGAGCCTTTGGCTTCTCTGCCATTATGATGGGATGGCTTGGCACAACTGCATTGGCAGCGCACCAGATTGCAATCAATCTTGCCACCATTAGTTACATGACTACCTCGGGGCTTGGTGCTGCTGCCACGATACGGGTAGGGAATTTTCTGGGTCAACAAGATCAGAAGAATATGAGGGCATCAGCCTTCACCATGATCGCGATGGCAATAGTGATTATGACGGCCTGGGCGTTACTGTTTATTTTTGGACGGTACTTTTTACCTTCTCTATATATTGATGATTTGGCCGTGATTCAATTAACTTCATCGCTCATGATCATTGCCGCCTTCTTTCAATTATCGGACGGAATACAGGTGGTTACAGCCGGTGCACTACGGGGGTTACAAGACGTGAAAATTCCATCGATGCTAATCTTTATTGCCTATTGGATTATCGCTTTGCCATTGGGTTATGTGTTAGCATTTCCACTGAACATGCAAGCGAATGGAATATGGATTGGGCTATTCATTGGGTTGACGTTAACCGCAGGTGCCATGGTAGTGAGATTTCATCGTCTTTCTAAAAGAGAGCTGTTGAAGGTTGAAGGAAAAAGTTCTTAACTTACTCAATAAACCCAACGCTATGGAAGAACCCGCACAGCCCGTTCGTTACTCACAAACTACTATTACGGAGTTAATGATTCCTTCCTATGCCAACTTTGGCGGTAAAATTCATGGCGGCATATTGTTATCGTTGATGGACAAAGTGGCTTATGCCACCGCCAGCAGGCATGCAGGCACCTATTGCGTAACAGTAACCGTGGACAAGGTAGAGTTTCTTCAACCCGTGGAAGTAGGTGAACTTGTTTCCATGCACGCTTCGGTGAATTATGTTGGGCGTACCTCACTCGTGGTGGGCATACGGGTTGAATCCCAGAATGTAAAAACAGGGAAAGTAAAACACACTAATTCGTCTTTCTTCACAATGGTAGCGAAGGGTGATGACGACAAGCCTGCCGTTGTGCCCACACTCATTCTTGAAAACAAAGAAGACATAAAACGTTTCATTGAGGCCATGCGCATGAAAGAAATCAAAAATGCCATGAACGAACAAATGGACGATGCAAAATCACACATTGAAGTGGAGAATGCTACTGAGATTTTGAAAAATGAACGGTGTTTACTTCAAGTAAAATAGGGTACTTATGGGTACGGAACTAAAAGAAGAAAACTTGGATGCTTCAAGAAATCGGCTTGGTAAATCATGGGAGGCCGAACTTCTGATCTCGGGCGGTGCCCTATTTACGCTCATTCAGGTAACCATTTCGTTAGTAGATTTTATGACTCATGCACTAGCTATTGGCGGAGCAAGAGCAATTCTCATCATAATGACACCATATGTAACAATTGGACTTATCGGTGGATTTTCACTTCACTTAATTCTAAGAGCATTTTGGATTTCTCTGGTAATGTTACAAAAGATATATCCACAAGGAATAAATTTTGAAAGAATCAAACTAGCAGAACCATTCCTAACCAAAGCAAAAAAATTTAACCTCAATGAAAGAATCCTGTCCTTAGATAAAGCAAGCACCATTGTCTTCGTGTTTTCCTTTTCATTTACATTACTGACAATGGGGGTAATTATTGTCGCTTTTATTTGTCTGCTACCCATGGTATTGGGCGATGTATGGCCCACCCTTTATCAAAATCCGATTCTTATACTTGTTTCTATTATTTTATCGATTTGTTGGTGCTTGTTTATATATCTCGATTTATTCACGGGTGGATATTTGAGACGCGGAAAGTATATTCCAAGACTATACTTTCCGATTTATAAAGTATTCAATATATTATCATTAGGATTTTTATGGCGACCGGTCATAAATATACTATTCACAAATGCTAAGAGTAAATCATTTCTGGTGTCAATGATTATTATCTTTTACGTTTTCGGATTCCTATTAGTGGCGGGTTTTGCTACCAATAAGGAGGACATAGTAAGTATGGTTGATGCCAGGAAATACAAAATTGCCCCTACGCTGGCCAATGATCAATTTTACGAAGATCAGAAGACGGTAGATGGTTGGATAAAAAATCCGACTATCCAATCAAAAATAATTACTGAAGGATATTTAGATGTATTTGTGCCCTACTCATCATTTGATGACGAAGCCATTGATTCCGTAAGCCTTGAAATAAAATTTTTCTCAACGATTGTTGATCTCAAGGTAGATGGCACCCAGTTAGACAGTCTTCAATGGGTAGGACTTAAAAAGTCGAATGGCCAATCTGGTGCAACTTCCGTAGTCAACATCAGAAGTCTAAAAACAAGTCTGCACACACTTACGATTGAAGTAAAAAGCAATACTCCTGTTGAAATACCATTTTGGAAACAATGATCGGTGTTTTTCAATATCGAATAAATGAGATCCTAAAAGACCAACGGTGTAAAATTCAGTTCAAGTAGTTTTAAAATGATCTATCCTTACAAGAAATAACTTTCTATGAAGCATCTCCTTTTGCTATTTCTATTTCTTACAACTACACTTTCGTTTAGTCAAAGCCCAGTCATCCTCACCCAACGCGATCAAGCTCGTGTGATTGATGAATTATTAGATGATCGCCTACGCACCGCTTTGCCAGGACTCATGCGCAGAGAAGGTTTTGACATGTGGGTGGTGATCTCGCGTGAGTACAATGAAGATCCTGTGATTGAAACGTTATTACCGGCTACCTGGATGGCCGCCCGCAGAACTACCATGCTGGTCGCTTTCGATCGCGGTACTGATAAAGAAATGGAGTTTTTAGCGGTGGCCCGATATGATGTTGGAAAGACATTTAAGCGTGCATGGGACCCCGATGCCAATCCTGATCAATGGGCACAGCTTGGAAAAATAATAACAGAACGCAATCCAAAGAAAATCGGGGTAAACAAAGCGCCTTCATGGGGTCATGCTGATGGGCTCACTTCCAATGATTATGATAACTTAATTAAAGTACTTCCTAAAAACCTGCAGGCAAAAGTTGTTTCTGCCGAGAGGCTTGCCGTAAGCTGGCTGGAAACACGTACCGAAAAGGAGATGGCACTTTATCAGCAAATCTGCCGTATCGCACACGACATCATCCAAGAGGGCTTCTCGGATAAAACTATTCAACCGGGAGTAACCACCACGGAAGATGTGGTATGGTTTTATCGCGAGCGCATTAAAGAATTAAAACTGGATACGTGGTTTCATCCTTCCGTTTCTATTCAGCGAAACGAACCTGAAGCGATCATGGCAAAGCGTCCACAACCATTGGTCATTCAGCCGGGAGATTTTCTTCATGTGGATTTTGGAATTACCTATCTGCGATTGAACACAGACACACAACAACATGCTTACATTCTTAAAGCAGGCGAAAGCGAGCCCCCTAAATATTTGAGGGATGCTTTTGCAAAAGGCAATCGCCTTCAGGATATTCTGACAGGCAACTACAAAGAAGGCAGAACGGGAAATGAAATTTTGAAAGCAACCCGGGAACAAGCCATTGCCGAAGGCATCACTCCTTCCATTTATACCCACCCGATTGGATTTCATGGCCACGCAGCAGGCACCACTATTGGCATGTGGGATATGCAAGGAGGGGTTCCGTTTACGGGAGATTATCCGATGCATTACAATACCGCTTACTCCATTGAGCTGAATTGCACCGTCAACATCCCCGAATGGAAGAAAGATATCCGAATTCAATTGGAAGAGGACGGATTTTTCGATGAAGCAGGTTTCCGATATATTGATGGAAGACAAAGAGAAATCATCACGATCCCCAGGATGGGTGGAATCAATCGTCCATAAAATGAACTGTTAAAAGGGGCCCTTTTTTGATTCAATCGAAGAAGGGCTTTAAATTTTATCTTTACCTGTTGCAATTCGTCTTTTAGCTGCCCTTTGATGAAAACTTTAAGAACACTGCATACTTATTACGGCCTTATCGTTTTTGCTGTTCTGTTCATTATCTTCTTTCCCCTGTTTCTTATACCAATTTTATTTCCAAAGCAATTCCATTTAGTGGGAGTTCTTAACCGATGGTGGGCCTGGATTTTTTTTCCTGCCATTTTTCTTCCTTATAAAGTTGAATGCCGATCACGGCTAGACTCCAAACGACAGTACATTTTTTGTCCTAATCATTTCTCGTTACTCGACATTGCCTCAATGGGTCTCAATCCCATCAATGCAATTTTCGTTGGTAAGAATGACATGGAGAATATACCCTTGTTTGGCTTTATGTATCGCAAGCTTCATATTACAGTGAACCGATTAAGTCTTAAAAGTCGGGTGAATACGATCATCCGTTCGCAGCAGGCCATTGATGAGGGGAAAAGTTTGATGATTTTCCCGGAAGGAGGAATCGTTACCAAACACCCCCCTAATATCGTTAAATTCAAAGATGGGGCATTTCGCGTAGCCATTGAAAAACAAATTCCAATAGTACCAGTCAGCATTCCATTCAATTGGATAATTTTGCCGGATCGTTCGGCCCTTCTGTTGAAGCGTGGATTAATGAAAGTAATCTTTCATGAACCTATTGAAACCACAGGCTATACGATGGAAAGAATTGAAGAGTTAAAAGACAAGGTATCTGCAGTAATCCAACAAGAGCTTGAGTATGAAAATAGATAAAGAAACACTTCAGAAAACCGCCCACCTCGCACGCCTGGAGTTTGACGAAAAAGATACCGAGACGATGATGCAGGACATGACCAACATGGTGTCTTTTGTTGAAAAGCTAAATGAAGTCGATACCACCGGCATTGAGCCACTCACTACCATGAGCCACGAAATAAATGCTTTTCGGGAAGATGAGGTAAAGCCACACCTGGATCATGATCTGGCTCTGAAAAATGCTCCCAATAAGGATAAAGACTATTTCCGCGTACCCAAAGTGCTCGAATAATCAGTAACTATTTCCCGTCAAAAAATCAAATTGCTATTGCCTTTTATTAGGGGTAAACTTGCAATCTTTCTAATAAACCAAAAAGGCGAATGGACTCTATTGCATTCTGGAAGACCTGGAGTAAGCCCTTTCAATTCATTTTCTGGCTGCTCGTTTCTACCCTGGTGCTTTCGGTGATCTACTTCTGGTATTCCTATTACTCCAACCCGGCTCCTGTCATTACCTGGGATCAGTTTCAACAATTGAATACAGAAGAAGTTCGTATAAAAACTTTTTCCAAAGGAATCTTTGACATCCCTATTTATGCAGACAACTATCTGATTTATGAAATACTGGGGGGAAGTGAACTTCAGCCGAACACAGCCGCTTGCTATCTCTTTCTTATCGCCTTCTCCATTTCATTCCTGATCTTGATTTCGGTGATAAGCACCCTGAGCCGCCTTTGGTTTATTGTTGGCATGGGACTTTTCTGTTTGTTCATCATGACCTTCCGACTTGAGTCAGTGCAGGTATTTGGTATAACCAACCAGGCATTTCCGATTGCCACATTACTATTGTTCTGCTCGCTTGCTTACTATTTTCACGCGATGCGAACAGAAAGCAATTTTATCAAACGATTTCTTTCATTCACTGTATTATATGTTTTGATGTTGGGATGTATTGCCTTTTTTGGTAAGGTCCAGAACCCGTTGCTTCATGTTTCTGTAAATGGATTTGCACTCGCGGTTATAGTCACTGTCATATTTATCCTGATGGTAGCGCATGAAATTCCTGTCGCCTTCGTGAATATTATTACCAAGGGAAGTCGTCAGACAAAAAGTTTACAACACTTCCTTCTGATTACCGGATTTTATTTGGTCAATCTCTTGCTCGCCTATGGAATTAAAATCGGATACATCAGCTTACACATCTGGGTGGTTGATCTCTTCTTTCTTTTTACTTGCTCTGCAATATTGGGTATCTGGGGATTTCGTCAACGGGAACCTCAGTATGAATCCATTCTTACGGCCGATCCCATTGGCACATATTTCATTCTTGGTATGGCCACCATGTCATTTGCTGCGATTGGTTATTTTATGGCAACGGCCAACGATACCGTATTGATTGTCTTGAAAGATCTGGTGATATACAGTCATCTTGGTTATGGGATCATTTTCGTTTTTTATATGATTTCAAACTTCGGTTCGATGCTCACTAAAAATCTGCCGGTGCATAAAGTGTTGTATAAACCGAATACGATGCCTTACTTCACGTTCAGGCTCATGGGCCTGATCTGTACTTTTGGTTTTTTGGTATTTGATACTAACTGGCGCACACCCTTCAACCAGGTTCTTGCTGCTTACCAAAATAGTTATGGCGACTTATACCTTGCTCAAGGCAATGTTGATGCCGCTGAGTCTTTCTACACCAAATCTGTATTATTCAGAAATCAAAATCATCACGCACACTACGCATTGGCCGGAATACAAGCGGCAAGACTAGAGCCAGGAAAAGAACTGCACGAATGGAAAGCAGCCAGTGAAAGCTATCCTCCCGAACAAACCGTCATCAACCTCAGCGATGCTTATAGACGCAGTGGTAAAACATCAGAAGCTTTGTATGAGATGGAAGCAATGAGTAAAAGCTTTTCTAACCGGGCCGCTATATTCAACGCCAAGGGGATGATTTACACTCAGCTTAAAATATCTGACTCGGCACTATTATCATTTCAACAGGCCCGTAAATCAAATTACGTTAAAGAGATTGCAGAGACGAACTTATTGGCTGCCAGCGTGAGATTCAAAATTGCTCACCCAGCAGATTCCTTACTGCTTCTGTTAGGTTCTGATAAAGAAGGACCTAAAACCAACGCGCTGGCGCTTGCCAACCTGCAAAACATTCCCATTCAAATGGAATTTAAAATGGGTACTGACTCTGCCCTGTCAGCAACCAAAACCGCTTTTATCTGCAATTACTTTATTAATCAGCGCGAGACGGTAGACACCGCGTTTATTAGCCAGGCAATTCAACTAGCAAGGAGACCAATAAATGAATCATTTAAGGAACATCTACTCGTTGCATCGGCCCATGCCTATTATGCAAAGGGAATGGTGAAACGTGCCTTTGAACTAACGCGTGAAGTTGCCTATAGAACAGGTGGAGGAAAATATTTTATGCTGCTGGGTAACTGGGCACTTGACCAAGGTAATGCAGAAATAGCTGCCGACTATTTTGCCATCGCCAAAGAAAAATTGCAACCTGCTGCTTTGTTTAATGAAGCACTGGCGCAGACGGAAGCAAATAACTTTACCGATGCAGGAATTCTATGGGACAGCCTTTCTAAATCAGCCGACACTTCTTACACCTCCCTTGCCAAACGATTTTTAACTTTCTTAAAAAGACCCTCCACGTCAATAACTTCATCGGATGATGAAAGTAAGTATCTGTATTGCCGTTATAAAGTGTCTACCCTTGACTCCGTTCAGTTTCTTAGCCTGATAATTAGTATTCGTAACGAGGAGTTAAAGGCACGTGCTCTGATTGAATATAGCCTGCGATGGTACGCGTTGGATGAACCTGAAATTGCTGCACGCTATCTCCATTTAATGGAAGGGCTAACACCTTCACGAGAAAGCACATTGGCAGAATTTCATTTCCTGAATTGTATGTTGTTGGCTAGTACGAGGAATTGGGAAGAGCTAAAACAACAGATCAATTCGGTGGCTTTGCTTAAAAAATATTATCGCAATGAATTAGTCTACTGGCAAGCACTACTGGACGAGAAAGACGGAAGAACCGAAGATGCAAAGAAAAAATTTGACTACCTGGGCAAGGCCAATATGTATTTCGAAGATGGCGTTGTTAGCGCTGCACAATTCTTTGTCAAGGACACCACGGTGGATCGTCTGAAACCATATTCAATGCTGGTGGAGGGGCTGATGGCAAGGCCCTATTCAGTCAAATTACTAAAGGCATATATAAAAGAAGCGGCCATCTTTGGCTTTGATGATGAAGCTGCTGAAAGCCTTGAAAAGTTAAAAGCGATTCTTCCTCGTTCTTCATTCAATCGATATGTTAAAGAGAATCCGGATTTCTTTGATGTGGAATAATTCAAACTTAAATGGCCTGACTCAAAAATGAAATTCTATCATTACTTTTGCTGAATTTATTAATGCTATGGAGACAAAACGAGTACCTCTCAATGATTTACATGAAAAATTAGGCGCTAAGATGGTGCCATTTGCCGGCTATAACATGCCCGTCCGTTATTCATCGGACATTGAGGAGCATATGACGGTGCGCAATGGAGTTGGGGTATTTGATGTTTCTCACATGGGTGAATTTAAAGCAGAAGGGCCGCAGGCATTGGATCTCATTCAACGCATTACGAGCAATGATGCTTCAAAGTTGGTAGATGGCCAGGCACAATACACCTGCTTGCCCAACGAAGAAGGAGGAATTGTTGATGACCTGATTGTCTATCGGATTAAAGAAAATGATTACTTCATTGTGGTTAATGCATCCAACATTGAAAAAGATTGGAACTGGTTTTCCAAATTCAATTCCAAAGGGGCAACATTAAAAAATCTTTCGGATGATCTCTGCCTCTTTGCCGTGCAAGGACCAAAAGCAACTGCTGTCCTTCAGAAATTAACGAAGACCGATTTATCGACAATTAAATATTATCATTTTGCTATTGGTGAGTTTGCAGGAGTTCCTGACGTGATCATCAGCAATACCGGATATACCGGAGCAGGCGGTTTCGAAATCTATGTGAATAAGCAACATGCTGAAAAAGTGTGGAATGCAATTTTCGAGGCTGGTAAAGATGTGAACATTAAACCCATTGGATTAGGAGCCAGGGATACACTTCGCTTAGAGATGGGTTTCTGCTTATATGGTAACGACATTGATGATACTACTTCACCCCTGGAAGCAGGGTTAGGTTGGATCACCAAATTCACAAAAGAGTTCACAAATTCTGCTAACTTCAAAAAGCAAAAGGAAGCAGGAGTTAAAAAGAAATTGGTGGGTTTTAAGATGCTCGATAGAGGAATTCCCCGACACGATTATCTATTAAAAGATGTAACAGGGAATGTAATTGGTAAAGTAACATCAGGAACGCAATCGCCCATGCTGGGTATCGGTATTGGGTTAGGGTATGTTACCACTGAACACGCTACTCCTGGCTCAGAAATTTATGTGGATGTGCGTGGAAAAAGTCTGAAGGCCCAGGTGAATAAACTTCCGTTGATATGAAAACCATTGACGTCTGTTTAACTCCTGAGTTAATCCATCTCTACTCTCTGAAAGATAAAACGGTAGTCATTGTTGACATACTCCGTGCAACTTCGTGCATGGTCACCGCCTTCGCTCATGGTGCCGAACGAATCGTTCCATTTGCCAGTCAGGAAGAATGCAGACTGATGAAACAACGTGGCTTCATCACTTCGGGCGAGCGCGATGGCAAGAAAGTGGAAGGATTTGATAAGGGCAATTCTCCTTTTGAATATATGGGCACCGAAGTAACCGGTAAAAAAATTGCTTTTACCACCACCAACGGAACGCAAGCCATTGAGAAGTCAAAGCTGGCAAAAGAAGTAATCATCGGGAGTTTTCTCAATCTGTCTTCCATCATCAAGTACCTCTTATTCAGTCATAATAACATCCTGGTAGTTTGCGCAGGCTGGAAAGGAAAAGTAAACCTCGAAGACACCTTATTTGCCGGTGCACTCGTTGAGAAACTCCGTCATCACATTGAACCCGATTGTGATGCTCCGCTAGGCGCACAACATCTTTACAATCTTGCCAAGAATGACATGATGGACTTTCTTAAAAACTCTAGTCACGTAAAAAGATTGAATAGACTTAATATTGAGAAAGACATTGAGTTTTGTCTTACTCCTGATCAATACACAGTCGTTCCCCGTTTAGTGAATAATGAGTTGATTTGCTAGTCAGCGGTATAAACGGCTTTGCCACCCACTGAAGTTCTCAACACTTTTACATTACGGATTTCAGAAGGCGGTATCTCAAAAAGATTTCTCTCCAGAATCACAAAGTCGGCAAGTTTACCCGGCTTGATGGACCCTTTGATCTTCTCCTCGAAGGAAGCATAAGCTGCTCTGATTGTATATGATTTCAACGCTTCTTCAACACTGATTTTCTGTTCAGGAACCCAACCCTCCGGATTTTTGCCATCTAGTGTTTGTCGCGTTACTGCCGCATAAATTCCTTCTAACGGTGTAGGTGGTGCTACAAACCAATCACTTCCGAAGGCCAGGTTTGCGTGGGCTTTCAATAACGAGCCGAAGGCATACGTTGTTTTTATTCGTTCCGCCCCAATAAGTCGCTCAGCAAAACGACCATCATCAATGGCATGATAGGGTTGCATGCTCGGTATTACCTTCAAGGTTGCAAAGCGCGAAATATCGGCAGGTGCAATATGCTGAGCATGTTCAATACGAAATCTTCTGTCGCGATCACCATTCTCCTTACCAACCTGCTCATAAGTATTTAATAAGGTATGAATGGCTTTATCACCGATCGCATGTGTCATCACGTGCAAGCCAGCACTGTCTGCCGACTTGATTCTTTGATACAACACTTTTTCAGGAGTGATAAAAAATCCAGCATCTCGAGGGGCATCAGTAAATGGCTCAAAGAATGCTGCGGTATGTGAACCGAGTGATCCATCCACAAATTCTTTTAGTCCGCCAATCCTTAACCACTTATCACCTCTTCCCTGTTTACTTATTTTTTCATTCAATTCTCTCCAATGAGAAAGTTCCATCCCTGCATAAATACGGGTCTTCAATGCGTTTCTTTCGCGCGCTCTTTCAAATACATCCATGTAGCCGCTCATGTTGTGGACAGAAGTAACTCCACGAGCTGCAACATAATTCATTGCCGCATCAAGTGCTTTGTCTTTTTGTTCATCGGATGGTTCGGGCACAATCTTGTAAATCATGCTCATGGCGTTGTCCTTAAACACTCCTGTAATTTTACCTTTCTTATCACGCACGATGGTGCCGCCAACTACGTCTTTTATGCGATCATCAATTGCGGCTGCTTTCAATGCTGCTGTGTTTGCCAGGCACATGTGTCCATCTAGTCTGTTAATCCAAACAGGATTATCAAGCGTAACGGAATCAATCCAATCTCGAGTTGGTAACTCACCTCCCCAGTTTTCATGATCCCAGTCACCAGAGGTAATCCAGCTGCCGCTTGGCAGGGTTGCAGCAAACTCCTTAATTCTGCTAATGAATTCTTGGGGTGTTTTAGCATCACGAAGTTGCACGGACGCTAGTGCGAAGCCTCCTTCCATAAAATGGGTATGGCAATCAATAAAACCAGGAACGATCAGGTTATCGGGTGTGGCTTCAACTTTTTGTGTCCCTTCACCAACCCATTGATTAATTTCATCGACTGATCCTAAGGCAACAATCGAATCACGAACTATCGCAAACCCTTCTGCCCATGGAGTCTGTTCATCTCCCGTCCATACCTTTCCAAAAACCACCTGATCAGCAACAGGATGTTTCTTGCAGGAACTGATCATGATCATGACCAACAAAACGATGGAAAGTATTTTCATTTTTTAAGTTTTGGATTTTGATGATGCCTGTCTTTATCGCGCAACGTCTTCTTTTCAAGATTTTCCTGAAATGCCTTTGTCAGATCAACACCGGTTTGATTGGCCAGACAGATCAACACCCATAAGACATCCGCCATTTCCTCACCAAGATCTTTATTCTTATCTGAATCCTTTTCCGATTGTTCACCATACCTGCGGGCCATGATGCGAGCCACCTCGCCAACTTCTTCGGTAAGAATAGTCATATTGGTGAGCTCATTGAAGTAGCGAACACCATGAGCCTTAATCCACTGGTCAACTTGTTGCTGGGCATGTTCAAGGGTCATATCAATTTTTTAAAGTGGAATGTTACCATGTTTCTTCTTTGGGAGCTTGGCCACTTTGTTTTCAAGCATCGAAAAAGCACGTATCAACTTCTCCCTCGTTTGATCCGGATAGATTACTTCATCAATGTAACCCCGGTGGGCAGCACGGTATGGGTTGGCAAACTTACGCGTGTATTCATCCACCTTTTCATTCAGTTTTGCTTCTGGATTTTCTGCTTCCGCAATTTCTTTTTTGAAAATAATTTCTGAGGCACCCTTCGCTCCCATAACCGCAATCTCTGCAGTTGGCCATGCATAGTTTAAATCAGCACCAATATGTTTGGAGTTCATCACATCATAGGCACCCCCATACGCCTTGCGCGTGATCACCGTAACACGGGGAACGGTGGCCTCCGAAAATGCATACAACAATTTTGCTCCGTTCGTGATAATCGCATTCCATTCCTGGTCAGTACCCGGTAAAAATCCGGGCACATCTTCTAACACCAGTAATGGAATATTAAAGCAATCACAAAACCTGACAAATCGCGCACCCTTTACGCTCGAGTGAATATCCAACACTCCGGCAAGGGCGATTGGTTGATTTCCCACGATTCCAATGCTTCTCCCTGCCAATCGTGCAAAACCAACAACAATATTTTCGGCAAAATTCTTATGTACTTCAAAAAACGATTGATCATCCACCATGCCATTGATCACTTCGCGCATATCGTAGGGCTGATTAGGATTGGCCGGAATTATTTCATTTAGAGCTGGCCTTGATTCATTCGACTGGTTATAGGGAAGAAGGGGTGTCGTATCTTCACAATTCTGTGGTATATAACTAAAAAGTTGTTTGATATGATTGATGCACTCTGCTTCATTGGCGCTGGCAAAATGAGTAACGCCACTTTTTGTACTGTGTGTGGAAGCACCTCCTAGTTCTTCAGCGGTAACGTTCTCGTGTGTAACCGTCTTCACTACGTTTGGCCCCGTCACGAACATGAATGAAGTATTCTCCACCATAAATATAAAATCTGTCATGGCAGGTGAGTACACCGCGCCACCAGCACATGGCCCCATTATCGCAGAGATCTGCGGCACAACCCCGGATGCCATTACGTTGCGATAAAAAATATCGGCATAGCCACCTAGCGAAACCACCCCTTCCTGGATTCGTGCACCGCCTGAATCATTGAGGCCGATTACAGGCGCTCCATTCTTCATGGCCAGATCCATGATCTTCACTATTTTTTCCGCATGGGTTTCTGAAAGCGACCCACCAAAAACGGTAAAGTCCTGCGAAAAAACATAGACCAGTCTTCCTTGTATCGTGCCATATCCGGTGATCACTCCATCGCCCAGGTAATGCTCTTTATCCAATCCAAAATCCTTGCTGCGATGCATAACAAACTTTCCTAATTCTTCGAAGGAGCCTTCATCCAACAGAAGTAGAACCCTCTCGCGCGCAGTTAATTTTCCTTTTGCATGTTGTTGTTCAATGCGCTTCTCACCACCGCCTAAAAGTGATTCAATATTCTTTCTTTCCAGTTCATCAAATTTTGGTTGAAGTACTTCTGATTTGACTTTTCGCTTGGCCATATTTTTCTTTTTGTAATACTCAAATATAGTTATTGTTAAGGCTGATCATGTATCTTGGTCGATTGAAATCAGTGCATGAAATCTCCATATTTTGCCTTTCATCAAGGACTTTGCTCTGGCCAGGTACTCATAGTGACCAACTAATTATGATAAAATGAAACAGGTGGCGATCATCGATATGGGTACGAATACTTTTCATTTAATGCTGGCCACCATTTCCTCACCAGGGTTTACTATCAACTACCGGGAAAAAGTGCCAGTAAAAATTGGAATGGGTGGAATTAATAAGGGGTATATCACCCATGAAGGAATAGAGAGAGCTCTGAAAACCATGCACTCATTTCGAAATACAATTAGTGATGCAGGAATAGAAACAGCGTTGGCTTTTGGTACGAGTGCTTTTCGTAATGCCAAAAACGGAGAAGAAGTCAGGAGAAGAATAGAGGAAGAAACAGGGATTAAAACTCAAATCATTGACGGTCTGCAGGAAGCAGAATATATTTATAAGGGTGCCAGGGCTACCATTGAAATGGGATCTGAGAAATCGTTGATCATGGACATTGGTGGCGGAAGTGTTGAATTCATTATTGGCAACGAGAAAGAAATATTCTGGAGCCATAGTTTTGAAATCGGGGGTCAACGATTGCTGGAGAAATTTCAAAAACATGATCCGATTAAAGAAGAAGAAGTGGAAGCTCTTTTTAAATACTTTATGGAAGAACTTGTCTTGCTTTTTGTTGAGCTGAAAAATCATGAGCCAAAAACCCTGATCGGATCTTCTGGCACTTTTGATACACTGAGTGATATCTACTGCCTGAAAAACAATCTACCCCTGCTTGATACTCCGGAAACGCCTTTCAATTTGAATGCCTTTGATAACATCTACGAAGAACTTCTCATCAAAGACCGCGGTGCAAGAATGCAAATACCCGGTATGATTGAAATGCGGGTGGATATGATTGTGGTGGCGTGCTGCCTGATAAAATTCTTACTCAACCACTATGCCTTTGATCGGGTAAGAGTTACTTCCTTCTCGTTGAAAGAAGGAATATTAGCTAGCTTATAAAATGGCAGCTCAATAAACTTCCTAGTTCAATCCAGCAACCTGCTTATCCTTTGGATATTTTATTTCAAACTTATAGGAGACCTTCCTCGTCTCGTTGGGTTTAACATCAAGCTTCCATACCAACTTCCCTGATTGCTTATTATAGCTGGCTCCACCTGTATCCACTACCGTTACTTCGATCTGAGTGTTTTGTGAAACCGGAACCTGATCTTCAATATTAATTCTTATAGCCTCCGTTTTAGTATTGCGGACGCTGACCTCCCAGGTATAATTTTCCTTTTTTAAATTGCCCATTACACTTTTCGAAGTAAGATCCTTTAACTTCTCTCTCTTTACAACGATTCGCTTGTCGCGACCAAGCGATACAGACAATGTATCCTTGATGTTGTTAGGGTCGATATAAGAGTTTCCAACAAAAGTACCTTCAAAGAAAATATTCGCTTCCCCTGGTAGTAGACTAAACTCTTCCCAACCTGTTGCTCTGGCAATCAAAAAAGCATCCATATCCAATTTCGGAACCACTGAATAATCATACTCTGCCTTCATTTCATAATTTCGTATATCTACCAGGGTTGGCTTTGCGGATGAAGAAACTGAATAAGGAAGTGATATCTCAAATTGGGTATTTAAAGAAGTCTGTACGTTGTTTACAAAATCTGAAACAGTCTGCGCTGCTACCATCGGTTCAATGTCAGCCACCTCCATGCGGGCAGCTTCTGCTTTTACCGGTGCCGCTTTATAGGTTCGCTCTTTTTTCTGATCGGCACCATAAACTATAGGGTTATAAAAGTCCAGGTACCATGAATATAACTCAGGCTTCAATCCGCTTTGATTCGGGTTCGCAGTAGATAACGTTAACTTTACATTCCTCCATGCCTCTCCTGTATTCTGAAATACATTTGCCTTGTAGTTCAGCTGCAATGGGTTTTTCGTATTGATTGCTCTGACATCATACACAGCATTCCAACCGGCATTGGCCACTACATAACTTATTTTTAAATCTGCCTGTGTGGCCGATTCAGCGGAAACACTGATTACAATCTCACTCGTATTTCTACCCAACACGCCATTCTGTTCATTAAATTGAGTATTGAGCTTAGAAATTCGTTCGTTCATCTTTCTGATTTTATCATCCAGCTTCATGCGCGAGGTTACAATATCCCCTAATCGGCTGCGATAAAAATCTGCCATCGCCTTTAATTCTGCTACCGTCAGGTTTTGATTAATTCCTCCAATTTTCTGATTGCTTAACAACATCTGTTCCTCTTTGGTCAAAATCTCTTTTTGGCTTTGCTCTAACATCACTTGCTTTTGCAATAGTTCGATCGAGTCCTTCAACACCCTAAGCGATTTTGGCATATTCAGCTCATCGAGATAATTCTGCCTGTGACTCATTCCTAGAATTATAAAACTTCCAGTGCCTACTACTTGAATACTTTGAGGATCCAGTTGAGAAGTTAAACCGGTGAGCACCAGGTTAGTCTTTCCGTTCTCAAGTCTCGTCTTTACTTCACGAGTAACCTGTGCCTTATTTAAAAAAACGGTGACCGCTGTGATTTTTGAGTCTACTGACTTTTCACTCTGTCCAAACGAAGTCGCATAAATCAAGATCATAGCGACTATAGGTATTAGATTTTTCATTTTTTTAATTTAAGATGTACACGAAGGCTAATTTCCACATTCTTGTGATAATTTTTTTCAAATCATTGATTATTAAGCGCAATACAACACATTTGTGATCTGAAATCTGTATGAACAGGTCAATATCCGGTACGAACTGCCATATGGATTTATTGTGATCCGCCATCAATAAAGATTAACCATGAATGAAATGACATTTACCCACAGCCAACTGTGGCAATTTGCGAATACAGTCTTCAAGAAAATAAATTGTCCTGAGGATCAGGCACGGTTAGCTACTGATGTATTGTTGAGTGCTGATCTTCGTGGTATAGATTCTCACGGTATTGCCCGGCTATCGGGATATGTAAGGCTCTGGGAAGTAAATCGCGTGAATAGTACACCTAACATTAAAGTTGTACATGAAACGCCTAGTACAGCCGTGGTGGATGGAGACAGTGGGCTGGGTTTGGTCATCGCGCCTAAGGCCATGGAGATCGCCATTCAAAAAGCGATGCAAGTAGGCACCGGATGGGTGGCTGTAAAAAATTCAAATCATTTTGGTATTGCTGGCTATCATTCCATGATGGCGTTAAAACATGATATGATTGGAATGGCGATGACCAATGCAAGCCCTTTGGTTGCCCCCACATTTTCTGTTGAGCGTTTATTAGGAACCAATCCAATTTGTGTTGCTATTCCTGCCGGAGAGCAGCCTGCATTTGTTGCTGACTTTGCCACTACGACAGCGGCCAACGGCAAACTTGAAATACTACAGCGAAAAAATCAGGATGCCCCGGAAGGATGGATTCAAAAGAAAGATGGAACAAGTTCGACCAATCCGAATGAGCTAAAGGATGGGGGTGCGCTATTGCCACTTGGTGGTGATCGCGAACACGGTAGTCATAAAGGATTTTGTTTGGGCGCATGGGTAGATATTTTCTCAGCTGTTCTCAGCGGGGCTAATTATGGCCCCTGGGTTCCACCTTTTGTTAGCTTTCTTGCCCCACCAGCTAACCCTGTTGGTGATGGCATCGGGCATTTCTTTGGCGCAATGAGAGTAGACGCATTCCGTCCTGCTGCTGATTTTAAAAAGCACATGGATAATTGGATCACCAGATTCCGATCTGCCAAAACAGTGGAAGGTAAATCACATGTAATTATTCCAGGAGATCCTGAACGAGAGAGTGAAGCAGAACGATTAAAAAATGGGATTACATTAAATCCTAAAGTGGTAGAAGACCTTCAGGAGCTTGGTTCGAAATTGAATATTAAGTTTTAAAACCCAGCTGTAATACCAGCCCGTATCACCAACGGACTGCTGTATGGATAATAATCGTAAGGAGAGGTTGGACTTTTATAGGAGAAATTGTAGAGTGCAGATATGTATAAACCTGCCTTGCGACCTACGGGCTGAAAGAATCCACCACCGGCCATAAAACTAGTATAGGGTTTACGCACTAGTTCGCCAGTATTATATGAAACGTACTGATAATTCAGATATTCATATTCTGCGTGAAGAAATAGCGGACCGTAAAACTGATAACGAATAAATGGACTAGCCCCATAATCGTTGGTTGATATCGAGGGAGTATATTTATACTTTGTGTACCGATAAATAATGCTTACACCTGTGGCTACACGTGGGGCTAACTTGTATCCGATAATCGGGGACAGAGAAAAATAATCATAGCTGCTGCTAAAACTAAGTCCAAAGCCTCCGCCAAAAAACATTCTATCCCTTAACGAAGGTTTATCAGCCATCTGGTCGCCTCCCCACTGCGCCTGAGCAGTGAGTGAAAAAGCACAGATTACTATTGCCAAGACGCTTATTTTCTTTGCTTTCATTCCTCCTGAACAATAAAAAGGTCTTCGCTTTCTTTTTTCATGAGATACTTCTCCCGGGCAAACTTTTCAAGAAGTTCTTTATTGGTCATTAATTCCTTTCTGTCTTTCTCAACTTCAGAAATTTTCTCCTGATAAAATTCTTTTTCTGACTCAAGACTTCGGAGTTTGGATGACATTTTAAATCGCGAAATCAGATCATTGGAATCTAAAAAAAGCATCCAAGCCAAAAATGAAACAACGGTTATAAAGTAAAAATTCCTGAAAGCAGGTGGTAGCCTTTTCAGCATAATAGTTAAAAAAATGGTTGTACGAAGATAAAGATTAAAACTGAAAAGGCGCAAATCAGGAATTTTGATATCCCTGACTCACGCCAATTATTAAGATACAAGCCGACCTACTAAGACACAAATTGCTTCCACTCTTGAGAAAAGGCAAGGTTTTCAGAATTGGGATGGTATGCCTTAACCTGAATTAAACCCTTTCTTTTCATACTCAGAGATATCTCATAATGTTCTCCCGTCAAGGGGTCGGAATAACTTCCCTTGCCTTTTTTAGACCTGTCAAATTTTAAATTCTCCACCACTTTATAGCCGAGCAATTTATCCATCCCGTTTGCCCAGATAACAGATCCTTGAAAGACGGAATCCACATCATGAAGGAGGATTCTGATATTCAATGATTCATTTAGCCAAATGCCTCCGAAATCAAGACTGGCTGGCGTGGACTCCAGTTTATTGATTAATAGAACCAACCCCATGACTCCCAAGGCAACCGCCACAAATGAAATCAACAACATGTTTGTTCCCATAACCTTTTTGCTTTACGCTTTTGTTTTGGCAATACATTGACAAAAATCAGGCGTGAATTAAGGAACTATGAAAAATGGCCAAATCTTTCAAATTCAGCGATTTTCACTAAAAAAATATGCGTCTTCTTTCTCGCTTAAAGCAAAAAAATCCCAAAATAAGAAAGCCCCGCCAAAACTGGCGAGGCTTTAACTTCGATCTATGGTCAATTAAAAATTGATACCCGGGAAGTAAGCAACATCACCCAGCTCCTCTTCAATTCTTATTAATTGGTTGTATTTCGCCATACGATCTGAACGAGATGCCGATCCGGTCTTAATCTGACCTGTGTTGAGCGCAACTGCCAAATCAGCGATGGTGCTATCTTCTGTTTCGCCTGAACGATGCGACATGATGCTCTTATAGCTATTTCGCTTTGCCAGGTTTACCGCATTGATCGTTTCAGTCAACGAACCAATCTGATTTACTTTTACAAGGATGGAGTTCGCTACTCCGAGGTCAATACCCTTTTGGAGGAAATCGACATTAGTCACAAACAAGTCGTCTCCGACTAACTGAGTTTTGCTTCCGATTTTATCGGTAAGTTTTTTCCAGCCATCCCAGTCTTCTTCTGCCATACCATCTTCAATTGAAATGATCGGGTATTTCTTCGCCCACTTTGCCCAATACTCCACCATCTCATCCGATTTCAATTTCTTGCCATCCGACTTTTTGAACGTGTAGGTTTTGGTTTTGCCATCATAAAACTCAGAGCTGGCAGCATCCATCGCGATGAAGATATCTACGCCAGGCTTATAGCCCGCCTTTTCAATAGCGGTTAACACTATTTCAATCGCTTCTTCATTGGATTTGATGTTGGGAGCAAAACCACCTTCATCACCTACATTGGTCGAAAAGCCTTTGTCATGTAAAACTTTTTTCAGGGTGTGGAATACTTCGGTTCCCATGCTCAACGCTTTGGAGAAAGTATCTGCCTTTACCGGCATAACCATGAATTCCTGGAAATCGATCGAGTTATCGGCATGACTACCACCATTCAATATGTTCATCATCGGCACAGGCAATGTGTTTGCGTTAACACCACCAATATATCTGTATAGTGATTGACCTGCTTCCATTGCCGCAGCTTTAGCAACTGCCAGGGAAACACCAAGGATTGCGTTAGCACCCAGCTTGCCTTTGTTGGGAGTGCCATCCAATTCAACCATTACTTTATCGATGATATTCTGATCGAAAACAGAAAGACCAATAATCTCGGTTGCAATCTTTGTATTTACATTCTCAACCGCCTTGAGCACACCCTTGCCCATATATTTTTTCTTGTCACCATCGCGAAGTTCAACCGCTTCGTGTGTTCCAGTTGAAGCACCTGATGGAACTGCAGCGCGGCCGAAAGCGCCTGATGATGTTAGTACATCTACTTCAACAGTAGGGTTTCCACGACTGTCTAATATCTGGCGGGCGTGAATGCGTTCAATTAAGCTCATAAATTTCTTTTTTTAAGATTTGAGTGGACGATTATTGAGGTATGCTAATTTCTTCTTTTACCATAGAAACAAACTGGTCGAACAAATAACGACTATCATGTGGACCAGGCGATGCTTCCGGATGGTATTGGACAGAAAAGGCTTTCTTGCTTTTAAGCCGGATGCCCATGATCGTGTTATCGTTCAAGTGCAGGTGAGTTACTTCTACATCAGGATTTTTCTCGATGTCCTTTTCGCTTACCGCAAAGCCGTGATTTTGTGAAGTCATTTCTCCCAGCCCTGTAATTAAATTCTTAACCGGATGATTTAGTCCACGATGACCGTGATGCATCTTATAGGTAGATATTCCTGCAGCCAGTGCCAGCAACTGGTGACCGAGGCAAATACCGAAAACCGGCTTCCCTGACTCAAGCATTTTCTGAACAGTAGCAATCGCATAATCCATTACTGAAGGATCACCAGGGCCGTTGGAGATAAAAAATCCATCAGGTTGCCAGCTATTCATTTCATCAAACGAAGATTTGGCCGGAAACACCTGAACATAACAACCTCTATCCACCAGGTTGGTCAGGATGCTGGTTTTAATCCCCACATCTAGAGCCGCAATCTTTATCGTTGAGTTTGGATCACCTGTAAAATACGATTTCCGGGTGCTCACTATGGAAGAAAGTTCTAACCCGTCCATAGAAGGTACTTTCTTAATCTCCTCTTTCATTTGTTCCGGACTTAATTCGGATGAGATCAAGGCATTCATAGCACCTTTGCTTCTGATATAGCGCACCAGCATCCTGGTATCTAAATCAGATATGCCTACAACATTATTTTTTTCAAGGTAATCCTGAAGGCTTTGCCGGGCAGTTTTGCGACTGAATTCATCGGAGAATTCATTTACAACAATACCGCTGATTTTAGGACTTGCCGATTCCTGCTCCTCTGATACTGTTCCGTAATTACCAATATGAGCAGTGGTGTTTACAATGATCTGGCCGTAATAGGAAGGATCGGTATAGATTTCCTGGTAGCCTGTCATTCCTGTGTTAAAGCAAATTTCACCTCCGGAGGTGCCTCTTTTGCCAATGGCTTTTCCTTCAATCAGGTAGCCGTCTGCGAGTAGTAGATATGCTTTTTCTCTCAATGGATTAAAAGGTAAATGGTTAACAAAAATAGTTTACGTTTTAGGTTTGATCGTTATGATTGACATTAAAATTTAAACAACCGATTTCGAAATGGGTAAGCGCATAAAAAAAGGGATTGAACTTTCGCTCAATCCCTTTTTCTATTTCTAAAATCACCATTATTCTTTGCTTTTAGCGGATTTCTTAGCTGCCTTTTTTGGCTTCTCTTCAGTTGCAGTAGCTTCCGGAGTTACTACCTCAGCGTCCTCCGCTTTTTTGCTCTTACGGCCTCTACGTGTCTTCGCCTTCTTCTCGGCTCCTTCTTTCTTGTAGATATCGTTAAAGTCTACTAATTCAAGCAAGCACATTTCTGCAGCATCGCCTAAACGAGCGTCTCCTAACTTGATGATTCTGGTGTAGCCACCTGGGCGATCGGCCGTGCGACCAGCCACTTCACCAAACAGCGCAACAACAGACTCCTTATTCTGAAGATATGACATTACGGTTCTGCGCGAGTGCATAGTGTTATCTTTTGCCTTAGTAATCAAAGGCTCAACATATTTTTTAAGGGCTTTGGCTTTCGCTAAAGTTGTAGTGATTCGCTTATGCAGAATCAGCGAAGATGCCATATTGGAAAGAAGCGCATGACGATGAGCTGACTTCCTACCTAAATGATTTATTTTTTTTCCGTGTCTCATGGTGATTAATCTTCTTCGAGTTTATACTTGCCGAGATCCATTCCAAAGGTCAAGTTCTTCTCAGCGACTAATTGTTCTAATTCAGCCAGTGACTTCTTTCCGAAGTTTCTGAATTTCATCATATCTGATATATCAAGCTGAACCAGGTCAGCCAGTGTTTTCACATCAGCAGCCTTTAAACAGTTGTACGCACGAACCGACAGATCAAGATCATGAAGTTGAGTCTTCAATAGCTTGCGCATGTGTAGCATTTCCTCATCCACCTGCTCTACTTCGCTATCCTTACCGGTTTCAAGTTCGATTGACTTATCTGAGAACAGTCTGAAATGCTGAATCAAAATGAATGCAGCGCCTTCCAGAGCTTTCTCAGGATGAATCGATCCGTCTGTTTCGATGTCAACCAACAATTTCTCATAGTCAGTCTTCTGTTCAACACGGGTGTTTTCAACACTGTATTTAACATTCTTCACGGGTGTGAAGATGGCATCAATTGGAATGAAACCAAATACTTGTTCATTCGGCTTGTTCTCTTCTGCTGGAAGGTATCCTCTGCCTTTTTCAATCGTTAATTCAATCTCGAAATGAGCGGCCTCATCAATGTTACAAATAACATGATCTGCATTCAACACTTCGAACGATGAAGTAAACTTAGTGATGTCACCTGCCTTGAATTGCTTTTGCTTCTTAATGCTTACAGTAATTTTATTATCAAAATTATCTGTGATCTTCCTGAGACGAACTTGCTTCAGGTTCAAAATGATTTCTGCTACATCTTCAACAACGCCTTCAATGGTAGAAAACTCATGTAATACGCCCGGGATTTTAATTCCCGTGATTGCATAACCTTCTAATGAAGATAAAAGAATTCTGCGTAGCGCGTTGCCAATGGTTACACCGTAACCTTTTTCAAGAGGTTTAAATGTAAAGAGTCCATGAAAATCATCTGACTTCTCCATCACCACCTTCTCAGGCATTTGAAATGCTAATATTGACATATGCGGTTTTTTATTAATTGAGAATTATTTAGAGTACAATTCAACGATTAACTGCTCGTTGATATTTTCAGGGATATCTTCCCTGGGAGGTAAATTGATCAGCTTACCTGACATTTCACCACCATCCCACTCTAACCAATTGTATTTTTTTGCACCCTGAATTGACAACGAATTTGTGATTGTCTCCAATGATTTTGATTTTTCGCGAACAGCAACCACATCGCCTGCACGAAGGCTCACAGAAGGAATGTTTACAACATCCCCGTTTACGGTGATATGCTTATGAACGACTAACTGACGGGCAGCTCTGCGTGTTGGAGCAATTCCTAAACGGTATACGGTGTTATCCAATCTTGACTCAAGCAACTGGAGAAGTACTTCACCAGTAACACCCTTTTTACGGGATGCTTTATCAAAAATGTTTTCAAACTGACGCTCTAAAACTCCGTAGATGTATTTAGCCTTCTGCTTCTCTGCCAACTGGACAGCATATTCCGATTGCTTGCGTTTCTTACCCTTTCCGTGCATGCCGGGAGGATAATTCTTCTTTTGAAGCGCTTTGCTCTCGCCCAGAATTGGCTCGTTAAATCTTCTGGAGATTCTCGCTTTTGGGCCGATGTATCTTGCCATGACTTTTCTTTGTCTTTAAATATTAAACTCTTCTTTTCTTAGGAGGGCGGCAACCATTGTGTGGCATAGGAGTCAAATCCTTAATCACAGTTACCTCGATACCTGAAGCCTGAATGCTGCGGATAGCTGACTCGCGACCGGCACCAGGGCCTTTCACAAATACCTCTACCTTGCGCACTCCCAATTCAAAGGCCTTGGTCGCACACTCCTGAGCTGCAACCTGCGCTGCATAAGGAGTATTCTTCTTTGATCCCTTGAAACCCATTTTACCCGCAGAAGCCCATGATACCACCTGTCCGGTAGTATTAGTCATGGCAATGATTATGTTATTGAAGGTGGCACGAATGTGGGCTTGGCCTACGGCCTCCACATTTACCACACGCTTCTTGCTCTTGTCCTTCTTTTTTTCAGCTGATGGTGCTGCCATACAGAAAAGTTTATTTGCGTTTTATTGATTACCCTTTAGTTGCCTTCTTCTTGTTGGCTACCGTCTTACGCTTTCCTTTACGGGTACGAGCGTTGTTCTTGGTAGTTTGTCCACGCACAGGCAATCCCCTGCGATGACGAAGGCCCCTGTAACATCCGATGTCCATCAGTCGCTTAATGCTCAACTGGACTTCAGACTTAAGAGCTCCTTCAATTTTAAATTGCTCAGCAATGGCTGCACGAATCGCATTGGATTCTTCGTCATTCCATTCCTTCGCCTTTTTGTCCCAATTAACGCCTACTTTAGTAAGTATGTTTTGAGCCGATCTGCGGCCAATACCATAAATGTAGGTCAAGGCAATTTCGCCTCTCTTGTTATCCGGAATATCTACACCAGCAATACGTGCCATAATTATCCTTGTCTTTGTTTATACCTTGGATTCTTCTTGTTGATTACAAACAACTTGCCTTTGCGTCTGATGATCTTGCAATCAGCGCTCCGTTTCTTTATAGATGCTCTTACTTTCATCTTA
>JAYVTB010000189.1:0-2174 GCA_043774805.1 Cyclobacteriaceae bacterium | reverse complement strand
TAAAGCCATAGCCAAATTCAATGCTTGGGTGGAGGAAAAAGGAAAGTCAAAAGAAGCTGCCGGTGCTGAGTACATTGCCTTTGTCAATAAATTAGCTGAGAGCTATCAATAAAAATTGAATCTCTTTTATCAACCGCGCTTAAGCGAAGGTCATCTTCAATTAGATGAAGATGAAAGTCAGCATGCTATAAAAGTGCTTCGACATCAACCGGGCGATCAAATCCCGGTAACGGATGGCAAAGGCACTTTATATTTTTGCGGAATTGAATCCATATCGAAAAAAGCTTGCTCGTTTCAAATTCTTCGCACGGAAAGAAAGTTGAAGGCTGCGCATCATATTCATGTTGCCCTCGCTCCTACTAAAAGCTCTGATCGCACCGAATGGTTTGTTGAGAAAGCTGTTGAAATTGGTATTCAGGAAATTACGTTTCTTAAGGCACAACATGGCGAAAGACCTCGCCTAAATTTGAATCGCATCACCAAAGTTGCTGTTGGCGCCATCAAGCAATCCGGGCAAGTTTGGTTGCCCAAAATTAATGCCTTAACAGATTTCCACACCATACTCAAATCATCATCGAAACATAAATTTATCGCTTATGTGGATAGTAAAAACCAATCAAAACATCTGCTGACTCAAGCTGAAAAAAACAGCCAATATCTGGTGCTCATAGGGCCTGAAGGCGATTTCTCACCGACTGAAATTAAGGAAGCTACCGAAGCTCGGTTTACATCTATTAGCTTGGGAACGAGTACCTTAAGAACTGAAACTGCCGGGCTTGTGGCGTGTCTCACATTGAACTTGCTTCAGGACTAAGCAAGAATCAATTCACCTTAAATCCAGTAATCTCTTTAGTGGTTACATATCCCTTTTGCTTGGGGGAATACACATCAACGATCTTATACGTAGCCGATATTTTTTTACCTAATAGTTTCTTTGGTTCAGTCGTATAACCATCGGAACCAATGGCATAATGCAGCCATAATAAGCGGCTATATTTACCAGATTCATCGCGAATAACCAATGTTACAGTATTGCTGATTTCTACCTCCTTTACAGTTCCACTAATTTCAGTATCCCGCTCTTTGTTATCTGATTCATTTGCTTTCTCACTAATAAAGCTTTCAAATACTTTAGGACAGATGCCAACCATTCGAATGCCAATTTTCTGACCAAACTTCTCCATTCCGTCACCATCGGTTATGGAAACATTCAGTTTCAATTCCTGAATACCTTCCAGCATACAAAGCCCGAGCGCAATTTCCATTTCCTTTCGGTTGGTAAAACTCACCTGCTTTTTAGTAATGCACTCGCAAACCGATTTAGACATCTTATCCATTTCCTCATCCGTTTGAGAAAATACGAAACCGATGCTCACGGCAAAAAGAATCAAAGACATTAAAGTTTTCATAGATAGGCTAGACAGGCACATGGTCAAATACTCAATAAGCCAAATGTAAATCTAACTCGAAAAAGACTAAGTCAGATAGCCTACTACATCTTTAAATCAATTTTGTAAATTGGCCAATGAAACTAAACCTAAAACTATGAAGCGAATAATGTATGCCATTGCCCTTTGTCTGGCCTTTTCGGCCTGTGGCGCCAAAAATGGAGAATCTAAAACCGAACTAAGTCCTGAACAGGAATTGCAGGCGGTAGATTCAGCAACCCAGGAAACCAAAGCTCGCTTACAAGATTTGGATAAGTCGCTGGATGATTTGCAGAAAGAAGTTGATTCTTTATTAAACGAAAAGAAATAATTTATGAAACAGATATTCAAGATAGCGTTAGCAGCCCTGTTGGCTTTAGTTGTCACGTTCACGTCAGTGGCTCAGGAAAAAGGTCAGGAGAAGAAAAATGACAAAGAGAAAGAACAAAAGGGCGGTAAGCCAGATGGAAAAGGTGGTAAACCTGAAGATAAAGGCGGTAAACCAGACGACAAGGGCGGCAAACCCGAAGACAAAGGTAAACCAGATGATAAGGGTGGAAAGCCCGATGATATGGGGGATAAAGGTGAAGACAAAGGAAAGCCTAATGACAAGGGCGGAAAGCCTGATGACCAAAATGACAAGGAAGATGAAAAGGTTGGTGATGGAAAAGGTATTGCCAATGGAAAGAACAAAGGCGGCTTGAGTGATCGTAAATTTGGCCAACTGCGTTCGCAAGAAGCCAGAGC
>JAYVTB010000188.1:0-3356 GCA_043774805.1 Cyclobacteriaceae bacterium | reverse complement strand
ATGTATTAAAAGAAAGTAACGAGGCCATCTGGTTTTCGGAACGGGACAACTGGGGACATTTGTACTTGTACGATTTGAACACAGGCGAAATAAAAAATCAAATCACCAAAGGCAATTGGCGCGTGTTGCAAGTATTGCACATAGATACAAATAATCGGCTTATTTATTTCACGGGTTCCAACAAAGAAGAAGGCGACCCCTACTTTCAATATTTGTATGTGATTGGGTTTGATGGCAAAAATCTCAAAAACCTGACACCCGAAATTGCCAATCATCAAATCAACTTCTCAAATTCAAAAACCTTCTTCACTGATATTTATTCAACACCCACCACGCCACCCGTTGGCGTTATCAAAAACTTAGAAGGCAACCTAATCACTGAATTAGAAAAAGCAGATATCAGCAGGTTAACGACTGCCGGTTGGGTTCCGCCAACTCCTTTCACGGTAAAAGCGCGCGACAATCAAACTGATCTGTATGGCATTATGTATAAGCCGAGCAACTTCAGCGAATCGAAAAAATATCCAATCCTTAATTATTTGTATCCCGGCCCGCAATCGGGCAGTGTTGGCTCCAGAAGTTTTTCAGCATCGCGTGGCGATAAGCAGGCGATTGCCGAGCTCGGTTTTATTGTAGTAGCGGTTGATGCGATGGGTACACCCAATCGTTCGAAATCATTTCACGATGCTTACTACGGCAACATGGGCGATAATGGTTTGCCCGATCAAATCGCCATGATTAAACAACTCGCTGCTCAAAACAAGTGGATGGATTTGGATAAAGTAGGTATCTGGGGTCATTCGGGTGGTGGCTTTGCATCAACAGATGCCATTCTTCGCTATCCTGACTTTTATAAAGTAGCGGTTTCCGGTGCTGGCAATCACGACAACAGAAACTATGAGGACGACTGGGGCGAGAAGTGGCAAGGCCTTTTGGTAAAAAATCCGGTGAGTGCTGCTGACAAAGGCAATGCGCAAATTGATCGTGAAATTCAAAAAGCACCAACGGAAACCAGCTATGACAATCAGGCTAATCAGCTTCTTGCAAAAAATCTGAAAGGTAAACTCCTTATCGCTCACGGTATGATGGATGGCAACGTTCCGCCAACTAATACCTTGTTGGTTGTTGATGCCTTGATGGCAGCCGATAAAGATTTTGATATGCTGGTGTTGCCAAATGCCGGTCATGGTTTTGGCAATGGACGTTACTTCATGAAAAAACGCTGGGATTATTTTGTACGGCATTTGAAGGGGCAAGAGCCTCCAACAGAGTTTGTGTTTGGAGAGAATGTAAAATAATTGCGAACCTGATATGTCTGATTAACTTAGGGTCTTTGCATAACCGCTTGGCAGAACTTCAGTGCGGAAATTTGATTTGCTATTCTGATCTAGGTTTGGTTTTGATAACCCAAATTAAGCCGATTTGCAACATCCTGTTTCTTGCATTCTCTACTCTATTTGCACCTGTACTCCAGCCTAGGCGATCTTGAAGACTATACAACTTGGTAAGTCCATGACAATATCTTAAGTCAACACCTATACTTTTTGTTAGCTGATAGCCAATACCTGCCTGGATTCCGCTCTCCAATCTATGATCGATTTCGGCATAGAATTGAGTGTCATTTGAGGTATTAGGTGTTCCATTAAATACAACTCTTTCGGTTCCGGGGTAAACATTCAGTCTACACGAACCAAAAAGACCAATACCAAGGTATGGGCCTGCAAGGAGATATAGTCCTGTCACTCTATCAAAATTGAACTTGCCCAACAGCGCGAAATCGGCATAGTAAATTGAAATGTCAGCATCTTCCATTTGATAGGAAAAGGAATTCC
This sequence comes from Cyclobacteriaceae bacterium, assembly GCA_043774805.1. Taxonomy (GTDB): domain Bacteria; phylum Bacteroidota; class Bacteroidia; order Cytophagales; family Cyclobacteriaceae; genus ELB16-189. Next base: position 1,524 of record JAYVTB010000188.1, on the reverse strand, counting down.
CTTTTTGAACAAAAGACAACTCCGGCAAAAGCTGAAGTTTTTTACTCACCTTTAATTGAACACCGATACCAAAATTGAACGATGATTTCCAACCACTGTTTAAAAAAGACCCACTCTCTTTGTACGTAATCCAAGGCTTAACATAGCTTCCTCGCAGATATAAATTCTGAGAATATGTTTGCCCAACCAACAAGACAACGACTACTACCAAAAATGTTTTATACATAACGATAAAAGGTTACCAAATGAATTGATTATTTGACAAGCTGTATAGTTTTTCATGAATAGAACCACCAGAATGTTTGCGGAACGTAATCTTAACAGTCCAGGGTGTGACTTTAGTATTTATTCGAACAGATGCGAATCCCCAATTATCATCAGGATCACTGTTAATCCTCCACTTTCTCTCGCCTCCAGTACTTTGACTTGTTTCTAATCCAGAATTGTTACCCATTGGTGAGCAAACAAATTCAGGCGCCTTGTTAATTATCCCCGATGGAGCAAGATCTATTTCAAAAATTTCATTCTGGTGGACATCTCCAGAGATAAATATTATACCCTTAGTCTTCCCTTGCGTTATTAAGTTATTTAGAGCACTAAAAAAGTACTCTCGCTCAGAGTCATAGCTTGGGTGACCGTATTTTTCATTGTCTTGATTTTCCAAATGGTTCCACAAACTTCCGCTAGCAAAAATCCTTAATTTATCCGCTCCTCTGCTTTGAATGTCTTGCAGGATGTAATCAATTTGTGGAATACCAAAAAGTTTGCCTTCGCTCTTTATCCGCTGAGACCGGCCATCCATTAAATAGATATCAACATTACCATAAGTAATGCGAGTGGTAAGCCCGTAAGACTGGTATGGAACCACCACTGGGTTAGTAACGAACGGACCTGGGTTGCCCCAATAGGTCAGGAAAGCATCACGGATGTAGCCTTTTATAGTTTCCGTAAGGTTGCCCGATGACAGATTATTATATCGGTGGTCATGGTCATCCCACACAGCACAGGTGGGCACCCACTTTGCCATAGCAAGAAAATTGGCATTAAGCCTGGAGGAAAGGTGTGCCACCGAAGCGGCTGGTTGCAGCGGACCCAGGCTTAACAACTCCTGGTCTGGCACATCATCAAAAAAGTAATGCGAATCGCCCGTATGAACAAAAAAAGTAAGGTTGTTGGCTGGGGGGTTATTAACTATGTCAACAGCTGGGTCTAAGGCGATATTTTTTATTTGGGTCCAGACCGGTTGAACCGGATTATCCTTGTTCCTTAAACAAGACCCAATGCCAAAAGAAAACTCTACACCAGATCCTTCTGTTGGTGCCGTTCTAAAAGATGTGTCGGTATTCGGTACAGCAATAGCCTGATTGTTTAGTATCAGGAAAAACTTAATGTCATAGTGAGTGTTGGGCGTAAGCCCTGAGAAGCTGAATATTCCCGCTGGAGTCAACTCTTTGTCAAGAGTTTGCAGCGCTGCGCCAGAACCATGATTGAAAATCTGTAATCGGTAGGTTCCCTCGCGTTCAA
>JAYVTB010000187.1:0-46164 GCA_043774805.1 Cyclobacteriaceae bacterium | reverse complement strand
CCGATCTGGGAGTACTCTGGCCTATGTAGAATACTACACACGTTACCTGGAGGAGCGAGGGCACGGCAAGAAATACCGTGAAAGTGTACGCTCTTTATCAAAAGAATTCAGAGTTTCTGAGACCACCATTAAGAAGGCAATTAAGGTCGTGAAGGACGCATAATGAATACGTTATGAATGTGCTGGAATTGTATCAGAATGGTATTATTGACTATCTCTATCACAAGGGTCTGTTGAGTGGAAGCACGCTATCCTATATAGAGTATTACAGGCGCTACCTGGAATTGCGCGGGAATAGCAAAGGATATCGCGAAAGCGTGCGCACGCTGTCCCGTGAGTTTGGGGTATCGGAAACGACCATTAAGAAAGCAATTAAGATTTTAAATAATTAGGAATGCTTTGCATTATGGATCATGATCAACTCTGCCATGTTATCGGGATCGATGACACCTGCCAACTGATCATGATCCATGACAAGAATCAATGGGGAACGGGTTCACCTAAACTCCAAATACACATCATTTAATGGTGTCTATAAATGCACGCTGATCAGCCCTGCGCGTGTTTCATAAGTTTTATTTTTTACGAATCGTGCAGCCGGTCGCACGTTGTGTCGGAGTTTCAACCTTCTGGCCCATCAATAATTTTTCGATGGCATCCTTTAAGAAATATTGCCTTATATCTTTTGATGATTGCGGATTGTCATCGATGGCTCCATTGTAGAACACGGTAAACTTTCCACCTGAGGAAGAGATGAGAAATACTTCAGGTGTTTTTTTTGCGCCAAGGCTTGTCATAACCGCTTGTTCTTTATCGGCCAGGTAGGGTACGGATAGATCGGTGTAATGTATCGCCATTTGTTCGGCACTTTCCGGCTCATCGGTAGTTGAATTTATCAATAAGAATTGAACCTTTCCGGCATAGGTCCGGATGAGTTCTTTAACACGATCTTTATAGTAATTATCAAAAGGACATTCATGACTGGTGAAAATAATGGCTATTGCTTTTGACGAACTATAGTTAGCGAGTGATACCTCCTTGCCATCGCGGGTGTTTAACAAGGTAAAATTCTTTACGTCTTGTGCCTGCAAAGATAATTTGACTAATAGCATACAAAGTATGAAGACTATTTTCATAACGATTGTGTTTTGGTGTGCACTAGAACATACTCAGGTTGAATCTGATAGCTCATCATCTGACTACACGAGCGATCATCTAAATTTATTTCTCCGTAAATATCGCCTGTATTTTTCAATATGAAAGGTTGAACATGAAGGTGTTCAGAAAAAAATAGTCCTTTTTTTCCATACACTTTATACATGGCTTCTTTAGCACACCAGTAAACACAGTGTTTGACAATATCATTTCCCGCATCCAATAATTCATCCGCAGCTAAAATACGATTCGCAACGGTGAGTAATTTTGCTTTTGGCTGTTCCAGGTCAATGCCAACCGCGGTATGTAAATCAATCTGAGCAGCCGCATAAGGATAGGAATGTGAAAGAGAAATATGATGAGGTAGATCTGTTAGAAAAGGTTTTCCGAATTCATCTTTTGTCGTCCCATGATACTCAAGTCCAAACTGTTCAGTGAGTTGTTGTAGCAGCATTCTTCCTGCCAGCCATTCCAACCGCTTGGTGGTGTGAATGATGGATGACTCAGGCCGTTCTTTAAGGAGGGAAGTAAACTCTTCTTCTTTTTCGGAAATGAACCATAATGCCCATGCGCTTTGTGTGTCAGTGTGTTGTATTTTAATAAGCGGCATTGGGTTTCTATAACTTAATAATACAATTTTGGTAAAAAAATCTGATTAACCGAACAAACAACTTTTTAACAAGGTCAGTAGTTTCATGATACAGGTCGAAAAAATTCATTCGCTTATTGGCCACCGCGATTGTGTGTACACGGTTGAATCATCCGATCGTGCTGAGCTTATTTTTTCAGCTGGCGGAGATGGAATGATTGTAAAATGGAACCTAACAACTCCTGAAGAAGGGGAGTTAATTGCCAAATTGCCCAACTCCATCTATGCGATACATTATTTAACAAAACAAGGTTACCTGGTTGCTGGTCATAATTACGAAGGCATCCACTTATTGGATTGGAGAGAGAAAAAAGAGATCACCTCGTTAAAGCTTTCGACTTCTTCTATTTTTGATATTCAGTCATTTGGAAATGCCTTGTTCGTGGCCTCGGGCGATGGTGCTATTACCATTGTTGATTTGGAACAATGGTCAGTGAAACGAACACTCATCCATTCCAAAAAAAATGCTCGTGTAATTGCAATCAATCCAATAGCAGGAGAAATGGCTGTGGGTTACAGCGATTATTTCATCCGTATATTTTCATTGGAAGATTATTCACTGAAACATGAATTTCAGGCACATCAAAATTCGGTGTTTACGTTACGATATACCCCCGATCATAAATTCTTGCTTAGCGGATCGCGTGATGCACGTTTAAAGGTATGGGATGTTTCAACGGATTATATTCAGGCGGCTGAGGTGGTTGCACATCTGTTTGCCATTAATCATATGGCCTTCAGTCCTTCCGGGCAACATTTTGCTACTGGCAGTATGGATAAGTCGATCAAAGTCTGGGACACCAGCGAATTGAAATTGCTAAAGATAATCGACAAGGCTCGCCATGCCGGTCATGCCACGTCAGTCAATAAATTGCTTTGGACTTCGTTTAATAATCAGTTGGTAAGTGCCAGTGATGATCGTACTTTATCGGTATGGAGTTTGAAATTTGATTCGTAAAAATTGCATAACACTCAGATTATTAGGCATATTTCAAAACATTTCTATACATTTGAGCTATGGATTAGTACTTTTTTAGGCTTTACTATTTTTTAAACTACTATTAATTAATCCAAGTCATCTTATGAAAATCACACCATTGGACATTCGCCAGAAGGCTTTTGAGAAAGTTCTTCGTGGATATGACAAAGACGAGGTTAATGCATTTTTGATAACTCTTTCGCAGGAGTGGGAGCGCATTTTGGACGAAAGCAAAGAAGCCCGTATCAAACTGGAAGCAACGGAGCGCGAGGTATCAAAACTGCGTGAAGTAGAAAGTTCATTATTCAAAACGTTGAAGGCAGCTGAAGACACTGGGGCGAGTGTAGTTGAACAAGCCAATAAGACGGCTGAGCTAATTTTGCGAGAGAATCAACTTAATGCGGATGCATTTCTAAGCGAGGCCAAGACCAAAGCAAAAAATACAATTGAAGAAGCTGAGATGATCTCGCGCCAGATGCTCGATGAAATGGAGGAGCGTTTAAAATCACTCGGCCAGCATTATAAAACCCTGGAGTTGCATCGCGATAATTTACTTTCAGACCTGAAGCGATTGGCTGGCGAAACCTTGGATCGCGTGGAGCGTGCCAAGTCAATTTCACGGGAGTTTGATCCGGATCAGCACCTGGCCCTGGCAAAACGTGAAAGCAAGAAAGCCTTGTTTCCTAATGCCGAAATAGAAAAAGAAATAAAGAGTGCATTGCCCATCATTCAACCGACTCCTGAACCTGTGAAAGTAGCCGTAGCAGTAAACACGGAGCAAAACAGGGTGCAAAAGTCATTCTTTGACGATATACAATGACCGGCAAAGTAGCGCTGGAAGGTCTGGAGTTTCATGCCTACCACGGAGTGTATCCTCATGAACGTTCTTCGGGAAATAAGTTTGAGGTTGATGTAATTGTTGACACGGAATTTTCAGAGTCAGCCTTTCAGGATGATTTGAGTGGCACGATCAATTACGAAAATCTTTATGCTATTGTAAACGAGGAAATGGCAAAGCCATCAAAACTGCTGGAGACTGTTGGGCACGCCATCGCTAAGAAGACGCTGGATGCTTTCAGCGAAGCAAAAGCAGTGGAGGTTAGAATTTCAAAATTCAATCCTCCCATTGGGGGTGTTTGCAAAAAAGCTACGGTCACGGTGAATCAGAAGAAGTAAAGATCTACTCTTTGACAGGAAGGTTTTGTTCAACGAACATAAATCCTCGTGCATCAGCACCCTCATAAAAATCCACCTGCTTGCCGATTAAATACATCGTATGTTTTTTATCAATCAGTACCTCAATGCCTTCCTGTTGGTATGCCAGGTCGTTGGGTTTTTGTTTATCAAACCCGATGATGAGCGAGACCCCTCCGCAACCACCACCCCGAATACCTACGCGTAAGGCATAATCTGCCGGAATATTTTTCGTTAGCATTATTTTGCGAACCTCTTCAGCGGCACGAGCAGTTAACCCAATGGGTTTAATATTTTCAAACATCCCGCAAATTGAAATTAAACGATCAAAATTATCTAAATTTTAAACACCTTTGAACCTGAATTAATTCTTATGGAAGCATTGATTGAATTTGGAAAGATGATCATACCTGCCGGTTTGGTTTTATATGCTATGTTTTTGACAGTTCGTTCCTTCATGGTCAAGGAGATTGAACTTAAAAAGTTGGAGGTGCGCACCCGAAGTATTGAAACCATCTTGCCCGCCCGGCTTCAGGCGTACGAGCGAATGACATTGTTTTTAGAGCGGATTGCCCCTCAAAACCTGTTGATTCGCCTGAATAATCCGGGTTTCTCAGCTCGGGATTTTCATAAAGTACTACTTGATGAAATTCGCAATGAGTTTAATCACAACGTTTCGCAGCAGGTGTATATGGGTGAAGAAGTATGGAACCAGATCCGAAATGCGAAAGAAGAGCTGATTATTATGATTAACGATTCAGCCTCGCAATTACCAGCCGAAGCTACGAGCATCGATCTCTCCAAACGAATTTTTGAAGCCGTAATGAACAAGAATGTTGATTTGATCGGTCATGCACTTATTGAGTTGAGAAAAGAAATTCAGCAGACGTTTTAAGTATGGAGCCCAGGGTTGCTCTTATTGCCGGATCTACCGGCCTGATTGGTAGTCAATTGCTGGATTTGTTGCTTGAAGATAATTCATACTCTAAAATCATTGCGTTAAGCCGGAAGCCACTTGCGATTTCACATCCAAAGATGGAGAATATTGTAACTGAGGCCAATGAATTGAAGAACCAACGTGAGTTGAAAGCAGATGATGTTTTCTGTTGCCTCGGCACAACTATTAAACAAGCTAAATCAAAGGAAGCATTTCGTAATATTGATTTTGATTATCCGCTGGAATTAGCAACTATATTAAAGTCAAGTGGAGCTAATCAGTTTTTGTTGATTTCTTCCTTAGGTGCAGAAAAAAATTCAAGAATTTTTTATAACCGCGTAAAGGGAGAAGTGGAAGAGGCCATCGCAAAGGTAGGATTCACTACCTATCATATTTTCAGACCATCATTATTGATCGGTCCACGTAAAGAAGCCAGGACTGGAGAAGATGCGGCTAAAGTAGTATATAAGCTCTTTGGCTTCCTGATTCCTCCAAAATACAAAGGCATTGAATCGATAAAAGTAGCTCGCGCCATGGTTGGTTTAGCCAAAGAGAATAAAAGTGGAAAATTCATTCATGAATCTGGTGAATTGCAATTATTCTAAATTGATCGGTTAATGAAATGGTGGACTTTTGGTCTTGTACTTCTTGCGATTCCACTATCTGCTCAAAAAAATAGTCTAAGGGGAATTGTGATCGATAAAGAAACCCGGCAACCGGTGCCTTTTGCCAACGTATTCTTTGCCAATAGTACCATTGGAGTAAGCAGTGATCAAGATGGTAGATTTCTGTTGGCTGGGTTTGTGTCAGGAAAATATGATGTGATGGTGACTTTTGTTGGATACACTAATTTTCAACAAGGCCTGGAGTTTAACGACAGCAACCTTAGTATAGCGGTAGAGCTCGAACAGAATTATGTAGTGCTTAATGAAATAATTGTAAAGGAAGACACCACCGATCGGGCTAAAAATCTAGCCACGTTCAAACATTTTTTTTTAGGAGAAACGAATAATGCCAAAAGCTGTAAACTATTAAATCCAGACGTCATTCATTTGTTTTATGATACAAAAAATAATGTATTAGTCGCTCATGCGAAGGAGCCCATTCGAATCGAAAATAAAGCACTAGGCTATAGCATAAATTATTATCTCTATAATTTTGAATTGAATTACAATACCAGGCGATTATCCAGCTTTGGAATACCATCATTTCAGAATTTATTAGCCAAAAAGCAATCACAAAAAAATCATTGGAATAAAGAGAGAGAAAAAGCCTATCAAGGATCGGTGAACCATTTCATGCGGGCCTTTCGGGCGAATGAATTAGAGGGTGAAGGATTTGAAGTGCGAAGGCTTAACCGGATTCCGAATCCAAAGCGACCTCCACAAACGTTTCTTGATTCGAGAATAAACGAATTAAGGAAAACTAAAAACAATTCCGATGGTGCGATTTCAAAAAATGATAGCCTGACATATTATTTAAAGCTAAAGTCCTTACCTGAATTGGTAGATAGTTTGACAGGCATTGCCTTGCGTGCTGATGAATTACTGACTGCAGACTTTCATGTGAACTATAAGGGATTGCTTTCGGTGAAGTTTAAGAAAGAAAAGGAGGAATATGCTTATATGAATTTGATGGGCCATACAAAAAGGGATTGGCAACGATCGGTGATTCATTTTCTATCGGAATCACTGAAGCTTTACCCAAATGGATATTACGAGGACCCCAGAGGAGTGTTTATAGAAAATTACTGGGCGTGGTCCGAGAAAGTCTCTGAACTATTACCCATCGATTATCGACCATCAAAAACTAAAAAGTAACATGATAGCAGTTATACAACGCGTTGCATCGGCTTCAGTAGAAATTGATCACACCATCAAAGCACAGATTCATCATGGCTTATTGGTGTTAGTTGGTATCGAAGATGCGGATATACAAGAAGACATTGATTGGCTTTCAGCAAAAATCGTCAACCTGCGCATATTCAATGATGAAGAAGGAGTTATGAATACAAGTGTTAAGGATACCCAGGGTGAAATCCTCGTGGTGAGTCAATTCACATTGCAAGCCAGTACCAGGAAGGGAAACCGTCCCAGCTATATTAAAGCGGCCAGGCCAGAGGTTGCAATTCCCCTATATGAAGAATTCGTTCAGGCGGCATCAAATCAATTAGGAAAACCCGTTCAAACCGGTGAGTTTGGTGCCGACATGAAGGTAAGTTTGATTAATGATGGACCCGTTACGATATTAATTGATACCAGGAATAGAGTATAATCTTACAGGATTGCCAACACCACCATTACGATGTTGGTGAGTACATAAAGTCCGATAACGTATTTAGTCCCTATTCTATTTATGCGTTCCGCGCCTTCCTTATTGCCCTTGTCGCTTTGTTGAAGAGCGATGGCCGATACAACGAGTGTTGCGAAAATTCCCAGAAAGGTGATCGTATGAAGAGTATCCACCAGGGTAAATGAGGAGGACTCTGGTAAGATGGAGTCAATGATGTACTTATTACCCACGGTAGCAAATAAACCACCCACCGGCAAACCAAATCGGGGTTCAAATTCAGAGGGGTGAATGGTGAAGCTAATGATCGCTATCAGGAAGGCGATGTACATGCCGATGAAGATTTTCATAAATAATCCCCAGGCATCTCGTTGGATATCCATTTCAATTAAAAATGATGAAAAATTTTGAAGACTTCTTTCGGGTGCGGGATCTCCAAACCCGGTCTCATAATCATTAGTGCGTTGAGTGACCCGGAAGTTAACGATCTCCCATCCATCAATCGCTTCATTTTTGTCAAACGCACTTCCTTTTACATCCGGCTTGAACACCAGGCTCTGATCATCAAACAGCGTGTTCTCTATTTGTACCTTCAAATGTTGTTGATCAAAGGGAAAGTCCTGCACATTCCAGCTTTCCTTCATGGTGGCTTTCATTTTCATGATGGCCCAGGCTTTGCCATTCAGGCTGTCAAGAATGATTTCCGGTGTATCGATCGACTTTGCATTGGGGATATCAAGTTGAGTAGAGAAATCAAAATCCGGATTGTCGTACACAAACCATAACCAGAACCTCATCGTGTATTCTTTGTCGCGAAAGTTGATGTCGTGCACACTGATTACGTAGGAACCCACACGCACAGTGTCAGGCTGAGCGGTAGCCATTTGCACACTTGACACGAAAAGAAGAATAATGAATAGAGTAAACTTCATGAAGGACATTTAGATTTCTAAATTTAATTGAAACCTCATATTAAAAAAACTGATCAGTTGATTTCCGTTTGAATAATATTGATTTAATGTAACCATTCACTGTTTAATGACGATTTCTGACACAGTGTATAAAGTATCCTACCTTTGGCTCTCTTTTCGGTGGCCTGTTGATGAGGGAGTTTGTTCACATAAGTCAGCGGCACAATGAAGGTTTGGAAAAGTGGCTTTTTCAATAAGCGATATCAATTGAATTTTAAGGTAAGGGCAACACTTTTAAGCAGCGTTGGTTTCATTCCTAGTTATTTTTCAATGTTTATCGGTTTAGAAAAGTCGAATTCTTAGGCTAACTTCGTGTCAAATCTAATCTATTCATATGCATAGTTCATTACTACTCACGCACTCTGTAATAAGGTATTTCGTTTTGTTTTTTTTGATTTTCTTCGTTGTTCGCGTATTTCAAGGCTGGAGGAATAAATCTGCTTACAGCAGTCTGGATGATAAACTTGGATTTTGGTTGTTTATGATCACTCATACGCAACTTATTTTAGGCATTGTTCTTTATTTCATAAGCCCCGCAGTTGTATTTACTGGAGAATCCATGAAGGATACCACAGCCCGATATTGGTTGGTAGAACATGGAAGTATGATGATTATAGCAATCGCGCTCATCACGATGGCACGAATCACCACCAAAAAGATTACTGACTCAACATTGAAATACAAGAAGTTATTTATCTATAACGGTATTGCTTTAGTATTGATAGTGGTTACTATTCAACTAAGTGGAAGAGGACTTTTTACGCTTACCTTTTAACTTAAGGAATGTATATAGAATAAATTATCCTATGAAGTATATTTTATTTTTCTGTCTTGGCTTGACGGGGTTTGTATTACACGCGCAGGAAATTGATGCTCATTATGAGTTGGTGAAAATGAGTGACAAGGTGAACACCCTATATCATGAAGTCTCCCCGGTGATTTCTATGGATGGAACGAAATTATATTATTTCGTAAGTAATCACCCGCAAAATACGTTTGGTAAAGAGAATAGCCAGGATATCTGGTTTTCCACAGTCGATGAAAAGGGAGAGTGGTCTGTCGGAAAACGTATGCCACCTCCTTTAAATCAAAATCGATACAACCAGGTTTTCAATGCCTTGCCAGATGGTTCACTGCTGGTTAGAGGTGGACGATCAAAGAACTCAAAAGGATTTTCATTGGTGTCATCAGGTGGGGCATGGACGGAATTAAATATACCTGGTTTTGAAGCTATGGATAAAGGATTATTCAATGGAGCTACTATTTCATCTGATGAAAATCACCTGATCATGTACTTCTCGGAGAAGCAGGGAGATAAATTCAGCGATTTTTATTTGTCCAACCAGGAGAACGGCAAGTGGTCGAAGGCAGTGAAGATGAAAATCAGTTCTACGGCAGATGATTACAGTCCCTTCTTGGCACCTGATCAAAAGACGCTTTATTTTTCCAGTGATCGATTTGCAAAGGATAAGGTGGGTGGAACGGATGTGTATAAAGTGGTCAGGCTGGATGATACCTGGATGACATGGTCCGATCCAGTTAATCTTGGGAAGTCGGTTAACACCCCATCGGGGGATGCTTATTTCTCTATAGATACTCATGGGAATATTTTTACTGCACGCTCAGGGGCTCGGGTGGATGGCGGAAATTTTGACTTGTTTATTTTAAGGCCTCGCAATTTCAAAATTCTTCTTTCAGGAACCACCTTTAATGAGAAGACAAAGCAGCCTATTTCGGCAATGGTAGATGTAAATATAAAAGATCAGAAGCCAACGAATCATAAGACTACTGCAAATGGCAATTTTGAAATGCGTGTGCATGAAATAGATGAGTATTCACTATCGGCCACGGCCACAGGCTTTATGCCATTTACAAAGAGTTATAAACTTCCGCGTGTCAATCGCGACACCACGTTTCATGTCGATGTTTATCTAACACCATTGGCGAAGCAGATTGTATTGGCTGGCGATGTAACCGATAAAAAGACTCAGCAAGTTGTAAAGAATGCTAAAGTCAATATTACATTCAAGCCAGATCAAACTATAAATTATCCACTCATTGCGAATGAAGGTAAATATGAACAGGTTATTTCAAGCCTGGGCTGGTATTTATTTACTACTTCAGCGGAAGGCTACCTGACTTCAACTGATAGTGTGCAAGTGAAAAGCGAAGAAATTACTCCGGTCATTAAAAACATCGTTCTTATTCCAATCGAAGTGGGCCTTACTGTTCGATTAAAAAATATCTATTTCGATTCTGACAAGACCACCTTAAAGCCTGAATCGTTTGTTGAACTTAATAAGGTAGTAGACTTCTTGAAACAAAATGAGAACGTTTCTATTGAGATCTCAGGGCATACCGACAGTCAGGGTTCTGATACCTATAATATAAACTTATCGCAAGGACGTTCGCAGTCAGTGGTAGAGTATCTAATTGGGCAAGGCATTCAATCGTCACGCTTGCAAGCACATGGATATGGAGAATCAAAGCCTATTGATACCAACGGAACGGATGCCGGGCGAGCCAATAATCGCAGGGTTGAATTTACAGTGTTGAAGATTTAGTGTCTTTTGATGCTAAGTCAAATTCTCTTCCACATTCGATGCAATGATAAATTTCTTTTGGGTGAAGAAACAATCCTTCCATAAGTGAGGTAACTAACTCAGGGAGTATTCCCTTTTTCATTGGCTTTATGGAAACATTCTCTGATTTGCAGAAAGGACAATGAATGGTTTCTACTTCACCAGCGTGTTGATCACCCAATATTTCCTCCACTCGTTCCCTATCTTTATCAAAGATGTGAAGCCGCACACCGGGGAATAATTCATTTCGGATAGGATAGAGGCCAACAAAATTCTCATCACTTAAAAAGCAGGGAACTCCATAAGCATCCAGCTTTGTTTTCACCAGGTTGGCAGCCATCACGGTATCATATGATTCGAAAACAATAATTTTATCTTCTGATTCCTCCATAATTCGCTCAATATTGGAAAAAGTAGTCAAATAGATTCTCAATATGTTCCAGCGCAAGTAAATTTTCTACTTTTAATTGTAACATTAGGTTTACCACACCGTCTTGCCCTTGAAACGATGAATCTCGAAATGTTCGAAACCCTGGTACTTCCGACTAAAAACAAGCTTTTCCGCTTTGCATTTAGGCTTCTGGGCAGCTCAGAGGAAGCGAAAGACGTAGTGCAGGAAGTCTTTATCAAACTTTGGAATGGAAGGGATAGGTTAGCTGAAATACAAAATATGGAAGCCTGGTGTATGCGCATCACCAAAAATCTTTCGCTCGACCGCCTTCGTGCTCGTCAGCGTAGAAGCACCGATTCAATCAACGAAGGTTTTGAGATTCGTCATGAAGCGTTATCTCCTCATGAGAGGACAGAAATCCATGAGAATATGCAACACATAAATGTTATGATAGCCGCGCTTCCGGAAAAGCAGCGCCAGGTGATACACCTTCGCGATATCGAAGGGTATAGTTACAACGAGATTTGTGAAATTTTGGAATTAGACATGAATCAGGTGAAAGTGAATTTGTTTCGGGCACGAAATGCCGTGAGGGAGAAACTTGTAAAAATGAACGCGTATGGACTCTAAGCAAATAGAACAACTGCTGGAAAAGTACTGGAACTGTGAAACTTCGCTGGAGGAAGAGAAACAGCTTCGGGATTTTTTCCGAGGGGAAGTGCCGGAAAATCTGAAGGACACGGCTGATTTGTTTCGCTACTTCGAAACACAACAAAGTAAGTCTGTGGGTGGGTTGGATTTTGACGCAGCAGTTATCAAAAGGATAAAACAACCAGAAGGAAAATCAGTAAAAATGATTTTTAATTATGCACGCATTGCAGCGGGAATAATCGTAGTGGTAACCGCTACCTATTTTGTAAGGCAAGAAGTAAGAAAAGCGTATCCTCCCGAAATAGTGGATACCTACAGTGATCCGAAACTGGCACTGGAAGAAACAAAAAAAGCATTGATGATGATATCGAAGGGGTTTAACAAAGCCCAGAAAGAAGCAAGTAAAATAAAGGTGTTTAACGAAGCGGAGGAAAAGCTCCAGAAACAAGGAAAAGAAGAGGAGACCATTTAAAAAGAATTAAAAAAATTAAAGAAGATAATTATGAAAAAGTTAATGATAGGTGCAGTAATGTTAATGTTTTCCATTGCAGCCAGTGCGCAGAACGATGCGATCGCAAAATTCTTCACAAAGTATCAGAATGATGAGTCGTTTAGCCAGGTTACCATCAGCGGTAAAATGTTTAGCATGATGGCAAACATCACGGGTGACACGCCTGAGGAAAAGGCGATGATCAATTCCATCAGCAAAATCAAGGGGTTAAAGATCCTGTCGAAGAACGAAGCTCGTAACTCAAGAGAATTGTACAAAGAAGCAATTTCGATGATACCTACGAACAATTTTGAAGAATTGATGTCCATTCGTGATAAAGACAAGGATATGAAATTCTTTACCAAAGAGGCTGGCGGTAAAATTAGCGAGTTAGTGATGGTAATGGGCGGCAATGAAGAATTTATGGTGCTGACCCTATTTGGTGAAATTGATTTGAAAGATATTTCTAAGATTGGTAAGGCGGTGAACATCGAGGGATTGGAAAATCTCGAGAAGGTGAAAGAAAAGGATAAAGATAAGAAGAATGATTAATTGAGTTCCATGAAGGATGTATGGATAGCCATGCATCCTTCTATTAGTTTATCTTCGTATTACCAATAAAGCACACGTATGAAATCGATATCTTTTTTTGTGATAGGATTTCTGATAGCAACAAGTTCATTTAGTCAAAGTAACAGTTATCAGGCACTGAAAGATAAATTTAAGGGCCAGCCAGATGTTCATAGTTTTTCTTTAAGTGGCTGGATGGGGCGCCTGGTATTAGGAATGGCAGGCGAACATGAATTTAGAAATGCCATTAAAGACCTTAATCACATGCGCATTATTACGATACCCCAACATGAGTTTTCAGCACAAAACGTTTCAGTTAAGGGATTTAAGAAAATAGTGATACGGGATTCGTTTGAGGAGATTGCCTTTATTCGAGACAACCATGAAGATGTTTCTATTTATTTGCGTGAAGGCGACAACAATAAAAACCTTTATCTCGTATTAGTTGAGGAAGCGGACGAGGTGGTGGTCATTGAAATGAAGGGATACATAGATCCTAAACTGCTCAATCAAAAGAATACGACCCTGGCAATCAATAAATAGTAAGAGATGAAAATTATCCTGTCGTTAGTTCTTGTTATTTCGGCCACCCTCGTTTTTGGTCAAACAAAAACCACCCAGGCGTTGGATGAGAAGTATGACGGACTAACGCTCTACTTCTACCGGAACACGCTTCGCATGCTGAATCAAACCGAGGATAAGAATTTTGATGAAATGATTAAAGACATTGAAAAGATGCGATTTTTAATGATCGAGAAAAAGGACTCGAAATTTGGCAATGAAGACTATACTAAATTATTGGCAGGCTATAAAGGTGAAGAATATGAAGAGGTGATGACCGGCCGATATGAAGGACGTAATTTTGATATCTACTTAAGAGAAAAAGATGGCGAAGTGAAGGGCACGGTAATTTTGGCTAATGATTCTACTAGTCTCATCGTATTGGATATTCTTGGAAAAATCGCAATAAACAAAGCTCCTGAATTGTTTAAAGCCATAGACGGAAGTACCGATATCGGTAAGAAGATCAAAAGTTTTACGGATAGAGGAGACGATAGTAAAGATCAGGATAAAGAAGACGATAAGAAGAAATCTAAAAATTGAATTAATCCATCGTAGTTAATGGAAACGGTTTTATCGATTCAAAAACTTACCAAGAATTTCGGAAAGCTCTGTGCCGTCAATCAGCTTGATCTGGAGGTAAAGCGTGGTCAGGTCTTTGGCATGCTTGGACCTAATGGCAGCGGTAAGACAACCACGTTAGGTATGTTGATGGGTGTAGTAAATCCAACTTCTGGAAGCTTTTCCTGGTTTGGTGAACCGCCTTCGCATCATACCCGAAAGAAGATCGGAGCGGTATTGGAGCATCCGATTTTCTACCCTTACCTCAGCGGACAAAAGAACCTGGAGTTGAACGCCTTGATTAAAGGCGCTGATCCGAATAACATCCCTACCGTGTTGGAAACTGTTGAACTCACGGCCCGCAAAGATGATAAGTATCGTACCTATTCATTGGGTATGAAGCAGCGTTTGGCGATCGCTTCTGCGTTGGTGAGTAACCCGATTATTTTGATTTTGGATGAACCCACCAATGGACTCGATCCGATGGGTATTGCAGAGATACGTGAGATCATCAAAAAAATTGCAGCCGATGGAAAGACGATCATATTGGCGAGCCACTTACTGGACGAGGTACAAAAAGTGTGTACTCACTTCGCGGTGCTTAAACGTGGCTCTCTGATGCATGTGGGTCCTGTGGATGAAGTGGGAAAAGGAGAGGAGATTGTTGAGGTGCAGGCTTATCATGATGATCTGGGGGTACTGCTTCATGAATTTATAGGGAGTGCTGACATTAAAAAGGAGAATGGAGTTTTCCAGGTGATGATGAAAGATGGCTTTCATAGCAAAGATCTGAACCGTTTTTTATTCGACAAAGGGATTGTGGCATCACACCTTGCTACCCGAAAGAAGAGCCTTGAAAAGCAGTTCCTCGAAATATTGTCAGACACCAGCCACAGCGTTTAATATCAACTTTTTAGAATTCGTTTATGCTGCATTTGCTTAAAATTGATCTCAAGAAACTCACCAGTTATCGCACCTTTTGGGTCGTTTGTGGCTTGTATTTTCTCACGCTAGGTTTCACCACTGCGAGTGGCATGGAAATCTTAAAATGGTTAGCAAGTAAAGGCGCTGAGTTTGGGGCCTCTATTAATATTAACAGAATTCCATTATATCACTTTCCTGACATCTGGCAAAATCTCATCTGGATCAGTGGGCTTTTCAAGATCGTGTTGGCGGTGATGGTAGTGATATCCATTACCAACGAATATCAGTATCGCACACTAAGGCAGAACGTCATTGATGGATTAAGTCGTTGGGAATTTTTAAAGTCAAAGATTCTCACCAACGTTTTGTTAAGCGTGATGAGTGTAGCAATGATTTTATTCATTACCCTGATTACAGGATTTATTTATACACCCGAAATTGAGTGGGACTATTTCTTTATAGGGAGTGAGTTTTTCTTTGCCTACTTCCTGGAAGTGTTTGCTTTTTTATCGTATGCCCTGATGCTGGGAGTGTTTGTGCAACGCTCCGGCTTAACCATTGTGCTGCTGATGTTATCGCACATGATAGAGGCCATTATCAAGTTGAATATTTTCAGGTCTGGCGTAGAAGAACAAATTGGATGGATAAAGCAATTTTTTCCATTGGAATCCATTACTAACCTGGTGCCGCTTCCTTTTGCACGGTATGCTTTTCAGGAAATTCAGGATTATGTGGCCTTGAGTGCAGTGGCCATCGCACTGGTTTGGACGGTGCTCTTTAATTATTTCTCCTACCTGAAGTTAAGGAAATCAGATATCTAGCCTCCTTAGTCTGGAGACTATTTCATAAAGAATTTTGCGAAGTGCTTACTGGTAAACAGATAACCTCTGTTGAGATAATACTGGTGTGTATCTGTTCTTTTGAGATTGCAATTCAGTACAATTTTGTAGCAGCCATTTTCTTTGAAAAAATTTTCCGCATGGAGAAGCAACGTACTACCCACTCCATTACCCCTTACTGTTTCATCTACACAAAATGAAATAACACGCCCTTCCGGGGCAGGCAGATGTAATACATCGTAAATGTGTAATGCAATAAGACCTACGGTCATGCCGTCACTTTTTGCAAGCCAGAGCCAGTAAGATGGTTTGGAGTATTGTATGATCCGTGCAGCAGACTCTTCCTCAGAAACTGGATAACCCATTTGATTTATTAGCGCAGCCACGGCTACTGCATCTTCTGTTTTCGCAAGGTCTACCTTAATTTTCATCATGACAAATCCTGGAGGACAAGGTTAACTTAACCACTAGTGATCATGATCACAGTGTTTATTGCTGGCTGCTTTTTCAAAACACTCTTGTCCTTCTTTGTAAGAAAACCACGCGAGGCCCAAAGTGCCCAGTGCATCTGCATAAGGGAAACCAGTTAATTCATATATACCGCTGGATGCCAGGAGCACACATGACATGTAGATGCAAACCTTGGTACAATTGGCATCTGCTAAGATGGCGTCTGACTGAAGTTGCTTTCCTGTTTTGATCTTTCCGTAAATCAGGAAGAGCATCACCACAATCGAGATGAGCGAAATAACCACTCCCCAGAAAGTGGTTACGGGTTTATGACCTGTATAAAGAACAATAGATGATGAGATGACAAGGGCTGCCACGAGTAAATAAAATGACACTCCGGTTACTTTCAACGCTGTTCTTTCAAAACCACTTCGGTTGCTCATTGGACTTTGTCGAATGCGTAATACCATATACACAATACCGGTTCCGGAAATCATTTCAATAAAGCTATCCACACCAAAGCCAAACAGCGCCAACGTTTCATCTTCAAATCCAAACCAGGTAGCGATAATTCCTTCTGCGAGATTATAAACAATCGTGAACACACCGAGCGCCAAAGCAATATCGTATAGTTTCTTTTCTTGGGCCGATGAAAGACTGATGGAATTCATGTGCGAAAAGTAATTCAGTAAGGGCAATGCTCAAACACAATTCCTGTAAATATGCTGTTGTTGCAACCTTGATACACAATAATGATACCTATTGCAACTGTGTTTCATTGTGAATGGAGTTATATGCTGAATATTTAAGCGTAATAACGATGAAATACTTTGACAAATTTAGTAAGTAACAAACGCCAAATTGACTGGTGATAGATTAGATTTCCTGCCTTTTTGACTTTCTTAAGACAAAGGAATGATGATTGATGAGCTAAGAATAAGTTATAAAAGACATGAGAAGTAATAGAATGATAAGTGATGACTTAATTCAAAGCATTGACATTACCAATACATTGAATGGTGGAGTAACAGAACCAATATTAAAACTTTCGCAGCATCAGGACTATCGTCAGATTGAATTAAAAGTGCCGGGTATAGCGGAAGAAAACATGCATATTAAAATCAATAACAATCAGTTGGTTGTTTATTTTGATCGCACAGTTGAATCGCGGAAGGAGACCATCTATGTTCCACACATCGTTTATAATAAGTCGATCCCGTATTTTATTGATGTAAAAAATATTCGTGCTCAGTATATCGAAGGTGTGCTTACGATTCAATTACCGTTCAATGAACTTGCCGATGGGTATCATCGCGATATACGTATTGAGAGTTAACTGAAATCAAAGAGCCTTTGCACTCATTCCACCATCTACCATAATATTCTGGCCGGTGATATAGCTTGATTTATCCATCGCCAGAAAGGAGGCTAAAGCAGAAACTTCCTCAGGCTGACCTACACGGCCCATAGGGGTGCGAGCTATTATTTTTTCAAACCGATCGGTTTCTGCCAGTACGGATTTTGTCAGAGGTGTTTCAATATACCAGGGTGAAATGGTATTGACACGGATTTTGTCAGCGCTCCACTCGCCAGTAAGGTGTTTCGTAAATTGTATGATCGCAGCCTTCGTCATCCCATAAGGAGATCCACTTGAGATATCAAAAGAGCCGGCAACAGACGCCATGTTAATCACACTGGCATTTCCTGATTTCTTAAGATACGGATAGCATCGCTGAGTAAGGTCCATCATGCTGAACAGGTTGGTTTCAAAAAGCTGACGGTATTCTTCTTCGCTGTACTCAATGAATTTTTTCCGGGAATTGGTACCAACATTGTTTACCAATACATCCAGCTTGCCCCAGTTTTCTCCTATTTTTTGTGCGAGTAATTTGCGCACTTCGATATTTGAAAGGTCCCCTTCGAGTGTAAAGAGATTAGCTGAGTTTTTTAATTTCCCTTGAATGCTTTTTGTGTTGCGAGCCACCACTAATACTTCTGCGCCAAGTTCAAGAAATTCGCGGGTGATGGCCAACCCTATTCCTTTTGTGCCTCCGGTAACCAACGCTTTTTTTCCTTGTAAAGACCAACTGTTCATGAGGTAGAAAATTTATGTAGGTAAGGTGAATGTTACGCTTCTTTTCTGGTTACTAACAGGTACCAATTTTTTTCGAGAGCAAGATAACCTTGTTCATAACAAAAATGATAAGTCGATCCTTCTTTCGTTACATACTGGCTGGTAAAGTAATTGAAATCGAAACCTTTATCGTTAAGCTTATCGCGATTCACTTTTGTTTTGCCCTGCGGATTTAGTTCGATCAGTATTCTGCGATTCTTGCGCAGAATGTTGGTGACATTATTCATAAAGGCGGTCTCATCGCGGTTCAATTTGTTGTTATAACTAACCCGGCACTGGTCAGAACAGAACTTTTTGTCGGCCCGGCCTTTAATTTTTGTTCCACACTCCAGGCACACTTTTTCTTCGTTTTTACCCATGATTAGCCGCTTTTAGTGAGTTTTAGTAGCCGTTTATAAACGTTTATAAACGAATATAACCGAAAGTAATTGAATAACATACGACTATCGTTTTTTCAGCCCCACACCTTTGTATCGTCAATCGGCAATAACCCCGGTGATCAGGTTTCGAAAAAATAAATGTTTAACAATTAAATAATACAACTATGAAAAGCGTAAGAAACAGCGTGCAGTTAATCGGTCGTTTAGGTAAAGACCCAGAAGTGAAGGACTTTGAAAAGAGCAAGAAGGCATCTTTTTCCATTGCCACTTCAGACACCTATAAAAATGCAAAAGGTGAGAAAGTAGAAGAAACCCAATGGCACAATGTAGTGGCGTGGGGCAAGCTTGCAGAGATTGCAGGACAGTATCTGAAAAAAGGTGCGGAAGTAGCACTGGAAGGAAAGCTGGTGCACCGTATGTATGAAACCGACAAAGGTGAAAAGCGCTACATCACGGAGATCAATGTGAATGACTTCGAGATGCTGGGAACGAAGCCTAAGTAATCTTTCACTTCTGTTAAATAGAAGGGTCTCCCGTTAAGGAGGCCCTTTTTGTTTTACCATCGGTGTATTCCTGTCAACTTCCACTGCAAAATACGCGTTCTAATCCCAGTCGTTTGCGTACTTTTGTGTTGATGAGTTTTAACTATCCGATGTTTTTGTGGGCACTTACCGCCCTTTCCATACCCATCATCATTCACCTGTTTAATTTTCGTAAAACCACCCGCATCTACTTTTCCAATATTCGTTTTCTAAAACAGGTAAAACAAGAAACCACCCAAAAGCGGAGACTGAAAAAATATCTTGTACTGATTTCGCGTCTCCTTTTCATCTTCTTCCTGGTGATGGCTTTTGCCCAACCCTTCATCCCGGCTCGCGAGCAAATTAGTTCTCAAAAAAATATTGCCATCTACCTGGATAATTCCTTCAGCATGTCGGCACCCGTAGAGGGAAAGATTCGTGCCCTCGATGCAGGGGTCAGTTTTGTGAGAGAGATTGTTGAATTGTTCCCGCGTGAAACCCGCTTCAAACTACTCACCAACGATTTTGCCCCGTTCTCAAATTCATTTAAATCAGGTTCTGAAATCATCGATCAGCTTTCGCAGGTTCGTCTTTCCCCAATCAGTCGCACGCTGGAAGAGATCAGAAGACGCATAGGAGAACCGAGCAGTACGGTATTCTGGGTTTCTGATTTTCAGAAGTCTACCATTGGCGAAGAGATACTGGTTGATTCCACATGGCAATTGCGTTTGGTGCCGATTGAATATGATAGACTCTCCAATGTATTTGTTGACTCGGTCTTCCTGGATAATCCATTTGTGATTGGCGGTGAGAAAAATTCTGTTCGCGTGCGATTGCGTAATGATGGTCCACGGGCATTGGAGGGATTGGTCACCCGCCTTGCGATTAATCGGGTGCAAGCCGCGACCTCTTCAGTAACAATTCAACCCAATAGCTCTGTCGAAACGTCATTTGATCTATCGGGTACACTAAAAGGTTATAATGAGGCGGTGTTCAGCTTCAGTGATTTCCCCATCAGTTTTGATAATGAGTTTTACTTCACACTAAATTATTCGGGCAAGCTGAAAGTGATTGAAATAAAGCCCGATGCCACCACTACCTTCGTTGAAAAGGTGTATGGCAATCGCCAGCTTTTTGATTTCAGATCATACTCGGTAAAGAATATTGATTACAGCTTGCTGGACGTGGCCGACCTTGTAGTATTAAATGGCCTCAACAAAATTGAATCTTCATTGAATTCTGCGCTGTGGTTGTATCGCCATAAAGGAAGCTTATTAGTGATTAGCGGAGCTCAGCCAGATCTCGATTCCTACAAGAAATTATTGGAAGTTCCAGGTGTAAAGAAAATAGAGAAGACAGAGTTGGAAGAACTTGACCGTCCGGATTTTCGGAATCCCTTTTTTGAAAATGTGTTTGAAGAAAAGACATCGGCACTAGCCATGCCACGCGCAAAAAGAATATTGGATTGGGGTGCTGATCGTTCTGCCATTCTCCGATTCAAAAACGGCACGCCTTACTTATCACGATTAGGAAATATGTTTGTGATGGCTAGTCCGCTCGAAAAAGAGTCGACTGATTTTTTCAACAATGCGTTGTTTGTTCCGGTGATGTATCGCATCGCATCGAGTGGAAAGAAAACAGAGCGAAAGCCATACTTTGATTTGTCTTCGTCATTGGTAACCGTTACTACCGATAGCCTGATTGGTGAAGAGCCCGCCAAGTTGATTGGTCAGCAAGAGTTAGTTCCATCACAACGAAGAATGGGCGACCGCCTGATTCTGGAGATTCCCCGCTTTTCGGTGAGTCAGGGTTTTTATCACGTAACCCACAGGCGCGATACGCTGGATCTGATTGCATTTAATCTCGAAAAAAAGGAATCACTGTTAGGGCAGTTCACTGGTGAGGAGATTAAAACAGCGTTGGGAGGAGGCGATCACATATCAATTTTCAAAGCAACTTCAACAGAGACTTTCAGCAACGAAATAAAAGAGAGATATTTGGGAACGCCTTTATGGAAGTATGCGCTGATCATGGCGCTCCTCTTTCTGCTGGCCGAAGTTCTGTTGATCCGGTTTCTAAAATGATGACATTGAACTCATGAAATCCTTATACGCTGCTCTACCAACGTTGACGTTAGTTACAAATAAAAGATTTCAGGTAGTTAACGTGTTAAAAATCAACATTACCGCATGAAAATATTAATCCGCTCAGCCCAAATTCTTTCATCGCAATCTCCCTTTCACAAAAAGATTAAAAACGTTCTCATTCAAAACGGCCGCATCGAAGAAATAGGGGATAAGAATTATACGGCCGATAAAGTGATTGAAGCAGAGGGCATGATTCTTTCAGCAGGGTGGTTTGACCTGGGTGCCAGTGTTGGTGATCCCGGCCATGAACAGCGCGAAGATCTTGTGTCCCTGGCAAAAGCTGCGGCAGCTGGAGGATTCACTGAAGTTGCTGTATTGCCCAATACCCACCCTACGGTGCAGACCAAAAATGAAGTAAGCTACATCACAGGAAATAATGAAAACCGATTGGTGAAGGTGCATGCATTGGCGGCTGTAACAAAAAATTGCAAGGGAGAAGAGCTCACTGAAATGATTGACTTGCATGAGGCGGGAGCTATCGCGTTTACGGATGGCCTTAAACCCATCTGGCATACTGACATTTTTCTTAAATCACTTCAGTATCTGCAAAAGTTTGATGGACTGCTGATTGATCATCCGGAAGACATCTGGCTCAATTTATTTGGGCAGATGCATGAAGGACCTAATAGCACGATGTTGGGCCTGAAAGGGATGCCACGCATTGCCGAAGAAGTTGCGGTAAGCAGAAACCTGAAATTGCTGGGCTATGCCGGTGGCCGGTTACATTTCTCTAAGCTATCCACGTCAAAATCAATTGACCTTGTTCGCACTGCGAAAAAGAAAGGATTGAATGTGAGTTGTGATGTTGCTTCCTATCAACCTCTCTTAAGTGACGATGAGCTTTCCGATTTTGATACCAATTATAAAGTGAATCCACCGCTGCGTGAAAAGACAGATCAGGATGCGTTGATCAAAGGTCTCAAGGACGGAACCATTGATGTATTGGTGAGTCATCATATTCCCCTGGACGATGAAAGCAAGTTCCTGGAATTTGATCTTTCTGATTTTGGAATGATCAACCTGCAGACTTTTGCCTCACATATCGCAGCATTAAGTAACTCGGTTGACATAGAAGTGTTGATTGAGAAAATTACTGATGCGCCCAGACGATTACTAAAGTTTGATCCGGTTACGATCGATGTCGGCATCAAGGCCAACCTTACCCTTTTTGATCCAACATGCGAATGGACATTTACCCAGGAAGAGAACTTTTCAAAATCAAGAAATTCTCCCTGGTTAGGGAAGACACTGACTGGAAAGGCAGTCGCAGTGTTTAATAATTCAAAGCAGGTATTGGATGTTTAGTTCAGTCAAGCGCCTCGCATTGCTAGCGGTGCGCAATGGATTGATTGCCGGACTACTTGGTTTTTTCATTTTGATGGCCCTGTATTACATGAGCAGGCATCCTTTTTTGTTTCCCATCTATTTTGATTTTCGCATCATTTTGTTGTCGGTCTTTATAGTGATGACCTTAAAGGAATTTCGGGATGATTACCAGGAAGGCATTCTCTATTTCGGTCAGGCTATGATTGGTTCATTTTTATTTACATTGATCTTCGCACTGCTGGCCTCTCTGTTGATTTGGGCTTTCTGTTTAATGGTTCCGGAATTTCTAACCTCCTATATTCAAATTGCTACCGACCAATTGAAGTCAATTGGACCTGAGGTGATTGAACAATTGGGAAAGGAGGTATATGATCGTAATTTAAGCAAGCTTCCTGCGACTAATGGAATCGACCTGGCGTTCGATTATTTTGGTAAGACCTTTATAATCAGCCTTTTTATTAGCATAATAATATCTGTAATTTTAAGACAACAACCTAAAACCAATTAATTATGGAAGAAACTGAAGCCCCCTCACTGTTTCAACACGCCCTTCGCTGGGGATTGATTGTTGGAGCAATCAGCATTGCCCTGACCTGCGTTTTTTATGCCGTTGATTATGCCATGCTAGCCAATTGGAAGATGGGCATTCTCGTGCTTGTTGTGCTTATCGGATTAACCATCTATGCCGGAATTAGTTACAGAAACGAAACCGGAGGATTTCTTGCTTACGGCAAGGCGTTCCAGCATGGCTTTGTACTCATGGCCGTATCCGGTCTCCTCTCAACTGCCTTCACTGCACTGTTATACACAGTTATTGATCCGGATCTACCCGCTAAACTCGTAGATGTTGCCATGGAGAATGCAGCTGCTATGATGCAAAGTTTTGGTATGCCGGAAGATCAAATGGATAAGGCGTTGGAAGATGCCCGTGCACGAACGGTAAACCAATTTTCTGTTAGCGGATTAGGGATGGCATATGGTATAGGACTAATTATCTACGCGGTACTTTCCCTGATCACTTCCATCTTTGTAAGAAAGAATCCGCCAGACGAAGTCATATAATTTAATTAATGAATATTTCCGTAATCATACCGGCAAAAGACGAGCAAGAATCTATATCGGAGTTGAGCCAATGGATTAGCCGTGTGATGCAGGAGCACGGCTATTCTTATGAAGTGATCTACATTGATGACGGAAGCGCTGATCAAACCTGGAATGAAATTCAGCGGATGAATCTGATCAATCCTTCTTTTAAGGGAATCAAATTCAACCGCAACTTCGGAAAATCTGCCGCACTGCACACCGGGTTTATGGTTGCACAGGGCGAAGTGGTGATTACCATGGATGCCGACTTGCAGGATAGTCCGGACGAAATACCTGATTTGTACCGGTTGATTAAACAGGAAGGATACCATTTGGTGAGTGGCTGGAAGAAGAAACGTCACGATCCGATTTCAAAAACAATTCCTTCCCGCTTCTTCAATTATGTCACGAGCAAAATATCCGGTATTCCACTACATGATTTCAATTGTGGTCTCAAAGCGTATCAACTTCAGGTGGTAAGGAATATTTCTGTGTATGGCGAAATGCATCGTTATATACCCGTTATTGCCAAGTGGGCAGGGTTCACAAAAATCACCGAGAAGGTAGTGGAGCATCGCGAACGAAAATACGGTCAAAGTAAATTTGGCTGGGAACGTTTTGTGCGTGGCTTCCTGGATTTATTGTCCATTACGTTTATCGGAAGATTTGCCCAGCGCCCGATGCACTTCTTTGGCACGTGGGGAATCATCTCATTTTTAGTTGGGATGGGGTTCACCATAAAAATCTTCTACGATAAAATTGATTCACTATTCATCTCTAAAATTCCGCTGAAGCGGGATGTAACGGAACAGCCGATATTTTATCTCGCGCTGGTGGCCGTAGTCATTGGTGTGCAACTTTTTTTGACGGGCTTCATTGCTGAGTTGTTGGCACGACAGTCCGTCTCTAAGAAAAAGTATTTGGTGATTGATAGAGTAGGAGTGGAAGCCGAAAGCGAAAAGCTTAAAGCGTAAAGCCTTTTTTCTACTTGCCCGTGTTTTCACCAACACGCTACAACCGAGGATGATAATTCAACATTCAAAATTTGAATAACGATTAACGTACCTGCCTACGCCAGGCAGGTGTTGAAGTGTAGTCCACAACTTTCCCCTTCGTCAGCCCCAATCCAGAGCGGCCATCAAAGGCTCAGTCAAGCATCGTCCCCCGCCTCGGTGACGATGCGAAATGAATCCAGTATCGTCCCCGAGGCGGGAGACAAATACTGGACAAACCCCAATCCAGAGCGGCCATCAAAGCCCGATAACACCACAAGAAATCCGATAACAGCTCTCATCACTGATTCCACACCAGCGAAGGATCTCCCCGGTAGAAGCCCGGTTTCTCTATGAGGAGATTCTTCGCTCGCGCATCGTTACTTAGTGCACTGCTGCTTTAAGGATTTATTATTCTAATAACATTCTCCTTACTGATCGCTCTGGATTGGTGTGGCGTTTTTAGAGCGATTAACGAACCTGCCTACCGTCTGGCACCGTCTGGTGTTGAGTGTAGGTCCACTACTTTCAACTTTTAACTCTCCACTTTACCCTTACTTGTAGTTGCCACAAGACACCGTCCTTGCCCATTGCTTTTTGCCTACTGCCTATTACTGACCTCCCCAACTTTCAACTTCCCCCACCTACAAATAATAAAAGCTGGAATTTAATCGATCATTAAGTAGATTGCCTTTCGCAACCTGAAAACCTATCGGTATGAAGAAAATGCTAGCCATCGCCTTGTTGATACTAGGCGCTCAATGCCAACCAAAGAAAGAAACTCCAGTCATTTCAGCTGCGCAACAGTTGAATGAATTTGTGAAGCAACTTCCACCACAACATGGCCGTGGCCGGGGTAATACCAATGACGAGATGAGTGAAGCCTCCTTTGCAGCAGCACTTCAACAAACAAAGCAACAGTTGGTGAGTCTGCGGGCCATTGACCCGAATTCCCTGACCGGTGATGACCTCATCGACTGGAAGTTTGTGCAGAGCATTCTGGTGGGTCGCGAACTGGAACAGGAAAAAATGAAGCCCTGGAAAAAAGACCCACGACTATATATGACCTTCACCGGCATCAGTGGCATCATGGACGGCCCCGGAGAACTATCCAAAAAAATAGAAGACATTGAAAAGACGTTGACCTTATCATCCCTACAAATGCAAAATGGGATAAAACAACTCACACTGTTCGTTACCCGGTTTCAAGAGCTAGGACTTTTTATGGCAGAGAATGGACGCGTGTTGTTTGACAGTGAACTTCCCGCCTTCATAGCAAAGTCAGGTGCTGATGCCCAGCGCCTGGTTGCTCCGGCCAACGAAGCAAAGGCTACTCTGGAGGCTTACATTTCATTTCTTAAAAATGAGTTACCCAAGAAGACGCCTGGAGAATTTACCATTGGTGCCGACACCTACAATGCCATGCTCAAAGGTCAATTGCTATTGGAGTATGATGCCGACAGTTTATATAAATTTGGTTGGGAACAATTCAATGCCACCGTTGGGGAGTTGGAAGCACTGGCAAAAAAAATCAATCCCAAAAAGACATGGCAACAACTGGCCATCGAAATAAAGAATGAATATCCCGAGCCGCACAACATGATCGAAGTGCACCAGGAGTGGGTAAATAAATGTCGCGACCATGTGATCAAAAATAATCTTATTCCCATCCCCTGGAAAGAAAGGGTTAATGTGGTGCCCCGTGCCGAATACCTCCGCAAGACTTCCTATTACGGAAACTTTTCTTCGGCTAAGGCCAAGGATGCCGACAGTGTTTATACCTCTGAATGGAACATCAATCCATTCGAAGACCAGTGGGATGAAAAGCGAAAGAAAGAATACCTCGTGGAACACGACTACGGGGTGATTATGGTGACGGCCCCTCATGAAACCTATGCAGGTCATCATATACAGGGACTGTATCAGTTAAATAACCCAAGGGAATTGCGCAAAGAAAACAGCATCAGCTTTTTTAGTGAGGGGTGGGGACTTTACAACGAGCAACTCTTTCGCGAAACGGGTTTCTTCCCCAACGACAAAATCCTGTTGCGGCAATTGCAGCTTCGCCTTTGGCGCAATGCGCGCGTCATTTATGATGCAGGCATGCACACCGGCAAGATGACGTATGATGATGCCGTGAAGCTGATGGTGGAGAAGGTAGGATTTTTGCCTTGGGCAGCTCAATTGGAAATCGATTCATCGTGCGCTTCACCCGGCTATTTCATTGGTTACTTTACCGGCATGATGGAAATTTTACGTTTGCGCGAAGACTACAAAAAGAAGATGGGTGATGCGTTTACCCTCAGCGACTTCCACGAAAAGTTACTAAAGGTCGGCAGCATGCCGCTATCACTAATGCGTGAGGCGCTATTAGGAAGTTGAACGTGATGTTGTTTACTACCGATGGCTCGGAGCAGGTCAGTCTTCGAGTGCCTCAGACTGACAACCACTGTAAGTCCCACGACCTTCAACTTTCAACTTTTGATTTTTAAGTAAACCCCAATCCCGAGCGGCCATCAAAGCCCGATGGCACTGCAGGAAATCCGATAACAGGTTTCATCATTGACTTTACACTAGGAGGATCCCCGCGGTCGAAGCCGATTTCTACTTTGGGAGATCCTTCGCTCGTTGGTGCTTCATTCTTAGCGAAGAGCTACTTTAATCATTTGTTATTCTAATGACATTCTCCTTGCTGATCGCTCTGGATTGGAGTAGTGATTTTAGAGTATTACCCCAATCCAGAGCGGCCATCAAAGCCCGATGGCATCGAAAGAAGCCCGATAACATGTCTCTTCATTGAAACTATAGTAGCGAAGATCCCCCCGGTCGTAGCAGATAATTCAAAAATCAATATTCAAAATTTGAATAGCGATTGACGAATGTTGAAGGTGACGAAACAAAGCCTAAGTTCTCAAACATATAAGGGGTAAAATATTTGTAGCCACGGGTTTTAACCCTTGGTTTAAAAATGAAAGAAAAAGTCCCGCGCCATAGGAAAGTTAGGTAAAGAGGAGGGCACTGCTTCGAAGTACAATCCAAATGAAACTTATTTCTGATATTCAATTTTGGTGATACGCCAAACAAACTGCCCCGTAGCGGTTTTCACAATGGCTTCATCGCCCACTTCTTTTTTCAACAGCGCGTGTGCCATGGGGGAGTCCATCGAGATGTAATCGTTTGCTCCAATAATTTCTTCACCACCCACTACGCGGAAACGTTTCTTTACGCCTTTATCATTTTCAATTTCCACCCATGCCCCAAACATCACTTTGCCTTCCTGGAAAGATGAATAATTAATGACTTTCAAGTCATCAATACATTTGCGTAAATAAAGTATGCGCCTGTCAATTTCGCGGAGGCGTTTTTTATTGTAATGATAATCTGCGTTTTCAGAACGGTCGCCAAGGCTGGCCGCCCAGGTCACCTTTTGGGTGGTGTCTGGCCGTTCAACACGCCACAGGTGATCTAACTCAGCTTTTAACTTTTCTAAACCTTCAGGGGTAATCAGCAGTGTTTTCATCTGTTAATAATTGTTTTAAAAAAGACAGATGGAATCGGTAGTGCAATTATCATCTTATTGGGTGGAAGGTTTAAATGGCGATTTCATATTAGTTAATCGGGCTCATTTCCAGCATGAATTTTTTAGCCATTGCAAGGAAAAGGAAAATTGTCAAATTATCCAAAGAACCTTGAAAGGTATTGGAACCTCATTGCAACACGGGTGGAAGGTTGAGTGTTGTGTTCCATCCACCCCCTCACATGAAACCCCAATCCAGAGCGGCCATCAACGCCTGATAGCGTAGAAAGAATCCGATAACAAATTTTCATCATTGACTCCAAGCCAGCGAAGAGGAGCCCCCAAATCGAAGCCCTTGCCTTCGTTGGTCTTCTTCACCAACGAACTGGTGCACCGTTCACATGTTAGTGAATAGCACCAACACGGGCAGTGAGGTTAAGCCTCGTCTTTGGTTGTCTTCACAAGGCTAATGCCCGAAATGAAAAAGATAAGCCCAAGAACTCCGAAGGTTACCAATAATTTAACTTCATAGGTGCCATCCTTGTGGGAGGCAAATTGAACGGCAGCATAAATAAGCGCCACTATTCCAAGCACCGTAAGCAGGGCGCCAAAAATTCGTTTGATATTCATAATATTAGTGGTTAAGCTTTTTAAAATCCAAAAGAAATTCCTGCTGTCACACCAAGCGAGTTGTTGTTTACGTTGCCGTTAGCTTTCGTGATATCAGAGAAGCCGTGCGTATAGCGGGCATCAATAATAAAATACGTTTCGTTCAGAATCCTAAGGTTGAAGCCAAGTCCTCCTGTAACGCCAACATCAACTCCATTGTAAATGTCTTTGTAGTTATTGTTTTTCACAGACTCACCGCTTCCAACTTTTGAACTGGCGCCTGTGAGGAATGAAAAGGAAGGACCTACAAAAATATTGGGACGGAAATTACCCGATTTGTTCAGAAAAAAGCGGCCAACAATGGGCACTTCAAAGTAATTCACCGTCTGCTTCGTGTCGGAGGATGAGAAGTGACCACCCTTTTGATAGTAAAGAAATTTTGTGGTGATGGCAAACGTATTGAGAATGCTATACGTAAGAAAAAGTCCGCCTACGGCACCAACTTTTGAATCATTGGCAGGGGCATCCATCCCGAATGAGGAACTTGAAATGCCCGCCTCCGGTCCGATGCTCCATATCTTCGTTTGCGCGTAAGATTCAGAAGACGTTGTTACCGAGATGAACGCGATCAAGGCAATCAGGATACTGTGGTTTTTTTTCATAAGTCAGATATTTCACGGGTACCTCCAAATAGTGCGCCCAATATAACACCAGCGGTGTATCGCTGGAACGGGGAGTTGTGGCAGTAGTCGGATAAATTATCCGCGTTTGTTGTGTATAATTCTCCACAGAATTTTGATGTGGCTTCGGCTGCCGCCTTCGTTGGGTTTTTTCACCATCGAGCAGGAGTAGTTGACGTGTTGGTGAAGAACACCAACCCTGGCGAAAGGCGGAGTAGAACTGGAATCCACAACAGATTTTTTTGTATTTACCCCTATCCCTGGAGAGAGGCGCATGGGTGAGGCACCAATGAACAATTGCCTTAAAATGAATACTTTCGATAAACATAAAAAGTATGAAGCCGCTCAAGGTTAAGCTCCCCGGACTCCTGGTCACCATCTTCTTCAGTAGTTTGGCCACACTGGGGTTGGCACAGGAAAAAATAACAATCAAAGATTCCATTATCTACAGACGAATCTACCGCGATACGATTATTTATAAGTATGATACTATTCGCGTAACGTATACGATCCAAACCGACACGGTTTGGAATTCCGGTGACCAGGATGCGAAGAAAAAGAAAGGATACAATCCAAACAACTGGGGTATTGGACCATCGGTTGGCGCTTATTATTCACCATACAATGGATTCGATATTAATATTGGTTTTGGTATACAGTATTATTTGTTTGCAGTTCCCAGTTTCAGAAAGCCCCATACCAGACAAAAGCGGGAACATCATTAACTAAATACGAAACCGGTACGTGATCGTTGCCTTCGTGTGTGTTCTTCACCAACGAAAAAGAGTGCTGTTGACGTGTTGGTGGTATTGCAACAAAAAGATGGATTGGAGTTGCCTTTTGAGAGTATCGAAGCCCTCGACAAACTTTCAACTTTGAACTTTGAACTTTGAACTTTGAACTTTCTACTTTTAACTTTCTACTTTTAACTTTCTACTTTTAAACTAGTGCTTCACATAATTCCTCTCCAGGCACTCAGAGAGTTTTCGATCGATGGTAGAGACCCCACCACTCATATTAGCTACCGTGGCAAAACCTTTTTCAGTCAGCAGGGCGCACGCCTGGGGGCTTCGAATACTATGACTGCAATAGACGAGCAGTTCCCTGTCTTTGTACTTCTCCAGTTCGTTCAACCGGCCTTTCAATTCGGTGATGTTGATATTAATGGCATTTTTGAAGTGGCCATAAGTAGAAGAAAAGGAACTGCCTTTGAATTCACCGGGGGATCGTACGTCCAGAATCACCGCATTGGGGTTATCGCTGATGCGCTTACAAAATTCTTCGGGGGAAAGATTCTGAAAGGCAAGGGAGGATTTCAGGATTAAGGGCATGTGACAGGATGGACACTTTCCCGGCTTGTCATAAACTTTCTCATCACACGCATTATGACATGGCGAGCAGACATATTCCTTATTCTGTGCTATGGATAAAATTGAGAAAGCGAAGAACAGGAGGGTAGTGAACAGTAGTTTCATAAGAGGGTGTAACGAAGCTTTAATTTAGATGGTTTCAAACAGTTGCTCAAGTTGTAGCGTTTTCAAAGTATTAACTCAATCCAGAGCGGCCATCAAACTTGATAGAACTGTTAGAAATCCGGTAACAACTTTCATCATTTCAGTCAAGCATCGTCTCCCGCTCAGGTGACGATGCGAAATGAGTAGCGAAGAATCTCACCGGTCGAAGCAGATCATTCAAAATTCAAAATTCGAATAGCGATTGACCAATTTTCAAATTTCAGTCCAGCATCGTCTCCTGCAAGGGACGATGCGAAGGTCTTCACCGGATTTTTGACTCCACAAAGGGAAGCAAGATTTAGCGTATCGTCCCCTCCGGGAGACGATACTTGACAATAAACAAAAGTTAAACTTAAAGTCGGGACGTTGAGAATGTTCAATTTTTTTTTGCTGTTGCCTCTTCCTGTTGGTAGTCAGGTTCTTCACCAAGATGGAGGGAACCAACTAATTCTTACTTCCACTTACCGGCAATGCTCTTCAATTGCTGCTCCTTATCCTGCCAGCCGTTGGGTTTGGTTCTGCGCAAAAAGTCCAGGGCAGCTTGATAAGTTTTCCGGGCTTCGTCCAGGCGTCCGGCATCGGCTAGCAAATTTATCTTTAGTTCGTAGTACCAACCATCTTCTTTGATTTGCAGCGCCCGCTCTACATAGCCGAGCAACCGTTGTGGCTCCTGTTGATTCATGCCAAGGTAATAGGCGGCAAAGGCAAGATTGTCGGAGTCGGTTGGATTGGCAGCCAGGTGCGTTTCAATGTGCTGCAATGCCTGCGCGTTGTTGTTCGTATAGATCGGGAAATGCACCTGCGTATTCTCCCAGCACAGGTAGAGTTCCAAGTCATTGTTTATAATGTCTATGTCAAGGGTGAACGATTCGTAAAAGTGTTCTGTCGTTTGCGCAGGTACCTGGAACCGCACTACTTCGGTGGCTATGTCATACGGATCTTGTTGGGCGCCAAAAATCTTTTTGGTGTTGGTGTTTATCAAGATGGTCCATTGGGTAACGTTGGGGATGGTGAACAGGCTATACGTGCCAGTCGGAATGGATTTGCCGCCCATCGTTACCGGCTTGTCAAATTTGATTTTTGTGCTCGCACCACCGCCCGTTCGCCATACCTCACCATACGGAACCAACTCACCATAAATCTTTCTTCCGCGTGCAGCCGGCCGGCCATAGTGGATTTCAAGATTCACATAGCCCACGTTTTGAATGATGCTCCCCTCCGGGCTAAGTGCGGGGAGGTTGAGTTGGGCCCATGCCGTGAAGGCAAAAGCAGAAAATGCAAGAGTCAGAATTTTTCTCATGATTAAAAGTACGAATGGAAATCAGAGTGATCAGTTAATGAATAGTTAAACTCACCGTAATATCAATCGGTAACGTGAGCGAAATCTGCGGGAGAGAGATAGCGTAGAGAATTTCTCCCTCCGATCGCGCTGATTTTCGCAGAATATCTCTGCACCAAGATCTGCGTCAATCCGCGAAATCTACAGGAAAGAAAATAGCGTAGAAAATTTCTCCCGCAGATCGCGCTGATTTTCGCAGAATACCTCTGCACCATGATCTGCGTCAATCTGCGAAATCTGCGGGAAAGAGATAGTGTAGAAAATTTCTCCCGCAGATCACGCTGATTTTCGCAGAATATCTCTGCACCATCATCTGCGTCAATCTGCGAAATCTGCGGGAAAGAAAATAGCAGATCTGATTTTCGCAGAATATTTCTGCACCATGATCTGCGTCAATCTGCGAAATCTGCGGGAAAGAAAATAGCAGATCTGATTTTCGCAGAATATCTCTGCACCATGATCTGCATCAATCTTCGAAATCTGCGGGAAAGAAAACATGGGTGCTTCTCCCCTCAATTTTGCTCCATCCCAAAGCTCAACGCCTGGTTAAGGTGATGCTGCAATTCTTCTTGTGTGTAATCATCCTCTTCCAGGGCCTGAATCAACAGGCCGATCATGGCAATGTGGATCTCAATGAGTTGCCGTTTTTCCTCGTAATCAGGGGCATCGGCATCATGCTCCTGCAGGTGTGCCAAGAGTTGTTGTGATTCCCGCTGGGCGGCCTGATACAATTCAATCACAGATGCTTTGGTTATCATAAGCCGGGAGTTTGGTTGTAATTTATCACAGACTCCATTATCAAAAACGAGACTTTGCCCATAAAGTTGCCATAAAAGCTCATTCCGAAAAACCATCTAAACATTTTCTGAATTGAAACATTTGAGCAATTAATAAATTAGGGGCTAGCATGCAGTTTACGGTTTCAAAAGCCAACCAACGCAAAGCCCGAAACCGTTAGTGCCAATTTTAACACGACAGAATGAAAGAATCACAAGGGCGAAAAACCCGTTGATTTTGACCTCTCGCTTGTCCATCTTTACCTTTTACCCGTTTCATGGCCGAAGACAAAAAACAACAACTTGAACAACAACTCTGGAAAATTGCCGACACCCTGCGCGGCAAGATGGATGCCGATGATTTCCGCGATTACATCCTCGGCTTCATCTTTTATAAATACCTGAGCGAGCGCATGCACCACCATGCCGATAAAATTCTGAAGCCCGACAACCTCGCCTATCACGATATTGTAGAAGACACCAGGGATGGAAAAATCTTTTTAAATGCCGTACGCGAAGATGCGGTGCACAACATCGGATACTTCTTAAAACCATCTGAATTATTTGGCGCAGTAGCCAACCGCACCAATGCCGAAGGAAAAGCCCATTTTATTTTGGGCGACCTCGCTAAAATCTTAAACAATATTCAGCAAAGCACGCTAGGCACAGAAAGTGAAGAGGAGTTTGTAAATCTATTTGAAGACCTGGACTTAACGAGTAGTAAGCTGGGAAAAACTGAAAAGGACAAGAACGAACTCATTGTTCGTATCATGCAGCACCTCGATCAGATTGATTTCGAACTCGACAATGTAAAAAGCGATGTGCTGGGCGATGCCTACGAATACCTCATTGGAAAATTTGCCAGCGGTGCCGGTAAGAAAGCCGGTGAGTTTTATACACCTCAACAAGTGAGCACGGTACTAGCACGATTGGTTACAACAGGTAAAACCAAACTGAAAAGCGTGTATGATCCCACGTGTGGTTCAGGCTCGCTGTTATTACGTGTTGCCAAAGAAGTAAAAGAGGTAGGCAAGTTCTACGGACAAGAAAGCAACCCAACAACGTTCAACTTGTGCCGCATGAATATGATCATGCATAATGTACATTACAGCAAGTTCGATATTAAAAATGATGACACGCTCGAACGCCCTCAACATATTGATGACCGCTTCGAAGCCATTGTAGCCAACCCTCCTTTCTCTGCCGAGTGGAGCGCGAGCCCGCTCTTCATGAGCGATGAACGCTATTCCTCGTACGGCAGACTCGCACCCAAAGGCACAGCCGACTTTGCCTTTGTACAACACATGATCCACCAACTGGCCGACAACGGAACGATGGCGTGTGTATTACCTCATGGTGTATTATTCCGTGGAGGAGCCGAAGGCCACATACGCGAATATTTAATTAAAGACAGAAATTATTTAGATGCCGTCATTGGTTTACCCGCCAACATCTTTTACGGCACGAGCATACCTACCTGCGTTTTAGTACTCAAGAAAAAACGCGAGCACAGTAGCAATGTATTGTTCATTGATGCCAGCCAGCATTTTGAAAAAGTAAAAACACAAAACGTACTACGCACGGATGACATTAACAAAATCATTGATGCCTACAAGGCTCGCACCAACGAAGGCAAGTACGCCTACGCAGCCCCGCTCACCGAAATATCCGAGAACGATTACAACCTGAACATACCTCGCTATGTCGATACCTTTGAAGAAGAAGAAGCCGTGAACTTAAAAGCAGTTTCAAAGGAATTGCAAAAGCTAGAGAAGGATATGAAAGGTACGGATGATACTATTGCCGCCTTCTGCAAAGAACTTGGAATAGAAACGCCCTTTTGATATGAAGACGCAGAGCACAATAAAATTATTTGAAGACAAGCAAGTGCGTACCCTTTGGGATGCTGAGCAAGAAAAGTGGTACATATCTATCATTGATATAATTGCTATACTCACAGACCAAAGCACCTATCAGGGGGCTAGAAATTACTGGAAGGTATTGAAATACAGACTTTTAAAAGAGGGAAATGAAACGGTTACAAATTGTAACCAGTTGAAAATGGAAGCCCCTGATGGTAAAATGCGTATGACCGATGTTGCCGATACTGAGCAACTCTTTCGCCTTATTCAATCCATTCCCTCACCAAAGGCTGAACCATTTAAACTATGGCTTGCACAAGTGGCCTCTGAGCGGCTCGATGAAATGCAAGATCCTGAACTTACCATTGACCGTGCGCTGGAACAATATTTAAAACTGGGCTACTCCGAAAACTGGATTAACCAGCGACTGAAAAGTATTGAGATAAGAAAAGAACTAACCGATGAGTGGAAAAGCCGTGGCTTAAAAGAAGGCGTGCAATTTGCCACACTCACGGATATAATAACCAAAGCCTGGGCCGATAAAACCACCAAAGAATACAAGGTGCTGAAAGGGTTGAAGAAAGAAAACCTGCGCGACAACATGACCAATACCGAATTGATTTTAAACATGCTGGCCGAGGCATCTACCAAAGATATTTCGCAAGCTGTGAACCCCAACACTTTTGAAGAAAGTAAAAAAGTAGCCCGGCAAGGTGGCAACGTAGCCAACGTAGCCCGCAAGGAATTGGAAGCAAAGACGGGTAAAAAAGTAGTTTCGGCCTTAAATGCGAAAAATGCATTGCAGCTAAAGAAGAAGGATAGCAAAAAGCCAAAGACCACATACGCCAAAAAATCACCGCCATCACGCAAATCAAAAAAATCATAGTGCAGACCAATGGCAGCAACTAAAAAACAACTCGTACCTGAATTGAGGTTTAAGGAGTTTGATAGCGAATGGGTAGCCTCAAGATTGGGCGATGGCATAGAGTTGATTTCTGGGCAGCATCTGACGCCACTAGAATATAATAACAACGGAATTGGTGTACCCTACTTTACTGGACCTTCAGATTTTACAGATGAAATAAATGGAGTAACAAAATGGTCTGATGTCTCAAATAATTTTGGCCTTCAAAATGATGTATTAATTACGGTTAAAGGGAATGGAGTCGGAACCATGGCTCTCCAGAAATTGAGTAAAGTTGCCATCGGACGACAGCTAATGAGTATTCGAGAAAAAGTATTTAAGACAGAATTTGTTTACCATTTCTTACTTACTCAAATGAATTTATTTATTGCGCTGGCGGCCGGAAATCTGATTCCAGGATTATCACGTCAAGCAATTCTCTCTATTAAGGTTAATATCCCCACCCTCCCCGAACAACAAAAAATTGCCTCCTTCTTATCTTCAGTAGATGAAAAGATACAGCAGCTCACGCGCAAAAAAGAATTGCTGGAGCAATACAAAAAAGGCGTGATGCAGCGGCTCTTCTGTCTGCACTATGATTCTTTTGATTCAGGTGATTCACATGATTTAAATGGTGAGGGCAAGGCTAATCACAGCAATCAAAAAAATCATAAAAAATCACAGTTAAGACAATTGCGCTTTAAGGATGAAAATGGAAAAGTCTATCCGAAGTGGGAGGAGAAAAGGTTGGGAGAGGTTTTAGAAATAGGAAGTGGTCGCGATTATAAGCATTTGAGTGAAGGAGATATTCCGGTTTACGGAACGGGTGGATTGATGACTATGGTAAACGAATATCTATACGATGGTGAAACTGTTTGTATTGGGAGGAAGGGAACGATTGATAAACCAATGTATTATAAAGGTAAAATCTGGACTGTTGACACTTTGTTTTACACTCATAAATTCAAAGGCGCCATCCCAAAATTCATTTACTTTCTATTTCAGCAAGTTAATTGGAAGCTTTATAATGAAGCTTCAGGTGTTCCGAGTTTATCTAAAACCACAATAGAAAAATTGAAATTTGAATTTCCAGCAGTAGAAGAACAACAAAAAATCGCTAGCTACTTATCCGCCATCGATACTAAAATAGAAAGCGTGGCCAATCAAATTGCCCAAACCCAAACGTTTAAAAAAGGGCTGCTGCAGCAGATGTTTGTGTAGTAATTATTAATGGTTAGTGGTTAATGGTTAATTATAAATTAGAGTATGAAGACGGAGAATGCGATAAGGGATAAGAGTTTTTCGTTTGCGGTTAGGGTGGTGAGGCTTTATCAATATTTGACTGAGCAGAAGAAGGAATATGTGTTATCGAAGCAATTGTTGCGCAGTGGTACAAGTGTTGGGGCTATGGTGAGAGAAGCACAACATGCCGAATCTAAAAATGACTTTGCGCATAAATTGGCCATCGCTCAAAAAGAAATCAATGAATCTATCTACTGGCTGGAGCTGATGAAAGAAACAAATTATTTAACACCCATCGAGTTTGAAACCATTCACAAAGATGCAGTAGAAGTAATTAAGCTAATTACTGCCATCCTCAAATCCACCAAGAGTAATCGCATTAATAATTAATGGATAATTGTTAATGGGTAATGGGTAATGGTTAATTGGAGTTACCACATTAACCATTCATAATTAACCATTAACAATTAACCATTGACGTAAGAATACCTATTTTTCCCCAAATAGATGAATTAATACCTATTTTTCCGGCAGAATACCCGTTTTTCCACTATATTTGAAATAGTTAAAACAGCGCAAAGTTGCGAACAAGCAGGTTTTCAATACGCATAAAAGTCTTTAACGGGCAACAAGCACCAGAAGAGGCCACCTTGGTAGGGTACGGTGCCATTATTGAAGGGCTAAGTTTGGCACTGCCTTTTCCTCCATCATTGGCACTTATCAGCGATAAAAGAAGAAGTTATCGTACCCCACAATGGAAAGTTTTTTCGTCACGCAATGCGTTTGACGATACCCTCTATAAGCACCTGGTTTTTGCTTTAAAATATGAAGGTGTAAACCTGTTGTTTTTTAAAAAACTCTTTACAACACTAACACAAAAGGAGGTTGTTGCCCTGTTGCAAGTGGAATCTACCGGTCAGTATAGCAGAAAAATCTGGTTTCTGTATGAGTGGCTCATGGGCACACAACTACCTATTTCTGATTTAACGATAAAAAACTTCGTACCGTTAATCGATGAAAATCTGCAGTTTGCTATAAAGGGCACAAGTTCTCCGCGCCATCGCATCATTAACAATTTGCCGGGCACAGTAGATTTTTGTCCACTTATTTTTAAAACCGAAAAATTAAAAGCAAGCATCGCAGCGAATGTTTCAGAGCAGCAAAATGCTTTTTTAAAAACGGTGCATAAAGAGGTGATACAAAGGGCATCTTCGTTTCTATTACTAAAAGATTCAAAAGCATCGTTTACCATAGAGGGCGAAAATCCACCCAATGCCCGAGCTGTTCGTTGGGGAAAAGCCATTGGGCAGGCAGGAGTAAAACCGTTAAGCAACGAGGAGCTAAATCGCTTGCAACAAATTGTCATTGAAAACGGACGGTTTGTGGAAATGGGTTTTCGGAAAAAAGGGGGCTTTGTAGGCGAGCATGATAGAACAACAGGCGAACCCATGCCCGAACATATTTCGGCCCGCTGGCAGGATATTGAGCAACTCATCAGCGGCTTATTAAAAACAAACGAAGTATTAGAATCTGATTTTGATGCCGTGTTAGCCGCTGCTGTTGTGGCATTTGGGTTTGTGTTCATTCATCCTTTTGAAGACGGCAATGGCCGCATTCACCGGTATATCATTCATCATGTGCTGGCAAAGAAAAAATTTACACAACAAGGTGTAATCTTTCCGGTTTCTGCTTCCATATTGGATCATATCGATGATTACCGCAAGGTATTGGAATCGTATTCGCATCCACTGCTGGATTTCATTACATGGAAACAAACACCGGATAACAATGTAGAAGTAGCGAATGAGACCATCGATTTGTATCGGTATTTTGATGCCACCAGGCAGGCTGAATTTTTATACGATTGTACTGCCGATACTATTCAAAGAGTTATTCCCCAAGAGGTTAACTATTTAATTCGCTACGATGAGTTTAAAAAATACGTGGATAACAATTTTGAAATGCCTGATAAATTAGTCGCCACATTAGTTCGTTTCTTACAACAGAATAATGGACAGCTTTCAAAAAGAGTAAGACAAAAAGAGTTTAGTAGGCTTAGGGAAAATGAGATAGCAAGTTTGGAAAAGATGTTTCAAGAAATATTTCTAACCGCATAAAACAATGCACCAATCCGAGGCTCAGGTAGAAAATAATCTGATCAAGCAACTGGCCAGCCTCGGCTATGCGCCAGTAACCATTGCCGATGCCGATGGTTTACTAACAAACTTGAAAACCCAATTAGAAAAGTTTAACAACACCACCTTCACCGCGAAGGAGTTCGATGCCATTCTCAATCACCTCGCCAAAGGCAATGTATTTGAGAAAGCGAAAACATTGCGCGATCGCTTTCAGCTTACCAAAGAAAATGCCAGCCTGCCGGCAAGGCAGGGAGAATCGTTCTATGTCCGTTTCTTTGATAATGAACAATGGAACAAAAATTTATTTCAGGTTACCAACCAGGTAGAACAACAAGGCAAGTATAAAAATCGGTATGATGTAACCTTGTTGGTAAACGGCTTGCCGCTGGTTCAAATTGAATTGAAGCGAGCGGGTATTGAAATCAAAGAAGCCTTCAATCAGATTAACCGATATCAGCATCAATCCTTTTGGTCTAATCATGGGTTGTTTCAATATGTGCAGTTGTTTGTCATCAGTAATGGTGTGAACACCAAGTACCTGGCCAATAATAAACTGCAATCATCGCTGCAAACTTTCTTTTGGGCAGATCAAAACAATAAGAACGTCACCGAGCTTACAGCTTTTGCTTCTGCTTTCCTTAACACTGAACACTTGGGTAAATTCATTTCACACTACGTTGTGATGAACGAAACCTATAAAGTGATGATGGTGCTGCGGCCCTATCAATACTTTGCTACCGAAGCCATCATTAAACAAGTGGCAACCAGCAATGATAACGGCTATATCTGGCACACTACAGGGTCGGGCAAAACGCTTACTTCCTTCAAGACGAGCCAAATCATTATGGATTTGCCGCAAGTACATAAGGTGGTGTTTGTGGTCGATCGCAAAGATCTGGATTACCAGACCATGCAGGAGTTCAACAGCTTTAAGAAAGACAGCGTAAGTGGAACAGAAAACACTTTCTTGTTGGTGAATCAATTAACAGATCAAACAAAATTAATTGTAACGACCATTCAGAAACTAAACAATGCCATCAGCAAGGCCCATTACGAAAAGAAACTAACTCCCTTACAAGATAAAAAAATTGTCTTCATTTTTGATGAGTGCCATCGCTCGCAGTTTGGCGAAACGCACGAGCGGATTACCAGCTACTTTCAAAAGGCTCAGCTCTTTGGCTTCACCGGCACACCCATTTTTGCCGATAATGCGAATAAGAACGAACTAGGCAAACGCACTACGAAAGACTTATTTGGCAACTGTCTTCATAAATACGTGGTCACCGATGCCATCCGCGATCAGAATGTTTTGCGTTTTGGTATTGAGTATGTGGGCAAGTACAAACAAAAAGGAAAAACCCTTATTGATATTGAGGTAGAAGATATTGACAGAGCCGAAGTGTTGAACGATGAAAAGCGATTAGAAAAGATTGCCGATTACATCATGGCCTACCACGGCCAGAAAACATTTAACAAAGAATACTCCGCCTTATTTGCTACCGCCAGCATTGATACCTTAATCAGGTACTACGAGATCTTCAAGAGAAAGAAAGCAGCCGGAGAACACGATCTTCGCATTGCCACCATTTTTACATTTGGTGCCAATGAAGAAGATGATCAGGCCGGGGATTTTTTGCCGGAAGAAGAATTATCAATGGCGGCCGATCCTCAGATAGCTTATAAGTCGAGCCACACGCGCGATAAACTGGAAGAATACATTGGCGATTACAACGCGCAATATGGCACCGCTTTCTCTACCAAGGATAGCCAACAGTTTGAGAACTACTTCAAAGACATCAGCAAGCGATTAAAAGAAAGGGAGAAGGATAGTTTCAATGATGAAAAAGATCGATTGGATTTAGTGCTGGTCGTGAATATGCTGCTCACTGGCTTTGATGCCAAGAAAGTCAATACACTGTATGTAGATAAGAACCTGAAGCATCATGGCTTGATACAAGCTTATTCCAGAACTAACCGAATCTTAGGGGAACAAAAGTCACAAGGCAACATCTTGTGCTTCCGCAATTTGAAAGAAGCAACGGACAAAGCGATTACGCTCTTCTCAAACAAAGAGGCCATAGAAGAAATCATCTTGCCACCCTATGAAGCAATTGCCAAAAAGTTTGATGAGGCACTCAAGAACTTATTGCAGCTGGTTCCTACCTGGCAAAGCGTAGCGGATTTAGTATCTGAGGAAGACGAGCTTGCTTTTATCCAAGCCTTTAGAGCACTGTTACGAGCTAAGAACGTGTTGGCATCGTACACTGATTTTAGTTGGGAAGGGCTTGGTATTGATGAGCAGACCTTTGAAAACTACAAAACCAAATACCTTGATTTATACGACAAGGTAAAGCGAGACAACGCCAAACAGAAGACTTCGATTTTAGAGGACATTGATTTTGAATTGGAACTGATCCATCGCGATCAGATTAATGTAGCCTACATCATCAAGCTACTGGCCAAACTAAAGCAAGCGAAAAAATCGGAAGCCGAGCAGCAGCGTAAAGCCATACTGGAATTATTAGGTGGCGAAGTAACGTTGCGCAGCAAACGCGAACTAATAGAAAAGTTCATTGCCGAAAACCTTCCGCACATTGAAGATGCCGATAGCATCCAGGACGAATTTGAAAAGTACTGGCAAGATCAAAAAGTACTTGCTCTCGCTAAACTCTGCGATGATGAACACCTCGACAAAGAGCAATTCAAAGCGTTAATAGATGCCTACATCTTCAGCGGCCAGGACCCCCTGCGCGATGAAGTACTAAAATGTCTGGGCGACAGACCCAGCATCTTGCAAGCCAGGGGCATAGGTGAACGGATTATTTTAAAAATGAAGGAGTATGTGGAAGTGTTTGTGAACGCGATGATGGCATAGTAGAACTTGATTTGCAACTATAGACGACCCATGCAGCAATACATACAACAATTACTTGGCGATATAGAATCGGCTACTAACAACTTGAGCCTTCCTTTTGCAGAAAAGGAGCTGTCGCTTCGCGATTGGATAAGTCCGGAAGCAGAAGAGGCCAGCGCCCCTGTTCGCAACTTGTGCGATTGGACTTGCATCACACCGGAAATGCT
Organism: Cyclobacteriaceae bacterium; assembly: GCA_043774805.1. Taxonomy (GTDB): domain Bacteria; phylum Bacteroidota; class Bacteroidia; order Cytophagales; family Cyclobacteriaceae; genus ELB16-189. Next base: position 3,726 of record JAYVTB010000187.1, on the reverse strand, counting down.
ACCACCGGTTGCTATGTTGAAGGGTGTTGAAGTTGGTGTGTTGTTGCAAGCTTTAATTAAAATGCTGGATGCCTGCAATTGTCATTTTGTTTTACAAATCGCAGTGCCGGAAGAAATTCAATACGAAACGATTCGACAGAACTTGAATCAAGACGTAAAATTGAAACAATGGCACATGGGATTCTTTGAAATGTGTAAGCCTGGCACGGCCGCAAAAACTTGTGCGCTTGGCGACTATTGTCAATGTGCTTTTTATCAAGAGTTTTTTTTACCATGCATCGATGAAGAGCTAACCCCGGAAGAGGAGCGCGCCCGTGCACTGGAAATGGAAGTTCAATACATCCGAAGGAAATACGAGGACGATTGGATGAAGTACTACCCTTATCACCTTGATAAGGATTATGACGATGAGAAAGGCAAACCCTTTAATTATGGTGTTGATGATGAAGATGATCGTGATGAATGGTGGAAAGGGTAGGCTTAAAAGATTTGCCCGTACATTTAACGGTATCCAGAGCGGCAAAGCGGAGCCCGGTAGCAGGGTAATGAATCCGATAATAGGTTTCATCCCTATAACTACGCCAGCGAAGGATCCCCCCAATCGTAGCCCGGTTTCTCGATGAGGAGATCCTTCGCTTATGCGAGCATCTTTATTGGTGCACTGCTGCGTTAAGGATTTATTCATCTAATAACATTCTCCATGCTTACCGCTCTGGATTGGAGTTACTTTTTGTATGTTGTGTTCCAAACAACCCCTTAATGAAACCCCAATCCAGAGCGGTCAGCAAAGCATTATAGCCGCGCAGGTAATTCGATAATAGGTTTCGTCATTGACACTACACTAGCGAAGGATCCCCCAAATCGTAACCCGGTTTCTCGATGAGGAGATCCTTCGCTCGTGCGAGCATCCTTGCCTTCGTTGGTGTTTTCACCAACGAACACATGAACAGTTGGTACTGGTGAAAACACCAACACTGGCAGAGAAGGATCTCCCCGGAAGAAACCGGGTTTCTCCTTACCTTCGTTGGTGTTTTCACCAACGAACTGGACTGAAGTTGGTATGTTGGTGAGAACACCAACATAGGCGGGTACCCCGGTTTCCCGATCAGGAGATCCTTCGCTCGTGCGAGCATCTTTATTAGTGCGGTGCTGCTTTGAGGATTTATTCATCTAATAACATTCTCCAAGCTTACCGCTCGGGATTGGAGTTGCTATTTTTAGTTGGAGTGTTGTGTTCCAAACAACCCTCGTGTTTGAGTAAAAGAGACCAAGCACCAAACTATTTGCTACAAGACACTGAAGTAAAAGAGACCAAGCACTAAAGCAATTGCTACCAAGGACTAAAGTGTTTGCTACCAGCCACTAAAGTTGTAGAGACCAAGCACCAAAGTAATTGCTACCCAGGACTAAAGTAAAAGCGACCAGGCACCAAAGTGTTTGCTACAAGACACTGAAGTAAAAGAGACCAAGCACTAAAGCAATTGCTACCAAGGACCAAAGTAAAAGAGACCAGGCACCAAAGTGTTTGCGACAAGGCATTAAAGTAAAAGAGACTAAGCACCAGAGTAATCGCTACCAAGGACCAAAGTGTTTGCTACTACACGTAGAAGTAATTGTTACCAACCACCAACGTTTTGTCTCTGGCGCTGCCCGGAAAAGTGTGTTGATCTGGCTCTGCTCATTTCATGTCATCAGGCGAATATAAATTCCATTCAGCGAAGAATGTTGATGGGCTTAAATTTCAGCGTATTTAAACGTGCCAATCCCCTTTGAGTTGGGCATTCACTCAAAAATAAAGTTTTAAAAAAAGTAAGGGATAAACACAACGTTATATTGGTGGTATTGCGTTGTAAGCACTATAAAACAAATTTATATGACAACAGTCAAAACCATGCAGGCCTTCAACGAGTTGATCGGCTTCTGCACCGGGTACGAAGGTAAGTACAATCCCGGCCGCCAAAACCTTCGCATTGAAAATCTTCAGGTACAATTGGAAGCGGTCCGCCAGGTACTTGAAAAAGTGAAAGAGACCAAGGTGCACTTCGAGAACGAAGTGAATACGCGCAGGCAGGTATTCGATCAGGTACCTGCGCTCGCGGCAAGTGTGATGCGTATACTTGAGGCATCCGGAGCATCCGCAGAAAAGCTGGCGGATGCCCGCATGTTGATCCGTGAAATTGAGGGACGTAGGATGTCCACCAAGCCCAACTTGAAAAAGGCGGGTGCGACAACCACTGAACCAACACCGGTGAAACATGCTCGCTTTCAGTTGGCCTACGCAAGTAAAGCCGACTGGTTTGAGAAGCTTGTGCAAACGGTAGCCATGGAGCCGCACTACCAGGCTAATGAATCAGCGCTTACCATAGAGGCGCTGACCAAAAAGGTGGAACAATTGCACAGCCTCAACCAACGTGTTATTGCGGCACGAGTGCCATGGAGCAATGCCCGCGTGCAACGCAATGAACTCACGCGTGGTAAAGGTGAATCGATCGTGGTGATCGCACGAGCGGTAAAGAAGTACCTGAGGGGCATCTTCGGGTATAACAGTGCACAGTATGCGCAAGTGAAAGCTATTAAGTTAGACTAAAACCCAATCATCATGTGTAGCACCTCAAATTAAAGACCTCTGCCGCAGCTATGCGCGCAGAGGCTCTTTATAAAATCTGAGATCATCCCATCAACAAATCTTAAATCAACAAATCATTAAATCAATAAATATCCAAATGAGCCCTTAAACCCCAAACAAAATGAAAACCATCGTCCCCACACTCATCATCATCGGCTTAATCGTTGCCGCCTTTCTTGGCGGACTTTTCTACCACCACGTAGCGCCTGACCCAGCACCCCAGCAACTTACCCTCGAGCAAATCCTCTCCATCCGTGAGCTGCATTTGGTGAAACACCAGTATCATGACATCTTCCTGCTCCACCGCAAGAATGATCCGGGCAAACCCATTCGTGCTATCGTGCAAGTGCCTGTTACCGTAACCGCCTTCCTTAACCTCAAAGACATTAAGTTGGAGTATCGTCACGACACCCTTCAGCGCGTGGTTCTGCCACATGCCATCCTCAATGAGCCCGTGTGCGAGATCAATAACATGACCATTCGCGAAACGCGCGGCTTTCAACTGCACGTGGGCAAAGACTTATATCCACAAGTGAGCAAGTATATGAGTGCCGCCATTCAGGCTCAGCTGGATTCTGCCCGTCATCGTGCCATCGCCCACCAGATATTGATTCAGGCTGAAGCCGAAGGGAAAGAATATATAGCGTCCATATTGCAGGCGTTGGGTCATCAAGGAGTTTCCGTCACCTTCAATGATGAGAGCAAAGACCAGGAAGTACAGGAATACATCCAGGCGTTGCATCGGAACCAGTGGGTGCCGTCAACACGTCCGTCCATCACCGCAAGGTTAAATCCCTTTACATTGGGTATCCTCCCGAAACTGAAATGATTCAAAATTGAATGACGATTGACGAATGTTGAAGGAGATAGCTCCACGACTTTCAACTTTTAACTTTCTACTTTTGACTTTGATTTTTGAATTACTCATCCTCAACTACAACGCTGTCATCCCGGCCGAAATACAAATTGTGATCGTTTGCTCTTTAAGAAAATGAGAGCCGGGATCCCGCGGGAGCAGCAGAGGCGTCTATGAAAAGCATTTCATAGTGAAGCTAGCCAGTCTTATCGGGATACCGTCTCGCGCCATCCTACCGTCTTAA
>JAYVTB010000186.1:0-2473 GCA_043774805.1 Cyclobacteriaceae bacterium | reverse complement strand
GCTTGCCATTCGGTAGGCATGCCTGGTTGATAAGAAAACTGTGCAAGTTCTGAAAAAGCTCCTCCCGCATATGAATTCTGCTGTCTGGGAAGAATATAAACCTTTTCAGCAAAAAAATTCTGATTTACAGTGATTCCCATTCCTGCACCTTTCTTTGCTCTTTTTGATGTTAGCATGATAACGCCACCATCACCTCTTTGTCCATACAAAGCTGTTGCTGCCGGGCCTTTCAAAACGTTAGTAGTTTCAACGTCATCAGGGTTGATATCCTCAGAACTCACCGGGGTTCCATCAAGAATGAATAACGGGCCTTTATCCTCTAATGAATTGGCTCCTCTAATCCTTATTGATGAATTACTTCCCAGTTTACCGCCTGCCTGAGATCTTACCTGAATACCTGCCACCTTACCCGCCAAGGCATCGCTAATATTGTTTGAACGGGCAATAACTAGTTTATCTGCAGTAACCTGCTGGCTTGCATACGGTAGTGACTTAACGTCACGAGATATACCCAACGCTGTAACAACAACTTCGCTCAGTTGTTGAATATCTTGTTCCAATTGAACATCAATTGCGGATCGATCTCCAACTTCAACTTCCATGGCCTTGAAGCCAATGAATGAGAAAATCAGAGTTCCACCGGCACCAGGAACAGATACCTTGTAGTTACCATCTGAATCGGTAACTGCACCATTTGTTGTGCCCTTCAGCACCACATTCACACCAGGAAGGCTTGATCCGTCATCAACTGAGGTCACCTTCCCTGAAATCACCCGATCTTGCGCAAGAACTGTGAAAGACGCAAAAACGAATGAGAAGCATAGTAGTAAAATCTTCTTCATAGGTTTTGGTTTAGTAAATAAAAAAATTTAGGGCTTGAAATTAGTTAATAAATAACCCAAACACCAATCTGCTCATTAATTATTTCTCACTGCCACCCCCCAATTGGAGCCTAATAAGCCCAAATAATCTATTCGAATTGCTTACCGGTAAAAAATACCCTAAACTCAGGTAGCATCTTAGCCACCTGCTAAGGCCAAAAATAAAGACTGCCTAAAAGCGCAGTCTTTAAGGATCTAACGTCTTCAGAAAAACTACATTCTTGTTCTTCTCCATATTCATCACAATCGTCATCGAATGGCTACTAAAAATGTATCACCTGCATTTGCTCTGTTTTGTTCTATCCCAATGATAATCGATTGGAAATGGGGCATTCTGAGGCAAAAAAGTTAAGCAGAAACGAAGTCAGCCGCTTTAAATGTAAAGCCTTTCAAAGTTTAAAACCGGTACATGAAGACTACCTGGTGACTAACTAGGACCCTTTGAATAAAGAAAAATTATAGTCTATGCCCATTTAGGAATTGTCAAATAAAGTAACTGGCCTCAATGAGGGATCCGTTATCAATTATTACAACGAGTTTAAGTCAAGATTACGCCTCAGCAACAACACTTACAAAAGACCTGTTTTCACGACTTTTCTTGAAGGCTACTAATACATTTGTTAAAGCAAACAGGGTATGATCTCTACCCATGCCCACGTTTTTACCAGGATGGTGTTTGGTGCCACGCTGACGTATTATAATATTACCGGCAACCACTTTCTGACCACCATACACTTTCACGCCCAAGCGTTTGCTTTCCGATTCGCGGCCGTTCTTTACTTTTCCTTCGCCTTTCTTGTGTGCCATGACCTAGTTGTTCGTTATTGGTTGTTAGTTATTCAGCAATCGCCTCAATCATTATTTTGGTGTACTTCTGGCGGTGGCCAGTCTTCTTAGCATAGCCTTTTCTGCGCTTCTTCTTGAATACGATTTCTTTGTCGCCTTTTACTTCTTCGTCCAGAATTTTACCAGATACAGAGGCACCTTTCAGAACGGGTGTTCCAACGGTTATCTTGCTGTCGTTTTCAATCAACAAAACCTGATCGAATTTTACTGCGCTGCCGGCCTCGCCATCTATTTTGGGGGCGTAGATATATTGGTCTTTCTCGACCTTAAACTGCTTGCCGGCTATGTCAACAATGGCGTACATTTTCTTGGTGGGTTTTAAAAATGGACTGCAAAGGTAAACCGCGGCTTTAGAAATGCAAAAAAGTTTTTAAAAATTCCCTTAATATGGTTTTTTACCGACTTTTTAAGTGATTCTTGCCTACCCAAAACCAATCATTTCAGGCGTGGTTAAATCCTAAGCGATTTGCCCTCAGGCAACCGGGCTTTTATAATGCGTAACGGTTTAATCATTAAAAGTCTGAATTGACTGTACCCAAGTCACCAAATTAATCGCACAAAAAATTTTAAAATTATTTTCAGTTAAACCCATTCTCAAGTTGTGATAGCTAACTGAATGACTGTGAATATTTTTTGAATACAAGCCCTTCATTGAAGCGTTCATCTACACCTTTCAGAAGCATCGCAGTCCTTTGAATTTCTCTCTTCGGTTTTCATATTTGTTCACTGCGAACACGCGTGCCTGC
>JAYVTB010000185.1:0-11043 GCA_043774805.1 Cyclobacteriaceae bacterium | reverse complement strand
CAATATCCTGGTTTTGCTGATCGCTGGGTTGCTGATTTCTGGTGCAGCGGTGTTTGCATTTGAAACGATCGGTGAAGGGATCCGCTTCCCCGGTGACGTCGAGCGCTTGCTAAATCTTCCGCTGGTGGGAGCGACACCGCTGATCGATGCTTCGCCTGAAACCAAATTGTCGGATCCGAAATCGCAAATATCGGAAGCCTATTTCAAGTTTTTAGCTAAACCACAATCCTGATCAGCAACTGGTGTGCCTTTATGGATTGCCTCACCTGCTTCTAACCAAAGTGGATCATCAGTACATTTTCCTTGAAGCATAAAACCAAATATCTTTTTTGCTAAAACTATATCGGTTGGGTTTGCTTTGAATTTTGGTTCAAGATTTTTCTTCACAAATTCACAGTCAACCTTTACAATGCCAATTAGGATTTTGTCTATTTCGTCTTTCATCTGACTGTATTTTGCGATATCCTTGCCCTCGCTTTGTGCCTTTTTAATTTTCGCATCTAACACATTCATCACTCTGTCATAGCGTTCAATCACCTGATCGTCAGTTAGTTTTTTTACTTTTTGCTTATTCACTTTTACAGCTTGCATGTAGGGAAGTAAAGAACCATCCATTACATTGTTCCCATTCAGTTCAAACGCTTTATCCATTAGCGCTAAAGCTTCTTCTGGCTTACTTTGAAGATTATACTTTAAAAAAGAAAGTGCTTTTCTGTTTGTTACTGTTGCTTCTTCTCCACAGATCTTAATGCGCAGATCATATATTATCAATAATGAATCAATATAGACTTGCTTACGTGCTGGGTCTTTCTCCAAACCGGCCAACTTATCGAAAACTTCTGCACCGTTGATATAGATACTGTTGTGCAAATTAGGTACCGTAACTAAAAGCCAGTTCAATGGAATTTCAGCTTGTTTATATTGTCCTCCTTTCAACGCGTCCTCATAGAGAACCTTACTTTCTTCTACTTTGGCTTTTAACTCAGGGTTGTCTGGCCAGACAACAGTTTTGCATTGAGCAAATCCATTGTTATCGCTAAACAATAAGGCCATTAAAAATATGGCAGTTAAGATTGTTGTTTTCATTTTCTGTTTCATATCTAATCAAACTTTCTTTTTACAAACCACTGGTCGATGAATGTTATGCCTAAATACACTTTAAAGTAGCTTTCCTCCAAAACGTTTACGGCTTTATCGCCACGCTTTCCTACTTTAAAGGCTAAATCTAAACTGGATCGACCAGCTGGTAATGATAAGCCAAAATTAATGCCAAAATCCTTTAACTCCTTATCATTCACTAAAAAAGGATATTGCTCAATACTGCCGCCTATTCTATAGGTAATCCGCTTGAAAAAACTCTCCAATGCCAAGGCATCTGGAGTATATTCCCCACCCAGCGAAACTTTGTACTGCTTTCCACGACCTTTTTCATTATCGGTATTTAAACTTTTAAAGTTCGACCAATCCTGATAGTTGAACTCTGTTCCAAAAGCCCATTTTAACCCTTTACTCAATGAAATTCCAGCAGTATAAGAGGGTGGGACATAAATATTATCATTTTGGGTAGCCACTACTTGCTTTTCTATAGTATCGCCTGCCAATGTAGTACTGAAAAAATTGGATGCCATTTTCGCTTTCAGATTTACGCCAAAATTGTAAACAGCACCAATGCTCAATCGGTAATCCTTATTTTTAAACAGCGAATCTTTACTAAATGAATAGCCCAATCCCAAGGTAAAATCCTTAACTGTAATTTTTTGTTCAGTTGTAACGATATAGGGAACAGGCTGACCCGTATTGTTAAGTAAAATTGGATGAGTGTAATCTAAGGAACCAAAAACAAACGCTGCCTTAAGACCTACGCTCATATCAGGATTTAACCGAACCCCGTTTGACCAATAGACTTGTGAAAGCCCACCAAATCCTTTATCCAACACGCTTTGATAGACAGAATCATTCGCAATGTTTGAACTTATGTCTCGTACTGAATCAGAATATTCAAACCCATAATCTATATTAGTATAGGGCATAAGGCCTACCGATGTTGTCCATCGGTTTGCTTTCACTGGAAAAACGGTAATTAAATAATTGAGTGTTCCCCCAACATTGGTTTCACTTTTTGTTGTGTCCCCACTTAATGTCCGTTTTTCACCATGTATACCTGCTTCAAAAACTGTATAATAATTAAAAACCAACAACGCAGGGTTTTGATTGTTGGCATGCCAGTACTGAGGTTGGCTAACCCCAATTCCGCCCATTCCCTGATTGTGGGCAAGTGAATTACCATATGGCTCACCAATACCAAAACTAGAGACAGGAGAACGGGCCGATTGACCCCAAACATTTGCCGAAGCGACCACAACAGCGAATAACAAAAAAGACTTCTTACTGATTGACATTATAAATTAAAATGCTGTTTAACCCGCTTAATACTAATTCTGGGAGCGCAAATATGGACGCTTTCAATTTGTTTTCAAAAAAACGGGCATCACCTCCGCATAAAATCACCTGTAAACCATCAAATTTCCCTTGATACCGACTAATAATTCCATTCATTTCTTCAATCACTCCATTAATAACACCACTTTGAATACAGGTCTCGGTACTATTACCAATAAGTGGAGCGTGTTCAATTACGCCCATTAACGGCAACTTTGCTGTAAAAGTATGAAGCGAATCGAAGCGCATGGACAACCCAAGGGAAATACCTCCTCCTAAAAAAACTCCCTTGAGATCAATGATATCATATGTAATACATGTGCCGGCATCAATCACCAGACACGGATTTTCAGGAAAAAGTTGATACGCACCACACGCTCCTGCAATCCGATCAGCACCCAAAGTCATGGGAGTAGCATATCCATTTTTAATAGGCAATGGAAGCGAATGCGTAAGAATGTATTTTTCTTTCACCTGTTTTGCCCACGAAGAAACAAGTGCCGCTTCGGTAGTCACTGAACTAACGATGATGCAATCGGCAGAAAAGTTTTCTAAGAAAATTTGCAGCGAAGATGCTTTGGCAAACACTTCTTTGCGCACCAATTTGTGGTGATCAAAAATACCTACCTTGGCGGAAGAGTTTCCGTAGTCAATAACCAGGTTCATCTACAGGGTTTTATCAAATAAGTTTAAAAGTATGGATTCGAAAGAGAAATATAAAGTTATCGGCATCATGTCGGGTACATCACTTGATGGTGTGGATGTGGCATGTTGCACGTTTCAGAAAAATGAAGCAGGTTGGACGCATGCAATTGACCAGGCTGAAACCATAAAATATCCTGCAGCATGGAAAAAGAAACTGGCAGAAGCGCATACTCTTTCATCTGCCTCTCTATTGATACTCGATGTTGCCTATGGAAAATATTTAGGTGAGATTTCATCATCCTTCATTTTAAAAAATAAAATTAAGTCCGTTGATTTTATTGCATCGCATGGTCATACCATTTTTCATCAACCAAAAAATGGTTTAACCTTTCAAGTCGGAAACGGCATGGGCATTCACGCTGTAACCAACCTACCCGTCATTTATAATTTCAGAAACATGGACGTTATCTTGGGAGGTGAAGGCGCACCTCTTGTTCCGGTAGGTGATGCTCATTTATTTTCTGAATTTGATATTTGTCTAAACCTAGGCGGCATTGCAAACCTTTCGGTAGATCTTAAGGGTAAGCGTATTGCTTACGATATTTGTTTCTGCAATATGGGGTTGAATTATCTAATGGCCAATTTAAAAAAAGAGTTTGATGCCGGTGGAGCACGGGCAGCAAGCGGAGAAATAGATCGTGTACTGCTTAAGGCCTTGAATAAAGTATATGCTGGTATTCGAAATGAAAGACCATCGCTTGGGCGCGAAATTTTTGAAAAGAAAATCGTTCCAGTACTCAATCGATCAAAATCTTCTTTAGAGGATAAACTTAGAACATTGGTTGAATCAGCCGCGATAGAAATTGCTATTGCCATTGGCTCTAAAAAAAGTACAGTTGTACTTTGCACCGGTGGAGGTGTTTTCAATTCCTTCTTAATGGCTCAACTACTCGAACATTGTGGCGACAATGCCACACTCGTAATGCCCGAAGATGATGTTGTAAACTTTAAAGAAGCATTAGTGTTTGCTTTTCTTGGTGTATTGCGCGTGCGCGATGAAGCAAACTGTTTAAAAAGTGTAACCCATGCTTCACGAGATAACAGCGGTGGTGCATTGATCGGATTCTAAAAATTATAATTCTTGTTTTACCTTCAAAGCCATGCGAGCATTACAACAAAAATTTGAAAATAAACGCCCCGAAATTGTATTCGAATGGAAAGACAACGAAACGGAAGCGGAAGGTTGGGTCGTTATAAATTCTTTACGTGGAGGTGCCGCTGGTGGAGGAACACGCATGCGCAAAGGTCTTGACAAGCGAGAAGTCGAATCGCTCGCCAAGACCATGGAGGTAAAATTTACTGTATCAGGTCCGCCCATTGGAGGTGCAAAGTCTGGTATCAATTTCGATCCAAACGATCCGCGCAAACAAGATGTATTGAAACGATGGTATCTCGCTGTTATGCCCTTGTTAAAATATTACTACGGAACGGGTGGTGATTTGAATGTGGATGAAATTCACGAAGTCATTCCTATTACAGAAGATGTCGGCATTTGGCATCCACAAGAAGGTGTATTCACTGGTCACTATAAACCTACAGAACCACAAAAAGTAAATCGCATTGGTCAATTAAGGCGCGGTGTTGTTAAATTAATTGAAGACGAACTTTTCACTCCATCATTGAAAATGAAATACACAGTGGCCGATATGTGTACTGGCTTTGGAGTGGCGCAAGCCGTGAAACATTATTATGAATTATGGGGAGGCGAGCTGAAAGGTAAGCGAGCTGTGATTCAAGGTTGGGGAAATGTTGGCGCTGCCGCGGGATTTTATCTTGCACAGTCTGGTGTACAGATTGTCGGCATCATAAGTCATGAAGGTGGGGTGATCAATCAATCCGGATTTTCTCTGGAAGAGGTGAAGCAATTAGTTGTAAACCGAAAGGGAAATAAATTAGTAACCAATGCCATGCTTCCATTTGATGACGTAAATAAAAAAATCTGGGATCTTGAATTTGAAATTTTTATTCCGGCAGCAGCATCTCGTTTAATTACAAAAGATCAAGTTGATCGTATGATGGCATCAAAGCTTGAAGTCTTTTCATGTGGAGCGAATGTGCCATTTGCCGATCCTGAAATATTTTTTGGTACAACCGGCTTATACGCGGATGAAAAATTTTCTGTCATTCCGGATTTCATCGCCAATTGTGGAATGGCACGCGTCTTTGCGTATTTTATGGAAAATGAAGTGAGCATGGACGATGCCGCGATATTCAATGATATTTCCAGAATCATTCGAAACGCCATGAATAAAACACATGATGCAAATCCACAAAAAACGGGTATAGCTCAAGCTTCTTTTGAAATTGCTTTGAAAGGCCTTATCTAGTGTTATGTAAATCGTGAATGGTTAATGGTTAATCGTGGTGTCACCTTGCTAATGAGAGCTGCGATGCAATCAAACGTCATTCCAATATAACATAACGCTTGAAGTGAATTGACTCATACCTCCATCGATTTCATTTCGACTGGCCAACCCTACTTGCATTAGTAAATTCTATTTTTGAAATAAAAAGTTTGGGCAACAAAAAGGCCATCCTGCTAGGATGGCCTTTTTGTTGTATAAACATCATAAAACTTTATTGTAATGTGAATTTGATAGGGATAACAAAGCGGGTACGAACTGGTTTACCTCGTTGTTTACCTGGATTCCATCCTGGCGAACTCATTACCACGCGAACAGCTTCTTCATCACAACCGCCACCAATACCTTTAATGGCTTTTACATCGGTTAATCTTCCATCGCGCTCAATTACAAACTCAACAAAAACTTTGCCTTCAATATTCATCCGTTTCGCTTGGGCTGGATACTTTATTTTCTTCGATACAAATTCATAGAAAGCTCCTAACCCCCCCTTATAAACAGCCTGTTCTTCCACAATTGAGAAGATTTGATCAACGTCTTCCTTAGGTTCATCTGGTTGTATGACCAGTTCTTCCGCCTTAGAATCCTCCTGCACTTCAGTATCCATGTTGATATCAATCTCTTCTTCAATTTTCTTTTCGTCAGGGACTTCAATAATTTGTGGTTGTTGAATTACGATGGCAGGGGGAGGAAGTTGATCTGTAGGAGGAACTTCCATGATCTCTTCTACCATAGATTGATTTTTATTAAGGTCTTTTGCGGAAACATCATCAAAAACTTTATAGGTAAAAGCCATGATTGAAATAAGCAAACTAAACACAAGGCCGATGCTGAAAAATAAGAATGATTTATTAGTAAGGTCAGCTTTTTCTGTCTTTTTAGGTTCCATAAGTTGAAATTAATTGAGCTTAGAACTCCAAAGATATAAAAAGGTCACAGTTTGTAAATAAATTTTTACTGCCTTATTTCCGGCTTCCATAAAATAAAGTGATGAAAAGCGTGGGGTAAACAGAATATTTTTTGGCTGCAGGCATGAGTTCAATTTTAGAAGTGTAAGCATCTAGTAGAAACCCTGCCTCAAAGCCTGTAACCTGGCTTTTTACCGTACCAAATTCAAAATTCATCGCAGCCTTAAAATTTCCACCAATTTTTATTTTTGATTCACCCAATCCTTCTAGTAAGCGACCAGTGCCTAAAATTTTCAATGCGGATATGCTGGTGTTATATTGGATGGTTTGGGTATTAATGTCCCCATTATCTCCGGCAATTTCAATATAATAGGGAGCCTGTAAGGCAATTGATGGTCCAACCGCAAACACGCCTTTTATTTCTACACCTTGCTGCGGAGCCTTTTTAAAGAGAATTACATCACGTCCATATTGAAAACGAAAAGAATAGAGATGATTGCTTTTTCCAAAAATATAAAAGTTACCAGTTTGAATAGAAGTAGTTCTAACTTCCTGTGGGTGTTTTACATTGACAAGCTCAAGCCCATAAGTCTCCAATACTTTATCATTAAGCTTTTTTGCTTTCTTAAAGGTAAACCCTCCAATTAACCCGCTTGCATTATTTTTTGTAATGCCCCACGTAAACTCTGATTGATACTCATAACTATCTTGTGTTTGGGCAAATCCCCCTACAAAGACAAGCGTAAGTGCAAAGATGGAAATGGAAATCTTTTTCAATGGAAGTAAGGCAACTGGTTTCTTTGCAATAAATTTAGATTTTAATTTTCCTAACGCAAAGATAAAACCTAAAGATATTGATATATGGTTTCGATGAATGCATTTTACATAGGTGGTTTACGGACAGAGGTCGTACATCTAAAATCGGGCAATAAAATCATTACCGATGCTCCAATCGATAATAATGGTCGCGGTGAAGCTTTTAGCCCTACCGACCTTACTTGTGCCTCCTTAAACAGTTGTATGATGACCCTCATGGGGATTTTGGCAGAACGCGAAAATATCGACTTGACCGGATTGAAAGCTGATATTGTAAAAGTAATGGCATCGAACCCAAGAAAAATTGCCGAAGTCCAAATTACTTTTACACATGATAATCTGGTGGCCACAGAAATCCAGAAGGAGAAATTGAAACGCGCAGCATTAACTTGCCCAGTGGCACTAAGTCTAAGTGAGGAATTAAAGCAGACCGTAGTCTTTAATTTCTGATATTAGGTAAGGTATATGCTATCTGCTAATGGGGTGACAATTAATCGTAACCATGATTTGTTATTATATTCCTGTAACACTATCGAATTCCATAATTTACTGTCAATAAAAAGGCTTTTCGAGTTCGAAAGGTCTTTTTATTATCCTTAATTCCTAATTTCTTATGCTTCTTGTTCAATATGAATAAAGGATTCATCCTTTGCCTCAAGTGCTGAAGTTCCCATCAGCCAAACATCAATTGCGCGTGCAGCTTCTCGACCTTCTGAAATTGCCCATACCACCAAAGATTGTCCCCTCCGCACATCACCGGCTGCAAAGATTCCCTCTTGGACTGTCATGTAATTTTCAGTTTTAATATTTCCGCGTTCATCGAGATCGAGACCTAATTCACCAACAAATCCACCTATTTCTGCACCAACAAAACCGATGGCGAGTAAGGCGAGTTCGCATGGAATGATTCGCTCTGTTCCTGGAATTTCTTCAAATCCCATCTTACCTTGGTCATTCACACCCCATTTAATATTCACCGATTTTAATCCTGTAAGACGTCCCGTATTATCACCAACAAATTCTTTGGTGAGAATGGCCCAATCGCGATTCACACCTTCTTCGTGAGAAGAGGAAGTCATTAGTATCATTGGCCATAGCGGCCAAGGATTGTTTTCATTTCGCGCTAATGGAGGCTTGGCAAGCAACTCAATTTGGGTAACGGTTTTTGCCTCGTGTCGGTTTGAGGTGCCAACGCAGTCTGATCCCGTGTCGCCACCACCAATCACCAATACATTTTTACTCGTTGCTAAAATTTCGCCAGAGAAAATACGATCTCCGGCACCGCGTTTATTTTGCTGTGTTAAAAATTCCATTGCAAAATGTACGCCCTTGAATTGCCTGCCGGGAATTGGAAGATCGCGTGGAGCAGATGCACCACCACACATTATTACGGCATCAAATTCATCCTTCAAATGTTTTGCACTTACGTTTACACCGATGTGTGAGTTGGTGCGAAAAATTATTCCTTCCTGTTCCATCAACCGAATTCTTCGATCGAGTACTTTCTTTTCCAATTTAAAATCAGGAATGCCATAGCGCAACAATCCTCCAATTCTATCGCTGCGTTCAAAGACAGTTACCCAATGTCCGGCTTTGTTAAGCTGCGCAGCCGCGGCCATTCCTGCAGGGCCTGAGCCCACTACAGCAACGCGTTTACCGGTTCTGTTTTTTGGAGGATTGGCTTTGATGTAGCCTTTCTCGTAGGCATGTTCTGCAATTGTCTTTTCAATATATTCAATGGTAACGGGTTTGTTGTTGATGCCCAATACACAACTCGCCTCGCATGGAGCAGGACAAATTCTTCCTGTAAACTCTGGAAAATTATTGGTGCTGCTCAGTATATTAATAGCTTCTTCCCATTTTCCTTGATGCACAGCATCATTAAAATCAGGAATGTTATTACCCAGTGGACATCCGTTGTGGCAGAATGGAACGCCACAATCCATGCAGCGCGCTGCCTGATTGTTTAGCTTCTCTTTATCAAGCGGAGTGTAAACCTCTTTGTAATCTTTAAGTCTTTCCTTGGGGTCGCGGCTCTTCGGCATCTCGCGATTGAACTTCATAAATCCATCTACTTGTCCCATGCTCTATTTCTTTTCTGGTTGTCGTCTGTGTTCTCTACTTTGCTACTGCTGTGAGCGCTGGCTGACTGCTACGTACTTTTTTCTTTGCGAGCACGGCCTTGTAATCTTTCGGCATTACCTTCACAAAAAGATCAACGGCTACTTCCCAGTTCTCAAGCACCCACTCTGCAGGATCGCTGCCAGTATATTTGAAATGCTTTTCTATCATGCATTTCACCTCTACTTTGTCTTCATCTTCCATGGCTTCCAGTTCTACCATGTCTTTATTGCAAAGCCTTTCGAGCGCATGTTCCGGATCAAATACATAAGCGGTACCTCCACTCATTCCTGCCGCGAAATTTCTTCCGGTCTTACCTAAAATCACAACACGTCCACCTGTCATGTATTCGCAAGCATGATCGCCTACGCCTTCTACAACGGCTTTCACACCTGAGTTACGAACGCAGAAACGTTCACCTGCTTGTCCTCGGATATAAGCCTCCCCCGATGTTGCTCCATAAAATGCTACGTTACCAATAATGATGTTGTCTTCCGGTTTGAAAGTTGATTCCTTGTCAGGATAGACAATCAATTTTCCTCCTGATAATCCTTTGCAGAAATAGTCATTGGCCTCACCTTCCAATTCGAAGGTTACACCAGGAGCAACGAATGCTGCAAAGCTTTGGCCGGCCGAACCTTTAAATTGAAAATGAATGGTGTCTTCGGGCAAACCGGCAGCTTTATATTTTTTTGAAATTTCATTCGAGAGCAAGGCTCCTGTCGAGCGATCGGTGTTACGAATAATAAACTTCGCTGTTACCGGTTCACATTCATCTAATGCTGGCCGTGCGGCTTCAACTAATTTCCAATCGAGCACTTTTTCTAATTCGAAATCTTGCTCAATCTGTTTGTACAAACCGATATGTTCGCGAACCGGTTCAAAGTGAAGGATTGGTGATAAATCTAATTTCTTTACTTTCCAATGATCAATGTCTTGACGAACGCGCAACACATCTGCACGGCCCACCATTTCGTTTATGGTACGGAAACCGAGTTCGGCCATTACCTCACGTAAGTCGGTTGCCAGGAAGGTAAAGAAGTTTACTACGTGATTGGGATCACCTGTAAACAACTTTCTCAATTCAGAATCTTGCGTTGCAATACCTACCGGACAAGTATTCAAATGGCACTTGCGCATCATGATGCACCCTTCAACCACAAGGGCTGCCGTTGCGACTCCCCACTCTTCAGCACCTAGTAAGGTAGCAATAGCAATATCTCGACCTGTTCTAATTTGCCCGTCTGTCTGAAGTGTTACGCGACTTCTTAAATTATTTTTTACCAATGTTTGATGTGCTTCCGCCAAACCAAGTTCCCAAGGCAAACCCGCGTGACGTAATGAACTAAGAGGTGAAGCTCCTGTTCCTCCATCCGCTCCGGAAATTAAAATGGCATCCGCTTTTGCTTTTGCAACACCCGCTGCCACCGTGCCTACACCCGCCTGCGAAACTAATTTAACATTGATGCGCGCATTGCGATTGGCATTCTTTAAATCGAATATTAATTGAGCTAAATCTTCAATCGAATAAATATCATGATGGGGAGGTGGCGAAATTAATCCAACACCAGGTGTGGCATGACGCACGCGTCCAATCCAATCATCTACTTTATCCCCCGGTAACTGGCCGCCTTCTCCAGGCTTCGCGCCTTGTGCCATTTTAATTTGTAACTCATCCGCGTTCGCGAGAT
>JAYVTB010000184.1:0-32295 GCA_043774805.1 Cyclobacteriaceae bacterium | reverse complement strand
CAAGTTATAGATACTACGACTTGAATTCAAATGGAACCATTTTCGCTGATGGCCCCGGTAATCAAATTACTATTCAAGAAGTGGGTGCCTATGCGCAGGCCGCCAAGAGATTATTTGATGATAAGTTGAAGTTAACGGGCTCTGTTCGCTATGATAAAAATCAAAACTTCAATCATCAAATCAACCCTCGCATTTCTGCCGTGTATACAGTCGCTGAAAAACATAATTTCAGAGCTTCCTTTCAAACTGGCTTTAGAAACCCCACCACCCAAGGTCAGCATATCGACTTGAATGTTGTGTCAGCTCGCCTGTTAGGTGGCCTTCCTTATTATGCGGAAAAATATAAGGTATTTGTACCCGGCCAAACGTACACGCTATCTTCGGTTAATGATTATATTAATAGAATCACTCAAAACTTATCTAACCCGGCCTATGTGGCAGCGATCGGTGGTAGAGCCAATGCGGGTTTAGCATTAGGAGATCCAGCCACCATAGATTTATTAAAGCCAATCAACAGCGTTGAAGCGGTAAGACCTGAGCAGGTACGAAACATCGAGTTTGGTTATAAGGGATTAATTGGCGATCGGTTTATGATTGATATTGCCTACTATAGAAATCAGATCAGTCATTTTATCACACAAATTGCTGTGCGTAAATCAGCCGGTGTAATCGATCAGGATGCCACCACCATCACAGAGCAAAACGTTCGGAATGGTCAAAGTCTATTGACACCGATCACCACTCCCGGTAAAGAGAATACATTCTCTGTCTATACTAATATTAATGATCGCAAAATCACTTCACAAGGTATTGCTCTGGGCATGGAGTATAGCCTTTCAAGAGGTTATAAACTAATCGGTAACTATAACTGGAATAAGCTAAATACGACTTTAGGCTCTGATTTTTTATTTGACGGATTCAATACCCCAGAACACAAATTCAATATTGGAATCAGTAACCGAAAACTTACCGATCGAATAGGCTTTAATGTAAATTATCGCTGGCAGGATAAGTTCTATTGGGCTGCTTCATTTGCCAGAGGTGATGTGCCAGCCATTGGTACTTACGATGCTCAGTTGAGCTACCGGCTAAAGGAAATGAAGTCGGTTTTAAAGTTCGGTGGGTCAAATCTACTTAATACGCGATACGTCCTTAACTATGGCGGTCCTACCATTGGTGCCATCTATTATATTTCCATCACGTTCGATCAGCTAATGAATTAATCCTCCAATATTGAAGATTATGAAAAACATTAAGAAATACTCAATCATATTACTTGCTGCAGCATTCCTGGGGGCATGTGACCAGTATACGTTACCGGAATTGCCTGAACCAAGTGCCGGTGAATCAGTTACCTTTTCAAAAATGGTTTCTATCGGAAGTTCATTAACGGCAGGATTCTCAAACGGTGCTCTTTATAACGCTAGTCAACAAGCTTCCTTTCCTGCCATTCTTGCCAATCAACTGAAACAAGTTGGCGGTGGAGACTTTAATCAGCCTGATATTAATGCTACAAATGGGTGTTATAACCCACTAGCATGCAGTGCAGGCAGGCTCATTCTAAAAGGTCTATCAAGCCCAAAGCCTACTCCCATTATTCCAGGTGACCCTATCACCCCTTACACGGGAGATAAATCAAAACTAAATAACTTCGGTGCCTATGGCATTAGCATACAACTTTCATTAGCTGCAGCCACTAGCGGGCCTGCGTCAGGCGCTAATCCTTACTACAATCCCTTTTTCGCGCGGTTTGCTGCAACTCCAAGCGTAAACGGAGCAACGGGATCAAGCATGATTTCAGATGCCTCCGCTGCATTGGCAAGTGGTGGCACATTTTTTACGTTCTGGTTAGGTGCTGATGATGCACTTGGTTATGCGCTAAATGGTGCAGATCAAAACGATCCAACCAAACCATTGACTTCTTTCAGTGCATTTGCCGGAGCTTATTCCATCGCTTTGAATACTATTCTCGGGGCGAATGCAAATACAAAAGGAGTGGTTGCCAATATTCCTGATATCACTAGCCTCCCTCATTTCACGTTGGTTCCTTATAATGCTATCCCATTGGATGCTGGTACTGCCGCTGCATTAACAACAAACCTCGCCAATAATTATAATGCCTTTCTAGGTGGAATGGTTGCCAATGCTATCATCACAGCCGATGAAGCCACTAAAAGAAAACTAACCTACAAGGCGGGGCAAAATGCAATTCTCATCAAAGATGAAACGCTGACAGATTTAACTCCTTATATGACGGGTCCGTATGCGGGGTTGATTCCTTACGCCATTGCAAGACAAACTACTGCTACCGATTTGATTCCACTGGGAACATCTGCTGTATTAGGTACTACCGGAACGTTTGGTGCGCTTGGTGTTTCAGAGCCTTTGGTGGATAAGTATATTCTCCTTGGCTCAGAAGTGAGTGATATTCAATCAAGAATATCTGCATTTAACACCGTAATAAAGTCTTCCGTGGATGCCTCTCCGGACAGATTGATCTTAGTAGATGCAGCCCAAATATTAAAGGATTTGAAAACAGCGCCAGTAATCATAAATGCTTCTAGCCTAACTTCCTCCATTGCTCCTCCTTTCGGTGCTTTTTCAACGGATGGAATTCATCCCAACGCCCGAGGATATGGCTATCTTGCAAACAAGTTCATCGAGGCTATTAATGCGAAATGGAATTCTACCATTCCCCTATGCAATCCCAATGATTTTAAAGGGAACGAGTTTCCTATTCCTTAGTAAAAGAAAGAAAGCCTAATAAAAATGCCGATTGGATTTCAATCGGCATTTTTATTAGAACAACTCTTTGGCAATACGATAAATCGGATCAGATTTACCCATGGAATAAAAGTGAAGTGTTGGCACTCCTCTTTGGATCAATTCTTTCGATTGATGAATTGCCCAACGAATTCCGACTTCCTTCAACGAAGCGCTGTCTTTACACTTTTCTGCTTCTTCAGATAACTCCTCAGGAATATCGATGTGAAATGTTTTTGGCAACACCGTAAGTTGCGCTTTTCCCGTTAAGGGTTTAATCCCTGGAATAATAGGAACATGAATACCCGCTTCACGACACTTATCTACAAAATCAAAATACTTTTTATTATCAAAGAACATCTGGGTAACAATATACTCCGCCCCCATATCTACCTTCAGTTTCAGATATTTGAGATCGCTTTTTAAGTTGGGAGCATTGAAATGTTTTTCCGGATAACCTGCCACTCCAATACAAAAATTAGTGGGAGCTGCACTCTCCAGTTCATCGTCCAGATAAAGTCCTTTGTTCATCTTGGCCACCTGATCCAATAATTCCGATGCATACTTATATCCATCCGGCTCTGCTACAAAACGATTTTCACTCTTAATGGCATCACCTTGAAGCACTAGTACATTATCCACACCAAGGAAGTGAAGATCAATCAATGCATTCTCTGTTTCCTCTTTACTAAATCCTCCACAAATGATATGCGGCACGGTATCCACTTTGTAGTGGTTCTGTATGGCTGCACAAATACCCACAGTACCAGGCCTTTTCCGTGTTGAAATCTTTTCCAGCAATCCTCCCTCCTTCTTTCTGTAAACATATTCCTCACGGTGATAGGTAACATCGATAAAGGGCGGCTTGAATTCCATCAAGGGGTCCATATTACCAAACAGATTCTTAATATTCTCACCTTTTAACGGTGGTAATATTTCAATGGTGAATACCGTTTTACCGTTCGCGTTTTTGATATGATCTACTACTTTCATTTTAAATGTATTGAAGTGCTTATGTGTTCAAGTATTCAGGTTAGTTGATTGGATTATCAACCTTCTTGTTTGCCAAATATCGAATTAAACCAAGAGTGATACTTTTTGTCTTCTCGCTTTGCATCCTGATTTCAGAAATAATATCGATTGACAAGTAATTCAAATCTTCAAGAGCGTAGGTAATACTTTTAACTTCCATGGATGAACTCTGCGCTATGTCAAGAAACCGTATAAATTCTTTATTACTCTTTCGCCCAAAACCTTCCGCAAGGTTGTTCATAACACTCAGCGCTGCTCTTTTTATTTGACCTCTGGTTTCAAAATCTTTAGCAAGTTTACCTTTTTCGCACGCCATATAAACAAGCTTAACCAACTCCCGTGCCGATTGCCAGCACTTCAAATCTTCGAATTTTTCAATCTTACTCATAATTATTCATTCCTGAACACGTGAATACACAACACCTGAACACTTCAATAAGACAAATTTGGTGAGAGCCACTTCTCCACTTCTTGTACGCTCATGCCTTTCCTTCTCGCATAATCTTCCACCTGATCCCGCTCAATTTTTCCTAATCCAAAATATTTTGAATGGGGATTTGAGAAATAGAATCCGCTCACGGCAGCACCTGGATACATAGCATACGATTCCGTAAGCGTTATACCCACTTTGTTAGCATCCAACAATTCAAACAATAATTTCTTCTCCGTATGATCCGGACAAGCCGGATAACCCGGTGCCGGGCGAATGCCATCGTATTCTTCTGAAATCAATTTCTCAGTGGTAAGATTCTCTTCTGCAGCATAACCCCAAAATTCTTTGCGTACTTTTTCATGCAAACATTCGGCAAATGCTTCTGCCAATCGGTCGGCTAATGCCTTGGCCATAATTTCAGAATAGTCATCTTGATTGGCTTTATGTTTTGCAACCAACTTCTCTATGCCGATGCCAGCCGTTACGGCAAACATGCCAAAGTAATCCTGCCCTTCATTGGGAGAAATGAAATCGGCCAGGCAAAAGTTAGGAAGGTTTTGTGCCTTCTTATTTTGCTGACGTAAAAAGTGAAATGTAACGGTAGATTTATTTTCATGGATTGACAAGTCCACATCGTCACCTCTGTTTACGGCTGGATAAAATGCCACCACTCCATTTGCCTGTAAACTCTTTTGCGATACGATTTCATCCAGCATGGTATTCGCATCAGCAAATAATTTTTTAGCCTCCACACCTACCACAGGATCCTTTAAAATGCCAGGATATCTTCCCGCCAGCATCCAGGTTTGAAAGAAAGGTGTCCAGTCGATGTACTTCCTTATTTCTTCCAATGGATAGCTCACGAATTCTTTTCTACCAGTAAATGCCGGTGTAGTGAATGACACTTGAGGCCAGTCGATCTTAGTCCTGTTTTTTCTTGCGCTATCCAACGGTATGTAGTTCTTTAATTGCTGCCTCCCTTCATGATCTTTTCGAAGATCAACATACTCCTGCTTGACTTTGGCTTTAAAGGCATTGCGTGTAGCAGGATTAATCAACTCACTCGCAACCGGCACCGAACGGGAAGCATCCAATACATGAACTACTGGTCCTGAATAAACGGGGTCTATTTTTACAGCAGTGTGAATACGGGAAGTGGTAGCACCCCCAATCAAAAGAGGCAGATCCATTTTTTCTCTTTCCATTTCTTTGGCAAAGTGCACCATCTCATCAAGAGAAGGAGTAATCAATCCACTCAACCCGATCACATCTACTTTCTCTCGTTTTGCCGCCTCCAGAATCTTTTCAGCCGGCACCATGACACCCAAATCAATGACGTTATAATTGTTACAGGCCAATACCACTCCAACGATATTCTTACCGATGTCATGCACATCACCCTTCACGGTAGCAAGCAAAATTTTAGCGGCTTCTTGCCCAACGTTTCCATTTCTTCTCTTTTCTTCTTCAAGAAATGGAGTCAACCAGGCCACCGACTTTTTCATTACACGTGCACTCTTCACCACCTGGGGCAAAAACATCTTTCCGGCACCAAATAAATCACCCACCACGTTCATGCCTGCCATCAAGGGGCCTTCAATTACGTTCAATGGCTTTCCGTATTTTTGGAGCGCTTCTTCTGTATCAGCATCAATGAAATCAATAATGCCCTTTACCAGTGAGTGCGTGATTCTATCTTCCACTGAAGCCTTTCTCCACTCATCATCTACTTCTTTTTTCTTCGCAGATCCCTTTACCGTTTCTGCTAATTCAAGGAGACGTTCGGTGGCATCATCTCTGCGATTAAGTAATACATCTTCAACTCGTTCTAACAACTCCTTTGGAATTTCATCATACACCTCCAGTATGGTTGGGTTTACGATTCCCATATCCATACCATGCTGAATGGCGTGATAGAGAAAAGCAGAGTGCATGGCTTCTCTTACCTTCTGATTTCCGCGAAAGCTAAACGAAACATTACTAACACCTCCACTTACATGGGCATCGGTAAGATTTTCTCTGATCCATTTGGTTGCTTTAAAAAAATCAAGGGCATAGTTTCGATGTTCATCAATTCCCGTGGCAACCGGAAAAATATTGGGATCAAAAATGATATCCTCTGCAGGAAAATGCAGCTGATTAACAAGAATATCGTAGGCCCTTTTACAAATGTCAATCCTGCGCTGATAGGTATCGGCCTGGCCCTGTTCATCAAAAGCCATCACTACAGTGGCCGCTCCATATCGCCTGACTAACTTCGCTTGCCTGATAAATTCTTCCTCGCCTCCCTTTAAGCTGATTGAATTCACAATCCCTTTTCCCTGAAGGCATTTTAAACCTGCTTCAATCACCTCCCACTTTGAAGAATCTATCATTACCGGGATGCGGGAGATCTCTGGCTCAGAGGCCATCAGATTCAAAAATCTGACCATGGCTGACTTAGAATCAAGCATGCCCTCATCCATGTTCACATCGATTATCTGGGCACCACCCCTCACTTGATCCAGGGCCACTTCAAGCGCTTCATCAAATTTATCGTCCTTGATTAACTTGAGAAATCTAGCTGAACCGGTCACGTTGGTACGTTCGCCAATATTCACAAAATTAGAACCTGCAGTTATTACAACCGCCTCAAGGCCACTAAGCTTTAATGGTTTATGCATGTTGAACTACCTCCCGTGGTTTATATTTTTTTGCCACTTCAGCAATCACACGAATGTGATCCGGTGTGGTACCACAACAACCTCCAACAATATTCACCAGTCCTTCTTTCAAAAACTCTTCCATCTGCTCTCCCATTTCTTTTGGTGTTTGGTCATAATGACCAAACTCATTGGGCAAACCAGCATTAGGATAGGCACTTACAAAAAATGGTGCGTTTTCATTTAACACCTGTAGATATGGACGCAATTGCGCGGCCCCTAATGCACAATTCAAACCTATACTCAATAATGGAACGTGAGAAAGTGATATCAGAAACGCTTCCGTTGTCTGGCCAGATAATGTTCTGCCACTGGCATCTGTAATGGTTCCTGATACCATCACTGGAACTTGCTGGCCCGATTCTTCAAAAAATTCCTGAATGGCAAATACTGCAGCCTTCGCATTAAGGGTATCAAAAACAGTTTCAACTAGAAGCACATCTGCGCCACCGTCCAACAAACCCTTCACTTGTTCTTTATAGGCAATTCTTAAGTCATCAAATGAAACTGCCCGGTAGCCGGGATTGTTTACGTCTGGTGACAAGGAGGCTGTTCTATTCGTTGGGCCTAAAGCTCCGGCCACAAAGCGCGGCTTGTCGGGATTTGCATTTGTTACTTCAAGCGCTACTTCTTTGGCGATTTTAGCCGCCTGATAATTCAACTCGTAAACAATTTCTTCAAGATGATAATCAGCTTGAGCGATGGATGTGCTGCTAAAGGTGTTCGTCTCTACAATATCAGCACCCGCCAATAAGTATTGCCTGTGTATGTCTTTAATAATGTCCGGGCGAGTAATGGATAATAAATCATTGTTTCCCTTCAGCAGATACTTATGATTCTTAAACCGTTCTCCTCTGAAATCCGCTTCTTCCAACGTGTGTCGCTGAATCATCGTGCCCATGGCACCATCCAGCACCAGGATTCTTTCCTTTAAAATGTCTTCGATTTTTTTCACTCTTCCTGATTTTAGTTTTCTCCAGAAAGAGCCTGATGAGAGGCCGCCTATCTTTTCTGCATTCGATTGCTCGCTTGCAAAAGGGAGTTAGCACCAAGTTATGAGCAAGGTTGCTAAGACGTCAACGGGCCCTGTCCCTCAGTCTTTCTGGATAAGCAGTACAAAGAAAAGCATTAAGAAGATAAAAATAAAGATTCGATGTGCTTATTTTGCAGTGCTATTCACACCATCTGATACCGTTGAAACTCGCTGCCATTGATATAGGTTCAAACGCCATTCGCCTTCAAATCTCCACCATTTACGATAAAGGCCCGAAGCTTCTCTTTAAGAAGTTAGAATATGTTCGTTTCCCACTACGATTGGGCCATGATGTATTCAATGATCATCGCATCAGCGAAGGAAGTAAGCAGAAGTTTAAAAAACTCATGAAGACCTATAAACTGCTGCTCGAACTATATGAGGTAGACGATTATATGTTTTGTGCTACTTCGGCCATGCGTGAATCAGAAAATGGTCAGGAACTGGCCGATGAAGTGCAAAATGAGTTGGGGGTTACGATCAACATTATCGATGGTTTGCTGGAGGCTGAGATGATCAATCGCGCCATTGCATCTTATTTAGGCGCAGATACCTATTTACACATTGATGTGGGTGGTGGTAGCACGGAGCTTAACTTATTTGTGAAAGGACTAAAGGTGAAAACAAGGTCGTTTAAAGTAGGATCCGTGCGTGTGCTGGAACACAATGACTCTCCTGTGATGTGGAATGATATGGAGAAATGGGTGAAGGATAATGTAAAGAAAGAATATGGCAAGGTCACAGCGGTAGGTACTGGTGGGAACATCAGTAAAATTTTTGAGTTAGCCAAAAAGAAGCCAGGACAAGCATTGCCGATCAAAAAGGTGAAAGATATCCGAAAAATGATTGAAGGATATACCATGGATCAACGTATCTATGAATTGCAAATGAATCCTGACCGTGCTGATGTTATTGTGCCGGCAACCAACATCTACCTTAAAGTGATGGAATGGGCACGTGCTGCACAAATCCTTGTTCCAGATGTGGGATTGAAAGACGGCATCTTACTCCATCTGCTGGAGAAAAATATGTCTCAGAAAAAAATTGAATTTAAGATAGGACGTTTCTAAAATAAGGTCACATCTTTAATCGTATCCTGAGTGACTTCAAAGAACTCCTTGTGAATATTGAAATGTGGTTCACCATATTGCTCCTTAATCGCATATGTTCCATCTTCTTTCATCCGGTAGGCATTCACATTATCCTTCAAATTAAATTTGAGAATATTCATCGCTTGTCTCTTCAGTGAATCCTGCTCCAAAGAGAATAATGATTCAATTCTACGATCAAAACTTCTCACCATGGCATCGGCACTACCCAAATACACTTTGGGATTACCTGAATTATGGAAATAATAAATCCGGGAATGCTCAAGATACTCTCCAACAATAGATAGCACTTCAATATTTTCACTGACACCAATACGCCCCGGACGCAAGCAACACATGCCTCGAATGATCAGCTTAACGGTTACACCAGCCTGCGAAGCTTCGTAGAGCGAATCAATAAATTCTTTATCCTGTAGGGAGTTCAATTTTATAACAATACCCGAAGCCAAACCCTGTCGTGCATTTTCAGCCTCACGCTTGATCAGATTACAGAGTTGAATCCTCATATCACGTGGAGAGGTGATCAAATTGCGGTAGGCCGAAGGCTGTGAATGACCGGTGATTACATTAAAGAACTCAGACACATCATGGGCATACGTTTCATTGGTGGTCAGCAGTCCCACATCCGTATAGAACCGGGAAGTCATCTCGTTATAGTTCCCGCTGGAAAGATGCACATACCGATATACACGGTCTGGCTCGTTGCGAACGATCAATAACAGTTTAGTGTGAGTTTTTAAACTACTTACTCCGTAAATAACAAAGCAACCTGCCTTTTGTAATTTTTGAGCCTCCCGAAGATTATTCTCTTCATCAAAACGAGCCTTAACTTCAAATAGCACGGCCACATGCTTTCCGTTTTCAGCCGCTCTTAATAAGGCAGCTGTTATTCTGGAGTCTTTGGCCACCCTATAGATGGTAATCTTAATAGATAAAACCAAAGGATCATCGGCTGCTTTCTCAATGAGCTCCAACACAGGATCCATCGAGTCAAAAGGATGATGTAGAAGGATGTCCCGCTCCTTTAACACTTCAAAAATATCGCGTGTGCCAAATTCCGGAAATGAAACAGGTTGCCGTGGCGGATGTAGTGCGGCCCGCTTATCCTTAAAATCTTTATGATTAATGATGTGGTTAATGCCAGTAAAATCAATCATTCCCTCCTTTGGGATGTGAAAAATATTCAGGTCGTCAATGTCCCATTGAATTTTTAACATGCGGACTAGCCATGGATCAGGGCTCTCTTCAATATCGAGCCGTACTACTCTGCCGGTTCTGCGTGTCTGAAGTTTTCTTTTTAACTCAAGGAGAAAATTGGATTCAATATCTTCGCTTTCTTCAAGTGTAAAGTCGCCATTCCTGTTTATTCTGAACAGGTTTATGACATCAATCTCCACATTTCGGAATAGATGGTGAAGGTTATGCCGAACAATCTCTTCCAATGGAACAAATGACATGAACCCTTCACTTTTGATTTCAAAAAAACGAGGAAGGTTGCTGGGAACCTGAATGAATGAAACCCGTTGCTGATTGTTTACATCTTGCGGAGCCTTGGTGATGACCCCAAAAAGTAAGCGGTTATATTTTAATACCGGAAATGTGTGGTAGCTATCAAACAGCATGGGAGTTAGCATTGGGTAAATCGTCTGTTGGAAGTATTGATTTACCTGCTCTGCCTGTTCCATCGAAAGCGAATCGTAATCCGCTATCCGGAAGCTGTTCTTTTCAAATAACGGTTTGAGTTTCTTGATGTAGTACTCATTCTGATCGTGAACAAACTGCTGAACCTCCTTCATGAGGTATTGACGGAATGGAATTTCACGCAGCCCACTATAATCATAACGCTCTTTTCCGAAATCAATGTAATTGTACAAGCTCCCGAGGCGGATCGTACAAAATTCATCCAGGTTAGAGGCAGTAATCGCTAGAAATTTCAGCCGATCAAAAACGGTACGATCGATATGTTTGGCTTGATCCAACACCCTATAATTGAACTTAAGCCAGCTAAGATCACGACTGATGTAATTACTGTCATGGATCTGTTTATTGATAAGATCCAATGGGTTTATAATATCAGGTTGCTCCAAACGCGAATGTTCTTCGATCATATATCAATCCGTGCATATTTGGCATTCTTCTCTATGAATTCTCTGCGTGGTGCCACCTCATCACCCATCAGCATCGAAAATAAGTGATCCGCCTCTGCTGCCGATTCAATACTTACCTGCTTAAGGGTTCGTCTGCTGGGATCCATCGTGGTAGACCAAAGTTGCTCCGGATTCATTTCACCTAATCCTTTATAACGCTGAATACCCACGCTGTCTTCGTTGCCTCCTTTACTGAGTTCTTTGATTATTTGATCTCGCTCCTCCTCATTCCAGCAATATCTTTCTTCTCGCCCTTTCTTAAGAAGATAGAGCGGGGGTAGCGCGATGTAGACATAACCTTGCTCGATCAGGTCACGCATATAGCGAAAGAAAAAAGTCAGAATCAACGTGCGGATGTGACTTCCATCTACATCGGCATCGGTCATGATAATCACCTTATGGTATCTGAGTTTCGTTAAGTTGAGTGCTTTATTATCCTCAGCCGTACCGAAGCTTACTCCCAGAGCGGTGATCATGTTCTTTATCTCTTCATTCTCGTAGATTCGATGTTCCTGAGCTTTTTCAACATTCAGAATCTTACCCCGGAGGGGAAGAATTGCCTGAAAATTACGATCCCTGCCCTGCTTGGCAGATCCACCCGCTGAATCACCTTCTACGAGGTAAAGTTCGCAGATGCTAGGATCTGAACTGGCGCAATCCGCAAGTTTACCGGGCAAGCCTGTTCCTGACAATACATTTTTACGCTGCACCATTTCTCGTGCCTTACGTGCGGCAATACGAGCCTGTGCAGCCAGAATTACTTTGCTGACAATAAGCTTGGCTTCCTTTGGATTTTCCTCCAGGTAGTTTTGCAGCGCCTCTCCAACGGCTATGTCTACTGCTCCCATCACTTCAGAGTTACCCAGTTTGGTCTTGGTCTGCCCTTCAAATTGTGGCTCTGCAACTTTTACGGAGATCACTGCGGTTAACCCTTCGCGGAAATCATCACCACTGATTTCAACTTTAGCCTTTTCCAGTAATCCAGACTTGTCGGCATAACTCTTTAGAGTGCGGGTTAAAGCTCTTCTAAAACCGGCTACGTGAGTACCCCCCTCGTGCGTATTAATGTTGTTCACATAGGATACCAGGTTCTCGCTATAGGAGGTATTGTAACCTAGCGCAATCTGCACGGGAAATTCGCTTTTATCATTTTCAACATAGATGGGTACAGGAATTAATTTCTCACGTGTAGAGTCCAGATATTCAACGAATTCACGCAGGCCACCTACAGATAAAAATGAATCCTTTTTAGGCACTCCATGCTCATCCTTATCTCGCTGATCCCTAAGATTAAGTTTGATTCCCGGATTTAAAAATGAAAGCTCGCGAAGGCGCGAAGCCACAGTTTCAAAGTTATATTCCGTGGTGATATTGAATACTTCATGATCTGGTTTAAAATGTACCGTGGTACCCGTCTTTTCAGAGTCACCAATCACGCGCACAGGATACTGAGGAGCACCACGATGATATTCCTGCTCATATACCTTTCCATCGCGATATATAGTTGCAATTAAAACAGATGATAACGCATTTACGCAAGAGACACCAACACCATGAAGACCACCGGATACTTTGTAGGTGTCTTTATCAAACTTGCCCCCGGCATGGAGCACCGTCATCACTACTTCCAACGCTGAACGTTTCTCCTTTTCATGCCAATCCGTAGGAATGCCTCTGCCGTTATCCTCTACGGTGACAGAATTGTCCTCATTGATCGTAACATTAATTTCATCGCAATAACCTGCTAATGCTTCATCTATTGAATTATCGACCACTTCCCACACGAGGTGGTGAAGTCCTTTTACACCAATATCGCCTATGTACATGGCGGGCCTTTTTCTCACTGCTTCCAGCCCTTCTAATACCTGAATATTACTTGCTGAATAATTGTTTTCCTTCTTTGGACTTAGTTCGCTCATTTTGGTTTTTTATAACCTTCAAAAATACGGTTTTTAATGCCGTTAACGGTATTTTCAGGGCAAAAAACTCAACTATTTTTTTGACTTTTTTACGTTGCTAAAGTGGCCCGTGCTGATAACCAACTAAACAATTAGTTTTAATATCTTAACCTCATTGAATGAAGAGTTTTATCGCACTGACATTACTATTGGTCAGTTACATTTCAACACAAGCACAACATCAATTATGGGATAACTGATGTGCCTATATTCAAGTCAGTAAATGACTCCATTGAATACTCGAATACGTAGCACATTTTTCAAATGATATTAGCTTGAACTCCATAGATGAACCAGGCCAGATAACGAGACTTAGCATCGCCAACAGTAAAGCCAAACGACTGCCTAAGGAAGTATTCAATTGCAAAAATCTGGAGTATCTCGAGTTGGTGAGCACGAATACCGGAAAGCTTCAAAAGTTTAAAAATTTATCAAAATTAAAAAGCATTTATATCCTGAATTCCAGGCAATTAACTCCTATAAAATTAAGTAAAACAACAAGCCTGAAAACATTCGGAATGAGAGGTGAAAATCCCGGGGCTGTACCAAGCTCATTTAGCAAAGTGCGTGCAATAGAAAAACTAGATCTGGGGTATAACAACCTCACCAAATTTCCAACAGGAATTAAGAACAATAAGGCATTAAATGAACTGCTGCTCAGTGACAATATCCTGACCTTGGAAGATGGAGAAATTGAGGAATGCATCTCCTTAGAGAAGCTTGAACTCCAAAGAAATAAAATAAAAATAATCCCCTCCTCGATCAGCGGCTTTTCAAACTTGAAAAAGCTATCGTTGAATTTTAATGTTATTGAAAGAGTTTCTCCTGAAATCTCTAAACTGGAAAAGCTTGAGCAGCTATCATTCTATAACAACCGCCTCTCTTCTATTCCTGAAGGGATCTTCAGTTTGAAAAACCTGAAGGAGATTGATCTTTACTTTAACCAGATCGAGCGGGTTGACCCTCAACTAGGAAATCTAACCAACCTTGAGGTACTCTACCTTTCCAACAATAGGATAATCAGCCTTCCTGAATCCATCGGAGAACTGCAAAAGCTATATGAACTTTACCTCTCAAACAACAGGCTTAGTGACCTGCCCCTGAGCCTCAGTCGCCTTCAAAAGCTTAGGGTGCTTCGCATCAATAATAATTACTTAACCCAGGCTCCAAGGGATTTACTCAAGTTAAATAAGCTTGAAAATATTGACATTTAAACGAATAAAATTACAGAGCTGCCTGAAGAAGTCGCTGGATTAAATCAATTAAAACTGCTCATTATCGTTAACAATCCTTGGGATTATTCATCAAAAGAGAGGCTCTCTTCTTTTACCCAAAAACTAAGAATGAGACAAATCGTAGTCCAATCAGATTAATTAATTAATTCCTAGACTACTTTGCTTTAGCCTTAGCCTTAGTCTTGTCTTTTTTCCTGACCTTCTTTTCTTTGCCGTTGTCATCCTTTTCACTCATCAGTTGAAGTTTAGCTTTTTGAAGCTCTTCTTTCTGCGCCTGAGTAACCACAGGGTAATTGATCTCCAGTTTAGCAAACTCACGCGTGATAACCGCAGCGATGGCCAAGCGGGCAAACCATTTATCATCAGCAGGAATAACAAACCATGGAGCGCTTTCTGTTGAGGTTTCACTCAAGGCTTCTGCATACGCTTTCTGATATTCATCCCAATAGGCCCGCTCCTTTAAGTCACCCAGTGAGAATTTCCAATTCTTGCTTGGGTCTTCGATGCGCTCCAGAAAGCGTTTCTTTTGCTCTTTTTTAGAAACATGCAAAAAGAACTTCAGGATAATGGTGCCATTATCGGTCAGGTTTTTTTCAAATCTTCTGATTTGCTTATACCGACTCTCCCAAAATTTATCGTCAATCTTTTTAACCGTATCCACACCAGGAAGATGCTCATTTAATATCCATTCCGGGTGCACCTTGGTTACCAACACGTTTTCATAATGTGAACGGTTATGAATGGCAATCTCACCCCGGGCCGGCAGAGCGAGTTCATGCCGCCAAAAATAATCGTGGTCAAGTTCACTTGAGTTTGGTGCCTTAAAACTGTACACTTTCACACCAAGTGGGTTAAATCCTGACATGATATGCTTAACCGCTCCATCCTTTCCGGCCGCGTCCATGGCCTGAAATATGATCAGAACACTAAAACGGTTATGTGCATAGAGTTCATCCTGAACTTCCGCCAAATGCTTCCGTCCGTTTTCCAACATCAATTCAGAATCGGCTTTGGTCAGGGTTTTACCAGTGTACTTGGTAGCAAAATCTTTTAATTTAATCTTCTTCCCTGGCTTTACAGCGAGGGCCTTCAATCCAATAATTTTTTCATCGGTGAGCATAAATGTTGATGTTTAGACGATACAATCTACTCATTTGTACGGTTGGCTAAGTATGATTTATGTCAGATTTATAAGATTATTAATCAGGCAGAGATAAAGCTTTATTCGGATTTTTTTTATCTTGTTAGGTAACTTTGAACTGCCGTTAAACCATGAAGGTTTTTTTTCAAGTTGTTTTTGCAAACGTTCTTCTTTCACTCGTGACCACCACGGCTCAGGCACAAAACGATAAAGAGGCAATCAAAGCGGTAATTGAACAAGAGACAGCCGCTTTTATGAACGTAGACTATAAGACGTGGTCAGAACTTTGGATGAAAGTACCATATGCCTATTGGTCGTATTCTGATTCAACAGGCACAAGTTATATCGAAGGCTGGGACAATATGGACAAAACGTATCTGGAGTATTTTAAGAACGCAAAGCCCTCCAAAGCAGAAATCATGAATGAATGGATTGAAATAAGAATTTATCAAAATGGTGCCTATGCACACTTTGTGCAAAAAGTGCAAGATGAAATAGATCACGATGAAACTTCACAAATACGGGTGCTTGAAAAAAAAGACGGAAAATGGAAATTGATTTGTGTAGGGGCCATCGCTAAGTACTGAACAGATCGTTTTGCAAGTGAATTGAATTGGAAACCTCTTTTAAAAAAATACACTATGAAAACTTATAAATATTTGATTGTCGCCAGCTTGTTTCTGCTGGCCGTCATGTCTGCTTCTGCTCAGGATCCTAAGGAAGTGGCAGCTATTAAAGCTGTTCTTGAAAAAGAAACCCAATCATTTTTCAATGTAAACAGAAAAGATTGGGAAGATACCTGGATGAAATCTCCCTATTCCTATTGGTCCTACTCCGACTCTACGGGAACCAGTTTCATTGAAGGATGGGAAAATATCGCTAAATCATTTGATGAATATTTCAAAACTCAGGTGGCCAGCCGCAATATCGATGTGGCTCACTCATCCGCCAAAGTTCAGATTGATCGCAAATGGCACGACATTAGAATTTATGGTAATGGTGCCTATGTACATTATACACAGAAAGTCAAAGACAATATTGCACATGATGAAACTTCTCAGATTCGGGTTCTGGAAAAAAAGGACGGCAAATGGAAAGTGATTTGTGTAGGC
The DNA here is from genome assembly GCA_043774805.1 of Cyclobacteriaceae bacterium. GTDB lineage: Bacteria > Bacteroidota > Bacteroidia > Cytophagales > Cyclobacteriaceae > ELB16-189. The sequence goes on along the minus strand of JAYVTB010000184.1, from coordinate 15,630 downwards.
GTTATAGCTTATTATCCAAAAGACTAGGTTAATATTGACCAGAGGAAAGTAAAACCAGGGTACATGCTTCCAATGCCTCGGCACCTGAATCTTCAATCAGTTTTTCGAATACTGGATTTTCAGTGCCCGGATTAAAAATTACGCGCTTAGGCTTAAGGCCAAGAATGTAGTCGTAATGTTCGGTTTGATGCTGCGGACCAATATAAAGCGTTACAGTATCCACATCAGCAATGGGCGGATGCTGCCTGATGTCCAAAATCGGTTCACCATATATCTCCCCTTTCTTTATCCCCACGGGAATAATAACATGATCGTACTCTTGCAGCATTCCTGCCGCAATATAGGCATACCGTGAAGGGTTGGTAGAAGCTCCAATGATCACTGTATTTTTAGTTTTGCTCATACCAACATGGCTTTATCTCTTTACATATTTCATCGCCACCGCCTCTGCACATCGTTCACCATCCATTGCGGCAGAAACTATACCTCCGGCATAACCGGCACCTTCTCCACAAGGAAACAACCTTTTCAGCTCGGTGTGCTCCAGCGTTATTTTATCACGGGGTATTCTTACTGGCGAAGAAGTACGACTCTCTACACCAACAATTTGTGCTTCATTGGTTAAATAACCTCTCATTTTACTGCCAAAGTTCTTGAATCCCTGGCGCAACCCTTCTCCAATAAAACCAGGCAGGACGTCATGAAGATTCACTGTAGCGAGCCCGGGCTGATAAGAAGTGTCCAATAGTGATGATGAGTCTTTCTTATTCACAAAATCCATCAATCGCTGGGCTGGTGCAGTTTGATTTCCTCCAGCCGACCTGCAGGCTAACTGCTCTACGGCTGCCTGAAAATACATGCCTGCCAATGGACCATATTTTACATAATCCAAAAAATCTGATTCTTCTACTGACATCACGATTCCTGAATTCGCATACCTGGAATCCCTGCGTGAGGGACTCATACCATTAACCACTATTTCTCCGGGAGCCGTAGCCGCAGGCACAATAAAGCCACCTGGGCACATGCAAAATGAAAATACGCCTCGCTCCTCACCGTTAATTTTTGCCTGATGCACCAATGAGTATGAAGAGGCTGGTAAGTAAGGTCCCCGGTCAATCGGGCAGTGATATTGAATCTGATCAATCAACTGTTGCTCGTGCTCCACCCGCACACCTAAAGCAAAAGGTTTCGCTTCAATTTTAATTTGGCGCTGATGAAGCAGTTGAAAAATGTCGCGGGCGGAATGACCAGTTGCAAGGATGACACTCGCTGCTTTTAAAACTGCACCATCATGAGTTTTTACACCTTGTATCTCACCTTCTTGAATTATGAAATCGATCACCTTGGTTTCAAAGTGAACCTCTCCCCCGGCTTGTTTGATTGTCTGTCTTAATTCAGCTACCAACTTGGGTAGCTTATTGGTGCCAATGTGAGGATGTGCATCAAACAAAATGTCTTCATGGGCACCATGGGCTACCAATATTTCTAATATGCGCCTGATATCTCCCCTCTTTTTTGATCGTGTGTAGAGCTTTCCATCTGAATACGTTCCTGCTCCACCCTCTCCAAAACAATAATTGGATTCAGGGTTAACGATATGATCTTTATTGATAGAAGCAATATCCCTTCTCCTGCTTTGCACATCTTTACCACGCTCCAGCACAACAGGCTTTATGCCTAGCTCAATCAATCGGATGGCCGCAAACAATCCGGCCGGACCGGCACCAACAACGATAACCGGATCTGCAGAACTAACGTCTGGGTAATTTTTTTGATAGGTGATAGCGGCATGCGCTTCATTGGAAGGAATTAATTCCACCAATACCTTTACCTGCACATTTCTGCCCCTCGCATCGACCGATCGCTTTATCGGATGAATGACCAGGTTGCTTTCTTCAGCAAGGTTCAGTTTACGTGATAGGGCTTGTTTAAATTGACTTTCGTCAAATGCCTCCTGAGGGCTGAGTTGTACTTCAATGGTCTTTTGCATGGGAAAGGTATTTATCCTTTCAATTTGAAGTACAAAAATAAAGGAAAAATCAATACTATTTTTGCGTGCCTTTATCGCCTTCCATCAAATGAAAGAGAGTAGCCGAAGTTCAATCCAAACCGGAATGTTTGAGAGAACTTATCTTGATTTACCGATTGAAAGGCTTCTGCAAAAACATTTTCGGTGTAAAAGCTCCGGTAACCGATGTCGTAACCAATGTTGGCATCAATGGTAAAGCCATCGCCACGATTATTCTGCATCAGACGGAGGCCGAGTAAGACGCCATATTCAGCGCGCTGTTCTGAAGCACTAGCCGTAAACACACTTCCCGGTGCCTGGGGAAAATCAATATTGGCAAAATGACTGAGGTTGGTAAAGCGTATCTCATGGGCAAAGTACCACATGCCCAGTTTCATGGGATTGTAAAATTTTTGCTTGAAGGCAATGGCATAGCCTCGTTTAAATACCTGGCCTTTGGCTACTTCTGCATCAGCCGTAAAAAACGGGTCGCGAATCGCCTCAAATTCGAATTCATGTCCTAGCCTTTCTTCATTGTAAAACTCAATACCCATGGGCACAGACCCAACGAAGCAAAAAAGTGGATTTCCCTGGATGATCACCCCCTTATATTCACGATACTGCGAATCAAAATAATAAAAACCTTTGCGGGAAACTTTGTTCACCTTGTTTTGTGCTTTGGCAATTGCATTGATTTCATTGGCCAGATTTTTATCACCATCATATACGGGTTTATAATAACCCGAAAGCTTGCCATCTTCCTGAAATAACTCCCACGTGCCTACACGCAAATCATCTTCAATTACGCCTTTGGTTTGAAGAGACCCGGAAGGGTAATAGCCGGTGTAATTGCCTTTGCCTTTTTCAAACTCACATTCGCCTTCCAGTTTGCCATCTTCATAATAATATTTCCACGGCCCCTGGCTTTTTCCATCTTGGATAAGCCCTTTAAGCTTTAGTTTGCCAGTGGCATAATACTCCCGGTATTCGCCACTGCCCCCATTATAAGTGATTTCACTTTTCAATTTTCCCGAAGGATGATTGGCACTCCAATATCCATTTTTCTTTCCTCCAACAAATTCGCCAGACGAGCTAATCGTGCCATCTTCGAAAAAGTATTTCCATGGACCAATGGCATTATCGTTTTCATAACTACCACTCGAGGAGACCTTGCCACCAGGATAGTAGTTCTTCCATTCTCCTTGCTTCTTACCATTCACATAATCCCCTTCACTTTGCAATACTCCTTTCTCATCGTAATAGCGCCAATGTCCTACATTTCTGGTACCTGATCGTGGGCCATCGGCAAACACATTACCTGAATGATAGTATTCGGTATATCGGCCATGATCTTCTGCGTATTCTATCTCGCCACGCTTTACTCCATCTTCAAAATGGGTGATCCATAATCCGGATCGTTTGTTATCCAGGTATTCACCCAACTCTTTCAATTCACCACTTTCATAATACACTTTCCAGGTGCCTACTCGTTTTTTGTTGTCGATGGTACCTTCCATGCTTTTCAAACCGCTTTCATAAAAATATTCCCATAAGCCATAGTTTGAATTCTGTTTTAAAACACCTCGCATTTTCAGTTTGCCCGTTTCATAGTAGAATTCCCAGGCACCGCTGGTTTCATTATTTACAAACTGGCCTTTCGATTCTACATTGCCATTCAGAAAGTAAGAGATATATTTTCCCTGCAGAATATTCCGGATGGTATCTTTTACCTGGTAGACTTCCTTAAGGTTTTTCTTCTCAGGATCATGATAGGTATAACGGGTAAAGCCCTGCGCAAAAACTGCACACGGAGCCATGATAAGCAAACCCAGTATAAAATTCCTCATGAATAAACGAGACTAGTAAAGGTAGAAAATACTTGAAAATGAACCTGCTATCCGAGTGCCCTGATCACTCCTGCCTTTCCCCACTCTTCCTTCTCCTGTTCACTCCATAACTCCGGAAAAAACATGATCTTTTGAAACCGGGGTGGCAAATACTTCTGCCAATTCGTGCCCCCGGTAGCCTTTATATTTTCAGGATCGCGCTGCAAATAACGCCCGGCTGATTTCATGTGTGCCAATGGCCATAGTACATTGGCCAGTTCGTCAAAGTCGCGAAGGCAGTTGATCACCGGCTGCGATTCCGGAAAGTGTTTAAGGTAAATCTTTCGAAGATTCCTGTCGCGGTATTTCATGCCGGTATCTTTAAACGACTTCTTGTACTTTTCTTCAAACTGTTGAAGCGTCAGTGTCTTTTTACCGGAAGCTAATTCGGTGGCCCCACTGCGCCAATACAAATGTTCCACTTGTTGTTCGATGTCACTATACTCCATCATCGCTTCGCGAAAATCAATGTGCACCAGGTTGATGAGGTCGGTGCTGCAAATTTCAATTAGACGATACTGTGCGGATTGAAAACCCGAAGCTGGCAGCAATGACATTCTGAACTTAAGAAATTGATCCTTCTCCATACCATCTACCATCACACTGAACGAGGTCTCCAGCATCTGAAAATACCGAACGATGCGGGTTAAACGTTCAACAAAAAACTTCTCATTGATACTTTCTCTTTCTGCAATTTGTTCAACCTCCCACAGCACCAGGTTGAAATAAAGCTCTGTGATCTGGTGATAGATGATAAAGACTTTTTCATCCTGAAACTGCGTTTTAGGAGTTTGCAAGCTCAGCAGCGTATCCAGATGTATATAATCCCAATAGGTAAGATAATCGGCATACAGCAATCCATCCAGATAGGAAGACAGATCCTGACCCATAACGGCATACTTCTGCTGCAATTTTTTTAACTGTTCAACGAGTACCGGATCGAGAGAAGATTTGTCCATAGAATTGTTAATCTTCTGTAAATTTGCCCCATTCATTAAGAATAACCAAAATAATATGTCGTCTTCACCTGCGGCTGAATTCAAAGCCAAAAAATCGCTGAAACAAGATCGTTACGAACAACCTGATTTCTACGAAATTGATGACTTGCTTACAGAAGAACATAAACTGATTCGCAGTTCCATCCGCGACTTTGTAAAGAAAGAAATATCACCCTATATCGAAGATTGGGCACAACACGCACATTTTCCCTATGAGATGGTAAAAAAATTTGGTGAGATTGGAGCATTTGGTCCAACCATCCCAACACAATATGGTGGCGGTGGAATGGATTACATCTCCTATGGAATTCTGATGCAGGAAATTGAACGAGGAGATTCCGGAATGCGATCGACCGCCTCGGTACAAGGCTCACTGGTCATGTATCCCATTTACAAATTTGGAAGCGAAGAACAGCGCAAAAAATATTTACCCAAATTAGCCAGTGGCGAATGGTTGGGGTGCTTTGGTTTAACGGAACCCGATCATGGTTCCAACCCAAGTGGCATGGTCACAAATTTCAAAGACATGGGCGATCATTACCTGCTCAATGGCGCGAAGATGTGGATCTCCAACTCACCTCGGGCCGATGTTGCTGTGGTGTGGGCAAAAAATGAAGCTGGAAGAATTCATGGCCTAATTGTGGAACGAGGCATGCCCGGCTTTTCCACTCCTGAAACACATGGCAAATGGTCACTGCGTGCCAGCGCAACGGGCGAACTGGTTTTCGATAATGTAAAAGTTCCGAAAGAAAATCTGTTGCCCGGCAAGAATGGATTAGGTGCTCCCATGATGTGTCTTGATTCTGCCCGCTATGGCATTGCCTGGGGAGCTATTGGCGCGGCCATGGATTGTTATGACTCAGCAAGAAGATATGCCATGGAACGCATTCAATTCGGAAAACCGATTGGGTCATTTCAATTGATTCAGAAAAAATTAGCGGAGATGCTGACCGAAATAACAAAAGCTCAGTTATTAAACTGGCGATTAGGCGTACTGATGAATGAAGGTAAGGCAACAACGCCTCAAATTTCATTGGCGAAAAGAAACAACGTGCACGTTGCATTGGAAATAGCTCGTGAAGCACGGCAGATCCATGGAGGCATGGGCATCACCGGAGAATACCCGATTATGAGGCACATGATGAATCTGGAATCTGTTGTCACCTATGAAGGAACGCATGATATTCACTTATTGATTTTAGGGAATCAAATCACCGGCATACCCGCATTTTTCTAAATGAAGGTAGTCACCATTATTGGCGCTCGCCCTCAGTTTGTGAAAGCCGCTACCGTTTCGCGTGAGCTGAAGAAAGTAGGCATCAAGGAATTATTGATTCATACGGGCCAGCACTTTGACCACAACATGAGCCAGGTGTTTTTCGATGAGATGGAAATACCTCAACCCGACTATAATCTGGAAATCAGCGGTCTCCATCATGGTGCAATGACGGGCCGCATGATTGAAAAAATTGAAGAAGTATTATTAAAAGAAAAACCAGACTACGTGTTAGTCTATGGCGACACCAACTCAACCTTGGCCGGGGCATTGGCCGCAGTAAAACTTCATATGCCGGTGGCACACGTGGAGGCCGGGTTGCGCAGCTTCGAAATGAAAATGCCGGAAGAAGTAAACCGTATTCTTACCGACCGCATCAGCAAGCTTCTCTTCTGCCCTACACAAACTGCTATCGATAATCTAAACCGGGAAGGGTTTCAGCACTTTGATTGCACGATCGTGTTATCGGGAGATGTAATGTTCGATGCCGTAAAATACTATGAGCCAAAAATTGAAACTCACTCAACTATAATGCGCGCACAGCAGCTGGAATTAAAACCGTTTGTGCTCGCCACATTACATCGTGCAGAGAATACCAATGATCCATCCCGCCTAAGATCCATCTGTGAAGCATTCAATGAAATTAACCACGAAGTAAAAATCGTTTTACCCCTTCATCCGCGAACCAAAGCGTTCCTTGAAAGTCATCATATCCCATTACAAGCGCACATCATTGAGCCAGTAGGATACTTTGATATGCTGGCACTATTAAAACATTGTCTAATGGTGATGACCGACAGTGGTGGATTACAAAAAGAAGCGTACTTCTTTGAAAAGTTTTGTATCACCTTACGCGATCAAACCGAATGGGTAGAGTTAGTTGAGGTAGGTGCCAATGTCATTGCTGGCGCAACCAAAGCAAGCATCATCGATCATTTTAAAGCTCACTTCAACAAGTCCATCACCGTAAAAGAAAAATTGTATGGCGATGGTCATGCAGCTGCTGCGATTGTAAGCTATCTTCAATCGTAGTAAAGAAATGGTACGCATTGACCCTAAGAAGGATCGTGAATAGAGATGTCTGTCCAGTGATATTATTTAACCACTTGAAATCAAGCTCATACAGCCTATTGTATTCCTTTGCGTCTTAGCGCCTTTGCGTGGAACCTAACTATCGTGAATAGAGATGTCTGTCCATTAATAACATTTATCCGCTTGAAATCAGCAGTCAGTTGTATTCCTTTGCGTCTTAGCGCCTTTGCGTGGAACCTAACTATCGTGAATAGAGATGTCTGTCCAGTGATAATATTTAACCACTTGAAATCAAGCTCATACAGCCTATTGTATTCCTTTGCGGTCTTAGCGCCTTTGCGTGGAACTTAACAATCGTGAATAAAGATATCGGTCAAGCAATAACATTTAACCACTTGAAATCAAACTCATTCAGCCTGTTATATTCCTTTGCGGTCTTAGCGCCTTTGCGTGGAACCTAACTATCGTGAATAGAGATGTCTGTCCAGTTGTAATATTAGCCTATTGTATTCCTTTGCGTCTTAGCGCCTTTGCGTGGAACCTATACCTTGCCCAAACTACAATGGAGGTGGGGCCTAAGAAGAATCGTGAATAGAGATGTCTGTCTAGCCCATTGCATTCTTTGCGGTCTTAGCGCCTTTGCGTGGAACCTATACCTTGCCCAAACTACAATGGAGATGGGGTGATAGGCTACATTTTAATCTTCGACATAACCGGTGATCGTTATACGCTGAACCGGATTGCGCGGATCATTGGAGTACACAGTGATCGCTTTATTCTGTGATCCCGTTCTTCCCTCTGTCATAAATTTGATTGAAATAGTCCCTGTCTCCCCCGGTTTAATCACCGCTTTATCAAAGCCTGCAACTACACAAGAACAATTGCTTTGTATATAGCGCAACTCAAGATTCTTTTTTCCTTTGTTCTGAAAAGATATAGGGTTGTCAATGACCACTCCTTTTTTCACCTTATAAAAATTTATATCATAGCGCTCGATAACCAATGAGGGTGCCTTTGCCAATTCTGCTGCGGGAAGAGCGGGAAAAAAATCTTCGATCGTGGCATATATAGGAAATGACTTAACGGGATTAGCCAGGTCGGTGGTCTTTACTTCAATATTGTCCACCTGAAATCCATATTGCTTTTTGGCTTTGGGATCGTATTTTATTTTTATAATACCCCGCTCTCCTGCTTTTAAAGACTTCGGTGTCACAACTTGAATATATGCAGGAGCCACCACCTCAGTAAAGTCAATGTTCTCTTTACCTTCATTGACGACTGCAAACTCCATCGGTGCATTCTCTTTGTTCACAAATACTTTTCCAAGATTGAAGGAACTGTTTTTTAGTTTCAAGTTTCCGTTAGTGGCAGCGAGTGATTCTTCTTTTACCGTTAATTGATCTACTACGGTGCCTTTGATCTGAAGCGTAATGGGGCTTCCGGATAAATCCGTCACAACAGTTAACGTCTTATTGAAATAGCCCGGACGCCCTTTAGGATCAAAACTCGCTTTTATAAAACCAGTTTTACCAGGCGCCACGGGCTCCTTTGTCCAACCGGGTGTGGTGCATCCACACGATGCCTGCACAGAAATGATCTTGACTGATCGACCGCTGTTGTTGGTGAACATAAATTCGTTGTCGGCATGGCCTTGCTGCTCAAGTACTTCACCGAAGTCGTGAATTTTTTCTTTAAAGAAAAGGGGGTCGGCTAATTGTGCAAAAACACAGCTTGTACTTAACGAGCCAATTAATAAAACTGCTATAGCTTTCATATCGAACACAAAATTACTTGCTTTTAAACTATAACGCATTGAAATAATTCAAGATTCAAACAAATCCACCTAACAAAAAAAAGGTTATAAATTTCATCATAACGGAAAACAGCATTGCTCGCAAAGGCCGCTAATTTAATTCATAGAAATTCTTTGCGTACTTAGCGTCTTTGCGTGCATCATTCATATAGACTACTCTAATCAACTCATTGAATGACAATCTCCTACCACAATTTGAATCACTAACTTCCAACATTGATCCGAACTTTCTTTATTTGCATCATTATGTCAAGAATTTTAACGGGAATACAAAGTAGCGGAAGACCACATCTTGGTAACTTATTAGGTGCAATCATTCCGGCCATCAGATTATCACAGCAACCAGGCAATGAATCCTTCTTTTTCATTGCTGATCTCCATTCATTAACTTCTATCAAGGATGCGGAGCAGCGCGTAGCCAATGTGAATGCCGTAGCTGCAGCCTGGCTGGCCTTTGGATTTGATGTAGAGAAAAACCTCTTGTACCGTCAAAGCAGGATACCGGAGGTTTGTGAACTTACCTGGTATCTCAACTGCGTCACTCCATTTCCCATGCTGGCGAACGCCCATTCCTTCAAGGACAAAGCGGATCGCCTTGCCGATGTGAATGCAGGATTATTCATCTACCCCGTGCTCATGACTGCAGATATAATCCTATACGATGCAAACTTCGTTCCCGTGGGAAAGGATCAACGCCAACACCTTGAGATGGCGCGCGACATTGCCAATACGTTTAACATCCTGTATGGTGAAACTTTTGTGCTACCCGAAGCCCGCATAGAAGAAGAAGTAATGACCATCCCAGGCACGGATGGACAAAAGATGAGTAAATCTTATGGAAACATTATCGATATCTTTCTTCCCGAAAAGGAATTAAGAAAACAAGTCATGTCGATTGTTACGGACAGCACTCCGCTCGAAGCGCCTAAAAATCCGGATACGGATAATGTATTTGCGATCTATAAAATCATTGCTGCCCCAGAGCAAACAGATGCCCTGAAACAAAAGTATCTGGCAGGTAATTTTGGGTATGGTCACGCCAAGCAAGAACTTTATGAACTGATCATCCAGAAGTATGCAAAAGAGCGCGAGGCATTCAATCATTATATGAATCACCTCGATGATCTTGAGAAGAAATTAAGTCAAAGCGAGGAGAAAGCCCGGGAGATTGCCAGAACACTCCTCCAGAAAGTGAGAAAGAAGTTAGGTTATTGATTTCTTTGCACGCAAAGGCGCAAAGCTCGCTAAGGGAATGCAATAGTATTCTTCGAGTACAGCCTGCATTCACTATTTCTTTGCGTCCTTAGCGCCTTTGCGTGCAACATGCATTTTGTATTTCTTTGCGAAATGTTTCCCGTCAAGCATGAACTCTATGAACTGATCATCCTGATGAACGCTCCTCCAGAAAGTGAGAAAGAAGTTAGGTTATTGATTTCTTTGCACGCAAAGGCGCAAAGCTCGCTAAGGGAATACAATAGTATTCTTTACGTTCTTCGAGTACAGCCTGCATTCAGTATTTCTTTGCGTCCTTAGCGCCTTTGCATGCAACATGAATTTTGTATTCTTTGCGAAATGTTTCCCGCCAAGCATGAACTCTATGACTTGATTATCCAGAAGAACGCTCCTCCAGAAAGTGAGAAAGAAGTTAGGTTATTGATTTCTTACACGCAACAAAGGCGCAAAACTCGCTAAGGGAATGCAATAGTATTCTTTGCGTTTTTCGCGTTCAGCCTGCATTCAGTATTTCTTTGCGTCCTTAGCGCCTTTGCGTGCAACATGCATTTGTATTTCTTTCCAATCTTACCGCCTTGTGTGTAATAATACTATTTTGATGTCCACACAATCTGTTGCTGATCTCTACCCACATTTAAGATCACACGAACAGGATTGGGAACCATCACCAAACGCGTGTCTTTTCCCGGAATTGAATCGACTTCAACAAAGACTCCTTCGTTATTAGATACGGCAAATTCATTCTGATCATTCACGTTATATGATTTTGCGAGATAAGCAATGGGAAACAATACATCGGTATCAGGACAATACTTGTCATGCACATTTTGAAGAATCTCTTCCAGGTAGTCGCCATACTTGACGTGAAGAGAATCCTCCATGTCGTGGAGTTCCTCTTCCAGTTCATCGTATTTAGGATTGTTATAGTCTAACTTCTTTAACTGATTCCTTCTAATCGCAATTTCCTGAATTGCCTTATCCAATGCTTTTACGTCCATAGTCTAATTTTCCGTAAAGATTGTGGAAATACAGCCGAAATAAAAACGGCCATAATGATTAAATTTGGCTTATTAAAGAATTACGGAAATGAATACCGACTTCCTTCCCATCAATGGAACTGATTATATCGAATTCTATGTGGGCAATGCCAGGCAGGCTTCTTTGTTCTATCAGCATTGTATGGGCTTCGAACTTATCGCCTATGCAGGACCTGAAACAGGAATCAGAGATCGTGTTTCCTATGTATTGCAGCAAAACAAGATTCGATTTGTACTTACCACCAGCCTGCTGCCTGAATCCGACATTTCGGAACACGTGAACAAACACGGTGATGGTGTTAAAGTACTGGCCTTGTGGGTGGATGATGCCGCTAAATCATTCAAGGAAACTACCTCCAGGGGAGCAGAAGCCGCCAGTGCGCCTACCACATTATCCGATGAATTTGGTGAAGTAGTCGTTGCCTCCATAAAGACCTATGGGGAAACCTGGCACACCTTCGTGGAACGCAAAAACTATAAAGGGCAATTCCTTCCCGGATACAAACCGGTAAAGAGTTCACTTGAAGTACAACCTATCGGATTAAAGTATGTAGATCATTGTGTAGGAAATGTGGAACTGGGCCAGATGAACCGATGGGTCGATTTCTACGAAAATGTTATGGGCTTCAAGTTGCTCATCACCTTTGACGACAAAGACATCTCTACCGAGTATAGCGCGCTCATGTCGAAGGTAGTTTCAAATGGAAACGGATACATTAAGTTCCCCATCAACGAGCCCGCTAAAGGAAAAAAGAAATCGCAGATTGAGGAGTACCTTGATTTTTATCACAGTGCCGGAGTGCAACACATTGCCATTGCCACCGATGATATCCTCTTCACAGTAGGCGAACTTCGTAAACGTGGAATCGAATTTTTGAAGGTGCCGGACATCTACTACACCGATGTGCTCGACCGGGTGGGCCACATCAACGAAGACTTACAAGAACTAAAAAAACTCAACATCCTCATCGACCGTGATGAAGAAGGATATTTACTTCAGATTTTCACCAAACCAGTACAAGACCGTCCTACCCTGTTTTTTGAAATCATCGAACGCAACGGAGCCAAGTCCTTCGGTAAAGGAAACTTCAAAGCGCTCTTCGAAGCCATTGAATTGGAACAAGGGTTAAGAGGAAATCTGTAATTTTAATTGCACGCAAAGGCGCAAAACTCGCTAAGGAAAACCAATAAATTTATTTGCTGTCTTAATATCCTGACGTGAGATATCTCCGGAAAACACGTACTGAAATTTTATTGCTTGCGAATCGCAATGTTAGTTTCCGATATGTAAATGTATTCTTTGCGCTCTTCGCGTCTTTGCGAGCCACTGCATTCCGTCTTTATTCACATTCTGCCCATCTTAACAATCAACCTGCATTCTGCATTTCTTTGCGTTCTTTGCGCCTTTGCGTGCAACCTGCATTCCGTCTTTATTCACATTCTGCCCATCTTAACAATCAACCTGCATCCTGCATTTCTTTGCGTTCTTTGCGCCTTTGCGTGCCATTGCATTCCGTCTTTATTCACATTCTGCCCATCTTAACAATCAACCTGCATTCTGCATTTCTTTGCGTTCTTAGCACCTTTGCGTGCAACCTGCATTCTACCCTTCTTTACATTATTCCCATCTTAACAATCAACCTGCATTCTGCATTTCTTTGCGTTCTTTGCGCCTTTGCGTGCAACCTGCATTCTGTCTTTATTCACACCATATCTGCAATCGTATTTTTCTAGTTTGCATGCAATATCTTTGCTCACCAAGCCCAATGTGCCTAATTTCGCTCAACTCATTTTTTACTCATGAACTTATTATCGCAGTCACAACAACGCGCACAGGCATGGTTGAATAGCCCGGTCATCGATGCCGATTCTAAAAAAAGCATTCAGCAATTATTAAATAACACAGATTCAAAACTTCTCATCGACAGTTTCTACAAAGAACTGGAATTTGGTACCGGTGGCCTCCGCGGAGTGATGGGTATTGGATCCAATTGCATAAATAAATATACCATTGGAGCTGCCACTCAAGGACTTGCCAACTACCTGAAGAAATCCGTAGCTGGTGAAATTAAAGTAGCCATCGCCTACGATAGCAGGAACAACAGTAAGTCCTTTGCCCAAATCGTTGCGGATGTTTTCTCTGCCAATGGAATCACCGTTTTTCTGTTTCCTGAACTGCGGCCCACCCCCCTGCTTTCCTTTGCCATTCGTTACTATAAATGCCATTCCGGTGTGGTGCTCACCGCTTCGCATAATCCAAAAGAATATAACGGCTACAAAGCCTATTGGGCCGATGGCGCCCAGTTAGTGCCACCGCATGACAAGAATGTGATTACCGAAGTTAATTCCATTGGAGGCTTTGAGAATATTAAATTTCAAGCCGATCCCTCGAGAATAAAAATGATCGGACAAGAGGTAGAAGATGCCTATTACACCGAAGTAAACAAACTGATCCCTAAAAAGGAAAGCATCGCACGACAAGCCAATATCTCGTTGGTCTATTCCAGCATTCATGGAGCCGGTATTACGATGGTGCCCGAATGTTTGAAGCGATTGGGTTTCACCAACCTGAAGGTAGTTGAAGAGCAACGCGTTCCTGATGGAAATTTCCCAACCGTTCATTCCCCTAATCCGGAAGAACAATCCGCCATGGAGCTCGCACTGAAGAAAGCCAAAGAAGAAAATGCAGAACTGGTGATGGCTACCGATCCGGATACCGATCGTGTGGGTATTGCCATTAAGGACGACAAGGGAAACTTCTTCCTGCTGAATGGCAACCAGGCCTTCAGCCTTATGATGTGGTTCATCATGAAAAACCTGAGCGAATCAGATCGCAAAAACGGTTACATTGCCAAGACCATTGTCACCAGCGAATTGGTTGACACGATTGCCGAAAAACTGAACATCGATTGTTATAACACCCTCACCGGTTTCAAATATATCGCTGAACTGATGGGTGTCATGGAAGGCAAGAAAAAATTCATTGCCGCAGGGGAAGAAAGCTACGGGTATATGGTGGGCGATTTTGTGCGTGATAAAGATGCGGTGTCGGCCTGCGCCTTCTTTGCTGCGCTAGCTGCTGCTGCGAAAGATGAAGGATATTCACTTTATGATTGGCTGATTCAAATGTACATCGACTTCGGCTATTACAAAGAAGGGCTCATCAACCTCGTGCGCAAAGGAGCTGAAGGCGAACAACAGATCAAAGACATGATGGAAAAGTTCAGGAATAATCCACCAACAGAATTTATTGGAAGTAACGTGGTGAGAATACTGGACTATAAAACCTCGGTAGAAAAAAACCTGGTAACCAATACATCGACAACGATCACCTTACCTACGTCAGATGTACTTCAGTTTTACCTTGAGGATGGCACCAAGATTTCGGTTCGCCCATCGGGAACAGAACCCAAGATTAAATTCTACATCAGCTTAAATGCCAGGCTGGATTCAAAGACTGAATTTGCTAACGTGACTGAAACGCTGGATGCCAAAATCAAAGCAATTGAAAAAGAGTTGGTGTAATTCTAATTGCACGCAAAGGCGCAAAGCTCGCTAAGATAATGCACTGGTTTTTTTGCATTCTTCGCGTCTTAGGGTTCACCTGCATTCTGTCTTTCTTTGCGTTCTTCGCACCTTAGCGTGCAACTGCATTCTGTATTTCTTTGCGTTCTTCGCGCCTTTGCGTGCAACCTGCATTCTGTCTTTCTTTGCGCTCTTTGCGCCTTTGCGTGCAACCTGCATTCTGTATTTCTTTGCGTTCTTAGCGCCTTAGCGTGCACCCTGTATTTCTTATTTCATGCAACTATATTATATTTAGAATCCAAGTAATTCCCCCATGACAGAGAACGAACTTTCAAAAATCATCGTCAATTCATGCTTTGAAATACATAGAGAATTAGGGCCTGGTCTTTTTGAATCCGTCTATGAAGAATGTTTATACTTCGAACTCATTCAACAGGGTCTTTTAGTGGAAAGGCAAAAAGAGATACCTGTAATCTATAAATCCATCAAAATGGAAATCGGATTTAGGGCTGATTTAGTTGTTGAGAATAAAGTTATCATTGAAATTAAATCACAAGAAGCAATTGCTCCTGTTCATCAAAAACAGGTATTAACCTATTTAAGACTTACCGGCATAAAGCTAGGCCTCCTCGTAAATTTTAATGAGGCATTAATTAGGGATGGGATTCAGAGGATCGTGAATAAGCTATGAATTATTGCACTCAAAGGCCCAAAGCTCGCTAAGTTAACTCTACTTTGTCACAACTAAGTTGCTGATTTTTGGCTACTTCCATAGTATTGGTGTTTAAGTATTTTCAGTTTTTTAAATTCACTTAGCAC
>JAYVTB010000183.1:0-8295 GCA_043774805.1 Cyclobacteriaceae bacterium | reverse complement strand
AATGCAGGTGTAAAAGTTAATAGAAACCGCCTTTGGTACGAAGAACGTATGCCGGGTGGTGTGGGGGGACAGCGGTGATGAGCCGCTTCCTACCCGATTCGTGCGACAATTTGAATGGACCAACTCTGGCTCCTTAAACCGAACGGATACAGCCCTAACAAGCGGGGGTCGGTTCGACAGCCTGGTAGTTCGGCTGAAGAAACTTCATAAATCATTATCCGCCATTCATCATTCGAAATTCAAATATGAGTGAAGCAAGCTGAAGTCAGAATAATGAATAGTGATTTTAGAATGATGAAGAAAGGCCGATGTCGAATTGAAGTGATCATAAATTTGATCGCGCCTGGTAGTTCGGCTTGAGAAACTTCAAAAATCATTATCCGTCATTCATCATTCGAAATTCAAATGTGAGTGAAGCAAGCTGAAGTCAGAATAATGAATAGCGATTTTAGAATGATGAAGAAAGGCCGATGTCGAATTGAAGTGATCATAAATTTGATCGCGCCTGGTAGTTCGGCTGAAGAAACTTCAAAAATCTTTATCCGCCATTCATCATTCGAAATTCAAATATGAGTGAAGCAAGATGAAGGCTGAATGATGAATAGCGATTTTAGAATGATGAAGTAAGGCCGATGTCGCATTGATGACTGGATTTTCATGCGCTCACTTTAAATTCTCCTGCGAATTTATAAAATACTTAGTTTCTATTATTGGAAACTTTTACTACTTTTGCATCGTTGGACTAACCTATGGTTAATGAGATATTTTGACACGAGGTTTTTAGAAGAAGTAGACAATTTTATAGCCGACCGAAAACCAAAGACCGTTAATAAAATACTATACAATATTGACCTTGCTGAACAGACAAATGACCCCAGACTCTTTAAAAAATTAAAAAGAGAGATTTGGGACTTTAGGACGAAATATGAAGGACTTCAAATCAGACTTTTAGCATTTTGGGATAAGACTGACCATAAAGAAACTTTGGTAATAGCGACTCATGGATTCATTAAAAAGGTCAACAAAGTTCCTGAAAATGAAATTGAGAGAGCAGTTAGAATTAGAGAACGATATTTTGAGAGTAAAACAAAAAAATAAATCATGATGGCAAAAGGAATGAAAACGTACACACTTGCCGATATGAAAGACAAGTACATCGGCAAACCAGGGACAAAAAAGAGAGACGGCTACGAATATGAACTCCGTATGGACGTTTTAGGAAAGATGATTAAAGCAGCAAGACAAGAACGTAACCTTACCCAGGAAGAACTAGGAAAACTGGTAGGAGTTCAAAAAGCACAAATATCCAAACTGGAAAGCAGTACAAACAGCGCGACAATCGATACCATAATCAAAGTCTTTAAAGCATTAAAGGCCGACATAAACTTTAACGTTAAAATTGAGGACAGCTTCGTAAGACTGGTCTGAGAAAAAAGCCGAACGCACAATCGAGTACAAAACTTTTTTTGTTTTTAAGTTCTACTATAACAGACTACCGATAACCTCGCCCGAGTTGGTGTTTTCACCAACACGTCAATGACACCACGATTGTATCCGAACGAGAATATTATTCAATCCAATTCTGAATCCCATTATTGAAATTGTGGAGGTGATGCGCCAATTGGTGTGAAGGGTGATCTTAGCTTTCCTTTATTGTCCCGTATCGTCTCCCTTTGGGGATGCTTGACAGGAGTGATGCATTTTATTTTTTGTAGTAGTGCCGAAGCGTTTTGTCATCGTGCCGGACGCGTTTGCCGTCCTGCATTTTTTGATTTGCCGGCCTGCCGGAGGTGAATGCCGTGATGCATTTTTCATTTTGCCGTGCTGACGCAGAGCAATAAGCTGACTCGTCTCCGAGGCGGGAGACGATGCTTGACAGGAAATCCCAAAGGGATGATATTTTTGGAGTAGTCACCTACCCGTGAAATAGCGTGAACCCTGAAGGGGTGAAATTATGCCACCCCGCTGGGGTTTTGATGTAAATGGAACTTCACAATTTGCTATAATCATTTCAGTCCTCCGGACTTTTCTCTACATGCATCTGGGCCGTGGCTATCGGGTATAATAGCACTAACTTACTGTTCTATGTTAATTTTAAATCGTCTGGATTTTGTCTGGTGTCCCAGACTCGGATTATTTGAATTGTATTCTCAAGGTTAAGATAAAATAGCTTGTAGTCTCTTACCACCTTCACCTTTAAATCCGGGAAATCTGTCTGGGTGCCTATTTCAGGGAACTCTGATAAAACCTTCGCAGCCTCTTTGAAAAGATTCTCTAATTTTTCGCTGTATAAATTGCTTTTATTCTTTTGGTTCCAGAATTGATAAATCTGAATTCTGTCCTGGATCGAGGTTAGCGTCCATTCTATTTTCTTAGCCATTCCTTGATCATATTTTCTGCGGCCTCGGAGGAATATATTCTTCCCTCCTTTACGTCCTTAAGGCCAGTTTCAACGGCTTTCCTTTCATCATCTGAAAGTCGATACATGGAGTCCATTTCGGACTCAAGATTTATGAGTCTGTATATTTCTTCCAGTATCAACTCGTCAGTCATTGAAGTTATTTTATTGATTATCTGTAATTTGAGCTCAGTGGATGACATACTTTTAAATCTTTATGTTATCAATATAATGCTCCTTTTTTTTGAAACCAAGCTTGCCGCTTTCTTGCTCTCATTAAGATAGGAGGAACCCTGACGGCAAAGACAAACAATAGTATCCACGCCATAGCGAAAAAAAGTTTGTGCCGTTCACGCATGCTTTCTAAATTCTTCCGATTTCTTTCTAAAGTATTCAAGCTCTTGCTCGGGGGTCATTTCCTTTATAATTTTAGAGGTGCGGTCGCGTTGTTGTCGCATGAATTTAACGGCATCGAATTTCTTATCGGTCTTACTTTTAGTTTTCATATTCCATTAATTCTTTTGGTGATCGTATTTCAAGTGTATGTAAGCCCTCTCTCAGATTAATCGAGTTATAACCTCTGATTCTTTTTAGGTTCACAATGTGTCTGAAATTCCAGCTCACAAGAACATCAGCTTTATTAATTGTTGCTAATGCGATGTGCCGGCAATCAGCCCTGCTGGTTTCTCCGACCACTTTTTCTGCTATATACAGTTCCGCCAGATCAATCGCATTCCTTGTCAATCTTACAAACTCCAGTTGCTTTTTGCGCCAGCGATAATTTTGGCTAAAGCCAACTTATTTTTTTGTTTATTTTCCCCGACCTGAAGCCGGCCTGTCCGGTAGGCAGGGTCGGAGTTATTGCATCGTTCAGGTTTATTCTTCTTCAAGCAAGTCTGAAATCATCAATTGAATTTCAGATCTAAATGCCTTGTCAAAGAACATTTTGGTAAAAACGTCAAATTCCGTATCATAAATTCCACCAATTACTGAAGTATCTATACAAATCCTCTGAGTCATCAATCAAATTTAATCACTTTTTTGATCAAGTTTTCTTTGCTCTGGTGCAGGAGACCTGGTGAGCAGACTGCCAGTGATGCATCATAGCAACCAGAATAATCACAAAGGCACGAAGAACGTGAAAACCGATCAAGAATTGGTGCCCCGGGAGAACCTGAAGCAGGAGTGAGTTAGCGTTTAAATTGGTCCCCTCAGTGGCAGGGGGATTTTACCACCGGATGAGTTTTGAAGGGATAAATTCACAAATATTTATCTCTGTTTTTGTTTCAATAAAAACGATGGTGTATTTCTTATTGAATGAAAGACATTTAAACCCTAACACGGCTCTTTCAGGGTCTCTGCAAATACGATAGGATTTTCTTTCATCGGATACCTGTTCAAAAAAATCATATACTGAATCGGAGAATCTTTCTGCAGTTACCACCATGCCTTGTGATTCAATATACCAGGCAACCTGGGCTATACTATTCGCTACCGATTGCTTTATGGTTATTTTTCTTTTGCCCATTTACGAATTAATTCTTTCGAATAAGATCGGGCTTCTGAAAGGGTCAACATTTTTTCAGGGATAGTTTTGGATGAAGCTCTTTTTTGTAAAGATTCGTACTCCTTGCGGGTTATTAACACATATTTCTTTTTATCAATTACTAACTCATTCATGTTTCTTTCAATTTGTGTTAAAACAAAGATAGCAGATTTCTTTTTCCTCCGTTATTGATGACTGGATTTTCATGCGCTCACTTTAAATTCCACCAATAACTGAAGTATCTATATAAATCCTCTGAGTCATCAATCAAATTAATCACTTTTTTGATCATGTTTTCTTTGGGTGCATTTCAAAATGTCGCAATCTTATTGCATCCCTACGGGCAATGGCATTAAGCTAAGAGATGGTTTTAGCCACCAAGGCACCAGGACACTGAAATCTTTTTTAAAACCGAAGACAGAACTTCGTGTCTTTGTGCCTTCGTGGCAGATTGCGCGCTAACTTAATGACATTGCCCTACGGGATGCTCGTTCCCTAAAAAATAACTTTCTACAATCATTTGGCTCCGTAAGAGCCTAATCCCGTTAGGGATTGAATGTTTGTAGTATTGGAATTCTTTTCCCTCTTATCCGTCTCATAGAGACGGAATGTTTGAATAACGACAATTTGAAATGCACCCTTTTCTTTGCTCTGGTGCAGGAGACTCGGTGAGCAAACTGCCAGTGATGCATCATAGCAATCTGAGTAATCACAAAGGAATTGAGTTAGCATCAGGTCGGAAGACCTGGCGCCAGCGGAAAAACTGACTCCAGAGGTGTGGGCAGAAGCCAACATTCTCATCTTCTTCTCTCCTCGATTCTTCTCTTCTAAGTAGAAGCTCGTGGCCCTTGTTTTTAAGTTCTACTATAATATACTACGGATAACTACCTAATAATAAGCGACTATACCGAAATATGCCCACCTTACATACGTAATACTTTTCCCACCTCATGCTTTTTCATCGTCTCCGCTCTCAGATTGAAGCAGTGTGGCCCAACCTGGGGAGAAATTTATACACCATCATCAAATAATGGCTTGATTTAGCGGCTCCTGAAGTGGCCCGGTTTTTCTATCTATAGTGGGTAATCATTAGCTGCCCCGTGCCTATATTTAGTGGGTCACTAAATCATAACTTTCTTTATTAAATGGTACATTTGGCGGTGTCTGTAGAACTTAAAAAATTATAACTATGAAGATGGCTTTTACAATTCCTGTTTTGGATAAGAGATGGTTTATCAGGAAACCCTTCTTTATATTAACATTCATTATTTTTCTTTTTGTAATTAATGTTGATGCTGCTATTATCACCACGACTGGATCTGGTAATTGGAGTTCAACCACCCCAAACGCACCATGGCCAGGAGGTACTATCCCAGCAGTTGGAGACGATATTGTGATCGGAGCTGGGTTTACACTTACAGTTGATGGAGCAAGGACTTGTAATTCAATTAAAGTTGGTAATGGATCTACTCTATCGGTGAATGGTTCAGTAATTTTGACCGTAACTTTGGATTTAGGCTTTCCAAATTTAGCTGCTGCGAATTCTACTGGTTCAATAACTGGTGCTGGTACAATTAATGCAGTATCAATGAGTATTGCAGGGACAACAAATCCAACAGGCTCTGCAACTGTATCAGTTACTTCAACTGTGAACTCACTTAATCTCTCTGGTAATTTAACTGTAACATCACAGAGATCAGGGAGCAATAATAATAATCCAACATTTGGTTTAGAATCTGGCACAATCACTGTTAATGGGCAATTAAGTTGTGTAACTACGGGTAATGCTGCAAGCACTACTTTGGTTACAATGGCTAATGGGGCTCAAACCGGCACCTTAGTGTTGGCTAATGCAACGCCAATTACCACATCTGGTAATGCCGGAGTTTCAACTTTTACATTTAATGGCACAGGGTCTACTGTTAATTATAGCGGAGCTTCACAGACTGTAAGGCCTGTAGTTTATCGGAATTTGACTTTGTCTGGAAGTGGTACACCAACCATGACAGGAGTAACCACAGTAAACGGTAATCTCACGCTGAGTGGTTCTGTCACTCCAACTCCTGTTATCACAACGGTTGGCGGTAATGTTTCCTTAAGCGGTACCAGTACCATTAATACTGGAGCAGGGCTTACTATTTCAGGAAACCTTTCCATCGGAAATGGAACAACATTTACTGCTGCAGGATTTGACGTAACGGTAACGGGCACAACAACGGTTGGCGGAGGTACGAGCGGAAACTTGACTATCTCTTCCCTCACTGGCACTAAGACTTTTACAGGACTTGTAACCGTTGCTTCAGGCGCTACGTGGAATAACTCAGGAAACTCGGCAGTTTCATTTCGGGGAGGTATCACCAACAATGCCACCTTTACTGCGGGTTCGGGCATTTACACGTTTGATACAAATGCACAGGCACTGACGGGAACATTCACTATCCCCAGTGTTACTGTAACGGGAGTTACACTAACCAACAACAACAGTTTAACCGTGGGCACCGCTCTTAGTGGAACCGGAGGACTAGCGCAAGCTGCCTCCGCCAATCTTTTCATTGGAGGGACAACAGCAATCACCAACCTTACTGCGACTGCCAGCAGCAATACTGTTGATTACAATGGTACAGCACAAAATGTTAAGCAAGTCACCTACAATAATCTTAGCCTTTCAGGATCACTTAATAAAACATTTACTGGAAATAATACGATTAACGGCAATCTATCAATTGGTGGAACGGCCGTTGCCTTGTTGCCAAACGGATCTACCTCTTCAGCTGCAACTTTAACATTAGGTGGGGCTGGTGCAACGAATATTGGCTCATGGGGCGGAACCACGTCTGCTGCCACCAATACCAGTAGTTTATATTTTGGCTCTACAACTACTGGCATTTTAAATGTAAGTACAGATTCTTGTACAAATCCAAATGTCTCCAATTTAAGTGCATCAGCTCCAACAGTATGTACTGGAAATGCCGTAGTGGTGACCGTAAGTTCAACAACTCTTGCCACCGGCACTTATACTGTGACTTACAATGTCAGTGGTACTAATACAGTTTCATCGTCCACGGCTTCAATGAGTTTCACGTCAGGGAGCCCTGGTACTGGCACATTCACAACATCCGTGCTTAACACTGCAGGAGGGAGCAATGTTGTTAACATTACGGCCATCGCATTGACCATTACCAAATGTTCTAGCGCAGTATCAACAAGCACTGCGGCCTTTACAACCAATCAGACACCTGCAACGAGTAATTTAAGTGCATCGTCAGCATCAGCATGTACCGGAAATGGCTCGGTAGTAACAGTTTCCTCTACGACACTTGCCACAGGAACCTATACGGTTACCTATAATGTAAGTGGCACAAATACAGTCTCATCCACCACGGCTTCGATGAGTTTCACTTCAGGGAGTCCTGGCACAGGTACATTCACTACATCCGCACTGAATAATGCAGGGGGAAGCAATGTTGTTAACATCACTGCAATTGCTGTCACCAGCACGAGCTGTTCAAGCGCAGTATCAACAAGTACTGCGTCCTTCACCACCAATCAGACACCATCAACGAGTAACCTAAGTGCATCGTCAGCATCAGCATGTACCGGAAATGGCTCTATAATAACAGTTTCGTCCACGACACTTGCCACAGGAACCTATACGGTCACCTATAATGTAAGTGGCACAAATACAGTCTCATCGACCACGGCTTCGATGAGTTTCACTTCAGGGAGTCCTGGCATAGGTACATTCACTACATCCGTGCTTAACACTGTGGGGGCAAACAATGTTGTTAACATCACTGCGATTGCTGTCACCAGCACCAGTTGTTCAAGCGCAGTATCAATAAGCACTGCGGCCTTCACCACCAATCCCACACCAGCAACGAGTAATTTAAGCGCCTCGTCAGCGTCAGCGTGTACGGGAAATGGCTCAGTAGTAACAGTTTCCTCTACTACACTTGCTACGGGAATTTATACCGTTACTTATAATGTGAGTGGTACCAATACAGTTTCATCGACTACGGCATCGATGAGTTTCACTTCAGGGAGTCCTGGTACGGGTACATTCACTACCTCTGCACTCAATACAGCGGGGGCGAGCAATGTTGTTAATATCACTGCGATTGCTTTCACCAGCACGAGCTGTTCCAGTTCAGTTAGTGTAAGTACAGCCGTATTTACTACCAATCCCAAACCAGTCGTTACCAATTTTACTGTGGGTACAGTTCCCGCCATATGTGCGGGTAGCAACGCAACAGTTACCATCAATTCAACCTCACTGGTAGCCAACACCTATACTGTAACCTATAATGTAAGCGGCACTAACACAGTAAGTTCTACTACTGCATCTATGACG
>JAYVTB010000182.1:0-116721 GCA_043774805.1 Cyclobacteriaceae bacterium | reverse complement strand
ATTTTATTCTGGAATAATTTGAATGAACTTTAGTTTACAGTTTTCAATGCTGTTTACAGCCGATTCAAATGACTTTCAGTCAATGCATTTGAACCTATGAATTTTTAATCCATAGTTCGTTAAGTTTCAACTTTTAACTCTCCACTTTACCCTTACTTGTAGTTGCCACAAGACACCGTCCTTGCCTATTGCTTTTTGCCTACTGCCTATTACTGACCTCCCCAACTTTCAACTTCCCCACCTACAAATAATAAAAGCTGGAATTTAATCGATCATTAAGTAGATTGCCTTTCGCAACCTGAAAACCTATCGGTATGAAGAAAATGCTATTCATCGCCCTGCTGATACTAGGCGCTCAATGCCAACCAAAAAAAGAAGCTCCAATCATTTCCGCTACGCAACAGTTGAATGAATTTGTGAAGCAACTTCCACCCCAAACTGGCCGTGGCCAGGGTAATACCGGTGACGAGATGAGTGAAGCCTCGTTTGCAGCTGCACTTCAACAAACCAAACAACAACTGGTGAGTCTGCGGGCCATTGACCCAAATTTCCTGACCGGTGATGACCTCATCGACTGGAAGTTTGTGCAGAGCATCCTCGTTGGCCGCGAGTTGGAGCAAGAAAGAATGCAGCCCTGGAAAAAAGATCCCCGGCTATACATGACCTTCACCAGCATCAGTGGCATCATGGATGGACCAGGAGACCTATCCAAAAAAATAGAAGACATTGAAAAGACGTTGACTTTGTCATCTCAGCAAATGAAGAATGGGATGAAACAGCTTACGCTCTTCGTCATCCGCTTCCAGGAACTCGGACTTTTTATGGCAGAGAATGGACGCGTGTTGTTTGACAATGAACTGCCCGCCTTCATAGCAAAGTCTGGTGCTGATGCCCAGCGCCTTGTCGCCTCGGCTAACGAAGCTAAGGCTACCCTGGAGACCTATATTTCTTTTCTTAAAAACGAATTACCAAAGAAGGCGCCAGGAGAATTTGCCATTGGTGCCGATACTTATAATGCCATGCTGAAGGGTCAATTCCTTTTGGAGTATGATGCCGACAGTTTATATGAATTTGGATTGGCTCAATTCGATGCCACCGTGGGAGAGTTAGAAGCACTGGCAAAGAAAATCAATCCCAAAAAGACATGGCAACAACTGGCCATCGAAATAAAGAATGAATATCCGGAGCCTCATAGCATGATCGAAGTACATCAGGAGTGGGTGAATAAATGTCGCGACCATGTGATCAAGCACAACCTCATACCCATCCCCTGGAAAGAACGGGTGAAAGTGGTGCCGCGTGCTGAATACCTTCGCAAGACTTCTTATTACGGACACTTTTCTTTTGCTAAGGCAAAGGATGCTGATAGTATTTATACCTCTGAAATGCACATCAATCCATTCGAAGACCAATGGGATGAAAAGCGAAAGAAAGAATACCTGGTGGAACACGACTACGGGGTGATCATGGTGACAGCCCCTCACGAAACCTATGCGGGTCATCACATACAAGGATTGTATCAGGTAAACAACCCACGACAGTTACGCAGAGAAAACAGCATCAGCATTTTTAGTGAGGGGTGGGGACTTTACAACGAGCAACTCTTTCGCGAAACGGGTTTCTTCCCCAACGACAAAATCCTGTTGCGGCAATTGCAGCTCCGGCTTTGGCGCAACGCGCGCGTCATTTATGACGTAGGCTTGCACACCGGCAAGATGACGTATGACGATGCTGTGAAACTGATGGTGGAGAAGGTGGGTTTTTTGCCGTGGGCATCTCAATTGGAAATCGATTCATCGTGCGCCTCACCTGGCTATTTCATTGGTTACTTTACAGGCATGATGGAAATTTTGCGCATGCGCGAAGACTATAAAAAGAAGATGGGAGATGCGTTTACCCTCAGCGACTTCCACGAAAAGTTACTGAAGATCGGCAGCATGCCGATTTCATTAATGCGCGAGGCGTTACTGGGAAGTTAGGGAATTCAACATTCAAAAATCAAGATTCAAAATTTGATTACGGAAGGCTGATGTGTAGGTCCACTACTTTCAACTTTTGATTTTTAAGTAAACCCCAATCCAGAGCGGCTATCAAAGCCCGATAACACCGCAGGAAATCCGATAGCAAGTTTCATCATTGACTTTACACTAGGAGGATCCCCTCGGTCGAAGCCGGTTTCTACTTTAGGAGATCCTTCGCTCGTTGGTGATTCATTCTTAGCGAAGAGCTACTTTAATCATTTGTTATTCTAATGATATTCTCCTTGCTGATCGCTCTGGATTGGAGTAGCGATTTTAGAGTATTAACCCAATCCAGAGCGGCTATCAAAGCCCGATAACACCGCAGGAAATCCGATAACGGGTTTCATCATTGACTTTACACTAGCGAAGGATCCCCTCGGTCGAAGCCGATTTCTACTTTGGGAGATCCTTCGCTCGTTGGTGCTTCATTCTTAGCGAAGAGCTACTTTAATCATTTGTTATTCTAATGATATTCTCGTTGCTGATCGCTCTGGATTGGAGTCGTTTTTTTCGGAGCATGGACAACCAAGTCAACGACTTTCAACTATAACCGTCCTCATCCATGTTAGAGACAAATTATAATGATTAGCTTTAAAAAAAATTGCCCATTGATACCCATCGGACAACATCAGGAGTTAACCATTTTACGCCATACTTCGGTCGGCCTTTACCTGGGTGATGACGAGGATGAGGAAGACGTTTTGCTCCCCAATAAATATTGCCCCGAAGATTTTGAGATCGGTGAGAAGCTTACTGTCTTTGTCTATCGCGATTATGAAGAAAGGAAAATCGCCACGAACCTACGGCCGAAGATCCTGATGCATCAGTTTGCCTTACTGCGCGTCACTTCTGTGAGCAACATCGGGGCCTTTCTGGATTGGGGACTGGAGAAAGAGTTGCTGGTACCCTTTCGCGAGCAACGTCAAAAAATGGAGGAAGGCAGATGGTACATCGTGTACCTCGACCTGGACACCCAGACCGACCGGTTGTACGCGACCAATAAAATTGAAAAGAGACTTCAAAATAAAACGCTAACGGTACATGAGGGTGAGGCGGTAGAGGTGATCATCATGAAAAAGACGGACCTTGGCTATTCAGTGATCGTGAATCAGCAACATGAAGGGTTGATCTTTGAAAGTGAAATCTTCACTACCCTTAACATAGGCGATAAACTAAAAGCCTATGTAAAACAAATACGGGATGATAACAAGCTGGATATTTCATTGCAACCTTCTGGGTTCGAAAATTTCAATGATCCAAATTGCGAGAAGATTATGGATCAACTGATTGAGCACAACCGATTTTTACCACTGTCAGATAAAAGCACACCGGAAGAAATTTATGAAGTTTTGGGTATGAGTAAGAAAGCATTTAAAAAGGCGATTGGCACCTTGTACAAGCAGCGTAAAATCATTCTGCAGCCGGATGGGATTAAGTTAGTTTAACCGGGGTAATTCAATATTCAAAATTTGAACTCTTGCATGTGGATGCCTGCAGGATTTCACTTGAGAGGTGTAGTGAGAATGAAATCGATCATCGACAGCATCCTGACCTAATACAACGGAAGCATTCTTGCCCGAGTTGGTGTTTTCACCAACACGCTCTTGTCCTAATCCCGTTACTTAAAAAAATTATAATTTGAAAACGATTAACGAACCTGCTCTTAGATAACCATTAGAAGGATTTGAAATCGTGCCCCAACTTACTTTTAATCGGAATTTGACTTATTTTAGCAGAACAGCCTATAGTTGACTTAATTCAAATGAACCAAAACCCGGAGCAAATTGCGCGAGATCATATTGATCGCCTCCTTACGGAGCGCGGGTGGTTGGTTCAGTCAAAGAACAAACTCTAGGTGTAGCCGTCACCGAATATAGAACCGATACCGACACGACATTTCACTAAAACAAAAAAACTAACATGGCTACACACAAATTATCATTTGAATTACCCGAACATGAAATTGGAAAGCAAGATGCGATATTTCATGTGTATCAGGATAATGAAAAGTTCGGTACTCTTAAAATAAGTAAGGGGGCATTAGAGTGGTTCCCAAGAAACCATAAGGTGCCCTATAAGTTAGGTTGGAAAAGGTTTGATAGGGCTATTAAGGCTTCGCATGGGGATTAGTGTCTTGGTAGTAAAATTTGAGTTCATTAATAACTTTTAAGAGGTAAGTAAATAATTCGTTTGACTTTATTCAATTTTGAATCATGGCTATTACGTTGGAAAGGCTAACAGAAACTTATAATAAATTTAAAAGTAAGTACGAGGGCAGAAAGGAGGATTACTTTGCATCCTTATTTATCTCAGATAAGTTTGATAAGCGTATAGAAGCTGTTTTAGATAATTGTGCTTATGGAAATAATGACTACGGGATAGATGCTTATCATATTGAAAAGGAGGCTAAAAACCTTTACCTCTATCAATTTAAATGGAGTGATAATTATGAACTCTTCAAAGAGACTTACAAACGCTTAATAAAAGACGGTATCGAAAAGATCTTTGCCGACACCTATCAGGATACCTATTCCAACAATATCATAAAGCAACTCAAATTTGAAATTCAAGAATACAAGGATTTAATAAATAAAGTATATATCTGTTTTGTATTTAATGGCGAGCCGGAGAAGGCTGAAGGTAGCAGAGTGTTGGAAAGCTTAAGAGAAGAATTGGAGTCAAAAAAACATTTTATTGATGGATATTTCAACAACAATGAAATCACTCTCACCATACAATATATATCCAATGAGACAAAGAAAATTAACCAGACCTCTCGCTCAAAGAAAACATTTCAGTACGATATTGCATTTAATGCACAGTCAGAGAAGCTGGCCATTGGCGGAGAGAAGATGCATATTGGATTTATCAGCATGTATGATTTATATAGAATGTTTGCCGATATGAAGCAGCGTCTTTTTGAAAAGAATATTCGGGCTGGCCTAACGGATGATTTGGCACCTAATCAGGCAATAAAAAAGTCGTTGAAAGAGATTATTATAAGTAAGAAAACGAATCCTGAGTATTTTACATTTCATCATAATGGAGTAACACTTTTTGCTGAAAAATTGATTTCTGAAAACGGTGTAGCAAGTATAGTTGAGCCTAGGGTACTTAATGGGGCACAAACTATTACTACCTTATCGCGATTTATAGAGGAGATTCAGAAACTTCCGGATTATTTGGATCACATCAAGGCACTTAAGAAAATTGAAGTTATCGCCAAAATAATTACTAGTGGCACACAAGAGTTTGTGACTCAGGTTACCATTTCAAATAATAAACAAAACCCTGTCGAATCTTGGAATCTAAGGGCGAATGATTTTATTCAACTCGAATTTGATGACAAGTTCAGAAGTGATGGTATATTCTATGAACGTCAAGAGAATTCATTTGCGAACCTACGAGATTCTGATCTTGAAGATCTGGGTATTGATCAGACAAAGGAGATAAAAATTAAAAAACTGGCACAAACATTTTTGGCAATTCAGGGAGAGATTGATAAAGTATCTGAAATTGGAAAAGTATTTGAAGCAGACAATTTATACGAGAAGACTTTCCGTCTTGAGTATTTAAAATCAGATACGCGGAAGATTGTACTTGCTTATAAAATACAATTTAGGCTTAGCGCAGTAATAAGAGAAATTGAGAGTAGAGGAGAGAATAAATATTATTTTGTAAGATCAGCTAGAAATCTTGTTTGGGCTTTAATTATACAAGGCCTTTTAAATGATGACGATCTGGATGTCCTGCTTGAAAACTATGGTTATGGATTATCTGTTGAAGCCGATTTCAATTCAATTGTAAAGGAGATTGGAACAAAGAAAATCAGGATTATTCTATCAGAATTGATTAAACAGAAAAAGTATGAGGATTATTTGAATTTGGAAAAGTTCAGTTTTTTGAAAACGCGGAACGCTTTTATTGACTGCATGGCAGTAGCCAAAAAACGATTTGGTTGGGAAATGCATAAACTTAATGATAATTAGACTATGTTCTTTCGATGCTATTTTAGCTATTAAATATGGCGGAAATTCAATGTAGTAGCACTGGCCTTTCAGTTGAATACTTTGTGGCTGGTGAATTGACCAAAATTAGGAAAGAATCATTTTAATGGTAAAATCGTGATGAAGTTTCTATACTGGCACACACGGGCGAATAATTATTACAGCGCTATATGTTTACTGAAACACCCTGATATAATCAACCACCAATCGTTGTGGAAAAATGGTTGTTGCATCCGGACTTCCAGCCCAATCGCCACCAATTGCTAAATTGAAAATAAAAAAGAACTTCTTTTTGAACTCCGTAAGACCAACGGGTGTGATGTCAATCACATGATAAAGTTTGTCATCGAGGTACCATCTTATTTCTGAGGCGGTCCATTCAATAGAGTACACATGAAACTGGTCACCCAGCAGCTGCCCGTTATACAACCCTTTGTGGCCTCCATACATAACATAGCCAAGGCTGTCCCAATGAGCGGTGCCGTACACAACACTATCGCGGCCACCTCCACCAATGGTTTCCATAATATCAATTTCACCACATTTAGGCCAACCAATCGTTGCAAACGAATTTCCCAACATCCACAACGCTGGAAACATGCCCTTTCCTTTGGGCATCAGTGCCCGGATATCCATGCGCCCGTATTGAAATGTTTTTTTATTTTCTGTGGTCAGACGTGAGGAGGTGTAAATCTTGCCTGCCACTTTTTCCACTTTTGCCCGGATGATCAGATAGCCATTGTGTACCGAGGTGTTTTCTGTTTTATAATATTGCAATTCATTATTAAACGGACCAGTTTCGTAATTCCAGTCAGTGGTGTTGAGCGAAGTTCCGGTAAATTCATCCTGCCAGACCAGCGTCTTACCCGTATAGGTAAGAGGTGTGGTGTATCCGGTAGCAGAGATAGGTGGTTCATTAACCTGAACGGTCACACTCACTGTTATATCAGTAGAAAAGTTATCCTTTGAAATGGCGGTCACGGTAGCGTTATAAGTTCCAGATGTAACATACATGTGCGAAGTCTTGCCATCATCAACATTCACTGGTTCATCTAGCCCTTCGCCAAAATGAAAAACGTATTTCACCGAATTGTCAGACGTAGCAAGGAAGGACACCAAACCAGTTCCATCGGTAGCTATGGTGGTGGTTGCCTTCAGATTGGTGGGTTTAAGCACAACTGAAGTATCGTCCCCTTTGCAGGTAAAAAGCAACATGCCCCAACAGACGAGCAAGAGACGATACAGACGATTCATAGTACGTAATTGAATATCTCAAGGTAGTTAGAATATCTTTCCTTTGCACTTTCTTCTAACTTGAAACTCGCTCTAAATTTTTAACTTTCAAGTAAAATTACATGGCGATGCAAACAATAGGAAGAGTAAGTTCATCGGAAGCAATCCAATTAATAGAGCACGTAGTAAAGGAGGCTAAAGCCACTAACAAAGCGGTAGTAGTGGCGGTAGCGGGACCCGAAGGCGAACTGATTGCTTTTCTCAGAATGGATGGAGCCAACGCTGCTTCCGGAATCATTGCACCCAACAAAGCTTACACCGCTGCGCGTGAACGAAAATACACACGTGCACTTGGCGAGAAGATGCGTGAGAAGAGCACATCGCCTGCGTATTGGGGTGACGACCGCATAACGGGATTTGGTGGTGGCGTTCCTATTGTTCAGAATGAAATGGTTATCGGAGGTATAGGGGTGAGTGGATTAACGTCCATTGAAGATGAAGCATTAGCGGAGGCCGCTATCAAATTTGTTTTCGGTTAAAACGATTGACTTACATTGTTCTGGTAGAATTACCAGCTTGAAATATCAGTATATCATCATCACTGAGGTTATGATATACTCAACGCCAAAAAGGCAAAGTATCTTACGACTTAGTTTTGTGGACGGGTCGTCCTTTATCGCTTTTGGAATTATTTTCCGTGTCGCTGTAGTCTTTCAGGTAATTAATAAGGGAATGCGATAACTCATTCATCAATTGATCCATTCCGGGTTTCGCTTCTTTATAGATCTTATGCACTTCACCACTTTCTTTCCATATTTTACGGTAATCGATCGAATAGGAATTGGCTACTTTCCCTTCGGTATGGTCCCAGGTCTTTCCAAATTCAAATGCCAGGGCCAACTTGTTGTCTTCAAAATCAATGTAACAGGAATACTCCACATCATATTGAATGATCACGTCCGCAGAGGTATAGAACCAGGCGTTTTTCTGAAGAGCATCAATTTTTATTTTTTGATTCTGTACATCCGTTTTCAGGACATTTCTCTGGTCTTTATAGTAATCCTGAATCCAGTGGTGCGTTCTATTATAAAGCTCGCTGGCGGATAAGCTGTCAACGGTGATCAGAATAGGTGCAACGCCACTTTTTGTCAACTCAAAGGAGGTGATCTGTTGCGCGAAGGCGATGTTCGTCAGAAGGATAAAACCAAGTATATAAATCGTTCTCATAAAGGCAATTCATCCCTTTTTGAAGGGGGTACAATGACCGTTGTTGTTAAACGACCGCAAGTTAATCTTCAACGCTCAGACAAAGTAACCAAAAAAAGGTGGGAAAGCAGAACCCGACCCATACTTTGATTTTAGTATATTACAATTCTTTACAACTTTAGGGATGACAATCGCTCGCATATTATTTTTAGTCTTAATTACTTCCATGAAGATGGCAGCACAATCCAATTCCATTTCCTTCCTGGCCCTGGGTGATTCGTACACCATTGGTGAAAGTGTAAAAGAAAGTGAAAGGTGGCCCAACCAGCTAGCGCATGCGCTGGATAGGAAAGGCATAAAGGTTTCTCCACCAAGGATCATTGCCACTACAGGCTGGCGCACGGATAACCTCAGTGACGCCATCGCGAAGGCGGATCTTAAGAGTAATTATGACCTGGTGTCGTTGCTGATTGGTGTGAACAACCAGTATCAGGGTAAACCGACCGACCAGTATTCTATTGAATTTGAAGCATTGCTAAAGACTGCCATTCGCCTGGCGAAAGGAGATCGGGCAAATGTTTTTGTGGTCTCCATACCTGATTATGGCTACACCCCCTTTGGATCAGCAAAGAAGGAGTCGATCAGCAAACAGATTGATGAGTTCAACGAGATCAACAAGAAGATTACAGAGAAGTATAAAATCGCCTATTATAACATTACGGGAATCTCACGCCAGGCATTGGAAGACCCAACACTGGTGGCAGCAGATGGCCTGCACCCTTCTGGAAAAATGTACACCCTATGGGTAAGCAAAATCATGGAAACATTAGTAGTTAAGGGTTCTGCTTTGAAGAAATAACCCGTATATAGTCCACAGTCGATGGTCCATTGTCGATTGACCCTCACAACAACTTCTCAAACACAGTGGCAATCTTATTGGAAATAATCTGATGCCCTTCTGCATTCGGATGTATGCCATCAGCCTGGTTTAACTTTTCAATTCCACCCACGCCTTCCAGAATAAAAGGAATCAGGGTTGCTTTGTTTTTAGTGGCGAGATCCGGATACACACGTTTGAATTCAGTAGTATACTCTTCACCCATGTTGGGGGGCACCATCATGCCTGCCATCACAATTTTACAATTCGGATATTTTGCTTTGACTTTATCGATAATACCCTGCAGATTTTTGCGTGTCTGATCCAAAGGCAGCCCACGCAGTCCATCATTGCCCCCTAATTCCAGAACAAAAATGTCAACCGGTTGGCGTAGTATCCAGTCAATTCGGCTTAGTCCTCCGGCTGAAGTTTCTCCACTTAGTCCGGCATTCACCACCCTCACTTTCTTATCTGTTTTGTTTAGCTTTTTTTCAACTAAGGCAGGAAAAGCCTCCTCGGGCGAAAGGCCGTAACCAGCAGTGAGACTATCACCATAAAACAGGATTACTTTGGGGGCAATGGAGGCCTGGAAAAACACGGCACATGCAATAAACAATACTTTTTTCGCGACTATCATATTACTAAGTTGGATCGCGTTAAGATCCTTGAAACAATTTTACTCATTAATCGATTTATATCTTTGCCCATTAACTAAAATATCATGCCAGAAACCGTATTGCTTGCCGAGGGGTTGACCAAGATTTACAAATCTGCCGACCACGACCTTACCGTGTTGGATCAGGTATCATTTCAGGCCGCACAAGGTGAGAGCTTATCCATCATCGGGCCTTCGGGCAGTGGAAAGACTACGCTTTTGGGCTTATGTGCCGGGTTGGATGTTCCTTCACGTGGTACGATCTCGCTTATGGGCTTCAAACTGAATGCGATGAGCGAAGATGATCGGGCTTATGTGCGTAATCAATTCGTTGGATTTGTGTTCCAGAATTTTCAGTTGCTATCAACGCTCACGGCATTGGAAAATGTGATGGTTCCGCTGGAGTTGAGAGGAGAGAAGAACGTAGCACCAAAAGCAAAAGATTTGCTGGCCCGCGTGGGATTGTCAGAAAGACTTCATCATTACCCCTCACAACTGTCGGGTGGTGAGCAGCAACGTGTGGCCATGGCACGTGCCTTCATCACTTCTCCGAGAATATTGTTTGCCGATGAACCGACAGGGAACCTTGACGAAGAGAATGCAAGCCAGATCAGGGAGCTACTGTTTAGCATGAATCGTGAAGAGAAGACCACGCTGGTGTTGGTAACGCATAATCTTGAGCTGGCCGAGAAGACAGAACGGATTCTTCAGATGAAGGGAGGCAAACTGGTGAACGAACGAATACTGACTATCGCATGATTGAGTACATCATCAAAATAAAAAAGAAGACCCGTTCTATTTTTCAGGACAAATGGGTGTGGAAGATGGCGTGGCGCGATGGACGTCATAACTTCTCGCGGTTGTTCCTGTTCATTGCTTCGCTGATCACCGGCATTGGAGCACTTGTAGCCATCGGCTCATTAAATTATTCCATGAAGGAAGAACTGAATAAGAATACGAAAGAGTTATTAGGCGCAGACCTTCAGATAAAAAGCAATAAGAAATTTGACAGTGATTTTGTAAAGTCGCTGGACACTGTGAAAAGAAAAGTAGCCTTTGATGCCGACATGGCATCGATGGTGATGTTTATGAATACTCGCCAGTCCAGGTTGGTGAAGGTTACCGCCATGCAAGGCAATTTTCCTTTTTATGGAAAGTTGATCACGCAGCCAGCCAACGCCTATAGCAAAGTGCAGTCCGGTGATTTTGTCATGCTGGACGAACTACTGGCACGGCAGTATGAAGTCAGCTCCGAAGATTCTATTAAGGTGGGCAACCGCATGTTTAAAGTAGCAGGTGTAGTTGAGAAGATTCCCGGTGGAGGAGGTCTCACGGCAACACTGGCACCTGCGGTTTATATTTCAATGTCGGCATTGGATTCCACGGGCCTGGTGCAATTCGGCAGCCGGGTAAATTATGGGTTGTTCATAAAAACGACTACCGATCGGGAGACCGAAAACTTGCTGGAACGAATAAGGCCATCCATCGAACGATTAGGATATTCTTATGATACGGTCGAAGAGAGCAAGCGCGACCTCGGTGAGGGATTCCAATCGGTATATCGCTTCTTTTCTTTATTGGCTTTTGTAGCATTGATATTAGGATGCATTGGTGTGGCCAGTTCCGTTCATATTTATGCGAGGGAGAAACGCGAGGAGGTAGCCGTGCTTCGGTGCGTGGGTTCATCAGGATGGCAGGCTTTCAATATTTACTTTATCCAGATTTTTATTCTTGGCCTTATCGGCAGTGTAATTGGAGCAGCCATCGGAGTGGGAATTCACCAGATACTTCCCATCGCCTTTAAGGAATATCTTCCACTGGAATTGCAGGTTGGCATTTCATGGAGAGCAGTAGGCGAAGGTTTATTGCTCGGAAGCATCGTCACGATTTTATTTTCTATTCTTCCGCTTGTGGCGGTGAGGTTTGTTCCACCTCTTACCTTGTTGCGTGCAGATTTCAATCCGGAGACAACATTTTCAAAAACGCGGTGGACGGTGATTGTGCTCATTATGTTGTTTCCAATATCAGTGGCGGCCTACCAAACCACCAGTTTCCTTTCAGGCCTTATGTTTACAGGAGGATTGTTGTTAGCGTTGGGAGGCTTAGCCTTGGTGGCTATGCTGTTGTTGTTCCTGCTGCGAAAGTATTTTCCACGGAATGGTTCGTTTATTCTCAGGCATGCGATGTCTAATTTATTCCGACCAAACAATCAGACGAGGGTGCTGGTAATCACCATTGGTCTTGGAGCCTTCATCATTACTACGCTCAACATTACTCAACACAGCATATTAAACCAGGTGGAATTCAAAGGCAATGAGAATGAATCCAATACAATTTTGTTTGACATACAGCCTTCGCAAAAGGAGGGAGTTGTCAAACTGGTAAAGGATCATGCGCTTCCCCTCAATCAATTGGTGCCGATCATTACCTGTCGATTGTCGGAGGTAAGAGGGTTGTCGGTGGAGGCTTTACAGGACAGTGATTCGATCCGAATTCCCAACTGGGCACTTCGCAGAGAGTACCGCGTTACCTTTCGCGATAGCCTGCATCATTCTGAAGAATTAATCAAAGGTGAAGTGCATTCACTGAAGAAAGGTGCACGCGACTCTGTTCAGGTGACGATATCAGAAGGAATGCAGGAAACACTGAAAATAGATGTGGGCGACTCCCTGGTGTTCGATATTCAAGGGGTACCCGTAAAAGCATACATCTCAGGGATCCGAAAAGTAGATTGGCCAAAAGATCCACCAAATTTCATTTTTGTATTTCCCAAAGGCGTGCTGGAGCAGGCACCACAAATATGGGTAGTAGCCACCCATATCGATGACATACAAAAAGCAAATCGGTTTCAGCAGGAACTGGTGATGGACTTTCCAAATGTTTCGCTGATTGATCTTCGGTTGATCTTGAATACCGTCAATCAACTTTTTGGTAAAGTAAGTATCGTAGTCAGGTTTCTGGCGTTATTCAGTATCATTACAGGCCTCATTGTATTGGCAGGCGCTGTATTGAACAGCAAGTTTGCACGCATGAAAGAAAATATCTTATTGCGCACCATCGGTGCCCGATCAAAACAGGTGTTGAATATCACCCTGATCGAATACAGTTACATCGGCATTATTTCTGCCCTGACAGGCTTCTTACTTTCTTTAGGTGGTGGTTATTTATTGACCCGGTTCTTCTTTGAGATTCAGTTTTCAGTGGATTGGATTGAATTACTTTATATCTCCGTAGGCGTGGTTTTCCTTACGGTATTGATCGGCTGGTTTAATTCCAGGGAAGTGATCAATACACCTCCATTGCAAGTGTTGCGGAAAGAGAATTAACTTTATTGCGATGGCTCGCTCTCGCATGCATTTTTTTGGTGGTTGTATACTGCTCAGCTTACTACTGACAGAAGCAAATCTTTTTGCTCAATCAAATGCTATAAAATTTATTGAGAATAAATGTCAATGGCCTGAACAGGTTCAATATGTAGCACCTGTTCAGCATGCCGTATTCGCCCTTCATGCCGGTGGATTCAGTTATACTTTTCTGGATACACAGGAAGCAGAAGAAAGACATTATCAGGGGCATCAGTTCGATCAGGAATCTTCGATGACCCCTGAGACGGAGGAAAAAATACAAGGACATCATCTGACCAGTACGTTCATTGGCGCTAATAAAAATGCTAAGGCAAGTCCTTTCGGAAAGTTGCCGGAATATTATAATTACTTTTTGGGCAGTGATGAGTCTCGCTGGAGTTCACGTGTGGCTGCGTTTGAAGGCGTGCTTTATGAGCAATACTATCCCGGAATTGATCTAAAGGTTTACTCGCAAGGTGAAAACCTGAAGTATGAATTTATAGTAACACCCGGTGCAAATCCTGATCAGATTGCTTTTGAGTATGCCGGTGCCGATCAGGTTACACTCATCGAAGGTGATCTGGTGGTGAAGGCTTCACTATTTTCTTTCATAGAGAAGAAGCCCATCGTGTATCAGGTCATTAATGATTCCATCATGTATGTGCGCAGCGAATATCAATTGCAGGGAAATCACGTGCGCTTTTGTCTCAATGAATTTGATCCATGTTATCCTTTGATCATTGATCCCATCTTAATTTTTTCTACCTATTCAGGGTCAACAGCGGATAATTGGGGAAGCACCGCCACACCGGGTGAGCACGGAACATTATATTCAGCAGGCGTTACGAACCCGAGCTATGCCGGAGGAACATTTCCAGCCACAACGGGAGCCTTTCAGACTAACTATGGAGGTGTTTATGATATTGGGATTCTTAAATATGATTCGACTGGTTCAAAATTGCTTTATGCAACCTACTTGGGTGGTTCCGATGTTGAGTCTCCGCACAGCCTGGTGACGAACAGCAATCATGAATTGCTTGTATTGGGCACGACAGGGTCATCCAATTTTCCAACTAGTCAAAACGCGTTTGACCGATCCTTTAATGGTGGTGTACCGGATGGAAATGTAATTGGTTACCCGGTTGGATCTGATTTATTTGTGGCAAGGATCAGCCCGGAGGGAAGTGCTTTATTAGCGAGCACCCTCATGGGTGGCTCAAAGAATGATGGATTGAATCCGAGGTCAAGTCCGTTGGTAGTCAATTATGGAGATCAGTTACGAGGCGATATCATTTCAGATAGTGAGAATAATATCTATGTCAGCACGGTAACTTCATCCGCTGATTTTCCAGTCGCGAATAGTTTTGGTCTTACTTACCAGACGGGCTTAACCGATGCGTTGGTAATAAAACTGAACGCTGATCTATCTCAAATCATGTGGGCAACTTATTTAGGTGGTAATGGTGCTGATGCATCGCACACCATCAAATTTGATATCGATGGCAACCTGGTGGTGGGCGGAGGAAGTTCAAGTTTAAATTTCCCAACTACCGCAGGGGCATATCAAACCGTGCATGCAGGTGCGGTTGATGGATGGATTGCAAAAATCAAAAATGATGGGTCTGAGATGATCAGTGCCACGCTAACCGGAACGCCTTCTTTCAATCAGGTATATTTCATTGACCTGGATAATGATGGAAATGTTTATGCCTATGGGCAAACGAAAGGCAGTTTCCCCATTACGAATGGTGTATACCATAATTTATTAAGTGGACAGTTTCTTCAAAAATTTGATCCCACATTATCGACTTTAATTTATTCCACAGTATTTGGTTCAGGTGCAGGCATTCCTAATATATCACCTACGGCTTTCCTGGTGAATGATTGTAACAATATTTATTTGAGTGGATGGGGCGGGCTAATTAACATCAATCAGGGATTTTGGAATAGTACCACCTATGGAATGCCTGTTACCCAGGATGCTTTTCAAAAGACCACCAGTGGTTCTGATTTTTATTTTAT
Organism: Cyclobacteriaceae bacterium; assembly: GCA_043774805.1. GTDB lineage: Bacteria > Bacteroidota > Bacteroidia > Cytophagales > Cyclobacteriaceae > ELB16-189. Next base: position 101,356 of record JAYVTB010000182.1, on the reverse strand, counting down.
TGTGTTGAGCAATGATGCCTCTCAATTGTTGTATGCTACCTATTTAGGAGGTACCCAATCTCGTACTCATGTGGATGGAGGCACCAGCCGCTTCGATAAAAGTGGAATCGTTTACCATGCCGTCTGTTCAGGTTGTAATGCATATAATCCAGCGAATAAGGCAACGTCTGATTTCCCCACTACGGCAGGCGCCTGGAGCAGGACAAACAACAGTAAAAATTGTAATAATGCTGCGTTCAAATTTGATCTCTCTTTATTGAAGGCTCGCATACAGACCAACTCGGTGAAACTCAATCAGCCTGGTCTTAATAGAATATGTATCCCTGATAAAATTGTATTTCAAAATAAAAGCACAGGCGGAGAATATTACGAATGGGAATTTGGCGATGGCAACTCCATGGAGAAGACCGATACCTCCCGGATCGTTTATCAGTATACTACCCCGGGCACATATAAAGTGAAGTTAAAAGTGATCGATTTAGGAACCTGTATAGGAAAGGATTCAACGGCTACCACCATCTATGTAAGCAAAGCCACGGGTTTCGCTGGAGCAGATCAAACGATGTGCTTTGGTGCCGGAACAAGAATCGTAGCAGGCGGTGGAATTAATTACAGTTGGTCGACCGTAAGAGGTGGGCCGTTTTCCAATGAGGCTTCACCTTTGGTAAACCCGGATACTGACACACAATATTTTGTAAGCATTACGGATCAAAGTGGATGTATTAGAAAGGACACAATAAATGTCGATGTAATCCCCGGCATTGATCTTGATTTTCAATATGTCAAAATCTATGATTGCTATGGCAGACCTGAATTGCAAGTGGATAACATCACAGACTCTGATCAACAAATGTTTTTTGATTTTGGTGATGGTGTTACTTCAGACCTTACCACAATCAGCCATGATTATGAAAATGATGGTACGTTCCCGGTGAAGCTGGTTGGCGTGCGGGAATCCTGTGTGTATGAAAAAAGAATGGATATTCCCATATACACTTTGCTGGTGCCGAATGTGATTACTCCGGATGAGTTTCCGGAGAACAATTACTTAAAGATTTTATATGGAGGTCGGCCTGTTTCCGAGTCATCCTTACTAGCATCCTTGCGCATTTATAATCGTTGGGGTGGATTGGTATTTAAGAGTGATGCCTACAAGGATGACTGGGACGCCACCAATGTCCAGAACGGTGTCTACTTCTATGAATTGAAAATTGAAAACGAAACCGCCTGCAAAGGATGGATAAATGTCATTAAGTAATAGCGGCTTCTAAAATTGGAAATAGATGAATGGTTGAATAGAAGCAGACTTGGTTTGAATGCAAATCATTATTATAGCCAATAACATAAACGCCTTTCCTGCCAGAGGCAACTGGGTTGTCCAACGCTCCGCGGCCTGATCAACGGAATGGGGTATGAAATGCAGAACATATCCTGAGGTGATGAAGACAAGAACGGTCCAGTAACCACTGATAAATTCAAATAACACTTGCGGTGAGAAGTGAAATAGTATCTGGCTTATCATTTGTCCCGCGTATTCCATGGAGGGCGCACGGAAGAATATCCAGCAGAAGCAAACGAAATGAAAGGTGAGTAGGGTGCCAGCGGCCGGAGAGATTGATTTATAAAAAGAATTGGCTTTCAGGCGGGAAGCTAGTTCTGATTCTTTAAAGAATTTATGTATGGCGAGTACGACTCCGTGCATTCCACCCCATATCACAAAGCGGAAGGAGGCCCCATGCCACAGGCCGCCCAACAGCATGGTAATAATCAGGTTGAAATAGGTTCTGAGTTTCCCATGACGATTGCCACCCATCGAAATATAAAGGTAGTCTCTCAACCAGGTGGAGAGTGAGATGTGCCACCTCCTCCAGAATTCAGTAATGTTGCTGGCTTTGTAGGGTGCATTAAAGTTTTCATTAAAGTGAAATCCAAGTAGTAAGGCCAACCCAATGGCCATGTCAGAATATCCGGAGAAGTCACAATAGATCTGAAGCGCATAACCATAGAGGCCAAACAAATTTTCTAACCCGGTGAAAAGCGTGGGAGAGTCAAAAATACGATCAACAAAATTGGCGCTGATGTAATTGGAGATAACCGCTTTCTTAAAAAGTCCGGTGGCAATCAGGTAGACACCACGGCCAAACATTTCTTTCGTAACCAGGGTTGGCTTGGCCAGTTGAGGTAAAAAATCCGCTGCCCTTACGATGGGCCCTGCTACTAATTGGGGAAAGAACGAGACAAAGAAAGTGTAGTCTAATAAGTGATCGCAGGGCTTCAAGTGTTTTCGATATACGTCAATGGTATAGCTTAATGATTGAAACGTGAAGAATGAAACGCCCACCGGTAAGAAAATATCGAATGGCTGATAAGGCAGGTCAGCCATGTAGCTGAATAGTTCATGGATGAAATTGGTATACTTAAAATAAACCAACAAGCCGAGGTTACTGACCAGACTCATGGTGAGCAGTACACTTCTTTTCCACGGTGAATTATTTTCATAGATCAATTTTGCCAGGGTGTAGTCGATGCAGGTGGTGCTGACCAAAAGCAAAAAGAACATTCCGCTTGATTTATAATAAAAGTAAAGCGAAAAGAGAGTGGTGAACAGAAGTTTGGGGCGATGAGTATGGCTTAATGGAATGTAGATCAGCAAGAACCCGATGAATAAAAAAAGAAATAAGCCGCTTGTAAAAAGAAGCGGTTCATCCGGTAGATATCGGAATTGGTTAATGAGCTTTTGAAGATCGATGGAGAACATACTCATTATAACCTTTTATGATGGCCTCATACAATAATTTTCCCTGGAGCGCATATCCCTCTTTGGTGAAATGGATTCCGTCACTTTGCAAAAGGGCTGATTTCTTCCATCGGTCTGCAGAATGATTGCCGCCACCAATTTCATAAAGATTCCAATAGGGGAGATGGTTGTTGTTGGCGGCTTCAATGATTTTATTTTTGATTGTCTGTGCACCTGGGTTTCTCCTGGTTCTTTTTTTAAAGAAATCAGCAGGCGTGGTCAACAGAACGACCGCAGTTGGATTGATTCGTTTCAACTCATTCACCAACGAATTTATTTGAGTGCGCAACTTTGGATCGATGTGTGGATGATCAGAAGCTTCATTGGTTCCCAAGGAAATAATGATAAGTGATGGATCCAATGCTTTGGTTTGCTGAAGGAGTTCGGGAGAAGATAAGAAATGCCTGTAGCGAGCCCCATTAATTCCTACAATATGATATCGGATGCCAGGGTTGGAGTTTTCAAGACTCACTCCATAGAAGGTAAAGTGTTTTTGTGCAGGCAACGATTGGGCGGTTTCAAATTGAATTTGTTTTACCGGGTAGGGTAGAATGAGTTTTGATGTGTTGGCATTTGCTTCTTCAGTAAATGCACCTGCGATGGCCAGTGGCTGACCAATAGAATCCTTTACCAGCAGGTTATAACTGTTAAAATCTTTTTGAAAGAATAGCGTCAAACGATTAAAGGAATATTCAGGCGAAACCATTTTTATTCTTAAACTGCTTCCTGAGTTATTAGTCTTTAATGAGATTCCACCGATCCCGATGGGTAAGGTGTTTTGCGAGAAGGTGATTTTCTGAATGTCCCATTCTCCTTTTGTGGATGAGTAAATCAATGGAGATTCATTCGTGCGTGCAGCACGACCTGGAAAGGAAAGTCCTAATCCTGCGTTTCCGAATTGTTGTTGAAGAAGTTCTCGTGTAATACCGGTGCAGAAGTCGGCCTGGACATGTGAATCTCCGATATGAAGAATGCTCACGACCGAGTTCTTTTCATTTTTTAATTCTGACAACCGTTCATAAAAAGGTAAAAGTGATTCCGCATTATGGATTACATTGGCTTCCTCGTTAATAAAATCATAGGACAACTCCGGTGTAAACGCAACGGTGTCTTGTGCCCGTACCGATATCGTGCAACAAAACAATAGTTCAACCAAGAAGACTACTTTACTTCTCATGCTTATTCATTCCATGGAGTATTGACTCGGCTAACTTTTTTCCAATTTTATTTCCACCCAAGTGGGTGAGGTGCGTGTAATCCTTTGCGGCAAGTGGGGGCGTGGCATCTGTATAGTGGCCGATGCTGTTTTTCCCTCCCATTGCTTCATACATATCCCAAAAGGCGATGCCACTTTTTCTTGCAATTTCTCTTTGCACAGCCCGCAATTTAGGAATTGCCTCCATGGTAACAATATCACCATCCTGATTGACACCGCGATCACTGACGCTGAGCAACAGGAAACTCGTCTCCGGAAATACTCCTTTCAGGTTTTTGATAATCGTTACCATCTTGGTGGAGTACCATTGGTAACGGGTGGAGTCTGTTGCAGAAGCCACATTAAGTCCGTATTGAAGAATGATAAGTTTGTAGTCCAAATATTTATTGAACTGCCTCAGGAGGGAAGGAGACAAGCGAGACAAGGCGATGCCTGAATTTCTTCTCACGGAAAAATTGTCAACATAGACACCTTCCTTGTCTTCAAAACTAACTCCAAAGAAAAATAGCTGTTCTTCCGGAGTAACATGCATTTGTAGGGATTGAATATCATCATGCGTGATCGTGGTTTGTTGAACGCTATCGGAGGAGTTCAACATTTGACTCATTTCTGGTTCATCATTGATGGTGTAATGAAGGGATGCCGATCCTTGGTTCTGGTAAAGGAGTTTCACACTTTTGAAATTATGCTGCGGGGGCACCTTGCCCGGTTTATAGGTAGCAACGTTGTTTTCTTCCGGGCGATAAGTATATCCTGAAATACCGATGGGAACTCCGGCTTCCGGTGGTGAGATCAATGAATAGGTATTCCAATCACTGAAAGTATGCTTAATGGATTTTCTGAACCCGGTTGTTTCTGATGCTAATGGAACCAATCCCACTCCGTTGCCTCCAAATACCTTCTGAAGGGTGTCTCTGAACGCAGCACTAATGATGTCTCCTTCAATAAATGAATCACCATAAAACGCTATTCGAACCTGCTGTCGTTGGGCGTGTCTCAATGCTTGGTAGAATTGATTTAATGTTTTTCCATTCTCACTGAAATCCTCAATCTGGGGTGAAGATGAGATGGATTTAGTGGGGGCTAACGTGTCGATTTTAGCGAGATCAATGGAATCGGTCTTGATCGGAATAATAGCTGGTGGATCAGGACGTAAGTCACTGAGGATATCCATTTTCTTTAGATGAAATGTGCCGATATTAATTTCCGGAAGAAGTGACAATAAAAGAAGCGTAGCAATAATGATCGACAATAGCCATAATGATTGGGTAAGCATATAATTTTTAATTCCTGTGCTGGACATGGTGATCAGGTTAAATATAGCCCGCTGCTTTGTAAGCAATCATACCCACCCACTCTTTGATCAGGACCTGCCAAATAAAAATAGATTCGACTTTAGGCACTATTAATACATCTGGCGCAAAGGTTCTTTTATTGGAAAGGAAATCAACGCTAAACGTATCCATGTCATAGCCAACTTTCCTGAAGCAAGCTCTTGATCTACGCATATGATAGCCGGAAGTAATCAGCAGGCATTCATCTGGGGCATAAACATTCTCAATCATTTTCTTTACGGCAATGGCAGATTGGTAGGTGTTGTCGGATTGATTTTCAATAATGAGGTCTTCTTTTGGCACGCCCATCATTTGTAACACGAGGGAAAGGTCATCGGCTTCTTTGGTGCGTTCCGTGAGCGTACCACTGCCTCCGGAAATTAAGATCTTTTTTATATGTCCTAGTTTATAAAGCTGCAGGGAATGAGTTACCCGATCTGAACTCCGTTGGAAGTAGACGCGATCAGTCGGATCAAAATTTGATTTTGTAACCCCCGTCAGTAAGATACCAACTTCATACGTCCTGGTAATGTCCGCAAAACGAGTGGGAGGGAGCTCCCATAGCCGCATGATCTCATTACTGATAAATTCATTGGAGCAAAATAACAGGCAGGCAAGGGCTGCAATAAAGAACCTGCGTTTCCATACTTTACTTCTCATGACAATTGAAGCAAGGAACAGCAACAAGATGACGACCAAAGGCCTGGCAAGGTATCCGACTGTTTTTGAAAGGATGAAAAACATAGGAATGGTTTACATTCGTTTGGGTATCGGGTTTGAGAGATTACCAAGTCCATCGATGATCCTGCGTAATATTTCGAAGTACAAGGCAATGGCCAACACGATGGTCATCGACCAGATTACACCCACATTGAAAACGAAGGTGTCTATATTTTGGTTAAGGAAATGTTTTGATGGCATATAGAACTGCGCATCAAAGTCCACCATATGGTCGGGGTCGGGGTCTTTATAAATAGGAAAAATTTTCTGTACCAGCTTTCCGTCCTTCTCAATAATCCGGTGCATCTCGCTGGTGTTTTTAACCAGGTCTGCGATGGCTTCATTTTGATATTCATTTCTGAATTGTTCGAACGCCATTTCTTTTTCCGGAGTATTGGTCAACCGATTCACTACTATTTCTTTTGCGGCATCCGCTTTATTGTAACGGTTTACATAGAATTTTTTTAATGTTTCGAAAAATAGTTTTGTTTTCTGATAGAGTTCCGGATTATAGCGGCTTATTGTAAAATCATTAACGGCCACGTAATCATCTTTGCCAATGAAACTAAGTTCTTCCCGCAACTCGTTCTGGAGTATTTGCAGGTCAGAAATTACTTTGTTCTGAATTTCCGGAGTGGCGTTTTTGTAGTTCAGGTTGATAAAATCCAATTTGGTCTCCAGGGAGGGTATGAAATAAATTCGCTTGTAATCAGAGTGCGCTTTAATCTTCTCGAAAGGATAAAATTCCTTTTCAAATTCATTGTCTTTGAATTGACTGACCATGCTGGCTTCAAAGGCCCACCGGGAGGCCATGATATCACCTACGAAGGGCACTGTTGCCGTATTGCCAATAATAGGATTGAGTTTGTCAAACCGAACAACTACACCGCTTAAGATCAGCTGTGGTATCAGTAATACCGGAATTAATATGTAGATCGTAACGGCAGAGTTAAAGGCGGAGGAGATGTTTAATCCTAGTAGGTTAGCAAAGCACGAGGTGGTGAAAAGTATGGCCCAATAAATGAAAAACATACCTTTGATTTCCAGGATGGAGTTTCCCACGAGTACAAATAAAGTGGTCTGAATGGCGGAGATCATAAACAGGATTCCAATTTTCGATAGGATATAGCTGCTTCGGTTCAGGTGAAGAAACTTTTCGCGTTTCAATATTTTCCGATCCCGTATGATTTCTTCAGCGCTTACCGTGAGCCCCATAAAAAGAGCCACAATAACACTCATGAAGAGATAGGCGGGCATATTCAGGTTCTTGCTAAAAATATAGCCACCGGTTTCTATCTGGTCATCGATGTTGTAATAGCGTACGATAAAGGCCAGAATAAATGCCAGAATCGGTGCTTCCAGCATATTGATGAGCATGTACTGCGTGTTACTTAGTTTGGAAAGCAGGTCACGCCTCGAGAAAATAAGAAACTGTTTGATCCGCCTGGGAATATGTAACGTAGAGTGAGGTTCTTCTTTGGCGGTAGCTACAGAAACGGGTTTTATTCTTTCCAGGTATAACTGATTCCATTGGTCAGGGGAGAATTTCCGCTCATCAGTGAAGTTCCCAAACTCATTAATCACTTTGGTTTCAATGATGTTAAATATTTGTTCAGGATTCACATTTCCACAGGAGTGACACTCTCCCTGGTCGCTGTTGATTAGGTTGATGTTGCGCTTGAAATAAATAATAGCATCGAGTGGATTGCCATAGTAAATCTGGTAACCGCCAGTATCCAGAATCACCAGTTTATCGAACATTTTAAAAATATCGGAGGAGGGCTGATGGATCACCGTAAATACCAGTTTGCCCTTCAGCGAAAGTTCCTTCAGGAGATCGATGATGTTTTCTGAATCCCGTGAGGATAGCCCGGAGGTAGGCTCATCAACGAAAAGTACGGCAGGTTCTCTTAGTAATTCGAGACCGATGTTGAGTCGCTTGCGCTGACCACCACTTATTGTTTTGCGAAGGGGAGATCCAACCGTCAGATCGCCCGTTTCACTTAACCCTAAATCGCTTAAGGTTTTATTCACCAACTCGTCAATTTCCTTTTCAGACAAATGACTGAAACAAAGCTTTGCAGCAAAATAGAGATTTTGATAGACGGTAAGGTCTTCAATCAACAGATCATCCTGCGGTACAAATCCGATCACGCCTTCCACTTTCTGGGGTGTTGCATAAATGTCTATACCGTTGATTAACACGTTGCCTTGAGAAGGTTTTTCCGTTCCATTGAGCACATGCAGCAACGTTGACTTACCCGCACCTGAAGCTCCCATCAAGGCCACCAGGTTACCGGATTCCTCCATGATCGTAACATCGCGTAATCCTAGTCTTCCATTTTTGAATTGATAGGAAATTCCTTTAGCCTCAAAGCTGGTTCTGGTTCCATGACTTTCCTTTTTGAAATGATTTATTATTTCTCCGTAATACACCGCATCGGCTGCTTCCCATCGGATAGTACTGCCTGTAGCCAGTGCATTGATGTTTCCTGACTTTTGAGGCACTCCATTTAGGAACACATCGGAATGACCAATGTATTTAAAGAAAAAAGTATCGGAGCTTTTAATGTACAAGATGGACACATACCCATCCAGGTGCTCGCGATGAATTTGCTTGCTTTGTGTCAGATTCTTTTTTTGAGAGCTAATGATCAGGATATTCTCATGATCTGATTTTTCTATGGATTGGCTCAGAACATATTTTTCGATCAGGGATAGATCGGAGGCAGTGATATTGAATTCCTTACAGATTGTCTGTGCCAGTTTTGTTTCTCTTTCTGTAATCGTACCATCAGCCAGAATTACACTCATGAGTTCGATGACGATCACAATCTTTTGCTTTTGCGCCACCTCCTGGTTGATGGATGTACAAATTTGAGCAATGAGTCCTATCTCCTTTTCTGATGTCATTTTCTCAGAGACTTCCAAGGCAAACTCATCGAAAAGCCGGAGTTGATTTTCCATGGCCCTCTTGCTCAGGTGATCGGAGAGAAACACCTGTACGTGCTCCCGTTCTTGTTTGGTGATTAAGTCCTCCTTTGCCACGAGGGCAAATAATCTCATGATCGCGTTTAATACAGGTTCACTCATGGGTTAGAGATAGGTTGTGTTCCTTAAATATAAGAAAGATGGTAAATAGAATGCATAAAAAAAGGGGAGTGACGTCAGTCAATCCCCTTTCTGTTTTTGGCTCGTCTGTTTAATCCACGATTGATTTTCTCATCTTTTCTACAATCGCGGTGATTTCGGTAAGGTGCTTATCCGTTAAGACAAGGTCCGAGCGGTTGTTTTTGATTTGCTCATCAATATTCAATGCACGGTAGCTCGCTTGAAGCGTCAAGATATCTGCATTCAATGAAGCAATCGGTTCAGCCTGGTCAATAGAGGCAAGCATTTTAGCCATTTCATCCACTGATTTTTCCTGATTCAGGATGACAGTAATCAAAGGGGTAAGGATAAGATTTCTTGCATCATCTGGCAGAATATTTTTTGGATAGGACTTGATAAGGCCGGTTGAGATATAGAGACCTTCAACAAAACTTCCTGTTAAAAGAAGGGCTGCCAATCTGTTCTTGCTGTCGTCTTTAAGATATTTATCTGTTGATTTCACTGCGCGGTCCAAAATACTGGCAAGTGAATCCTTGTTACCAATATTGCTTTCAAAGCTTTTCAATATTTCCGTGTCAAAAGTGCCAATAACTCCAAGATTATCCGCCAATTTTTTGGAAGCATTCAGGTATTCGATCGCTTCCTGAGTTTTGTCATATGAACTCAAATAACCAATATCAGTTGTATATACGCCCAGGTTCAGTGCTGCTTTATCACCACGACTTCCGTAAGAATCTGCCTTTTTCCTATCGTTCAAAAGAGATTGATTAAATTCAGCTCCTGTAGCTTGAAGCAGGTATGGTATTTCGGATGGTGAGGGGATGTTAAATACCAAATTCTTAATTGGATCACTAATGTCTCCAGGATCTGGAAATTCATCTATCGGTGGAGGAGTTTTCTTTTCACCGCATGACCAAAGGCCAAGAACAGCTAGAAAGGACAATAAAATGATACTTAGACGAATAAATTTCATGGGTTTAATAGTTTAGCGTTCAATTTTAGCACATTTTTCGTTTTCATTGAAGCCGTTTAAATTTTATTTTAGGGAAATAACGTAAAAAATAACGGACTGAAGCAATTTTACCGCATATTAGTCAAAATCAAGGATGGTTCCGAAGTCTGCTGTACATACCGCGTTTCTTGTTGATGATAGTGAAGTTGATCTATTCATTCAAAAGAAGTTTTTAGAGCTCAGCACCTTTGCTGAGCGAGTTGTCACCTTCACCTCACCAGTAAAAGCACTGGAAGTGCTGGAGTCTACTCCCTTTGCAGAAGCTCCTGCTCTGATATTTCTTGACCTGAATATGCCACTCATAAATGGTTTTGAATTTCTGGAGAGGATCAACGCGTTGTCCAGTGGCATTGCTGACCAGATTAAAGTGGTTATTCTGTCTAGTTCAAACAGTCCAACCGATCGGCTAAGGGCTAAAGAGTTTCCTAATGTGATCCGGTTTTTCTCCAAGCCATTGAATATGGATGAGTTGCAAGCACTTACGCAATCTTTGAAGGCTAATCAGTAGTTTTTCTTTCTTGCAATGATTCCCACTGTTTATACTTCGAGGTAAAATAGATCAGGGAAATCACGATTAAAATACTTCCAGCAATGGATAACACATATCCGGTTTGAATAAAGAAATTGAGCCAGCTTAAATGCGAGTTACCAAACTCTTTATAGAGTAACACGCCTACACTGCACAAGTAGCCAAATGAATCAGCGAGGTAAATCAGGAACCCAACTGTACTCACATACCGGAAGGTGGCGATGAGTCGGTCGAAGAAGATACTATTAAATTGAATATACCCGAAATAAAGCCCCATGCCCACCAACACCATCCAAACGGGGGCACTGAGGAGTTGATATTCAAACGCTAGCGTACTTATCCCAACCGTCACCATCCCTATCAATACAATCAGGTGATTTATAATCATTGCCTTATAGTTGTTTTTGATGACCATCAAACTTCCGATGACGATTAGCACCACGATGGTTACAGGTACTTCCGTCTGCGTAAAAATAGATGGCTTGTCACCATAGCCAAGTGATTTCCATATTTCGGCAGAGAAGTTATCCCGGAAATCCCGAAAGGCAGTCAGCAACATGTAAGTTAGGACGAGTAGCGCCAGCCCGGGCAGGAAAGTAAGTGTAAATTGTACTCGTTCTTTGCCGGTCATGGGCCTACGTTTTGTTCTTAGTGTTTCGTCTTCCGCGGTGGGAGGCGGGATCTTGTCCAGCAGCCATAAGAACAAAAGCAGCGGTGGGAAAAAAAGACAGGTTGAAACAAAAGGCATCCAAAATTCTGAGGTACCCCAATCCACCATGATAAGGCCACCCACTGTTTTAGCAAACCCGGCTGAAAATATAAAACTCACTGAGAGGCTCGCGCCCAATACTTCCGTAAACTTTCTTCCCTCGAGGTAACCAAACACAAGGCCCCATACCATACCTAATGGCAACCCATTTAAAAAAAGGAAAACAAGGTTGTAGGGTTGTGGCGTGATCGCAAAAAACAGCCAGGAGATACTGGCAATAGAGACCATCAGTAGAATTCCTTTTGCTCTTGAGTTAGGTCCTAATTCTGAAACCACCTTAATGCCGATAAACTTTGAAAGCATGTAGCCTACCACCTGACTAATCACCATCCAGATTTTATAATCAACGCCCCAGAGTTGCAGACCCTCATAGGTGGCTACGCCAAAAGTTTTACGCAAAGCGAAGATACAGGTATATAAACAAAAGGCAGAGAGGGAAGTGTATAGAGTAAAATTCAGCGCACTCGTCTGGCTTAGCCAGGAAGTAATTCGGGAGGGATGAGTCTGCAAGAGCTAATGGTTTTGATCAAAGTTATTTTAATTCTGACAAAATCCATTTTCTTCTTTTTAATACTAAGTCTAACGAAACCAAAATGTCATTTTTTGCTACACCCATGTTGAAGGAATCCCTATCGAGAAAGAGTGTGGCATTGGCTGTAGCTTTGTCGCTACTGATTTGCTCCAGTTCACCGATCACTTTGTAGGCGGATTCGGTCAGGGCGGTGGAGTCGAGTCGTAGCAGTAATTCTTTTAGGGTTCGTTCATAACGCGTGTATAACTCGTTGTTTCCGGCAATCGCACGGTCCAGCGATTCTTCAATCGAGAATATTTTCTTGTCGACAAGTTCCCTATTCCGGGCAGCCCTTCCTTCATGAGGTGCCGGTTTCAGGATATCATCATAGTCCCAGGGAATGACTCCAAATAATTCACTTTGTGGTTCGATGTAGAAAAAGACCTCATCAGCGTAGTCGCCATTCATGACCAGGAAATTGAAGGCAAGAAATCGGAAATAGATGTCGAGGTTAATTAACTTTTGTAAGTGCGTTGCCAGGTCATTCCCCTTGAGTGAGTTCATGTTGGAGTAAATAGATAGAAACTGCTTTTTATATTTTTTTCCAGAGACTTTATCTTCCTCGTCAAAATATTCATCACTGATGATATGGTCAGGTCCTCTCCGCAGCATGTACGGACTTTTTAATTTATTTCTGACTTGTTGTGGTTTCTCAACCAGCAGAAAAATACCCTGAGGTTCATCATTAATCCACACTTTACAATAAGAATTGAACAACGGAAAAAGTCCTATGGTATCGAGGTTAATGTTTGACCACCGGTTGTGCCAAAGGTGTTTGTCCATCGATAGGTTCAGGAGATTGAATTTTTTCAAGTGAGCTTTTTTTCCTTCAAACTTGATGTTAATCGCTTTATCTAGCTCTACTGAAAGTGATTTGCGTTTGAATTTGAGAGAATTATTTCCACGGGCATGAATTTCGTTCACCACCGCAGTGTCATGATTGACAATCATAACCGGATGGGATAGTACTACCTTATCACTTTCGTTGGTTTGCAGGTTGCTATACTGGCTTTTAGATATGTAGATTTTAATTTCCGGAAAGGTTGGCTTGGGAACTGAAGCCAGAAGAGTAGTGGAGATCAGCAAAAGATAAGAAATCATTAAGGTGATAATGGATTTCATCATAGTGCTTTTCTGGATGGTTAAGAATTTGAGTGCTTGTCAAAGTTAAAATATTTTACGACTTTTTAATGTGAAATTTCTATATTTATAATTATCCATAAAACCAACTGACCATGAAGAATTACTACCACCTGATGCTCGTCCTCATTTTTATTCCAGGGTTTCTGTTCGGCCAGAAGGGGGATGTTGCACAACTTTTTATGGATGAAACCCCTATCGACATCCGACTTAGTATTGCCATTAAAGATGTTAAAGCGATTACGAATGATACCATCTATACGCCCTATATGATGCACTATAAGAGCGGTGATAAATGGGATTCGATAAAAATTGAAGTACGAGCACGTGGCAATTACCGAAGAAAGGAATGTTATTATCCTCCGTTACGTGTTAAAATGAAAAAAGACGCTGCCAAGGGAACGGTGTTTGAAGGCAGCAGAAGTTTAAAACTGGTACTTCCATGCAAGCAGCAGGTGAAAGACAATTCGCTGATCATGAAGGAATATCTTTGCTACCAGATGTATGAGCCGATTACTAAATACACCTTTAATACTCGCCTTGCCAACATTGTATTCACTGATTTGAATAATAAGAAAATTGCTGGCGTTCAGTTTGCTGGCTTCTTTATCGAAGATGATGATGTAGTTGCCAAGCGACATAAAGGCAAAGTGGTGGAGGATTTGAAGCTACACCCCAAATCACTTCAGGACAGCAATTCCGTAAGACATGATATGTTCCAATATATGGTAGCGAATACGGATTGGTCTACCACGTTTTTACACAATGCCAAAGTGATTCAATTGGATGAGTCTAAGAAATATATTCCGCTGGCATACGACTTTGATATGGCTGGCTTTGTGAACGCACCTTATGCTGTGCCCAATGAGACATTGGGAATTGGCTCCGTCCGTGATCGGTTGTATCGTGGTTTTTGCAGGACACCAGAAGTAATTCAGGCCATTCGAAAAGAATACCTTGACAAAGAGAAAGACATCAACGCTGTGGTGGCGCGCTATGAAAGTAGTTTTGATCCAAAAGAATTTGCCAACATCAAGAAATATATGGTCGACTTTTTTGATACTTTCAAAAGTGATGCAAAGTTCAAGGCTAACATTATTGACAAATGCCGCACCAACTAAGAGTTAGTTACCCAAGTCCAAGGAATAGTAGGAATGCCAAAACACTTAAAATAAAGCCAAACATAAATATCTGGTAGGCATACACCAGCAGGTTGTATTTTCGCTTTAGAATAAGGCCTTGGTTATAGATGTCTATCGTCATGTGCTCATACAACTCTGTTCCGGATTCCAACAGCTTTTGCATCTCATCCAGATAGGATTGCTGAGTATGTTGTGCGATGATACCGAAGAAAAGCAAACTTGACTTTTGCATGGTTCCCCCGATATTTTTGGCTTTGATTAATTTAGGGCGGGCCGCTTGAATCGCAAAGATCACTGAAACGAGGCAAGTAAGAATGATAAGCACAATCGGAATCAACACCTGCGAACCATACGTGTTAAGCTTTCCCGCCACCGCACCATATCCGGTAATGGCAATGATTGAAGAAATAATCATGGTGTTGATACTGATGATTATGTTGGCCTTGTTATCAGCCATTTGGATAAGACTACTTTGGTTTTGATAGGTGGTGCGGAAGAGAGTTTCCCTTCCTCGCTCTGCTTTTTTATTTTTGCCTTCCTTTACTTCTTTTTCCTCTATTCCTTCCATAAAATTAAAAGTACCTATTTTTTTTTGTTAAAATCAAATTTGCCTGGAGTCAATTTTATGGTTGAGGATAGCTATAGTAATCTGAAATCATTTAATCGTATATCATCCAGACCCTTCTGATCAAATGGGTTCTCCATTTGATCCTGGACATTATATAATGAGATCAGGATAAAAGTGGAAATGCCAGATAGCACATATACAATCCATGATTCATTGAGTGAAATACCATCATGTAATTTGTTATACAATGCCGGTGTATAAATGATCGGATAAATATAAATGAAGATCAGGCAATAAGCGCGTATAGAAATGGGAGTTCTGTGATTGTTAACGGCTACAATGTTGGCAATACTTTCATGAACATCTTTCATAAATCGAAAGATTTTGATGGATGTGCCGTTCCCAACCTGTTCATTATTTTGCTTAATAAATTGAAAGACTTTTTGAACCTCTGTGTTAAGTTTTTCCTGGCTGCAGGTTTTGACCCCCAGGTAATCCACCATGAAGGTAGGAATCGCTCTGATGATATTTTGAATCTCTTGTTTTTTCTCAGGGTCAAGTTTTTTACTTTCCTGAAAGCAATTGTCTACCGTGATCAATCCTGCTTTGAAACTGGATAAATATTCCAACGCTTTCTCCCTTCTTCTAAAGGCACTTCGGATAGTGAATACGAGGGGAAAGATGATCGCAATACTAATCAACGCAAGGTCATAGTTGTAATGAAACTCCTGCGCTATTGTAAGGTATGATACAATCAGTGAAATGCCGATGGCAAATAGAGTACGGCCATTAAGAATAGACAGATACTTGTTCATGTATGTTAGAACGATTAAGCCGACTCGTTCAGTAAATTTAGGTTATTAATCCACATATTCACCAGTAGATGAATCCCTTAACGACCGTGGTTATCTATTCTGCCTTTTAACAATGCTCGTGTTATCTGCCAAAGTGCAACGACTGTCCTTGTGTTTCGAGGAGATAATGAATTAACCAATTTTGATACTTAAAATCCCAGATTGGGCTATACTTTGTTATCCAAAAGGCCTGGAATGGGCGTTTTTAAGCATTTTTCGCTTGGCATGGAATTTACACTTAGGATCACCAACCAAATCATTTATCCTATGAATACTTTGAAAGCTTACCGTAAATACAATGAAAGATTGCTGCTCAGATTGCTCATCACCTTCGTAATGATAGGTGCGGCCATGTTGTTGCTGCTATAATTGATGCCGTAAGGTGGTGGATACTACCGCGCATGATATTTTATTGAAAACACTCGTCTCAATTTATAATTAAACTCTTGTCTATTATGGATAATCTCTTTCGAAGGTTCAACGAACGAATGATCTTCCAACTGCTGATGGCTTTTGCCATAATTGCTATTGCTATGCTAGTGTTGCTTTGATGGTTGGATCATACACACTCAGAATGCGTTCTGAAAAGTATATTATCACACGAATGAAATAGTGATAGGAATACTTAATCAGATGGTGGAGATTCCAACGCGTTGAAAGTTGGGTATCCCGGATTAACAAAAACATTATTTGTAAACATAAAAGGCGATCGATTTGACCGCCTTTCTTTTTTTAACTGCTGTGGGCCCAGCTGGGCACGATCCAGCGACCCCTTGATTATGAGTCAAGTGCTCTAACCAGCTGAGCTATGGGCCCTCATTATTTAAAAGAGAGTGCAATTTTACTAATTCAGTATAAAATTACCTACTAAATTGGGTAGAGCATTAATAATTTCTCTACCATCTCTGGATAGTGCCTGAGGTTAATCATGTAAGTTTTGCTTTTCATATTCTTAATATGCTTTTCAATTCTTCGGGCTTGTTCGATCGAAGAGCAATTAATAATCATGAATTCTTCCCAATCTGAAGTGGATGCTGTAATTTTTTTTGAGCCAAAAGAAGCAGAGTTGTGCTCTGTTAATCTTTCGTTAAACGAATATGGGCTACCAATATAGAATTTTTCATTTTATTTGCTGTGAAGAATGTAGCAACAACAGGGCATATGACACTGGGGAATTAAATGGTCTAACCTCCCGATAGTTATCGGGAGAGCTATGGGTCCTCATTATATTTCCTATACACGAATAACAGCCTTTCTTATGAAGCGGCTATTAAATGGGAGCGCAATTTTACATATTTGGACGATAATACACAATCAGTTTTGGCGCTACCCGGAATTAAAAACATCATTTTTGACTTAGGCGGAGTTATAATTAATCTGTCCGTAGAAAAAACACATCAGGCCTTTGCCTCCCTTAGCGGGCTAACAGCAAAAGAGATTGAGCATAATGTTCATCATAGCGATTTTTTTCATCAGTATGAGACCGGACTAATCAACGATGCTGAGTTTCGTGGCCATTTACGGAAATCCTTGATGCTGGGCGTGAGCGATTCCCAACTTGATGAAGCCTGGAATGCGATGTTGCTGGATATACCGATAGAAAGAATTCGTTTGCTCGAGAAGCTCAAGGGTCAATTCAACTTGTATT
The DNA here is from genome assembly GCA_043774805.1 of Cyclobacteriaceae bacterium. Classification (GTDB taxonomy): domain Bacteria; phylum Bacteroidota; class Bacteroidia; order Cytophagales; family Cyclobacteriaceae; genus ELB16-189. The sequence continues at coordinate 83,945 of JAYVTB010000182.1, read as the reverse complement.
TGCTAAGCAATACAAACAATATTCACTTGCAGTGTTTTAACAATCAAGTGTTTCAACTTACCGGTTCTCTTTCACTCGATCCATACTTCCATCAGGCTTATTACTCGCATCTTATTAAGATGAGAAAGCCTGATATTAAAATTTATGAATTTGTAGTGAAGTCTAATAACCTCCTTCCTCACGAGACCATCTTTCTTGATGACAATAAAGACAACCTGGAAGGTGCAAGCAAAGTGGGTATTAAGACCTTTCATGTACAGCAACCAGATCAAATTTTTTCTCTCTTCTGATGAATCCTAGAACCAAGTCGTACCTCATACACGCATCATTATTTATAGTAACCCTAATCACCACCATGCTTGCTGGTGCTGAATGGACCCATGGGAAGTCGGTGCTTATTCCTGGCTATACCTGGGAAGATTTTTATTCGGGGTTTCCTTATGCGTTTTGCTTTTTGTCTATTCTTACGGCCCATGAGTTTGGTCACTATTTTACAGCGATATATTACCGGGTGCGCACCTCGTTGCCCTACTTTATTCCATTACCACCGTTCCCAATGATGTTTGGTACACTTGGGGCTCTCATTCGAATTAGGCAAAGAGTAAAATCAACTCAACAGCATTTTGATATTGGTATTGCCGGGCCACTTGCAGGATTTGTTGTAGCCATTGGATTTTTGTGGTATGGATTCACGCATTTACCGCCACCGGAATATATTTTTGAAATTCATCCTGAGTATCAGCGCTATGGATTAAACTATGCTCAGTATGTTTACCAGTCAGAATTTCTTCAGAATGGTGCACTGGATGTCTTTTTAGGAAAGAATTTGTTGTTTCTTTTTTTTGAAAACTTTGTGGGTGATCCGGCACGGATTCCCAACGTGCACGAGATCATACACTTTCCTTTTCTGTTTGCCGGATTTTTATCTCTGGTATTTACAAGTATTAACCTGCTACCCATTGGGCAGTTAGATGGTGGACATGTGTTGTATGGATTGGTTGGCCACACCTGGCATCGCAGAATTGCAGCCGGTATTTTCCTGGCGTTTTTATTTTATGCAGGGCTGGGATTTGTTCATCCTGCCGATGGGGTAGATGTTCTCATTTATAAGATCCCATTGTTTATTGGATTTTTGTATTTGTCCATGCGCGGATTGAAATTCAAGAAACGAGATACACTGATGTATGCCTTGGGGATTTTTGTCATTCAATACGGAATAGTGACGCTATCTCCACAGACACACGGATATTCCGGCTGGCTGCTCTTTTCTTTTCTGATAGGAAGATTTATAGGAATTCAACATCCGCCTTCGGAGATTGAGGATCGGTTGAGCCCTGCACGAATTGCCTTGGGGTGGATTGCCTTATTGATCTTCATTCTATGCTTTGCGCCCAACCCGTTGGAGATTATTCAGATTGTGACACCGGCATCAGAAAGTTGAAATCACTTCACGATCATCTTGTAGGTAGCCCATCGATCGTGTTGATATAGCTTGAGCAGATAAAGTCCTGGCTGAGGCTGAAGAATCGTAATTCTGGTTTGGTCATTTATCATTTCTTTAGCGATGCCAATCTTTTGACCGGTAAGGTCAATCACTTCTGCTTTGTCAATGATCGCAGAGACATAAAAAACTCCGTGCGTTGGGTTGGGGTATACAGAGATCTTCAGCGGTGAATCTTCTACGCCCGTGATTTCTTCTCCTGCACCATTCCCTTTTCCAAATACAGGCCGAATCATCAGGCTCCCTTTTAAATTAGTGTTTTGTTCCCAGGTGCCATTGATGTTGGAAAATATTTTACTACCTGAGTCGGTGTTTTTATCAAGCCCCACCGCAATAACAGCGGATGAATTTTGTTTCCATCCTACATAAAATTTTCCCTTTACACCAACCGGTTGATCCACCAGGGCGATCCTCCAAAATTTATTTTTCGTATTTCGTTGAATTGGAAAGCTTCCCCTATAGAGAATATCATTGGGATTACTAGTGAGTTGGTTCAAGATCTGAAACTCGATGACTTGATTACTTTCATCTCCGAAGCGAGGGAAATAAATGTCCACGGCCACCACCGTATCGCGCTGATCGGTTTTCATGTCAAACTGATAAGCGAGTTGGGCACCCGGTTGATTCAATCCTGCTCCATATTCTGCGGTGCCATCATCATAAGCGTAATAATTGGAAAGCGCAAAACTTGCGCTAAGGCTGTCATTAGTTCTGAACTCAATGGGATGGAAAACATCGTAGTCGTAATCTCCTTCGGTGGGTGTTTTAATTTTGTTATCACCTGTATCGAAAATGATACTTAGTTTCATATTTACAGAGTCAGGAGAATCACCGAATGATAAAGAATCAGGTGTGGCAGTCAGTGTAACGATACGTTGTTGTTTAAAAGTAAGCTCACTTCCGATGTTGACATTTACATCCAGTGGAAATTCTGTAGTCACTGTAGGATTATTTTCTTTAACCACAGACATTCGGGCAGAAGAACTGTATGATACAGGCTGCCCATTCCCGGCAACCTGATCCTGCCGTAGGTTGGTAATAGTTATGGTGGGTTTTACCGAGTTGGCAGTGGTCTTGGTAAGAAAATGTTTGATCGGCATCGACCAATAATTGGCAAATGGAGGATTAAGTTTTGAAGTAATGGTGCGATCCGGATATAATGGCCTTACCGGATTGACTTGCAATTTGCCGTTGTTGATATAAATGTAGTCCACATGCCATGTATCGTAAGGTCCAGATAGTCGGGCAAAGTTTTGAATCCTGAATTGGAACTTGTCATGAAAAAAACGTTGATCAGTAATGGGAATAGTCAACGGCTCAAATACATCTTTGGAAAGTGTACCATCGTTTTCCTTTGACCATACTACTTCCCACACACCACTACTGTTTTTAAATGATAACGTAATCAAATCACCAGCATCAGGTGGTTCTCCATTTCCGTGATACTGATAAAAAAAGGAAACAAATATCCTGGTTCGGTCGGCATCACTCACCAGGTCCATCCGAATGGGAGCGGAGACCAGTTTATCGGCATAGCCTTTGGCTAAGACATCGTTAACGTTGTATGGCTTTCCCAGCGAATCCAAACCATCAAACGTGGCCACATTAATGGAAGGAGGATTGATGCCCATTCCATCGTTAACCCATACGGATTCGCCATATTCCCACAGCGTACTTTTTGGTTTTCCATTGCGCACGGAAGAAAAATCATCCCAAAACGGAAGGAGAACAGGATCAATACTTTGAGTACGATGTGCCGTGTGCTTCTTTTCAGTGATCTCTCGTTCAATAGGCACTATTGTAAACTGGCAGAAACCGGAATAAGAAATGGTAAGTTGTAGAATAGCCAAAAATGGAATTATGCTTCTCACCAGCTTACATTAAATTGTCTTTAGTTTCGTTATCTTCAACTTCGTCCTCTTCCGTATAGCCTTTAGGCCCGATCCATAAATCAATAGGATCACCCACACGCACTGAGTCTCCGGGTATAGGGAATTGTTTGAAAACGAAAATTTCTATTCCAGTAGTATCTATTCCTTCCGGTATTTCAATTTTTCCCAGGTGAAGGTCCCAACCACCAAGTTTAAACTTAGCCCGTTCAAATGAATCTCCAATCAAGCTTCCTACCACGAAATCGGCAGGACCATTACCATCACCTACAATCAAATCGATCACGGCACCTTTCTGAATGCGAGTGCCCGGGGAAATCAGCTTTCCGTCATATCGCATTTCCTTCACCAGATTCTGGAAGGGACTTGGTTCATAGAGAATTCTGCCTCTTACAAGCTCGTTACTTTTTAAAACTACTTCTGCATTGATCAGCGATCGATCAACCAGATCGGGCATAGGAAGAGTAGGTGGCGTAACCCTGTTTAATGAAATATATATCATTCTGTTTTCCTTCACCTTCGATCCGGCCTTTGGAAATTGTCGCAGCACGGTTAGTGGCGGAAACTCAGATGAATACGCTGAATCATTCACCGAATAGCGGAGATCATGTTCAGCTAAAAACGAATCAAGTTCTTCGGTTTGCATTCCCGTAAGGTCAGGAACCGTAATTGATTCTCCGTGATTAGTAACCGCTGGTAAATAGATATAGAAATAGATCACAGCAATCAATAAAATAACCCCGAGTGGGATCACAATATTCACCAATAGTCCTCGAACCGATGTACTCCTGAAAATTGATTGTAACTTACTCATCCACTAAAATTTTAAGGAAGACTGATAGTTGTGTTCAATGCGCATCGATTTTTGATATCGTTCTTCAGCCAGTTCAGCCAGCTTGGTAATTAAGTCGCTAAAGGAAATGCCACGCTCTTTCCACATCATCGGGAACATACTGGAATTGGTGAAGCCTGGGATCGTATTGATTTCATTTACGTAGATATTTCCTTCTTTCGTCAGGAATAAATCCACGCGGGAAAAATCCTCACAACCCAAAGCCTGGTAAGCCCGGACCGAAACATCCTGAATTTTTTCTGATGTCGTTGACTCTAATTGGGCAGGCACTTTAATAGCAACCGCTTCACCGTCTACATACTTGGCATCAAACGTATAAAACTCATAGTTGCTACTGATAATAATTTCTCCTGGTAAAGAAGCGTTAGCCGGGCTGTTACCCAGGATAGCACATTCAATTTCTCTTCCCTGGATAAACTCTTCAAACAAAACACAATCATCATAACGATAGGATTCATTCAATGCTTTTTCAAAGTCAGGTTTTGCTTTTACTTTTGATACACCTACCGATGAACCGAGGCTTGCTGACTTTACCATAAAGGGCACACCTAGTGTTTCTTTAACTTCCTCGAATGTATATTGTTTTTTATCTGAGTAGTAAGAGAACAAGAATCGTGTTACCGGAATACCTGCTTCCTTGAGTAATCGTTTTGCAACGAGTTTGCTCATCGACAGGGCTGACCCGGTTACACCAGTTCCGATCATTGGAATACTCATGGCTTTTAGTAATCCCTGAATGCTACCGTCTTCTCCATCAGTGCCATGTAAAACCGGAAAGACGATATCGGGAATAAATGAAGATCCGTCTTGGGTAGTAAATGCAGGTTGAGAAGGATTGAGCGCCAGCGTAAGTTCACGTCCCGTTTCAATTTCTTTACTAACGGTTTCAGTTTTATACCAAACCCCTTTGAGTGAAATACCAATCAGTATGGGTTCAAAACGATCGCGGTCAATATATTGGTGGATATTTCTGGCAGAGTTGATGGAAACTCCATGCTCAACCGAGCGACCACCATAAAGAATAGCAATTTTCTTTTTCGTCATGTTAAATCAAACTCAAATATGTTCATGTTTTGCCTTATTTCCATCATTCATGGAGGCAAAATCACAGTAAATACAGTGGTTACAGCGAAACTTTCGACCACCTAATTAAACAAGTAAATCCGTCTTGCTGATACGGAATTCCCATATTGCACTTTTACAATATAAATGCCCGTGCTCTGGTAGCCAAGGTCCAGATAATAAGTTTGATTCAGTGTTTCAGGCAATGAATTATGTAAGATCAACTGACCTGCCGTATTGTAAATTCTTAAATCTACAGGTTGGCGATCAGAAAGATTAAAAGTTATACGAAGATTTTTGTCAGCTTCTCCATAAACGGAATAGCCGTTTTCGGCTGGCATTTTATCAGCGTCCAGGAGTTTCTCTTCCTTAGTACCAAAGTAATCTTCATAGTCGTCAATGAAGAATTCAATATTGTCGAGGTATAGATTATTGCCGTTTTGAGCGGTGGCCACAAACGCAAAACGCAAGTTTGATTTACCAACCAGTGAGTTTAAAACGATTTTGTTTCTTCGCCAATCATCAGCCGTAGAAGGTGCCCACGAAACATCAGAGTCTGTGGTAGAGAGTGAATTACCAGATTCTGAATAGAGAATAGAGTTAAATGTTGCCCCGCAGTCTTCTGAATATAAAATTTTCAACCTCTCTTCTCCCGAAGTAGAGTAGGCATAGGCATTGTCAAAAAATAAACTTGCCTCTTGTACCTTGGAAAAATCGAGAACAGGACTGACGAACCATGACTCATCGCCCAGGTTGGGATTATCAAAGGCAGTGAACGCTAATGAGGTACCTTGATTCGTTGAGGTAGGTGTCCACACTTCTTGCTGCCCTTGACTGACAATCGTCCATTCAGGCTGAAAATCGCTTTCAAAATTTTCCCGCAAGGGTATGATGTCTGCTGCACTGTTTATCACTCTTTTGAAAGTAGATGTATTATTGGCAGGATTGGAATCTGTAAGACTGTTGGGATCTGTCAATGAAATTGAAATGGAATTGATTCCAGTCAATAATGTAAATGCACTTAATGATACAACCTGTTCTGCACCAGGTTGAATATTGAGATTGGAAATTACTTGAACAACGGAAGCCTGATTATTAACCTTGGTCTGCACCTTAAAATTAGTAATGGGAGTAGTGCCGTTATTTTGTACTCGTATTGCCGGTGTGGTGTTCGTACTGCAACTCACTGGTGAAGGATTGTCTAAAGAGATCAAGGCCAGGTCTGTAAATTCATCGGTAGCAACAACAATGTTGTCAAGAAATTGATTGTTACCATAGCCGTTGATAGATTCAAATGAGATTTGAATTTTGCTGCCTATAAATTGGCTCAATGGAATGACTTCTGTTTTCCATTGGGAGGCGGCAGGTGAAAAATAACTACCCGTGCTGGTAATGGCCGTTGCAAGATCCAATCCACTCTTATCAAAGATCACCGTGGATGAATTGGTAAAATCACAAGAAGATGAGACCAATATTCGCAGGCGATCTTCATTTCCTGAACCATAATATTCATATGCCCGATCAAATTTCAGGTAGGCAAACGGAACATTGGTAAGATCGAGGACCGGTGAAATAAACTGATCAAGCGCTCCCTGGTTTTCGTAGTCGTATGAATTGACAAACAAGGCATTTCCATTGCTTGCCGTGTTAACCAATGTCCACCCCACAAGATTATCAGGATTTACTATCGTCCAGTTAGTTGGAATTGTAGTTAGCACTTCCGAAACAGGAAGACTTACCAACGGAGGTATAGTAGTGGTGACCGTGAATGTATTATTGAATGACCGATCATCGGTAATGCCATTCACTTTAAGAATATCAAATATAAATGTCAATGAACTCACTATAGGTGTGTAAGGCGAAAACTGTATTTCACCAATTTGTAAATTGGAAAGACTAAGTGAAATATCTTTGGTTTCCACAATTACACTGTTCACCTTTAACTGCACCCTTACAGAGGTCATAGCATTCGTACCTAAATTTTGAATCTGTAAGGTTGGAATGATGGCATCGCCACAGGCACTGCCGCCAGGGGCAACAATCTTCTTAATGGCTCCATCCGTTGCCACTGGAGTCGGGTCAAAAGCACCTTCGGAGTTAAGCAACGAAACTCTCCGCGGGCTGTTCTGCATCACCACGTTCATTCGCCCCACCTGTCCGAGCGTAAACAAATTCATGCAGGCATCATTCGTATAATCCATGTAGTTCATGTACATATCGTCAGAACTGCAGGAAATCTTACTTCCTGTTGGACATTGGTTAAGGTAACTGCCAGCCTGGTTAGGTGTGTCATCTACATAGTCGGTGCCATTACATTGTGTTCCATCATCGCCCCAGATATGGCGAAGGCCAAAGAAGTGACCTACTTCATGTGTCACCGTGCGCCCCTTGTTGTATTTACTATCTAATGTAAATGTTCCATCGTCTACAGAACCAAAGGCAGTGTAACTGATTGCAACGCCATCTGTTAACCGGTCGTTGGGAGATGCCTCGAGTCCAGGAAGGCTTGACACCGGGAATTGTGAATAGCCAATGGTTTGATCATTGAAGGCTACTACCCAAATGTTCAGGTATTTTTCAGCTGGCCAATAGCTCAATGCTTTAAATATAGCATTGTCATTTACGGACCACGATGACTGGGTCCCTTTTACCCGAGCGATGCCACTGGTAGGCGCCCCGATGGGATCCTGCTTTGCCAACACAAATTGAACATCCATGCTACTGGCGAAGGGAAGGAAGGATGCAGGTGTGTTTGAAGCGTCTGTATTTAAGCGCTGGTAGTCTTTATTCAAAACGTCAATTTGGGATTCAATTTGTGTTACCGAAAGATTGAGACCAACACCCTCGGTTTCACCGTTGTGAATAATATGAACCACCACAGGTATCACGTAGGTGGCCTGTGTTTCCTGAGTACGCCCATTCTTCAATGACCGGAGTGCGGCATTTTGCCTTATCCAATCTTCGAACTGTTGTGCGGATTCTTTCTTTGGATTTTTGAGCTTTCGTTGCTGTTCATATTGCACTGTAGAACAACGCTCTTGTGAAAATGAAAAATGAAAAATGAAAAATAGAAGGGTTGTGATGAATAAGGGGCGAGGGGCACAACTCATAGAGACGATGGGTCTTATCTTTTTTTCAAACGAACAGATTCCTTTTCCATTGCATTTGAGTATTTGAATTCTGCCTTTCTACCATGTTTGCAACAAACCAACACCTATAGAGCGGTCAGATTGACTACTTCAATTTTTTTTACTTCAGGGACTAACCTTTTAATGGCTTCTTCAACGCCTGCTTTAAACGTCATAGTAGACATGGGGCATGAGCCACACGCACCAACAAATTCAAGTTTTAATACCTGATCGGAAGTAAATTCAAGTACATGTACATTGCCACCATCTGCCTCCAGGTATGGACGAATGGTATTCAGTGCTTTTTCAATGCGATCACTCAATTCAGTTCCATTTACTACTTCGGTATTCATCACACAGTAGGCTCAACGCGTTTGGTTGATTCAAAGTTAGCATTTCTTATGGCAATCTGCCGTGCCATTGCTTCGGCCAAATCTTTAAAAGCCAGGGCAGTAATACCATCTTTCATAACGGCCGGCAAACCGCTGTCACCACTTTCGCGAATGCCCTGAACTAATGGAATCTGCCCCAATAGCGGAACCTGATGCTTTTCGGCCAGGCTTTTACCTCCGTCTTTCCCAAAAATGTAATACTTATTATCCGGGAGTTCTTCTGGAGTGAAATAGGCCATATTCTCTATCACCCCTAACACGGGCACGTTGATTTGTGGTTGCCTGAACATGGCAAGTCCTTTATTTGCATCGGCAAGAGCCACCTTCTGAGGAGTAGTTACAATCACCGCTCCGGTCACAGGCACTGTTTGCACTAATGTTAAGTGAATATCGCTGGTTCCCGGAGGTAAATCAATCAACAAGTAATCAAGATCGCCCCACACTGTATCACTGATAAATTGCTTTAATGCTGCACTTGCCATAGGACCGCGCCAGATTACTGCGCTATCAGCGGGTGCCAAGAACCCAATTGACATCAACTTTACCCCATAATGCTCCAAGGGAATAATATAATTTTTTCCATTGATGACTTTAACTTCGGGTTGTTCGCGCTCACAATTAAACATGACCGGAATGGAGGGCCCGAATATATCGGCATCAATCAATCCTACTTTCGCACCGGCCTGGGCCAAAGCTACAGCCAGGTTAGTCGTGACCGTTGATTTTCCAACACCACCTTTGCCCGAAGCAATCGCGATAATATTCTTTACTCCCGGTAATAACGGAGCATTGTCGCGTAAACTTGTAACCGAAGATGTCATTTGGATAGCCAACTTAAAATCACCGCCAACTACTTTATAAACAGCCTCTTCGCAATCACTTCTTATCTTTTCTTTTAATGGACAGGCGGGAGTGGTTAAAACAACCGTGAAACTCACTTTATTATCTCCAATCACGATGTCACGCACCATATTCAGGCTCACCAGGTCTTTTTTGAGATCCGGGTCATCTACGGTGCGCAGGGCATTTAAAATCTCTTCTTTTGTAATCAGCATAATTTAAAAACAGCACAAATTAAGCGGTTGTTCGATGTTCTTTTAGATAAATTCTAAATTAAGTTTTTAGCCGGTCATCAATTTTTATTGTATGTCTAGTGGTATAATAGGTATTTAAGCATAATGGCTATATTTGCGATATGTTGTTAGAAGAAACAAGAAGTAGTCTAGAACATCTCTCTGCAAGTGATGGACTAAAGTGGGTTGCAGATAATTTCAAAAAGGCAAAGTTCGCTTCCTCCTTTGGTGAGGAAGATCAGGTAATAACTCATCTGATTGCTAATCAACAATTACCCATTACTATTTTTACGCTGGATACAGGCCGACTATTTCAAGAGACTTACGATTTAATCGATCTCACCAGAAGGAATTATCATATTGACATTGATGTACTTTTTCCTGATCAAAAGGAGGTTGAAAAGTATGTGAAAACCAATGGAATCAATGGATTCTATGATTCAGTTGAAAATCGGAAAGAATGTTGCGGAATTCGCAAAGTGCATTCTTTAAACCGCGCTTTGGCTGGAGCGGATATTTGGATTACGGGTTTGCGCAAGTCACAATCAGCGAACCGACAGCTCATGCAAAAAGTAGAATGGAGTCCTGAGTATAATCTCATCAAATACAATCCAATATTCGATTGGTCGGAGGAGGAAATGCAACAATATATTGACCTTCATAAGGTTCCTGTGAATACTTTACATAGAAAGGGCTTCGCCAGTATTGGGTGTGCGCCTTGTACCAGGGCAATTGCCCCGGGCGAGGACTTACGTGCAGGAAGGTGGTGGTGGGAAGGGACCGCCAAAGAATGTGGATTACACGAAACTAAAGCCTCATCAACGGCTAGTTAAATCCATTTTTCGCCTGTAATTACCACTAACTAAAGTATCTTTACGGGTTCAGAAAGCTACAGGCGTTGATCTCCCGCGATACCATAGAAGAAATCCGAAACCGAGTCGACATCATTGATGTCATCAGCGACTTTTTAACACTCAAAAAGTCCGGACTGAACTATAAGGCCCTCAGCCCTTTTTCAAACGAGAAGACCCCTTCATTTTTCGTAGTTCCCGCCAAAGGAATTTTTAAAGACTTCAGCAGTGGTAAAGGTGGCGATGCCATCACCTTTGTGATGGAACACGAGAAAATGACCTACACTGAAGCCTTACGCTACCTGGCTAAAAAGTATGGTGTAGAAATTAAGGAAGACCGTCTTTCTGATGAAGGCAAGGCAGAGCAAAGTGAACGCGAAGGACTTTACATCCTGATGAACTTTGCCAAGGAATATTATCGCAAGCAACTTACTGGCAGCGAGGAAGGGATCAGCATTGGACTCAGCTATTTCAGAGAACGTGGGTTCAACGACCGCACGGTTGAAAAATTTGAGTTGGGATATGCCCTCGAAGGATGGGAGAATTTCAGCCATGAGGCGATTGCCAAAGGATATAATAAAGTGTTGCTCGAGAAAACCGGGCTCGTTGTTAAGAAAGAAGACGGTAGCACCTACGATCGCTTTCGCGGAAGGGTGATTTTCCCGGTGCATAACATTTCCGGAAAAGTGATTGCCTTTGGTGCCCGCATGTTAGGCAATGAGAAAAATCAGCCTAAGTATATCAACTCTCCTGAAACGGATATCTATCACAAGAGCGATGTATTGTACGGCTTGTACCAGGCCAAGAATGCCATACGGCAGCATGATGTGTGTTATCTTGTCGAAGGCTATACCGATGTGATTTCTTTACATCAGTCGGATGTACCCAACGTAGTCGCATCATCGGGTACGGCTCTTACTGAAAGCCAGATAAAAATCATAAGAAGGTTTACTGAAAACGTCACGGTCTTGTTTGATGGAGATGCTGCAGGCATCAAAGCAGCACTCCGCGGTATCGACATGATTTTGAAAGGGGGCATGAACGTGCGTGTCGTGCTGTTTCCAGATGGAGAAGATCCGGATAGTTATTCGCGCAAAGTAGGCACTTCTGACTTTCAAAAGTTTTTAAAGGATCATACTCAGGATTTTGTTTCATTTAAGATCGATTTAAATTCAAAAGATGCTATCAATGATCCGATTAAGAAATCTGAATCTTTACGTGAAATAGCTGAAACGTTATCTCTACTCCCTGATGAGGTAAGGAGAGCACCATATTACAAGCAGGTCAAAGACCTTCTTTGGATAGATGAGGATACAGTAATACAAGAGATTAATAAAATTCGAGTTAAAAAGCAGAGAGACTCCTCATTCAAGAAAGTAGAGGCGAAAGAGGAGAGTAAAAAGGAAATTATTAAGGATAATGCTAATGAAAATTTAAGCGATGCCTTACATCTTTTGCCAGAAGTAAAAGTTTTTGTGCAAGAAAGGGAAACAATTAGGTTACTTTTAAAATACGCTGAAAGTAGCGTAGGTGATGAAAGAGTGTTTGATTTTTTGTTGAACGAATTATCAGATGTTGAATTTAGTCACCCTGTGTACCAAAAACTCTTTTTGATAATCAAGGAAAGGTTGCTTTCTGGAAAATCTTTAGATATAGGGTATTTATTTTCAAAAAATGACAAGGAAATTAATACAGTGATTTCTGAAATGTTTACAGATAAATATTCATTAAGTCCTTTGTGGACTAAAAAGTACATGATTGTAGTTCCAGATGAGAATTCAGTTCTCGATAATCTCGTGAATTCCAATGTTCTCAGAGTAAAATTTAGAGTTGTCCAACGAATGATTGATGCAAATCTAAGAGCAATAAAACTTGCAGAGGCAAACAATGACATAGCATTAGTGGATAATCTATTAGGTGAAAATGATGGTTTAAAACAAGCGGAGAAGGAACTCGCTAAAATGTTAGGCATTGTGGTGGCAAAGTAGAACGGGAATAATGTTTTAATTGTTGAATAACTTGAAAATAAGTAACATGAGTGATAAAATTAAAATTGATTCGATCGTAGAGGCCATTGAAGAAATAAAAAATGGCAAAGTCATTATTGTGGTGGATGATGAGGATCGTGAAAATGAGGGTGACTTTATTTGTGCAGCAGAATCAATCACACCTGAGATTGTCAACTTTATGGCCACGCATGGCCGGGGATTGATCTGTGCTCCTTTAATGGAAGAACGATGCGAAGAACTAGGCCTCGAACTAATGGTTGGAAAAAATACGGCCACCTTTGAAACACCGTTTACCGTATCGGTAGATTTAATTGGTCATGGATGCACGACCGGTATCTCCGCGCACGATCGTTTTAAAACCATAAAAGCATTGGTTGATCCTGAAATTAAAAAGGAAGAGCTTGGAAGGCCGGGTCATATTTTTCCATTGAGAGCCAAGAAAGAAGGCGTGCTGAGGCGTGCGGGTCACACCGAAGCATCGGTAGACTTTGCACGGCTGGCAGGCTTCAGACCAGCCGGTGTGTTGGTTGAAATCATGAACGAAGATGGCTCGATGGCTCGATTGGCCGACCTGCGTAAAGTAGCTGATCGTTTTAATCTCAAGTTGGTGACAATTAAAGACCTGATTGCTTACCGCATGAAAGTAGAATCTCAGATTCGCAGGCACGTGGATGTAAATATGCCAACCGAGTATGGCGATTTTAAATTGGTTGCCTATGAACAGATAAATACTTCTGAGGTCCACATGGCATTAGTGAAGGGCGAATGGAAAAAAGATGAACCAGTGATGGTGCGCGTGCATTCATCTTGTGTAACCGGTGATATTTTTGGATCGTGCCGTTGCGATTGTGGTTCACAATTGCACAGTGCCATGCAGATGGTAGAGCATGAAGGCAAAGGCATTGTCCTGTATATGAAGCAGGAGGGGCGAGGTATAGGATTATTGAATAAACTGAAAGCATATAAATTACAGGAAGAAGGGCTCGATACCGTTGAAGCCAACTTGCAGTTGGGTTTTGAAATGGACAGTCGTGATTATGGAATTGGTGCCCAGATTTTAAGTGACCTCGGTGTTTCTAAAATCCGTCTCATTACCAACAATCCCAAGAAGAGAGTAGGACTTATGGGTTATGGACTGGAGATTGTGGATAATATTCCAATTGAAATTACACCTAATCCTCACAACGAAAAGTATTTAAAAACAAAGCGAGATAAACTCGGACATATGATTTTGAATTCGAAATGAGAATTGTTGTATTCATAATTTTTAGTTTAGTAGGTATTTCCGCATCAGCGCAGCAGTTTGCATATGAGTTGTGGCATGAAGGGAAATTGATTTTAGATTCCGGCGATACGCTACGTGGTACCATAAAGTATGATCTTCAAAGTGATTTGATTCAGTACCAGTCAAAACCGGATAATAAACTTGAAAGTTACACAGCCCGCAAGGTTCTTTTCTTTGAAATTTTTGACAATACGGTAAAACGGTATCGCACCTTTTATTCATTGCCATACTCTACTGCAGGTCAATATAAAGCACCTGTATTTTTTGAATTACTGGAGGAAGGAAAACTGACCGTGCTCTGTCGTGAATTTTTGGAGTATCGAACTACCAACTCTTCATTTTATTACTATGGCACATACACACGACTTGTAATGATAAACCGGTATTTTTTATTGAGGGAAAATGGTGAAATTGAAGAGTACCGCGGTAAGAAGAATGACTGGTACGAGTTGATGAGAGGAAAGGAAGACGAAGTTCAGAAGTATGTAAAAACCAATCACCTTGATCTGGATGAAAAGTATGACCTTGCTAGCGCGGTGAATTACTACAACTCATTCTTTTTGAAAAAATAATTGCTGTTATGTCCCTGATTTTTTATGCATAGGCCTTTGATTTTGGTTTCGAACGATGATGGCATCACCGCGCGAGGAATATTGAATTTAGTGAATGTAATGAAAGAATTAGGTGAGGTGATCGTAGTAGCGCCAGATAGTCCTCAGTCTGGCATGGGGCACGCCATCACGGTAGGAGATACGCTTAGACTAAATGAGTCATTTATATTTGAAGGCGTTAAAGCCTACGAATGTTCGGGCACACCAGCTGATTGTGTAAAGATGGCGCGTCATTATGTGTTGAAAGATAATCGTCAACCCGATCTGGTGGTAAGCGGAATTAATCATGGTAGTAATACATCGATCAGTGTCCTTTATTCAGGCACTATGTCGGCAGCAATTGAAGGAGCTATTGAAGGCACTCCTGCCATTGGATTCTCATTATGTGACTATAGCCACAAAGCAGATTTTTCTCATACCCACGATGTGGTCAAAAAGATTGCGCAGCAGGTGTTGGAAAAAGGACTGCCAAAGGGAGTGGCGCTGAATGTAAATATTCCACCAAAACGAAACGAACCGTTGAATGGCATTCGCGTATGTCGCCAGGCAAATGCCAAATGGGTGGAAGATTTCGTTCAGCGATTTGATCCGAATGGCCGGAGTTATTTCTGGATGACGGGCAACTTTGTGAATTTTGATAAAGGCGAGGATAACGATGAGTGGGCCATCGCCAATAATTATGTGTCGGTGGTGCCGTGTCAATTTGATCTTACTGCTCATTCAGCCATATCTGTGCTTAATGAGGAATGGAATATTTTGAATTGATTTTCTGACTTCAGAAATACCATTTTCTGGAAACCCGATGTGCGACAGATGATAGAGGAAATGCTTCTGTAATTTTCTATTCTGCAGATCTTTAAGCCGGGTCCACATCAAACACAATCTTAGCACTGCGATACTCTTTAACTTGCAGGAGTTGTGACGCAGTGTTGCTTAATAAGTGTTTTATTTCATTCAGTTTTCCCTGGTCACGGTTAATCTTCACCAGGATGGCCATCAGGTATTCATTTCGGATTTTTGAAATCATCGGCTCACCAGGACCAAGAATGCGGATGTTCTTCAATTGATTTTTTAATTCACGAGCAAACGCATCGGCAACTTCTACCGCCACTTTTTTATCAGTGTGCTTGAACATGATTTCCACCAAGCGGGTGTAGGGTGGATAGAAATGTTCTTGACGATCCATTAATTGATCTTGTAAAAATCCCTGCACATCATTTTCAATTACATAGCGAAAGAGTGCATGATTCGGGTCAGAAGTTTGCAGCACTACTTTTCCCTTTTTTGCCCTTCGCCCTGCACGTCCACTCACTTGGGTGATCAATTGAAATGCTCGTTCATACGATCGGAAATCAGGGAAGTGCATCATGCGATCGGTATCAAACACTCCCACTAAACTTACCCGATCAAAATCGAGGCCCTTTGTTACCATTTGAGTGCCGACTAAAATATTCGTTTCCCCGCTTTCAAATCCTTCTATGATGGTTTCATATCCTGATCGGGAGCGAGTCGTATCTAAATCCATGCGCTGGATTTTTGCTTCGGGGAAATGCAGCTTTAATTCCTCCTCCAGCTTTTCAGTACCGTATCCAAGCGTAAGTATTCTCTTGGAACTACACGTAGGACATTGCGTTGGAAGTTCCTCCCGATATCCACAATAGTGACAAATCATGGCGTGCCGATATTGATGATAAGTGAGGCTCACCGAGCAATTGATACACTTAGGTATCCAATTGCAATCTTCACATTGCACCATGGGCGAATACCCTCTGCGGTTCTGAAATAAAATAACCTGTTCATTTTTCTGGAGGGTATCCTTAATTTCATTGAGCAGCAGGGAAGAGAATTCTCCCTTATTGGTCTTTCTTCTTTTCTCTTGCGAGAGATCAGCAAAAACAATTTCGGGTAATTGGGCCTCGCCAAAGCGTTCCCGTAAAGTGACCAATCCATATTTCCCGGACTTTGCCTGGTAATAAGATTCAACTGAAGGTGTGGCACTGCCTAACAACACTTTCGCATGGTGGATTTGCGCGATCACCATCGCTACATCGCGCGCATGATAACGCGGTGCAGGGTCATGTTGTTTGTAAGAAGAATCATGTTCTTCATCCACGATGATCAATCCAAGATTATCGAACGGTAGAAAGATGGCGGAGCGCACACCAACAACAAAACGAAATTTTCCGGTAAGCACTCCATTCCACACTTCTACGCGTTCATTGTCGGAAAATTTAGAATGGTATACACCCATTTCGGAGCCGAACATTTTTTTCAGACGCTGAACAATTTGGGTAGTAAGGGCTATCTCGGGAAGTAAATACAATACCTGTGATCCGCCTTCCATTGCCTTACGGATAAGGTCAATATAGATTTCAGTTTTACCACTACCGGTTACCCCATGCAGCAGCGTAGCCGTGTGCTCTTCAAAACCTTTCAGTATCTCGTTGCGTGCTTTCTCCTGAGTTTCACTGAGCAATACCGGATGGTCGTGCGTGTTGTCGGGAAAACCGAAGCGGGGAACGATCACTTCAAATTCTTCGAGTACATTATTTTTAATTAATGTGTTGATTGAAGATTCAGAGATATCTCCATCGATCAGTTTTGCTTTATGCAGCCCTTGCTGATTCAGTTCCGGATGAGAAAAGACCGGTACTTCCTGTAGGTATTTCAGCAGTACCGCTTCTTGTTTTGGTTTGGTGGCAAATTTTTCGAATAACGCTTCCAGGCTTTTCTTGTTCGCCTGTTCCGGGTTGATCCGGATATGTTTCTCTGTCTTCGGTTTGAACTTTTCTTTCACTTGTTCAAACACGATGATGGCATCTTTGGAAGCCAGCGATTTCAGAATACTATAAATAGTTTTTGCGCCAAGGAGTTTTGAGACATCAGTATAGCTGAGCGTATCTGACTTAAGTCGTGCCAACAGGATTCGCTCTTTTTCCGAAAAATCAAAATCCGATTCATCAATGTCGAAACCAGGTTTCAATTGCACCATTGATTCGCTCGAGAGTTTTAACCCCGATGGCAAAGCAGCATTCACCACTTCGCCCAACGTGCAGAGATAGTAATCGGCAATCCATTGGTAGAGTTGAAACTGGGGTGCATAAATTACTTCATGTTCATCCAGCAGTTCGAGTATGTACTTCGCTTCATAATCTTTGGGAGGTTGATGATGAAGAGTCACCACAATTCCCGTTAAGATTTTCTTCTGACCGAAGGGAACGATCACACGCTGACCTACTTTCACGCTATCGTGCGTCACATTGGGTACGCGATAGGTAAAGAGCCTGGCAATTGGTACCGGCAACACAATCTCTGCAAAGATGGTGTCTTTGCCTATGGGATTAAAAAGGTCTGCTTCTGAGGCGCTCATGTGTTGATGACGCGAAGTTAACGGATTTGACTTTTGCGCCAAGCTTAAATGCAAAGTCATCAGCTAATGGCTACGAGCTAAACGCACGATGATTGCTGGCTATTGAATCATTCAATATGCTCAGCAAGGGAAAAGTGAAACTGTTCATTATTAAATGAGAAGACAGATATGGGTTTGGTATTGATAGGTTGTTTGTGATTATGTGCTCACCTGGAGTGACTTAACTTCATAGATTCCTCCGGTTTATGAATCGCAATAAAGAAGCCTGAATAAAGTATTCAGGCTTCTTTTTAATAGAACGAACTTAATTTGTTAGAATCTACACCGTCATTGTCCAGCCTTCGCGATATTCTCGTTTTACAAACTGGTTGGCTTCGTCATAATTTGTGACGCGCATATTCTGGTAATCCCACAGCAATTTGGTATTGCTACCCGGATAGTCAAATCCTCTTCCGTTTGCTCTCGGCTTAGGGATATCCGCTACCCGGATAGCCAGGTTAGCCATTAACACTGCTTCCGTTAATGGACCCGCTTTATCAAAGGATGAACTCAGCTCTTTGTTACCATATCCGGCAATGGCGCCTTCCACCCATTGTGCATAATGTCCATCAGCACTTCCTGGAACTCGTGCAAACTTCTGCTTCACGTTTACTTCTTTCGTTCGTGATGTAGGCAACAGTCTTGGGTTGGCGGCATATTCACTCGCCATCATTTTACCTTTTGTTCCAATGAACAAAATTCCACTGTTTCCATCGCCAAACAATTCATCGGCACCTAGCTCCGCTGGCCGCTCCGGTTTTATACCACCATCCATCCAATGCATGGTTACAGGTCCGTTGGTCTTATCTGTTTTAGGGAATGTTAATGTAGCATGACTGGATGGAGGAGGAGTATCAGGGAAATAACCTCGCTTGCCCCAATCAACAAACACACTGCTAACACTGGCTTGGCAATCGAGGGCATACTTGAGATTTAAGATCCGGAATGGCGCTTCGATCAGATGACAACCCAAATCTCCGAGGGCACCTGTGCCATAGTCCCACCATCCGCGCCAACTGCCTGGAATTAATTTCTCAACGTAGTCTCTCGCCTTCGCGGTTCCCTGCCATAGATCCCAATTCAGTTCTTTTGGTACTTCTGCCTTCGGAGGCCAGGGAATACCTTGAGGCCAGATTGGTCTGTTGGTCCAGATTTGTACCGTATGCACATCACCGATGATGCCAGCATCGTACCACTCATGCAACTGACGCACACCATCACCGGATGATCCCTGGTTACCCATTTGGGTTACTACTTTATAGCGCTTCGCGGCCTCGGTAAGAATCCTTGCTTCGTAGATATCGTGAGTTAAAGGCTTTTGCACGTATACATGTTTTCCTAATTGCATAGCACTCATGGCAATGGCCGCATGGTTATGATCAGGTGTTGAAACAGAAACGGCATCAAAGTTTTTTGCTTCTTTTTCAAACAACTCACGCCAGTCGGTATAGAATTTTGCTTTTGGAAAACTCTTCACAGAGTCTCCAATCATGCGTGTGTCCACATCGCACAGATAAGCAATGTCTGATTTTCCACTTTCGTAAAAATTGGCAATGTCTGATTTTCCTTTGCCGCCAACGCCAACTCCGGCTATCAGCAATTTGTCACTGGGTGCTAAAAAACCATTACCTCCTAAAACATGACGAGGTACAATCATAAACCCTGCTGCAGCCACTGCTGCGCTTTTGATAAAACCCCTTCGAGACGAATCTGGCTTCTCCGCCAGTGTAGATTTTTTGTTCATAAATTTAAAAAATAGATTAAGTGAAATGATGGTTTAATAGGCATATGAAGAGAGAAGAATTTCAACAGTAGCCTCTTTTATGCCATTCGTTAAACAGGGCGATAATGTAAAAATTTGAATTGGCCTCACAAAGTCATTAGCAAGTCTTTTTGTACAATAATTGAAGAGCGGTATAAGATGGTCTTCCATTGCACGTAGAGTGCACCATGTATTCCAGCTAGCCTTTTATCTCTTCTTCGATATGATAGGGAAGGGTAAAATAAAATGTTGAGCCATTGCCCGGTTCACTCTCTGCCCAGATTTTTCCACCCAACATTTCTATGTATGATTTTGAGATAGTTAATCCCAGTCCGGCACCGTCACTATTTCTGGATTCATCAGCCTGTCTAAATCTTTCGAAAATCAAATCCAGCTTATCCCGATGAATGCCTTTGCCGGTATCTGTTACAAAAAAGATAAGTTCCTCAAGGTCGGTCAGTTCTTTCGTTGCAGATTTTGTAGGGTTTATGCTGCAGCCGAATTCAATAGAACCTGAGAGGGTAGACTTGATCGCATTTTTAATGAGGTTGGTAAGCACCGCATAGACCTTCTCACGATCAGTGCTAATCAAAGACTTATTGATAGGCAATACCTTTGCTAATGAAAACGATATACCTTTTTTCTCTGCTTCCTGTTTGAAAAAGGAATAGATAAATTCCATCTGATCATTGATATCGGTTTTCGAGATGGTTACATTCATCACGCCTGATTCAATTTTCGAGATGTTAATGATGTCATTGAGAATACTCAGCATTCGCTCACCACTTTTTTCTATGATGCTGATATACTGTTGTTGTTTTTCAATGGAAAGATTAGGCTTCTTCAGGATTTCGGCAAAGCCGAGAATGCCGTTCATAGGAGTTCTTATCTCATGACTCATGTTGGCCAGAAAAGCAGACTTTAATCGATCACTTTCTTCTGCTCGTTCCTTGGCAATAACCAATTCTATTGCTTGTCGTTTTATTTCCTCGTTTTGACTTACAAGTTCCTGGTTGGCGAGATCCAATTCTTTTGTTCTTAGCGCTATTTTATTTTCGAGGCTATTATTTAAACTTAGAATTTCCTGCTCTGCCCGCTTTTGTTGTGTGATATCTGAAATTACAATAATATGGAAATCGGGTTGTTCTCCCTTTTGCCACATGGCAGAAACGGAGAGATTGATCCAGATGATATTTCCATTTTTATGAATGTATCTTTTCTCCAATACAAATTCGGTAATGTCACCCTTTCTTAATAAATCTTTATGATAGAAATCAGCCGCTAAATCAGCCGGGTAAGTAATGGATGGAAAATCGAGTTGAAGCAATTCGTCAATGCTGTAACCAACGATTTCGGCAAACTTTTTATTTACTTTAATAAATTTTCCTGTGGCTGTCTCAATCTGGGCAACTCCTACACCGGCATGGTCAAACAGAATTCTAAACCTTTCTTCACTTTTGCGCAGTTCATCCAATGCCTTATTGCGTTGAGTTACGTCATTGGCGACCACTAATCTTGCATTTTTTCCATCAAAGATGATATCGCGCCTGATAAGATCGACCAGAATGATTTCTCCGTTCTTTTTTTTATGAATAGACGTGCCTGCATTTATAATACCCGAATCCTGTGTTTTAACCAAGTTAATTGTTTTCTCGATTTCAGAATCAGGTACAACTTTCAAGGCGGACATATTAATAGATTCTTCTTTCGAATAACCATACGTCTCAACAAAGGCATTGTTTACTGAAAGAAAATTTAAGGTTTCAATTTCATAAATTGCCATGGGCATCAGATTAGCTTCGTATAATAACCGATACTTCATCTCTGTATTTTTAATGTCACTGATATCCGTAACCAGTGCAATAAACCCCATGACTTTATCCTCTACTTTATGCGGAATGTATTGGGCAAACATAAAACGCTTTTCACCTGTTGGCAGAGTAAGTTCCCGTTCAAATTGCTGGTGTTCGCCACGCAAAGCGGCTCTGACGTGGTGTTCAATATTTAGGAAGAGTTCCTTGCCCATCATTTCCTCCATGCTAATGCCCAGCATTTCTTTTTTGGTGCGTCCAAACCATTTTTTATAATCGTTGTTGGCAAAAGCACAAAGTAAATCAACAGTCCAATAACCGATCATGCCGTTTATGTTGTCGGTAATGGTGCGAATGAAGAGCTCTTGTTCTTGTAAGTCTTTCTCCGCTTTTTTGCGTTCGGTAATGTCCGAGATCCTGATCAGTACATTCCGTTCTGTTGTTTCTTTTCCGGGTTCTGTCTTAAGATTAAAGGCAGTGGCCCTGATCAGCAATACGCGGATGACATCAGAGAGATGATGGAGATAAAGTGTGGCCGTTGAATCTTTTCCAGTGCGCAGTGCTACAGTGCCTGGCTGCTCTTCTATCGGAAATGGTGTCCCATCTTCGCGACACATTTTCCATTTGGGGTCTGCTACTGATTCTCCTTTGAGCTGATCGGGTGTTAGACCAAGCATCGATAACGCTGAATTATTACCGAGGGAAAATTTCCCTTCAGCATTAATGACCACCACGCCTTCATGAATAGTATCAAATACCTGTTGAAATTGTGCCTGGCTATAAATCAATGCATCCTCCGTGTTGCGCAGTTGAAGTTCCAACTCTTTTTGGCGAACCTGCAGTTCAAGAATAAGTTTTAGTGCTTCTTCTTTAGAAAGTTTCTCTAACGGTTCTACATCCAACACCTTTTTTGACATTTTTTGATCCACTATTTATTTTTAAATAACGCGATAAGCCCAAATAATGCTCCTATCCACAGTACCGCATAAATATATTGATCATTTATTTGATCTGCCACTGAATAATGACAATCGGGAATGGTGATTTTGGTGATGCACGCTGAGTAGCTTGAGAATAGAAATAACCTGCCGGGTTTACAGGACTTTTCGGTTATGCCAAAGCAGCCGGCCTATATTTTAATTTATTCCTTTTTGGCCACGATGTAAATTTGCTGATCCCCCAATTTATATTCAGCTTTTAATGCCGAACTATAGGTTGCTATTGTATTTAACCCAAATGATTTTAAAAGTCGTTTCACTTCCCCCAATGTAAATACATAATGTTTAAAAGAATGTTCCTCTACTTTACCTTCTTTAGTATAGAGGAGATGGCTTACCATGTAACTATCACCCACATGATAAGTGTTGGTGACGTCCATCGTTATGTTTTCGACAGTATAAGTTTTATTTTTTGCATAGTTGGAAAGGTTGGGTAAAATACTCTCAGCGATCATACCCGAATTTATAATGAACATGGCTCCAGGTTCAAGGTGGGAAGAAACTTTTTCGACAAATAATTTCATTCTGTCAAAATTGAAGTAGCCGAAACTATTGCCTAAGCACACGGCTCCCGCAAAATGTTCATTTAATTGAATCTTAAGAATGTCTGCCCGAACGGCTTTAATGTTTAGTTTTTCCGCATTTACTTTTTCAGTCAATCCTTTAATAAAACGTGCTGAGATGTCAATACCAGTTACGGTAAAACCTTTTTTTGAAAGTTCTATTGAGTGCCTGCCATAACCACAAGGTATATCAAGTATGCGTTGCCCTGGCTTTAAGTTTAATACATCGACCAGAAAGTCAACCTCCTGTTTTGTCCAGTCTGTTGGAATTGCTTTTTCCCATATCTCACAATTGATTCCCTGGAAAAAGTCCTCATACCAGTTATCATTAACTTCAGGTTTCATTTTCAATTGTCTTTTAATGGTTGTCAGTTTGGCGATGTCGGGGTTTTATGCACTATGGTTCATGCGAAGCATCCGTCACATGGCGGTCTCTTGCATCGCGATGCATCGGGATTTCCACGTTGTAAATAAAAAATTGAACACAAATATTTTATGAGATCCCATGCACATTACCTTTCTATCACCTTGATAAGCATGCCCTTACTTAGTTGGTCAGTTAACAGCATTCCATTTAAGATCGCCAATTCTTCCATTCGGTTTGCGGGCATATTGAAATGCTGAAATGCTGCCTGGGCACTCATTTGTTGAGGCACTGTTTTAATTCTTATCACTTCAGGCTTTCTGTTTAATTTTTCTGCGTCCGCTAATTCTCTGAAATTCTGTATCGTAGAAAGAAAAGTGTTCTGGTAATTTTGAAATTTTGATATTTCTGAAATACCCATCAAGCTGTAAATATTTCCTTCATATTGAATCAATGCGGAGAGCACTCGAATGGTTCCCTTTTCCTGTTTTTGATCGGCCACCATCACAAGAGCGGATAACCCATTTATATTTTCCTTTTTTGATTCTACCAATACGAGCTGATATTGTTGCAGCATGCTATTGGCAGTTTCTTCCAGTGAACCTTTGCCTACTATGCTAAGCATGAGCAATGCTTCGCCATTGGTGGGTGCCATCTGCACTTGCTGTGGTGTATTTTGAAGTTTCCAGCCACCCGGAATGGGAAACTGAAATTTCAAACCCGGATGATAAAAAATATTATTTTCTACAAAACCTGCTTTGGGGTCTTCGCCTAAAATCAAGCCGTCAATTAGTTTGAGATAACTATCTCGGTTTACTTTTGGATTGGTTAGTTTCAACTTGGCTTTCCACTCACCGGCCAGTTTGGTTACGGTAATATTTCGCTGCTCGGGCGAAGGGTGTGTGGATAAAAATTCAGGTACTTTTTCGCCACCCGCTACTTTCTCTTGTCGCGCGAGTGTATTAAAAAAGTCCGCCATTTGTGTAGCGTCATACCCAATACGTGAAGAATATTCTACACCAAGTTTGTCCGCTTGCCGTTCGTCATTCCGGCTAAAACTCATCATCGCCAGCTGCATACCGGCCGATAGAGGGTCCATAAATTGTGAAAGCTCCGGCACCAATATCACACCCGCTATTATCCCCAGTTGGCCCAGCATGGCATTTCGTTGTTGTATTACCGAATGGCGCGAGGTAATATGACCGATTTCATGACCTAGCACTCCGGCAAATTCTGCTTCATTATTAAAGTTGGCCATAATACCACGCGTGAAGTATACATAACCACCCGGAGTAGCAAACGCATTCACTACCGGTGAATCTACAATTTTAAATTCATACGCTATTTTGGACCGGTGCGAAATGGCTACCATCTCTTGGCCCTTTGTGTTGATGAATTTTTGTAAATGCGGATCATCATACTTTCCAAAGAAGGTCATAATCTGTGGGTCAGATTCCCGACCCATTGCAATTTCTTGCTTTTCGGACATCATTACGAATTGCTTTTTGCCACTTACCGGGTTTACAGCGCAGTTAGACAAAGTAAGTAAGCAGAAAACCGAGACAACGTGTAGTATGCACTTGATTGTTTTCATGGTGATTTTTTTATGGCAAAAGCAGGGTTTGCTTTGCGCTGAATTTTAGTCACTTAGGCTGTTACCATAATTGGGCCAGCATATTATTTTTTAGACAGAGCTTTAATTTATTTACTGATCTGAGTGGAGTCTTAGAAGTCCGTCACTGTCAGCATCACACAGCAGTCTGCGGCTTTTCGTTAGGGCGCGCTTCCTATAAGAATGTCGTGAATTTTCGTGACTTTGTCAGGGAAAATGTAGTTGCAAAATTTGCAAGAGTGCCAGCACTTCATGGTTTGGTTCCACCGGCTTCCCGGAACTGGCGCAATGCGTTTATGATCTCATGGTCACGCTCAAAGCGCGGCACGAAACACGCTTGCCGTGGTGTTCGTTTTTTTTTATTATCTCATTCACTATTGGCAACACTATTCTCCGGATGTAATTAATCCACGAGCTTATTTCTTTCTTGATAGTGAGATTAACCCCAGCATAGGGCCTAAGGCTAATAGCGTATAAATATACTGAGCGTTTACCTGATCTGTCAAAGCGTTAATGAATTGAATGCTCACAATCGTAATGGAAAACCCGATACAATTTACAATCGTGAGGGAAGTGCCGCGCGATTCTGGTGTAGCACTTTGTGCTACTAACGTGCTGAACAACGGAGAATCAGCAATCACCACAAGACTCCAGAAGAATAAAAAGACAAGTAATAATATGGCAGATTCTGAAAATAGAAACAGGGGAGAAGTGAGGCAACAAAGACAAGATAACAATAGCGCTAAGGTTGCTAATCGTTTGGCTCCGTAGCGTTGAGAAAATAGACCACTCACCACACAGGCCAGCCCGCCCGAGGCGATGATCAGGAAAGAAAGGAGAGGAACATTGAGATTGCTTTGCGGGTAATGCATAGCATAGGCGGCAAGCATCACTGGCACAAAGGCCCAGAATGTGTACAACTCCCACATATGACCGAAATAGCCGAATGAGGCAGAACGAAAATCAGGATGACGGAATCCCTTTATGAAAGCCATGAAATTTAATTTCTGACTAAACTTGCGATAAGGCCCATCAGGTACGAATAGTAAAATGGAAAGACCACCAATAAAAGAAAGTGCAGTAGTTGCATATAAAACATATCGCCAGGGGAAGCCCGTGATGAAGTTTTTCAACAAGTGTGGAAAGGCTGTGCCAACGACTAATGCGCCCACCAGAAACCCCAATGACTTTCCGAGTCCGGCCTGGAAGTAATCGGAAGCGATCTTCATCCCCACCGGGTAGATGCCAGCGAGAAAAAATCCGGTCAGGAATCGGAAGAGTAATATTTCAGTAGCACTAATGCCTGGGATGCTGATACCCAGATTGAAAAGCCCTGCCAGGATGGAACTGATGAAGAAAACCAAAGAAGGTGAGAAGCGATCGGAGATCGTGAAGACAGCGAATACCAATGTGCCTGAAATAAATCCAAATTGAATTATGCTGGTGAGGTGGGCCAGAAAACTGACATCGACCTGCACGCCTTTGGCTATATCATTGATGATGGCATTGCCGGCAAACCATAGTGACGTGCAAAGAAATTGAGAGATAACGATGATCGGGAGAATTCTTTTCACAGATTAAAAGATACTAAAGTTGACGCAGGGCATCATCCAGATCACCTAATAGATCTTCGACATTCTCAATCCCAACAGAATAACGAATCAAACTTTCCGGAATGCCGAGCAGACTGCGTTGCTGTTCCGTAAGTTCGACATGACTGGTTGTGCGTGGCGGACCTGCCAGGGAGCTCACAGATCCTAAACTTGCAGCGAGGTGCACCAACTTTAGTTTGGGTAAAAACTTTTCTACCAAATCATAACCACCATCCAGCGCAAAACTCATCATGCCACCAAAGCCAGACATTTGTGATTTGGCAATGGCATGCCCGGTATGCGTTTCAAGCCCGGGATAGAAAACATCGATTACTTTATGATGTGCTTTCAGGAAGCGGGCAATCTTAAGTGCCGATGCATTTTGTCTTTCAATGCGCAGCTCAAGTGTTTTCATACCGCGCGCAATCATGTAAGCCGGATCGGCTTGCAAACTGGCACCATTGATTTCACGAAAGTGAAATACTTTTTGCACTAGCTCTTTTTTACCAGCCAGTAATCCACCCATGGCGTCTGAGTGGCCGCACAGAAATTTCGTTGCGCTGTGTACCACAAGATCGGCACCAAGTAGTAATGGATTTTGATTGATGGGAGTAGCAAACGTATTATCAACAACGACTACAGCACCTGCTTTTTTAGCAGCTGCGGCCAGTCGTTTTATATCTACAATCTTTAAGGTAGGATTGGTAGGCGTTTCCAGATAAAGCAAGTCGCAACCTTTTGCAACTTCCGTTTCGATCTCTTCGTGATTGGTGGTGTCGCAAAGCTTTACGGATACATTGTAGTGAGGCAGGAAATCAAGAAATATTTTGCTTGTTCCTCCATAAGTATCTTTAAGGGAGACCACACGCTTTCCAGCAGTTAGAAATGTAAACAA
The DNA here is from genome assembly GCA_043774805.1 of Cyclobacteriaceae bacterium. Classification (GTDB taxonomy): domain Bacteria; phylum Bacteroidota; class Bacteroidia; order Cytophagales; family Cyclobacteriaceae; genus ELB16-189. Next base: position 56,285 of record JAYVTB010000182.1, on the reverse strand, counting down.
GGTGTTGCTGATGGCAGCCATACCTGTTGAAAATGCCGTTGCCGCTTCTGCGCTTTCCAGTACCCGGATCTTTTCTTCGAGTACAGCCACGGTAGGATTGGTGTTACGACTGTAAATAAATCCATCTGATTTTCCAGTCGCTACCTTGTGCCACTCATCAAGGTCAGTATAAGAGAATGCCACACTATTTACAATGGGAGCGGTTACGGCACCTTTCACGTTTACATTTGCTTCGCCCGCCCACACGGCAGCAGTACCTTTTTTATTGGAGGAATTCATAGGCTTATTGAATATTCCGTAAACTAAGAAAATTAGGGAACACAATCATGAGCATTTGTTTTTATGGCAGATTAATTCTTAATTATCAGTGATATGAGAAAAGCTATCCCTTATTTATTGCTGCTGGTTTTGTTTGTGGTTGCGTTGTTGGTAAAGCGATACCGCGATAATCAAACCCTTCCTGATTCTCCTTCAGTTACTCAGAAGCATAGGGGGACTAACACGGATAGTAGAAATGCCCTCGATGTATTTCGTGATCCTGATGCAGAATACTTTTTTACAAAACACGCACGATGCCGGATGGAATGCAGGCACATAACTCAGAAGGAAGTAAAGGAGATTGTTCGCAAAGCAGAAGTAAATTATCGGAAGAGTGATTTAAAAGCGGCAGAAGGGCCTAAGTATGCATTGGAGGGTTATACCTCAACCGATCGTCAGCATGTTCGCATTATTGTTGCACCAAAGCAAAAACATTTGGCTATAGTCACAGTCATCGATCTGGATGAAGAATGGAGTTGCCCGAGTTGTAATTGATTTTATATTCAGGAATGATTTTTAAAGTCAGGATAATCAGAATTGTTACTTTATTCCCCACAATTCTATCCCATCTTTTTTCTCAGTAAGAAAACCCATTGGCGGATTTGCTAATAGGGCCAAACGACAAATTGCTTCCAACCTGATTGACTCCCACCTGACCATAGGCGGCCTTAATATTATTATCCTGACTGACTATTAGTTTTATTCTCGCCAGTGAACTGCCGCTTACGTATTTGATTAGCACGTAATACTTTTCGTTCGGTAAGCTATCATCAAGTGTGAGTGTTTCAAATCCTGTTGTCTTGGTCGCTGAAAATCCAGAAACCAGTTCGTAGTTATTCACCGAGCTATTACTTAAAGTGGCATTCTTTATAAGGTACAAATCAAAGTTACTACTGTTAATACTACCTCCAGATTGAACTTCCCATGAAAGATCTATCTGAACTTTTCCAGACGGTGGCACATCTGAATCATCTATGAAAACTGTTGTGGAAGTATTGACTAGTTCTAGGCCTGCATCCGAGATACCAGTTATTTCCAGTTTTATTGTTTCAATGCCGGGTTCAATCTGCCCATCATCAATTATTCTGACAGGAACCGTAAGGCTTTTCTGACCTGCAATAACCACGTATTGAACCTGAGCAGTAGTTGAAACACTGGTTTCGAGGCTGGATACTTTGGTCAATCCATTTCCAAGGTCGAATGCATTTTGAATATTTGAAATTATAAAGTCTCCCTCCATTCCTGCCGTACCTGAAACTGTAATTGTAAAAGTTGTAGTGGTACTGAGTCCATTGCCCAGGTCAATGACAATGTTCTGTAACCCGCCTGTCTCGGCCACAGTAAGTTCTGTTGTTTCAAAACCCTGTACAATAGTGTGCTCTTCTTCACATGCCACTACCAAAATCAGCAGCATCAGGTACATCAAAAGTATTTTCATTTGAGGTAATGAATTAAGACCGATGAAAGGTAGTAACCAGGATTGTGTTTATGCTTTTAATGAGATAAACACGTTAATTTCCGCGATTAATAAAACCACCGGGCAGTAATCTTAGTATCAAGAGTCAAGTGTTCTCGTATCAAAAGTGTTTTGCTGTTTTCCTTGCTAAGAGTAATTATCATGTAAGGTTTATGTTCTTATTTCAACGGATTGAAATAGGACAAAAACCAGGTAAGTTCCATTCAACTCAAAATAATCTGCTTTCAGCGGCATTAGCCACACTTCCCTTTAAATTACATTGATCAAATGTCTGCTACTAGTATGGATGGTTCAACCCAACGAACTATGAAACCATATTTAGCCATCTTTTTAGTAGGAGTGTTTTACCTCACAGCCATCTCCGAAACCACTGGACAGAAACCTACATGCGAAGGCAACAGCTATTCAGCGGAGATCATCAGTAAGAAGACAGTTTCAGAAACCTGCGTTGAATATGAGATTAAAGTCTCCTATGATGGTACCCGTAGTTTTGGACTTTCACATTTCTCGATTGGCATTCCCTGTGGGGAGGTGAAAAACATCAGCAACTCAGAAAACTGGAAACAGGTTTTTGGAAAAGATCCCACCACCGGTGTTTATGGTCTCAAGATTGATAATATTGACGGGTTTGGAGGAAATGGTGCCGATAGTTTTACCGTAAAATTTACGTGGTGCTCTGATGCATCGTGCGAAAAAAAGTTGGGTGTTGTATCCTATAAAGCAGGGCTATGTATCGACTATCAAACATTGAACGATACCAGTGCGGGGAATAATGGCGATGACGGCAACGATGACGGAGGTGATGGCTCTGGTAGTGGAGGCGATGGTAGTAACGGTGGCGGAGGTGGTAGTGATACCCCGTCTGATTCAACCAAAACTACTTGTTCAACCCTAATGGCCAAACTTCAAAAAACAAATGTCAGTTGTTCGGGAGGAAGTAATGGTCAGCTGGAAGTCGTTATTCAGGATGGTCTAGTCCCTTATACTTATTCATGGTCAACCGGTGCAACCACGTCTTCTATTCAAAATTTATCGGAGGGGAGTTATGTTGTAACGATCACGGACGCAAACAAGAATATCATGACGCTTTCGGAAACCATTAGCGCCCCGCAAGCGATTACCATTACGGAATCCATCACAAACCCTTCTTGCAACGGATTTGCCAATGGTGCCATTAATTTGAATGTCGCAGGTGGAAGTGGTGCGTATACATTTGCATGGAGCAATGGATCGACACAACAAAATATCGCAAGCCTTGGAAGCGGATCATATACCGTATCAGTAACTGATGCAGGAGGTTGTACGGCTCAAGAGACATTCGCATTGACCAATGCAACATTGATTACTGTTGGAGTAATTTTTACTCATCCAACCTGCTCTCAAAGCAATGGCACGATTGATATCACACCCAATGGCCGAGTCGCTCCTTACACTTATTTGTGGAGCACCGGTGCAACAACACAAGATCTTCAAAATGGAGGACCCGGTACTTTTAGCGTTAAAATTACTGATGCCAATGGTTGTTCCGTAGATATGGTTTACGCGCTTCGGGTTAATAATACAATGGTATTGAAATATGTAGTAACTCCTACGAGTTGCTTTGATGATGCCTCGGGGATAATTAATCTGACCGTTACTGGTGGGGCAGCACCCTATACCTATCTATGGCAAGACGGCATTACCACTGAAGATAGAGGTGGTTTAAAATCCGGACTTTACAAAGTCACAGTTACCGATGCTGGTGGTTGTTCTTCATCAATAAATATTAATGTGTTAAAGAAAACATTTACGGTAACCAGCGTGATTACTCAACCTTTATGCGCTGGCGACACAGGTTCAGTAACGGTGACACCCGTAGATGGAATTTCACCGTATACTTATTCCTGGTCGAACGGAGATAAAGACAATTCAATTACAGGTGTGAATAGCGGTACGTACTCTGTTGCAATTACCGATGCCAGTGGTTGCACTATCAACATGATCTTTGTGGTCACTTCTCCTTTGGCAATTGTGGCTACAAGCGTAGTGAGTAATGCTCAATGCGGAAGTGAAGGATCTTATGCGATCGATCTGTCCGTAAGTGGTGGAAAATCTCCATACAGTTACTCATGGTCGAATGGTGCAGCCACTCAGAATCTCTCAGGTTTAAACTCAGGGACTTATTCTGTTCTGATCACGGATGCTAATGGTTGTCATTCCTCACAACAAATTGTGGTAACTCCGGTTTCCATTAGTTGGACGTGCTTGATTAACCAGCCTAACAGTGACATAGTATGTCATTCTGCCGGTAACCTGCTTTCGACTTCCATGTCAGATGCCTCGACTTACCAATGGTCAGTATCAAGCTCGGATAATAGCTGGGCCATCACAGCAGGGAGCAATAGCGCATCGGTTATTTATACTGTTGGTAATGCAGGTACAACGGCAACATTTACGTTAACTATCACAAAGGATGCATGTACGAAAACATGTGTATACACAACATCAACAACTGGATGCGTTGAAAAAGATAACACAGGAGGTGGTGATCCATTAAGCGGTGATCCTTGTGCCAGCGATAGCACTTCTACTACTAATCCTGCAACCGCTCCGGAACCTGAAGTTCCTGCGGATGAACTAAACGATCCTGCGGACGATGAAGCGACTCAACATTCAGAAGAACCTTTGCCAACCAAAGTTCATGTTTGTGCATATCCGAACCCATTTACTAATTCTGATCGGATTAATTTTGAATGGACATCACCGGCAGATGACTGCGTGCAGGTAGAGATCATGGATTTAATGGGCAGGAGAGCATGCGTATTATTCAGTGGAAATGTGAGGAAAGGGCAGTCGTACAAATGCGAATGGATCCCTAATGGAACCGACCGCATGTATATCTACAAGTACAAATCATCAAAACATGTAGATCAAGGTAAACTGATTATGAGGTAAGAGACGATGCTGGATTTCAGATGCTCGGGACTAAAGATCGAGCATCTAAGATTTGGGTAATCTTTCCGTTTGCATGCCCATTGAGTACGATAGCAGTAGCAATAATTACTAGATTTTTCATGATGTATTAGCCTACGAGCGTAAATTTCTGATTACAATTCGCAAATAGTCGAAATGGAAATCTGAAATTTAGGATTAGTAAATCTCTACATTTGAAATCACGGGACACGCTTTCGCGTTGGTGATAGTAATTCTGATTTTGTTTGTCTCTGTTGGATTGAGTTTAAGAATGCGTTTATATCCTATGGTAGTTCCTTCAGCAAGTTTTTTCCATTCTCCATTGATCTCGGCTTCTATGGTGAATGACTTTACCCGTTGTCCTAATGGAATGTATTCCTGAATCAATAGGTACTTCACGGTTTGTGATTCGCCCAGATCAATTTCAATGCTTCCAGTGCTCACCACATCATTCGTGGCCCAATACGAATCTTTGTTTCCATCGGTTATATTCTTTGCAGCGAATAGATCAGAATCACCGCGATAAGAGTCAGCAACCACCTGCTTATTCAATGCCATATTAGTTTTGAATTCTGTATCCAGCATTTCTCGAAATCCCTTCAATGAAGCTACATCTTTTTCATTAACCAGTCCGCGCCTGTCGGGAGGGATATTAAGTAAAAGTGTTGAACCTCTTCCCACCGAAGTAAGATAGATGTCGAATAGTTGTTCTGGTGTTTTCACCAATGAATCTTCTTCAGCATGATAGAACCATCCTTTGCGAATAGAAACATCGACTTCTGCCGGAATCCATTTACTTCCGTTCTCATCGCCTTCATTCAACAGCTTTTCAATACCACCCTTCCCGGCAAAGAGCGTATCCGGAGTAATGGTATTCCAGTTGGTCTCTCCAGCTACGCCACGCTCATTACCTACCCAACGCACACCAGGTCCGGCATCACTGAAGAATAGTATTTCGGGTTCCATGGAACGAACAAGGTCTAATGTCATTGGCCATTCATAATAGGTAGAGCCTTGTATGCTTCGCTTCTCGTGCTTACCTCCGTAATAGCCATCACCACCATTGGCACCATCAAACCACATTTCAAAGATCGGACCATATGTGGTGAAAAGTTCTTTCAGTTGGTTGCGATAGTATTCGATATATTCAGCCGATCCGTATCCGGCATGATTGCGATCCCAGGGGGATAAGTACACGCCAAATTTTAACTCATACTTTTTGCAGGCGCGCATCACATCGCGTACTACATCTCCTTCTCCATTTTTCCATGGACTGTTCTTCACGGAATGTTCGGTGTATTTACTCGGCCACAAACAAAATCCATCGTGATGTTTACAAGTGAGAATGACTCCTTTAAAACCGGTTTCCTTAAATGTTCTTACCCATTGGTCGGCATTGTACTCATCAGAAGGATGGAAAATAGCAGGCTTTTCATCGCCATAGCCCCATTCTTTTCCCGTAAATGTGTTGGTAGTGAAGTGCACGAATGCATTCATTTCCATTTCATGCCATGCCAGTTGATTGGCGGCTGGAACAGCAGATAAAGGTTGAGGTGGAGCTACGTCTTTTTTGGTACAGGATAGAATAGCGAGAGAGATGAGTAGGGGGTAAAGAAATTTCATATAAGCGTAAGTGTTTCTTTTGGGGTAAAACAAATCGAAGAGGTTTGCTCGGTGTGGTAGTTTATTGTAATTGAGTTAAAGCATCTGTTGGAGTATTCACCGGCAGTTGACACGTTTTATTTTGGCAGACATAAATCAATGTTTGGGCAGGTTGTGGATCGCGGCCAGCCAATAAAGATAATTCACTTTTATCGCGTGTGCCAACCGTAATGGTAAACGGCAAAAATTGCTGATGCAATTCATAACGGAAGGAAAGTGCATCATCCCCGGAGATCACCACTTCACTCATGCCATGAATGATTTCTGACAATAGAATTCCCCAGTTCGACATGTATCCTGGTTCCGATTCAATGATTCCGGCTAGCCTGGACGTCATTTTAATTGCAAGATCTTTCCAAGCTTGTTTATCAAGCAGCATGCCCAGCGTGTGCAGGTTGTGGGCCATCACCGAGTTAGAGGCAGGAATCACATTGTCGAAGATTTCTTTCTTTTTCGCGATGAGTTGCTCAGCAGATAGTGATGAGAAATGAAAGAATCCATCGTCTTTATCAAAGAAATGTTCCATCACATAGTTGCACCACTTATCGGCTTTGTAAAGCCATGCTTCGTTAAAGGTGACCTGGTATAACGAAGCGTATGCCTGAATCAGGTAAGCGTAGTCTTCCAGAAAGGCTTCTGTTTCGGAATGTTTATTTTTAAAGGCACGAAAGACTTTTCCTTCTTCCATTAAAAATGATTCTATAAAGAAAATATTTTCTAAGGCAAGAGACAAAAATTGTCGGTCACCAAAGGCTTTGTAGGCATCGATCAATCCCTGAACGGTCATCATGTTCCATCCGGTAATAATTTTGTCATCCAGTCCGGGACGGATTCTTTCACTTCGTACAGCAAGAAGCTTCCTCTTTAACTCATCTAAATTATCGGGGGCGGACTGAAGTTGTGATGCGTGTCCTCTTTTCAAAATGTTTCTTCCATGCTCCCAGTTTCCTTCTGATAAAATGTGATAATAGTTTGTGACTGATTCAGCATGTTCACCCAAAATCGATTTGATTTCTTCTTCTTCCCAGGTATAGAATTTACCTTCTTCACCCTCGCTATCGGCATCCAATGCAGAATAAAATCCACCACCTGGGTGAGTCATTTCATTCTTCAACCATTCGGTTGTTTCATAAACTACCTTCTTAAAAAGATCATCTTTGGTAATAGCATAGGCTTCAGAATATAAACTCAATAACTGTGCATTATCATATAGCATTTTTTCAAAGTGAGGAGCAAACCATTCGCCATCTACTGAGTATCGTGAAAATCCACCAGCCAATTGATCATATAGTCCGCCATAGGCCATGTGTTTCAGGGTGTGCGTTACCATGTTCAAGGCTTCCTGATTCTTTGTGCTGAAATAATAACGAAGTACAAAATGCCAGATCGATGGCATTACAAACTTAGGCGCTTTCTCAATGCCTCCCCATGTTTTATCAAATCGCATGGCAAGGGTGTTGAACATCCGTTCCAGGCTTTCTTTAGTGGAAACAATTTCACTTTCTTTGGCGAAGCGCTGCAAGTCGGTGGTTTGTAAATGATTTCTCAGATCTTCTGCCGACTCATCAATCTCCGCCCTTTTTTGTTGAAAGGTCTTGTGAACCTGGAGTAATAGCTGAGCCCAGTTTTTGGGTGGAAAATAAGTGCCTCCAAAAAATGGTTTTTGGTGAGGAGTCAGAAATACATTCAATGGCCAGCCTCCGTTTTGTTTCATGGCTTGCACAGCCTCCATGTAGATATGATCAATGTCGGGCCTTTCTTCTCTGTCTACTTTGATGCACACAAAGTATTCGTTCATCAGGTCAGCAATGTCCTTGTTTTCGAATGATTCGCGTTCCATCACATGACACCAATGGCAGGATGAATAACCAATGCTAACTAAAATTGGTTTGTCTTCAGCAACTGCTTTATCTAATGCTTCTTTTCCCCATTCATACCAATCCACCGGATTATGCGCGTGCTGTAATAAGTAGGGTGAGGTGGATTTTGCTAATCGATTAGACATTCGAATGAATTTGCGATTGAATGGTATTGATTTCTTCTTCGACTGATACAAGACCCCTCAACTCTTCCAGTTTGTGCAGCAGCTCTTTCAAAAAGTGCTGATGGGCTTCGGAGTGTGGATGATAGGGGCGGTGCTCCATGGATTGGCGGATAGTAAACCATTTTTCAATAAATGATTTTACTTCAGATTGGAAGTATTGATCACTGAATTTATGACTGATGTAGTCCAATGCTTCTTCGGAAGGATGAATTTTATCCCGATCATAAAACCGGTAATCACGCAGGTCATCCATCATAATTTCATACGAGGGAAAATATTCTACCCCTTCATATTCGTTGGAAAGAGTATGACAAGCCAATCTCAATGATGCTTTGCTTACGCTGTTTAAAACGAGCGTATCTTTTATGTGCCTGACAGGACTTACGGTAAGAATTACTCGGATGTCGGGTTGAATATTTTTGAGTAACGCATACAACTGCCTAAACGATTCGGTAATTTCTTCAACAGATAACAGCCGTTTGTCAAATTCCTTTCCAGGAACCTTGTGGCAATTGGATACAATGCAGTGCTGATTTTTATGGTGATATACCCAGGCGGTTCCAAGGTTATGATCAGTACATCCGTTTTCCTGATGTGCTGATTGACCTGATGCTGGATTTCTAAAATCGAACTTTGAAGGTCTTCCTTCAGGTGAGAAGACCATTGCGAATGGAAATCAAAGTGATGCCAGATACCGAGACGTTCAACGAATAGTTGCTCATTGAGTTGAAGGGAAATCGATTGCTCCAGCGATTTGTGTATCGAAACAGGATTGTAGTTGGTGCCAAATGGATTCACCAGCACATCAAACTTGTTGATATAAAGCCATTGTCCGAACTGATCAGCGAAGCATGAGCCGGTTGTCAGAAGGCGATGCTTCAATCCGATCGGGTATGCCGATGGGCAGGTGATTTCTGTCCGGAATGTATTCACCTTCATCTTTAATTTTGTCTTCGAATTTTGATGAAAGATAGCAGGTTAGTGCGGCCCCTTAATTAACTTTCGGAATCTTTTTATGAATCCTAACATCGCCCGACTAACTAAAATTGCCGGAAAGAAATCCAGGCTGATTATTGGATTAATGTCGGGCACTTCCCTGGATGGTTTGGATGTGGCCTTGTGCAGGATTTCTGGATCAGGGCTCTCCACAAAAGTGGATGTGCTTAAGTTTCAAACAGTTCCATATAACGTTAAAGCTAAATCCCAAATACTTGAAGTCTTTGCAAAGAAACAGATTGACTTTCAGGTGTTGTGTGAGTTGAATGCTTCTCTTGCACTACTGCACGGAAACATGATTTTACAGTGCCTGAAAAAATGGAAATTGAATCCAGAAAAAGTTGATCTTATTGCTTCTCACGGTCAGACCGTCTTCCACTCACCGAAGTCAATTACACCAAATGCGAGTATTAATTCTACTTTCCAGATCGGTGATGGCGACCATCTTGCTGTGAAGACAGGTATTGTCACGGTAAGCGATTTCAGACAAAAGCATATTGCCAAGGGAGGGGAAGGAGCTCCGTTAGCGGTGTATGGCGATTACTTGCTCTTTTCTAAAAAGAGTGAGGATCGGATTATGCTCAACTTGGGAGGCATTGGAAATTTCACCTACCTGCCTGGCTCTGCTAATGTCTCCAAGGTATTTGTGACTGATACAGGTCCCGCCAATACTTTAATAGATCAAGTGGTTAGACACTATCTCATGGATATTTCTTTTGATAGGGATTCGAGTATAGCAAGTAATGGAAAATGCAATCAGAAACTTCTTGGAGCGTTGATGGACCATTCATTTTTTAAGTTATCTTTTCCAAAAACCATTGGGCCCGAATTGTTTAATCTGGAGTATGTCAAGAAAGCGCAGCAAACCAGTGATACTGAAAACTTGTCGCTGGAGGATTTGCTAGCTACCCTTACACGCTTTAGTGCCGAGACGATTGCCTTTGCTATAAAAAAAGTAATTAAGAATAAAAAAAGTTTTAGATTGTTCCTCAGTGGCGGTGGAGCACATAACCCACTCATGATTCAATGGGTCAAAGAACTTCTTCCGTCAGTAACGTTTCATAAAATGATTGACCTGGGAATTTCTGGCGATGCTAAAGAAGCGGTCTTATTTGCCGTGCTTGCTAACGAAGCATTAGCAGGAGGTAAGCTTCAGTTTGGCAGTCGTTCGAAAGTTCCATCGGTTTCCATGGGCAAAATATCTTTTCCGAATTAATTCAAATAAATAGTATGAGTCACCTATCTGTAACAGAAAGAATCCCAACCCAAATTTTTAAATCTTCGGAGGCAGCATCGATTTTCGTGGCCAATGAAATTGCATCACTCATTCGCCAACGACAGGCAGAAGGTAAGCATTGTGTGCTCGGCCTGGCCACTGGCTCAACACCCACGCGTGTTTATGCTGAACTGGTTGCGCTTCATAAGAAGGGGCTAAGCTTCAAAAATGTAATCACCTTCAACCTGGACGAATACTATCCTATTCAACCGGACTCATTACAGAGCTACGTTCGTTTTATGAATGAGCACTTATTCAATGAGATTGATATTCCAAAAGAAAACATCAACATCCCTGATGGTACGTTGCCAAAGGAGAAAGTAGCTGAATTCTGCAAAAATTATGATGCCAAGATTGATTCTCTTGGAGGAATTGATCTGCAGGTATTAGGTATCGGAAGGACCGGTCACATCGGTTTTAACGAACCCGGTTCATCGGAAAAATCACCTACGCGAATGATCACGTTGGATCAGGTCACACGCATTGATGCTTCCAGTGATTTCTTTGGCGAAGAAAATGTGCCGCGCAAAGCAATAACCATGGGCGTAGGCTCCATCATGAAAGCCAAGCGAATCATTATGATGGCATGGGGTGAAGGAAAAGGACCTGTAATGCAAAAAGCCGCAGAGGGCCCCGTGACGGATCAGATTCCGTCCACTTTCTTACAACATCATCCAAACGTTCAGGTGGTTCTTGATGAAGCAGCCTCTTCCAAACTAACGCGTATTAAAACACCATGGTTGGTGGATAGTGTGGATTGGGATGATACCATAATTCAAAGAGCGGTGGTATGGTTGTGTTTACAATTGCAAAAGCCGGTGCTTAAATTGACCAACATCGATTACATGGAGCATGGTATGGGTGATATTATTACCGAATATGGATCGGCTTACCAGGTGAACATTAAAATATTCAATGCCCTCCAGCATACTATTACAGGTTGGCCGGGAGGTAAACCCAATGCCGATGATTCGAATCGTCCTGAACGCGCGAAACCATTTCCTAAACGCGCTATCATTTTCAGTCCACATCCGGATGATGATGTAATCTCAATGGGAGGAACGTTCATTCGTCTGGTTGACCAGGGCCATGAAGTACATGTGGCATATCAAACATCGGGTAACATTGCCGTGTTTGATGACGATGCCATTCGTTTTGCTGATTTTGTGCGCGACTTCAATCACTCTTTTGGATTGAGTAAAGAAGATGGTGAGAAGTTTTATAACAAGATTGTAAGTGATATCAAGAATAAGAAGCCGGGCCAGGTAGACAGTCCAGAGGTATTGAAGATCAAAGGTTTGATACGTAGAGGTGAAGCAAAAGCAGGTTGTCGTTATACCGGAATACCAGATTCGCAGGCGCACTTCCTGAATATGCCATTCTACGAAACAGGAACAGTGAAGAAGAAGCCAATCGGTGAAAAAGATGTTCAGATCATCGTTGATTTGATTGAACAGATAAAGCCTCATCAGATCTATGCAGCCGGTGACTTATCTGATCCGCATGGAACTCACCGTGTTTGTCTTGCTGCCATCTATCAGGCAATTGATCGCATCAAACACAAGGATTACATGAAGGACTGTTACGTTTGGTTATATCGTGGTGCGTGGCAGGAGTGGGATATCGACCAGATTGAAATGGCAGTGCCGTTAAGTCCGGATGAATTGCTACGCAAGCGCAGAGCCATCTTCAAGCACCAGTCGCAGAAAGACAGTGCCGTATTTCCAGGCAGCGACAAACGCGAGTTCTGGGTGCGTGCCGAAGACAGGAATCATGCCACTGCGGATGCTTATAACTTACTCGGCCTTGCTGAGTATGAAGCGATCGAAGCATTTGTGAGGTATCATTTTTAAGGATTATTAAACACCACATAAAGGCAGGTAATTCCTGCCTTTATTTTTACCTTGAGGCGTATGTCGCAACTTCATTTAGTATCGTGGAATGTGAATGGCATTCGGGCTATTCTTAAAAAGGAGTTTATTGAAAACGTGAGGAAGATGGCCCCTGATGCCATCTGTTTACAGGAGACTAAAGCAGCCAAAGAAGAGACCTTGGCTGCATGCGAACTTCTTCCTGAGTACAAAGCATATGCGAACTCATCCAAGGCAAGGAAAGGGTATTCAGGAACTGCGATACTTTCAAAGCAAGAACCGATCGATGTAGTATATGATATGGGCATTGAGGAGTATGATCAGGAGGGACGTGTAATTACAGCAGAGTATCCATCGCATTTTTTGGTTACCGTATATACCCCCAATTCGGGTGAAGAATTATCAAGACTGGATTATCGTCAAAGTTGGGATAATGCTTTCCGTGAATACATACTCTGGCTTAACCGAAGAAAGCCTGTGATTATGTGTGGGGATTTTAATGTGGCTCACCAACCGATCGACCTTGCCCGACCAAAAGAAAACTATAATAAATCGGCAGGCTACACGCAAAAGGAAATTGATGGGTTTAGCACTTTATTGAATGCCGGCTTTATTGACACATTCCGTCATCTCTATCCGGAGACAGTGAAATATTCCTATTGGAATTTTGTAACGAATGGTCGAGCTAAAAATGTGGGATGGCGCATTGATCATTTTATCGTTCCTGAAAAGATCATGAAGAGTGTTCAGGATGCCCTGGTCTATGATCAGTATCACGGATCAGATCATTGTCCGGTTGGATTGAAACTAACTTTGTCTTAAGTTATCGTGCCAGCGCTTCAAAATCCCTGGTCTGAGGCTCTTCAACAAAAGAGGTTCAGGTATCAACTCGCAATAGTTGTTATTATCCTCTTATTGGTACTACTTTATTTACCCACCTATTTCCATACGGTCATTGGCCCAAAGCCCGGCACCGTGCTGAACGATTCTGTTTTAGATTTTTTCAATCCCAGCGACTATTCATGGCCCATTTTTTTATTGATTTATTTTTCATTGGTATTGGTATTATTCAGTGTACTGAAAAAACCATTTATCATATTACTTGGTTTGAAATGCTATCTGGCAATTACTGTTCTTCGGATGCTTTCGATGTATCTGATTACCCTCGAACCAGCAGAGGGGATTATACTTTTACGCGATCCATTGATTGATAGAATAGCCTATGGCGGAAATGTGTTTACCAAGGATTTGTTTTTCTCGGGTCATATAGCTACGCTTACTTTGTTGACATTGTTAGAGGAACGTGCGCTGATAAAAAAACTATTAGTTATTATTACTGCTGTTGTTGCGCTATTATTAATGATCCAACGTGTGCATTACACCATAGATATTGTTGCATCGCCACTTATTACCTATGCCACTTTTAGGTGCCTGAAGCGATTTAGCTGAAATCATAGCACCTGAAGGGGAAGGTATCAATTCTCCCAAACCCTCAAAAACCCATTCTTTTACGTAATTTTAAACCGATTTTCAACCCTGCAAAATTATATTTTTGATATCTTTGGGCTGCCTTAATTTAACTTTAGGCCTATAAAGCCGTTATTCTGAAGAAGTAAAGATAACGTACAATTAATAATGGTATTTAGATGTTAAAAGAATTCAATTACCCCTTATTTAAGTTGAGCACTACACTTTCGGAAGAGCAGAAGGATTTCTTTGATACCTACGGGTTTATTCATTTCAGACCTTTTATTTCTGCGGAAAAGGTTTCGGAAATTTTAAAGGAGTCTGAAAGGGTACAGAATGAATGGATTTCTACCGATCGAAGGCTGATCAACGGAGTGCCCATAAAATATGGTAAAGATGTAGGAGGCGAAAGGATTGTTCAGCGATTTGCCTTTTTAAATCATGCAAGTCCATTGTTGAGTGATTTTTTAAAAGATAAGCGTTTTGAAGCGCTTTTCGAATTGATTGGCGCACCGGATTGCAGGATCGGTATAAATGAAAAAGACGGCTTAGTATTCAATCATTATATTAATACAGATCAAAGTAATTACTCGCAGTTGGGCTGGCATACCGATGCCTTACGGGATGTATTTTATGGTCAGAAAATTATGCCCATGCTGAATGTAGGAATCCACCTGGATCGTTCTCATACAGATAACGGTGGATTGCGGTTGCTTCCGGGCACTCATAATAACGGGATCAAAACAATTCTTTTTCGTAAGATGTATTTTGATAACAGACCTGATGAAAATGAGGTTGGCCTTAATGTAGAGCCCGGTGATCTTACCGTTCATGACGGTCGCTTGTGGCATAGGGTGGCGCAATCACCTCACTCCGGGGAGAGGAGCAGACGAAGAGTGATGTATGTTCCGATTATTACAGGAAAAGTAATTCACAAGACGAAAGAAAGTAAGCCCCGATTGTATCAGCGATTCATGTCTTTTACGAACAAATAACTCATGACGACTTATTCGTTAGTAACCGGTGCCAGTGGAGGTATCGGTTATTATTTTGCCCACGAACTAGCAAACAAAAAGCATAACATACTTTTGGTGGCGCGGTCGGAACAGAAACTTCAGGAGTTAAGGAATCAGCTCGTTCAGCAATATGGTGTGCAATGTGATTATGTAGCCATGGACCTTTCCGTAGTGGGTTCTGCGAGGTCGCTTTATGAGTGGTGCGTAACGAAACAGTATGATATTGATGTGTTGATCAACAACGCAGGATATGGTCTCTTCGGATATTTTGACAAGTTGGAAGTGCAGGAAATAAACAATATGATGCAACTCAACATGAATACCATGTTGGAATTATGCCATGTCTTTCTGCCGATGTTAAAATCAAAACCCAAATCATTTATACTTAACGTAGCTAGCACGTCAGCGTATCAGGCGGTACCAACGCTTTCTGTGTATGCAGCCACAAAGGCATTTGTAGTTTTATTTACCCGTGGGTTGCGCTATGAATTGAAAGATAGTTCCGTTTCGGTTACATGTTTGAGCCCTGGAACGACCTCTACCAATTTCATTGAGCGCGCCCGCTTGACTGCATTAAAAGAAAAAGCTGAAAAATTCAGCATGTCACCGGAGCAGGTGGCAAAAATTGGTATTGATGGAATGATAAAAGGCAAGGCGGAAATTATTCCTGGATTTATAAATTGGTTTTCATCACACCTTACCTCGTTTGTGCCAAAGGCAATTACCGAACGCGTGGCAGCGGGCTTGTATAAAGATGCGTTGTAGAAATGATTTTTAGAACGTCAAACCCGTTCAATCTGAGCGCCTACCTTTCTTAATCTTCCTTCAATATCCTGGTAGCCGCGATCAATCTGTTCTACGTTGGAGATCTCGCTTTCGCCCTGTGCAGAAAGGGCTGCAATAAGTAGTGCTACACCTGCACGAATGTCAGGAGAGGACATTTTTATTCCACGCAATAATTGCTTGCGATCCAACCCAATAACAGTAGCACGATGGGGATCACACAAAATAATCTGTGCACCCATATCAATAAGTTTATCGACAAAGAACAGTCTGCTTTCAAACATCTTTTGATGAACCAGCACCGTACCTTTTGCTTGTGTGGCAACCACTAAAACAATGCTTAACAAGTCAGGTGTGAAACCAGGCCACGGTGAATCAGCTACAGTAAGAATAGAGCCGTCAATAAAGGTTTCGATTTCATAATGATCCTGAGAAGGGATATGAATATCGTCACCACGAAAATCCATTTTGATTCCTAGTCGCCTGAATATTTCTGGAATAATTCCCAGCATATCAATACGGCAATTTTTTATTGTGATTTCGGATTGGGTCATGGCCGCGAGGCCAATGAAACTTCCAATCTCAATCATATCGGGTAGGAGCGTGTGCTCTGTACCAACGAGTTTATCCACGCCTTCGATGGTCAACAAATTGGAACCAACCCCGCTGATCTTAGCACCCATGCGATTGAGCATCAGGCAAAGTTGCTGCAGGTAAGGTTCACAGGCAGCATTATAAATGGTGGTGGTACCTTTTGCCATCACGGCAGCCATGACGATATTGGCAGTACCGGTAACAGATGCTTCATCCAGCAACATGTAGCATCCCTTTAAATGCGATGCATCGATATTGAAAAGATTTTCGTCAGCGTTATAATTGAACTTCGCCCCAAGATTTTGAAAGCCCAGGAAGTGCGTGTCTAATCTTCTTCTTCCGATTTTATCACCACCTGGTTTGGGTATGTTAGCTTCACCAAATCTTGCAAGGATGGGTCCCAGCAACATGACAGATCCGCGTAAAGCAGCCGCCTTCTTTCTGTATTCTGGAGTTTTTAAATAACTGATGTTGATGTTGGATGCAGTAAACCGGTACGATCCTTTATCTAGTTTCTCCACCCGACAACCAAGATCACTTACTAGCCCGATGAGTTTATTGACATCTACAATATCAGGTACGTTGTGAATGGTTACAGGTTCTGAAGTAAGGAGTGGTGCACAAAGAACCTGAAGGGCTTCGTTCTTTGCTCCCTGAGGAATAATTTCTCCCTTCAGGCGAAGGCCTCCTTTTATTTTAAATACACTCATTGATCTCTTCTGCGGTGACGATTCTTTTTAAACCGGTTTCTTGGATTTCTGTTATCTCCACCACCGGTACCGCCACCCTGAGGGCGTTGATTAGTCTTTCTTTGTTCTCGATATAGCTTTTCGAACAGGTTGTCTTCGCGTACTTTATCCAGGCTTAACTTCAATTTTCCTTGCGATAATATCTGCAGATCTTTTACAATGACAGAATCATCAAGTGTCTCCTTGTTCCAGGCACCGTAAAAGGTTTTCATTAATTTGCCCAGGTAGATCGCTGCTTCTTCCAGTTCTTGAGGGTCATCTTTCTTTACCGCCTCTTTCACCAGCTTCTCAATATTCTTACCGTAATGACGGAAGCGAACATCGTTTTGCGGATACTCCATCTTGCGTGGCTTTTTGAAAAGAATCGTTCGATCGGGAGTGGTGAAAGGATTGTCAACATCCAGGTTGAAGTCGGCCATGATGTATAAATCATCCCACATGCGTTGTGGATTTTCTTGTGCCTCTTTAGCCACCGGTGCCAGTTGCTTGATTAATTCAATGAGTGTAATGGCCAGTTGGGTTCTTTTCTCCTTGTCAGGAACCGTGCGGATATAATTGACCAGTTTTTGAACATTGCGACCATACTCTTTTAAGATGATATGCTCACGTGAGGTATTGTATTCTCCTATCATGAAATGCTAATTCTCGTGTATTTTTAGCTTGGCAAAGCTAAGCAATAAGGTCTTCTCACCAAAATCGGTAAAATTGATCTTTGCCTTGCGTTCTGGCCCTAATTGCTCGATTTTCAAAACCGAGCCGAAGCCGAATTTCGGGTGTTCTACTTTCATTCCCTCTTTTAAGCCGCTTGTGTCACTGGGCGCAAAATCAGCAGTCGGTTTGTAGGCTGATGGCCTAGCTAAGGGCTGTGAAGTAACGGTCTTCTTCATGCCGCTCACAAAGCTTTTGGCAAAATTAGGATTGGGAGTTGATTCAAATCCGCCCAGCTTTTTTGAGCTTACTTTGATAAATCGACTGCTAACGTCATCCAAAAAACGGCTCGGCTCGCAGTTCTTCAAACGGCCAAACCGGTAACGCGTAAGGGCATAGGAGAGGAACAATTTCTTTTGCGCCCGCGTGATGGCAACGTAGAAAAGCCGCCTTTCTTCTTCCAGTTCTGAGCGGCTGCTCAACATCATTTGCGAGGGGAAAAGATCTTCTTCCATTCCCACGATATATACGTTTTTGAACTCAAGACCTTTTGCCATGTGGATGGTCATGAGGGTCACTTTGTCCGGGTCATTATCTTTATCTTCATCCTGGCCGGTGATTAATGAAACTTCCTGAAGGAATGCGCCAAGGCTCTTGTCTTCTTTTTCAGGATCTTCTACATATTCCTTGATGGCGTTGAGCAATTCCTGCACGTTTTCATAGCGACTCAATCCCTCCACCGTTTTGTCTTCGTAGAGTTCTTTCGTCAGACCAGAGGATTTGGCTATTTCCGCAGCCGCTTCATACGCATCTTTATTCTGAATTTCGATACCAAATCGCTTGATCTTGGTTACGAAATCTTCAATGAGATTGGAAGCTCTGCCGCCTAAAAATGAAGCAGCATTCTGAAGTACTTCCCAAATAGAAATAGCATGATCGTTGGCAGCCACAACAATCTTGTCAATGGTGGAATCACCAATGCCTCGCTTGGGATAGTTGATGATTCTTCGGAAGGAGGCTTCATCCTGTTGATTGAGTGAATACCGCAGATAGGCCAACACATCTTTAATCTCCTTGCGCTGGTAGAAGGAGACTCCGCCCACTACTTTATACTTGATGTTCATTCGCCTCAACGCTTCTTCTATGGCGCGCGATTGGCTGTTGGTGCGATACAGGATTACAAAGTCGCTGAACTTATATTGTTGCTGCATCTTCTCCTCAAAGATGGAAGTAGCAACCAGTTTACCCTCTTCATTGTCAGAAACGGCTTTGATTAATTCAATCAGGTTTCCTTCCTCGTTAGCGGTCCAGACATTCTTAGGCAGTTGTGCTTTGTTCTTAGCGATAACAGAGTTGGCAGCTTCTACGATAGTTTGTGTTGACCGATAATTCTGCTCGAGCTTAATGATGTGAAGCTCAGGATAATCTTTTTCAAAGTTGAGAATATTGGATATATCCGCTCCGCGGAAAGCGTAAATGCTTTGCGCGTCATCTCCCACCACACAAATGTTTTCGCGTACTGAAGCAAGTTTGCGAATGATGAAATACTGACACAGGTTGGTATCCTGAAACTCGTCTACCAACAGATACTGGAAACGATGTTGATATTTATTGAGAACCTCCAGATGTTCTTTGAAAAGCTTATCGGTGTTGAATAGTAAATCATCAAAGTCCATAGCCCCCGATTTGAAACACCGGAGCGAATACGCCTTGAATATGTTTCCGATTTCAGGGCGCATGTTGGCCGTGTCATCCGCAGTGAGAATAGGATTACTAATGTATTCCTGCCATGAGATCAGTCGATTCTTTGCAGAGGATATTCGATTGTAGACGGTATTGACTTTGTACTGCGCATCGTCCAATCCCATTTCTTTAATCACACTGCGCAGCAATGACTTTGAATCATCCGTATCGTAAATGGTAAAATTGTTAGGGTAACCGAGGTGATGTGCTTCCGCCCTAAGAATTCGGGCAAATACCGAGTGAAAAGTACCCATCCATAAGTTGCGGGCATCCGGGCCCACCAGGCTTTCGAGCCGCCCACGCATTTCTTTGGCCGCCTTATTAGTAAATGTCAATGCCATGATATTGAATGGATCAACATTATGGCTGTGCATCAGGTGGGCAATTCGAAGGGTAAGTACACGGGTTTTGCCGGAGCCTGCTCCCGCAATGATCATGCAAGCCCCCTCTGTATTCATCACGCCTTCGCGCTGCGGTTCGTTGAGGCTTTCCAGGTAATTCATCATAAAACAGATGCAATATAGAGACACAAAGTGAATGGATAAACAGCAAATTCATGCCTGCGGATCCCGATCAAATGTTGATTCAATCATTTATTTATAGGTGAGTCGAAGTGAGTTGATTTACTTTGAGTTATGAATTTCGAGGTACCGAACCTTAATAAAAATTATTCTATGAACATCACAGGAGATGGAAAGTTTTAGGGCAGAAATCCAAGACATTATTACCTTTTCGACAAAGAATATTACCAATCGTAAAAAGGTGAGGAGCAAACTGCTAAATTCAAATTCTAAATAGAAAAGAAATGATCAAAGTAGGAGAGGTATTGGTTTCGGATGACATTAAAGACGTTGAGTTTGTTTGCCATCTGGAGAAGTGCAAAGGAGCTTGTTGTGTGGAGGGTGACTTGGGGGCGCCACTGGAAGAGGAGGAACTTCCTATCATGAACGAAATTCTGGAGAAAGTGAAGCCTTACCTGACACCGGAGGGAATAAAATCCATAAAAGCGCAGGGTACTTACATATTGGATGAAGACGGTGATTATTCCACACCCACCATAGGAGGAAAAGAATGTGCTTATGCTCATTATGAGCCGCAAGGCATATTAAAGTGTGGAATTGAACAAGCTTACCTTGACGGTAAAATCAGTTTCAGGAAACCCATCTCCTGCCATTTGTATCCCATCAGGATCACCAAAAACAAGAAAGGCTTTGAAGCCGTGAACTATCACAAATGGAACATTTGCTCAGCCGCTTGCGAATTAGGCAAATCGCTGGGGATTCCATTGTATAAGTTTTTGAAAGAGCCGCTCGTCCGCAAGTATGGATTGGTGTGGTACCAGGAGTTGGTAGCGCGAATTGAGGAATGAGAGGCTCTGGGTTGGATCGCATGTCCATTAATTCATTTTGAGTGTGGTCGACCATTTTGTTATATTTAGTATTCACTTTCTTCATTCGGCCGTTGCTTATGAAAAATTCAATTATTCTTTCATTTATATTAATTGCAGTGTGTTCTTCTGCTGCGTGGTCTCAGGAAGAAGGTGCGGTATCTAAGAGAGAACGCATTGCGAAGGGAAAATCTATCTATCTGCTTGGGGGTCCCTCATTTAGATTCAACAATAAATCTGACTATAGTGGTGGGTTTAATTTGGAGGCAGGGTTCTTAAAAAGGCTGAACAGAATTACTTCGGTTGGGGCGTCATTGACATTCACAAAATTCAATTTTGACCAATCGCTTTCCAATTCCTTCGATTATCCGGATGCTATCGGTAATAATGTCTTTCAGGAGGATGGTGGCTATGAAACCTATGTTGTTTTTATGAAGGGAGGCAATCTTAATTTATTCTCAGGCGGCCTTGATTTTAAATTCGAATTTATACCTTTTAATGAGGAGCGTAAAATTTCCGTATTTGGCCTCGTCAAACCTTTCTTTCTAGTCTCAAGTAGATCCGCTGTAAGTGCTTCCACAGAATTATGGTATTCAAATACAATTCCGTTTACACTTCCATATGATCCTGATAATTGGAGTGGGGGAGATCCTTATGAGAACCTTAGTTCGGATACACCTGGGCTTGAACGATGGGCCGCTGACACCGAATTTTCAGGAGGTGTAGGCCTCGGTATCGGGCTAGATTACTCTTTAAAATCTAACCTGAAGATCTTTATGCAATCAACCGTAAAATTCACCTTGCCAATAACTCATATAAAAACCAATGCGTTTCCTCCTTCGCGGAATGATGGGTATTATCATCCCGATTATCCCTTTGTTAAGGAAGGCTTTTCTACCATTAACATTGCAATGGGTATCTCTTATTATTTCTAATGAATATGAGAAATTTTGGTGCTAAGGGACTTGTTGTTATTGTTCTTACAATTAATTTTTCTTTTGCCTCTGCTCAATATAAACTTTATGAAAAAGGTTTTGAAACCTATAAGGCAGGTAAATGGGATCAGGCTATCATTAACTTCTCTGAATTTCTGAATAAGCCAACAAGGGAAAAATCATTGGATGTTGAGGTTTATTATTTGCGTGGACTTTCCTATTTCAAAACGGAGAATCATAAAAATGCGGTTGGCGATTTTCAAGACGCGATTCTTCGAAATCATGCTAATAAGGGTAATATTTTTTGGTTTCTAGCCTTAAGCAATGAAAAGCTCGGCTACTATTATGAAGCAATTGATGCCTATGACAATGCCATCAGGGAATTACAGGGTAATAAGGAGAATTTAGTCAAACTGCTTTATGAACGAAGCAGAATCTTTGAAAAGTTAGACAAGAAGGTATTGGCATACAACGATTTGCAACGAGCATTTGAGATACATCCTGGAAATGAAACGATTAATAAGGAACTTGAAAAGTATAATAAGGACGAGATGGCGACCCTTATACGGGAGCAGACCGCTCAACGGGTAGTTTCAAGTCCTGATCCGGGTCTCATCACAAATCAATTAGTTGAATTATACAAGGATGAGAAGCGATATGCCTTGGTTGTTGGTAATTCACAATACTCAAAGGAAATTGGTGAATTAAGGAATCCTGTGAATGATGCAATCGATATGGCGGCCGAGTTAGAGAAATCAAAGTTTGAGGTTCAGCTATTGACAAACGCAACGTACGGCCAGATTCGGGCAAGTTTATTAAAGTTTAAAGACAGGCTTGAGGCTGGCGATCGTGAAAAAACGGTAGGCCTTTTTTATTTTGCCGGACATGGTTTACGATTAGAAGAGGAAAATTACATAGTTCCAGTGGATGCGAAGATCGAATATGAGGACGATATCTGGAGATACTGCTTTCCTGTTCAGCGAATGGTTTTATCGATTATGGAGCAAGCGAATACCCGATTGAATATTGTGATTCTGGATGCCTGCAGAAATAATCCATTTCCTTCGCTCACCCGCTCCATTGGCCAGCAAGGGTTAGCGGAGATGCAAAAAGCACGCGGTTCATTTATTGCTTATGCCACCGCTCCTGGTTCTGTTGCCATTGATGGCACGGGAAGGAATGGTCTTTATACACAAGAATTGTTAAAAGCTATTCGCAAGCCAGGACGTACCATTGAGCAGGTTTTCAAAGAGGTAAGACTAAATGTTCTGCGGTTATCGGGCGACAAGCAAAACACATGGGACAGTTCAAACATAGTAGGCGAGTTTTACTTTAAGTTTTAGTGCACCATACATGCAGTAGATAGCAATAAAAAAACCCTGGTCGGTTGGCCAGGGCTTTATATTATGCTAACAATAGCTTACTCAGCTACCACGTTTACATTGATCGTGTGTTTCACTTCTTTGTGAAGATCAAGTGTTACTGTGTATGTACCGATTTGCTTTGGTTGCTCTTTGAAGTGGATCTTCTTACGATCAACATCAAATCCTTTTGTCTTAAGGAAATCAGATACCTGAACGGCTGTAACAGCACCGAAAATCTTTCCGGACTCACCAGCTTTGGTTCCGATCTCAACAGTCAGTTCACCGATTTTTGCAGCCAATGCTTCTGCATCTTGCTTTAATTTCGCTGCCTTGTGAGCTGCCTGGCGGATGTTTTCCGCAATCAATCTTTTGTTTGAATCATTCGCGATGATGGCTACTCCTGATGGAATCAAAAAATTTCTTCCATAACCAGGCTTCACCTTTACCGTATCATTTTTGTAACCGAGTCCTGTTACGTCTTGTTTCAAAATTATTTCCATAATTGTTACAGTTAAGGTTATTTCATTGAATCGGCTACGTAAGGAAGAATAGCGATATGACGAGCTCTTTTCACAGCCTGTGATACCTTCTTCTGGAACTTCCAGCTTGTGCCCGTAAGTCTGCGAGGCAACAGTTTGCCTTGCTCGTTGATAAACTTTAAAAGGAAATCAGGGTCTTTATAATCGATGTACTTGATTCCGTTTTTCTTAAAGCGGCAATACTTAGGTTTAATTTCAGCGCGCTTAATAGGTTCGTTCATTAGTGTCATGCTTTCACGTCCTCCTTTCTTGTTACAGGTGATTTTTTAGTGCGATTGAATTCGCCTTTACGTCTGCGTTCATTGTAGATAACAGCATGTTTGTCTAATACTGTTGTCATAAAACGCATTACTGATTCGTCTCGTCTGTACTCGGTTTCGAGTGTGTTGATCAAGTCGGAAGAGGTAGTCGTGAATTCGATGAGGTTGTAAAAACCGGTAGACTTGTTTTGGATGGGATAAGCCATCTTCTTAAGTCCCCACTTTTCTACGTTGATAACGTCAGCTTTAGCTTTGGTTAACACCTTCACGAATTTCTCGACAGTATCCTTTGCCTGATCATCAGACAAAACGGGATTTAAAATGAATACCGTCTCGTAGTTTTTCATGAGTTAATAAATTTGTTTAAAAATGAGGTGCAAAAATAGGAAAAATGGCCTTATGTGCCAACTGATGCGGAAAAATAACCTGGAATCGTCAGGCCAAATCACTCATTAAGCCCCCAATCGTACTCGATGTAGGAAATTTTGGCTCCTGACTTGATTTTTAGCGTTGAATAAGTATTGATAAAGGAGGTAACAGAGCCGCCATTTTTGCTGAAATCCCCTCCATACCAATTAAAAATCATGCTCAATTGGGGTTTATCCGCTGATACTCTGTTTCGGAATGGATCAGCCAGAAAAGCGTTGGCCTGACGGGTAAGCTGTTGATCTAATTTTTCGGCTGTATAGGCTTCGTTTAGTAAAATCGGGCATGATTTGCTGGCACAAACCAAAGCCATGTGAATGCGAGGATCGTCAAACTTCTTTCTCAGAATCCCATGCTCGATATTATTAAGGTCCATTTTTTCACTTCCAATTTGAATGAATTTGATATCCCAAGGCGTATTTACAAATGGAATCTGGATGCTGCTGCCTATGTCTTTGATGCTCTTAATTGGATAATATTTTAAGATCAATTTTATCGTGAAGGCATTATAAGCATTGATCCAGAAAGCCATTTGCTCTGATTGGGTCCAGGTCTTCCCCGGAGGGGTTGTACTTAGATTGATAAGGTACCTGTTCAGTGCAATTGAATCTTTACTGAATGCTTTATAATTGACTTTCCCTGAAGCTGC
The DNA here is from genome assembly GCA_043774805.1 of Cyclobacteriaceae bacterium. Lineage (GTDB taxonomy): Bacteria > Bacteroidota > Bacteroidia > Cytophagales > Cyclobacteriaceae > ELB16-189. The sequence goes on along the minus strand of JAYVTB010000182.1, from coordinate 31,129 downwards.
GACATACTTTTTAAGCAGAGCATCAAACTCGAGGTGTGAAATTTTGTTTTGCGCCTGCGTTATTCCACCCATCAACATAAAAACTATCAATAATCTCTTTTTCATAAGCTGGTCTTAAGCTGCCAAATTAAAACAATTGTAAATGGGTTATGGTCAAATCAACGTCAATTAGTCAATTGTCGGTTATGATGGCGTCATTTTAATCGATGTTTGTTCTTTACCATGAAGGAACTGATTTATGATCCTTTGGGATTGATTTCATATTCCCGTAATGAATTATAAAGATTATCTCTTATTTTTCGAACTTTGATGGGGGTTACGACCTGGTTTAGTTGTAGTAGGCCCAACAGAGGAAGAATAGTCCGGAATTAATTACATCGCGTGAGGAAATGAATTATCAGATTAACGGGATACAACAAATTGGCTTGGGCGTCGAAGATGCAGAGCAAGCATGGGCTTGGTACAGAAAAGCATTTGGAATGAATGTCCCTATTTTCAGAGATCATGCCACGGCATCATTAATGAAGAGATATACAGGCGATCAGGCTCATGAGCGCTATGCTATTTTAGCGATGAATCTGGAAGGAGGGGCAGGTCTTGAAATCTGGCAATATACCAGCCGCAAGCCACAGGATGTTACGAAGAAGATTCTTTTGGGAGATACCGGTGTTACAGCAGTTAAAATAAAGGCGCGTTCAGTGGATGCTGCCTACGAAGACCTGAAATCAAAAGGAGTGAATTTATTAAGCCAACCGGTTGTGGGTCCGGATGGACGTAAACATTTTTATCTCGAAGATCCATATTCCAATTTGATAGAAGTAATTGAATCCAAGAGCTGGTTTCAGCAAAGAAAGAAGAATTTGGGTGGCGTTGCCGGTTGCATAGTAGGAGTGACCGATATTGATAAAGCACTTCCATTATATCGTGATACCCTTGGATTCAAAGAAGTGGTCTATGATCAGTCAATGTGCTTTAACGATCTTTCCAATTTGCCAGGAGGAAGCCACTCCTTCAGAAGGGTTTTACTCCGATCTTCATCTAACCGGATAGGGGCTTTTGGAAGATTGCTAGGTCAGCATGAGATCGAGCTTTTCCAGGTTGCGAACAGAAAACCAGAAAAAATATTCCGAAACAGGTGGTGGGGAGACAAAGGTTACATACATGTATGTTTTGATGTGACGAACATGGATTCCCTTGCGTCAACATGCAGGAAAGCAGGCTTTGAATTTACAGTTGATAGCAGAAACTCATTTGATATGGGAAAAGCTGCCGGACACTTTGCTTATTGCGAAGACCCTGATGGCACTCTTGTTGAACTGGTGGAAACTCACAAAATTCCAATTGTCGAAAAAGCGGGTTGGTACCTCAATCTGAAAAAGCGGGATACATCAAAACCACTCCCGAATTGGATTCTTAAGCTCCTGTCACTGAATAGCGTCAGAGACTGATTACTATTACTTCACAGCAAACTGTGTCGTGCCCATGAGGTAACCATCGGTATAGATTTCTACCTGGTATGTTCCTGCTGTATATTCAGATCCTTTGTCGTAGGTGAAAATCAATTTCTGGCCTGTGTTATCAAAGAGAATTTCCTGGGCGGCCGTGTAGAATTCTTCTTTGCCGTTGAGCATGAATGTGCCTGATCCTTTTGTAGTGTCAAAAATCGGTTGTCCGTTCTCATCAATTACCCGAATGAGTATTTTTTTGCCTTCTATGGGTGCTACTTTATTTTCAGTTATAGAGAACTGCACTTTAATTGTTTCAAGCTGCTTCTTCCTGAAGGGAGGCTCTTTCTCTTTGCCTTTTGAACTAACAGACACCAGGGTGATATTCTCTGCTTTGAGCTGAGAAGCGATAGCGACCTTACTGGCTAACTCTTCTTTGTTCTTGGTTACCCGATTCAGGGAGTCGTTCAACACATTCTGGGTGGTCTTTAAATTCCGGTTTTCTGAAAATAATTCTTTGTTAAGCGCTTTGAGTTTTTCAATCTCGTTGTCCTTAATTTTCAGTAAGGTCTCATACCCATCCAGGCGGTCTTTTAATTCTTTGATATCTTTTGTTCTGCGTGAATAGCTCCGTCTTAGTTCAGCATCGACTTCTGCTTTTGCCTTTTGGAGGTCCTTCACATCACCACCCAGTTTTGCAATCTCTGCTATTTTCTGATCGAGCTCGATCTTTACATCATTCAGCCGCTGCATGGTTGAAGCGAGATCTTCCGTGGTGGTGGCCAGTACTTCTTTTACCTCCACTTTTTCCTTATAATCCAGGTAAATTTTAATGCTTTGCACTAAAACGATGACAAGCAGGATCGCAATAATGATACTGGATTTACTGCTGGAGTTCTTTGGTTCAACTGGTGGAGTAGTTTGACTCATAGTTTTATTGATCAACGTGCAAAATTAATCTTTAAATGCATTTATTCAATGGTCATTAAGATGACCAGCAATAATGCTGGCGATTTAGAGCGGGATCAAAAAAAAGTATCCCACACCGAAATAAATCAACGCTTGCATACACGAGTGGATGATTACATAATTCTTTCCATGCCCGATGCATCTCTTCTGAATAATAAATGTCATCCATGACAATGACGCCTTTGTCGGCCATCCGTCTTGAAAGCTGATTGAAGTAGCGTATCGTGGGCTCATAGCGGTGGTTAGCATCCATCAAAACAAAATCTATTTTCGCGGGCTTCAATAGAAATTCAGAGAGCTCCGTATCCAGGTTTCCTTCAATCAGGTCAATATTTTTTTTATTGAAATATTCAAAATGGGTAAGGGCCACATTGATCATAGAAGGATTGCCTTCAAAGGTGGTGACATTGGCGTTTTCCTTTTGAGCAAGGTAGAGTGTGGTGATTCCCATGGAGGTTCCTAATTCCAGGATTTGAGACGCATCGATATAGTGAATGATCCTGTGATACAACCTGCAATAGGAGGCTGGGCTCAGACTTGTAGCTGCAATTTCTGAGAGTGTTCTTTTTTCTTTTTCAAGAGTTGATTTTGCTCCCAGATCATGAAGGGTAACTTCTGTGGTATTCACCAACAACTTTCGCCTGATCTCTTCAATGGCGTTGAATTGTTGTATTTCCAGGCCATCCTCTTTTACAACGTTAGTATAAAAGTCAAAAAAGAAGGGAGAGTGTATGGAATGCTCGTCAACAGCATCCAGCCAATGATTGAAATACGATTTTATCTGAAAAAATTTGGACACTGATTCGTGTTGAAATGCCAAAGATAGGGTGAGTGAGACTGAAGGAAAAATTATAACCAGCTAAGCAGTTAAAAGCTCAGTTAAGGCGCAAAGGCGCAACCATCGTGAATTCAGGTACAACAACTTCAAACTTTACACCGTCAACAATGCGCTCCATTTGATAGGTTCCAACCATCTTGCCGATTCCTGATTTAAGATTACACCCGGATACATATTGATGATTCTGACCGGGCTCCAAGACAGGTTGTTGACCAACCACGCCTTCACCGTCTACTTCCCGAGGTGTAAATCCGGCATCAAAAATATGCCAGTGCCTTCTTAATAGTTGAATGGTGAATTCACTTTGATTTTCTATAGTGATGCGATAGGTAAACACATAATGATACTGGCTGGGGCTGGAATACGAAGGTTGATACTCCGTTTCCACAGTTACTTTAATCCCTTGTGTTATTTCCGTAATCATTCGTTCAAAAATATCAATTTTTTCTATTTTTCAACCCTGTTATTAGGTTCATTGACCGAAATTTAATCTGATGAGTGTAGACGTAAAAATTGCTCCCTCCTGGAAGTCGAAACTGGAGTTAGAGTTTCAGAAGCCATATTTTGAACAGTTAATTCAATTCGTCAGGCAAGAATACGTGACTAATATGGTTTATCCTCCCGGCATGGAAATCTTCAGGGCGTTTGATTGTGCTGATTTTGAACAGATCAAAGTAGTAATCATTGGACAAGACCCTTATCATGGACCCGGTCAGGCTAATGGACTTTGTTTTTCCGTACGCGAGGGTATTACTATGCCCCCTTCTCTAAAAAATATCTTCAAAGAAATACATAATGATCTAGGCAAACCCATTCCAAACAATGGCGAGTTGGAACGTTGGGCGAAACAAGGTGTGCTACTCTTAAATGCTACCCTCACCGTGAGGGCTTCATCCCCAGGGTCGCATCAGAATAAAGGCTGGGAGCAATTCACCGATGCCGTCATTAGTCAAATTTCGGATCAGAAGGACAATATCGTTTTTCTGCTATGGGGTGCCTATGCTCAGAAAAAAGGAGAAATCATCGATCGTAACAAGCACCTGGTGTTAATGTCTGCTCATCCTTCCCCGTTTTCTGCAGATCGCGGTTTTTTTGGATGCAAACATTTCAGTAAAACAAACGAGTATCTGAAGAGCAAGGGCCTTAAGGAAATCGTCTGGTAATTATTTAGTTGTTTGATGTTGGTTATTCGTTGTTCGGAAAATACAATTAATCACCAACTAAAACAGAACCACAATTGATAACCTGTCCACCGCTCTTATAACTATTCCACCAACTTAAAGAATCGGCTCCAACGAATTTTATGGATGAAGCTCGCATACTTATCAATAGAAAGCCAGATAAAGAATCCTTTACCAACGATGTGATCTCCGGGCACAAAGCCCCAGTAGCGAGAGTCTAATGAGTTGTGACGATTGTCTCCCATCATGAAGTAATAGTCCTGATGGAAAATATATTCAGATAGCTCTTTTCCTTCGATAGTAAGTTTTCCATTTTCAATCTTCACGTCCTTATTGTGATCATACTCCTTGATGACGGTTCCGTAAATAGTCAACGTAGAATCGTTTACAGGAATTTTCATGCCCTCTTTGGGAATCGTGAGTGGACCATAGTTATCACCGTTCCATGGTGTGTATTTTGCGCCCGGAAAAATTCTTCCGTCTGGACCTTCGCTTGTGCGGTAATCTTCCGTGACGGAGATGACGAAGGGAAGGTTTCTCAATTCATCTACTTTTGATTTCGTCAAAAACATCTGGTAGACGGCTTTGTCATTCTCGGGTCTTCCTAAATAGGAATAATCGTCCGGGTCTAGTTCAAGCTTTTCAAAATTGCGCTCGTTAATTTCATCTTTCGCAGTAACTAAGTAACTATACTGCATGTCAGGCGGGTTGTTCGATGGCTGACCATTTATAATCACCTGCTTATTCTTAATCTCCAGCACGTCACCAGCAACGGCAACACATCGTTTGATATAGTTTGTCTTTAAATCAATAGGATAGCTTTTTCCTTCATTAAGATCTTTTGGCGGGACATTAAATACCACAACATCTTCTCTCTTTACTTTGCTGAATCCTGGAAGACGGTAGGTAGGAAGTTGAATCCAATCCACATAGGATGGTATCTCGGTAAACCAAATCTTTTGGTGTGTGAGTGGTAATTGCAGAGGAGTGCGAGGTGTGCGTGTGCCGTAATGAAACTTACTGACAAACAGAAAATCACCGACCAGCATGGAATTCTCCATGGAAGGAGTAGGGATAGTGTAGGCTTCCATAATTAACCAGCGGATCAGCGTAGCGGCCACAACGGCAAACAGAATTGCATCCCACCACTCGCGCACAGCTGATTTAGGTTTCTGTACTGCTTTCGGCTTTTTCTCCCAAAACTTCCAATTCATAAGGTCGATCTATTTAAAAACGTGGCAAAGAAAATGATTTTTGAGTTAGAAAGGGGTCATAACTGCAAAAAATCATCCATTGAATATATCCCTTTCTTTCCGGCCAGCCACTCGGCAACGAGCACAGCACCTAATGCAAAACCTTCGCGTGAATGAGCGGTATGAGTGATTTCGATGTCATCGACTTCGGATTTGTATTTAACCACATGGGTGCCAGGGGCCGGATCTATCCGGAATGAATTAATTGCGAGTGAATTCTGATTGTCGGTTTCACCCAGACTCCATCCTTTTTTTCTCTTTAGGTTCTTCATCACCCCTTGTGCCAGGGTAATTGCAGTTCCACTGGGTGCATCCTTCTTTTGAGTATGATGCGTTTCATCAATGGAAACTTCATACTGACTGTAGCGATCCATCAGTTTTGACAGGAACTCATTTAGCTTAAAGAATAAGTTGACACCCAGGCTGAAATTAGACGAGTATAAGAGAGTTCCATTATTGGCCCGGCATTGTGCTTCAATTTCATCTTTGTGTTGAAGCCACCCTGTGGTGCCACAAACCACCGGTATTCCTTTATTAAAACAGGTCTTCAAATTGTGCAAGGCTGCTTCAGGCTGAGTGAATTCAATGGCAACATCAACGGGTTTATTAAATGAGGTGATATCATCACCGACATCAATTTTACCAACGATTTCATGACCACGTGATAGCGCGATTTGCTCAATGGTTTTACCCATTTTTCCATAGCCAATCAATACGATTTTCATTTTCTGATGAGGATGCTTACGTGTAATTAAAATTTTATTTTCAATGCAATTCCAGAACTGCGACCTGTCATCATTGAGTTATCGAACATCGGCTCTATTCTTACCTGCAAATTTGGATTTAAATCAAATTCCTTCAGGTGAGCGTCCACATGAGCATCCACCATTTGAAGCAAATAGAAAAGGCCATTCATTATGAGAAAGAAATCTCTTTCACGCCTGGTTTTATCAACTATTGTTTTGAGTTGATCTTTCGTGTACCCACTGGGACTTAATCCCCCTGATGGATCGTTTATGAGACCAAACAATTCACTGCGAAACTTAAGGTTTTCGGTGTGATAGAAATTCACAACATAAATCAGGAAACCGAATCCTCCATAAACGAGCGGCATCTTCCAGTATTTTTTATTGTAAAATTGTCCGGCACCTGGAAACACGGCTGAAAATAACAGTGCTTTGCGCGGATCGAAGCGTTTCGCATACGATTCAATTTCTACCACATTGCCGCCATTTTTTATAAACGTGGTATCAATGGCTTCATTCTCTTTGACAAGTACGCTATCCTTATTGATTTCTTGTGATACACAGATTTCTGTTAGCATCAGAAAAATCAATGTAAGAAATAAGAAAGCACGCATGTTAGACTTTTAGAATATCCAGAATTCGGTTGAGGTCTTCTACAGAAAGGAAGGGAATACGGATCTCACCTTTCTTTCCATCACTCTTCACACTAACTTTTGTGCCAAAGTGTGACGACAGGTTTGACTGGAGGTGAGATATTTCCTTTGTGTGAGCAGAGGTAGATACGGGTGTTGCCACTTGTTCCTTAGTCTCCGTCATTAACTGACGGGCGAGCTCTTCCACTTTTCTTACTGAAAGATCCTCTGAAAGTATTTTTTTAAAGATGTAAAGCTGCGATTCTGAATTCTCAATGCTCACAATGGCGCGGGCATGCCCCATAGAAAGACGATTGTCGCGCAATGCAATTTGGATATCCGGAGGCAATTTGAGCAAACGCAGGTAGTTGGTAACCGTTGATCTATTTTTACCCACCCGGTCTCCTAATTCTTCCTGCTTCAAATTACACTCAGAAATTAATCGCTGATAGCTCAACGCAACTTCTATTGGATTAAGATTTTCCCGCTGGATGTTTTCGATCAGCGCCATCTCCAGCATCTGCTGATCATCAGCTGTTCTGATATAAGCCGGAACCGAAGTTAACCCTGCCAGTTTCGATGCCTGGAATCTTCTCTCTCCGGAAATTAATTGATATTGATGATGAGCAAGCTTACGTACTGTTATCGGCTGTATTATGCCATGAACTTTGATTGAATCCGCCAGCTCTTTTAGAGCCTCCTGATCAAAGTACTGCCGGGGTTGAAATGGATTTGTTTCAATTTGATCTAAGGGAATTTCGTTGAGATTCTCATGAGCAGTAGTGGTATGGGAACCCACTGGATTGGTAACATCAACTTCAAGCCTTTCTTCCTCAGGAGTATCACCTAACAGTGCACTCAAGCCTCTTCCCAATGCTTTTTTCTTGCTCATTTTGACATGCCGTTTTTATCCAAAATTTCATGGGCCAGGTTAAGATAACTGATGGCTCCTTTACTCTCCGCATCATGTACAATTACCGGCAACCCAAAGCTGGGAGATTCACTCAGTTTCACATTACGGGGAATGATCGTATTGAATGCAATATTTTTAAAGTGTGTTCTTACTTCTTCCACTACCTGATTTCCTAACGATGTTCTGGAGTCGTACAGCGTGAGCAGGATGCCTTCAATTTCAAGTTTTTGATTGAGGCGTGTTTGAATGATCTTGATCGTATTGAGCAACTTGCCTAAACCCTCCAAGGCAAAATATTCGCACTGAACAGGTATCATCACAGAGTCAGCAGCCGTGAGCGAGTTGATCGTAATCAAACCAAGAGAAGGCGAGCAATCTATAATGATAAAATCGTATTCATCTTTTACTTTGGCAAGAGCCAGTTTCATCTTTTCTTCACGGTGTTCGATATTTACCATTTCAACTTCGGCACCCACCAGGTCGATATGGGAAGGAAGTATGTGGAGGTATTTCAGTTCATTCTGTACAATCACTTCCTTGGGATTAACCCCATCCACCATGCACTCATAGATACCTTTCTTAACGTCCTTAGGATTGATGCCTAACCCCGAAGTAGAATTTGCTTGCGGGTCTGCATCTACCAATAAGGTTTTGCACTCTAATACGGCTAGACTGGCGGCAAGATTGATGGCAGTGGTGGTCTTGCCAACTCCTCCTTTTTGATTCGCTATTGCGATGATTTTGCCCATTTTCTGAGACTAGTGGTTGTTAGATAAAAAAATAAACCCCGACATAATCGGGGCTACAAATATAGGGTAATGTATGGATGAACCAACGTGCCTGAAAATCGAAATTTTCAGGGTTTTGGACTCTGCCTTACTTCTTTTTAGACGCCTTTCTGGCCTCTTCGCTGGCTTTCATGGCCTGCTCGAGCTTATTCATAAAGCTTGATTTTTTGCCGGTTCCGCCTCCCGCCAGCATTTTCTTTTTGTGATCTTCCATCACCGCCATTATTTTATCTTCATCAACAAAGCGTTTAATGATGGCCTGTTGTGCAAAGGTGACAATGGTTGAGAAAAAATAGTAAAAACTAAGTCCTGCAGAGAAAGAATTGAGCAAAAACATAAACATTACTGGCATTATATATTGCATGGATTTCATCGGTCCTTGTACCGTAGTCAGCTGATTATTCTGCCAAACAGAAAGAAGATTGGCGCCCGTCATTAGAATTACAAAGAGGCTGACGTGGTCTCCATAAAATGGAATGGTGAATGGAAGTGTAGCAATAGAATCATAGGCAGATAAGTCCTCGGCCCATAAAAATGGCTGCTGACGTAATTGAATAGCTACAGGAAAAAACCAAAACATGGCAAACAATATTGGCATTTGAAGCAAGAGCGGAATGCACCCACTAAACGGATTAACTCCCGCTTGTTGATATAGCTTCATCTGATCCTGCTGATTCTGAGCCATGTTTTCACCGTTCTTTTCCTTAATCAAGTCCAGCTCTGGCTTTAGCAATTTCATTTTAGCCATTCCCAGATACGACTTGTAGGAGAGGGGCAACAGGATCAGTTTAACAAAAAATACCAGCAACATGATGATAATACCATAGTTGCTAAAAGCTCGCTCCAGAAATTTGAAAACCGGAATCAAGACAAACTTGGTTATCCACAACATGGGTGGCCATCCCAAGCTTAAGTTCTTAGAGAATCCCTCAGTCACCTCAGGAAGAATATCATAATCGTTAGGGCCAAAATAATATTTGAATGATGCCTTTTTGGAGGCAAGATCTTCCGGTGAAATGAAGAGTTCAACACTCGCTTCTTTTACCGTGCTTGAATCATTGATGTTGGCAAACGTTTTTACTTCTCCGTTGATAAATGAGTTTTTGGCAATGATAGACGAAATGAAAAACTTCTGACGAATGGCTACCCATTTTACAGGATTCGTAATGACATCATTTTCGAGGTCGGTAGAGGTCTCAGACAATCCATCGAAGTCACCATTAATATCATAGTAATTGATGGTGGTCTTACTTCGACTGTCGGCAATTGCTTTTTCCTGCAAGGCAATCTTATCATTCCAGCGATAAGAAAGATTTTTTCCACTCAGTGAAATGCCACTGGTTTGTATTTCATAACCGATTTGATACCCGGAAGCGGGGATCGAGTAAATATGTTTGATATAGCTATTTTCACCCGTCTTTGCAGATAGCGTGATTAAAGTAGTATCCGCTTTGCTGGAGGATTCAACTTTGTAATAAAGCTTATAGAGGTCAATCTCTTTTCCTTCATAATTGGCAATCAATGAAAAAGAATTGTTTCCGTTCTTTGCCAGGAATAATGGCTCTTGCGAATACGTTTTGAAATTCTTGAGTTGTATTTCTTTCAGGTAACCTTGATTTGATAGCACTATTCGCAGGTCTTTGTTTTCAATGGTGGTGGCTTCTTCACTGCCAGTGACAAAAGATCCAAGAGAGCCGTATTGCAGCAGTGCCACACTGTCTGTCTTTATTGTCTGCGCCAGTGAGTCAGTCTTTATTCCTCTATCAGTAATGGGTGAAGTAACCTGAGCAGGCTTTGCGGATTCAGGTGTTGGTGTGGGTGCAAGAAAATTAAAGTAAATTAACAGGAGTACTGCGATAAGCGTAAGTCCGATTGCTGAGTTTCTATCCATGAGTAATAATTCTGAACAAGTTTAAATAGTAGGAGAAGCGGTGATTATGAATTTGATTTTTTGTTATTCATGGCAGCTTCTACAAATTTTACAAATAAAGGGTGAGGATTTAATACCGTGCTTTTCAGTTCGGGATGGTACTGAACGCCAATAAACCAAGGATGATCTTTTAGCTCAACGATCTCAACGAGGTTGGTATCTGGGTTAATGCCCACTGCTTTTAAGCCAGCTTCTTCAATCTGCTCCAGATACTTGTTGTTGAATTCAAACCGATGCCTATGTCTTTCCTGTATGGTGCTATCACCGTAAACCTGATATGCTTTGGTTCCTTTCTTAATCTTGCAGGTGTATGCACCCAAACGCATAGTACCACCCTTATTGGTAACCTTTTTCTGTTCTTCCATCATGTCGATTACAGGGTGCTTTGTTTTCGGGTTCAACTCCGTAGTACTTGCCTCCGTCAGGTGTAATACATTACGCGCAAATTCAACCACCGCGCATTGCATACCCAGGCAGATTCCAAGGAATGGGATTTTATTTTCGCGTACGTACTTAATAGCTTCAATCTTTCCTTCAAGGCCTCGTTCACCAAATCCTGGCGCCACTAACACAGCATCGAGGTTTCCTATGATATTCTTCACCGTATCAGCATGAATGTCTTCCGAAGAAATCCACTGGAGGTTTACTTTACAATCATTTTGTGAACCCGCATGGATGAATGCTTCTGCGATCGACTTATAAGCATCGGGCAAGGTTACATATTTGCCAACAAGGCCAATGGTAACTTCATTGATTGGATTCTTTAATTTTCCAAGGAAGACTTTCCATTGCTCCAGGTCCGGTTCATGTTTGGGGGTGACTTTTAGCTTCGAAAGAACCCGCTCATCCAGCTTTTCTTTTCTCATGAGCATCGGCACATCATAGATGGTTTCCGCATCAATGGCTTCTATTACTGAGTTGAGATTAACGTTACAAAACAAGGCCAGTTTTTTCCGGATTTCCATCGAGAGGGGATGCTCGGTGCGGCATACCAGGATATCGGGTTGAATTCCGTAGGAGAGTAGTTCTTTTACTGAATGCTGAGTAGGCTTGGTCTTCAACTCTTTAGCCGCCTTTAAATATGGGATAAGTGTCAGGTGAATCACCAGCGCATTGTTCGAGCCTAAATCCCATCGCACCTGGCGAACTGCTTCAACAAAAGGCAGAGATTCAATATCACCAACAGAACCTCCGATTTCAGTGATGATAAAGTCGTATTTGCCACTTTCTCCCAAGAGGAAGATATTTCTCTTTATTTCGTCTGTAATGTGAGGCACCACCTGCACGGTCTTGCCCAAATATTCTCCTTTTCGCTCCTTCGTGATTACGTTGTTGTAAATCCTGCCCGTGGTAACATTGTTTGCCTGAGAGGTCTGGATATTGAGAAAACGCTCATAATGGCCAAGGTCAAGATCAGTTTCAGCGCCATCGTCAGTGACATAGCATTCCCCATGCTCATAAGGGTTCAATGTGCCTGGGTCAATATTAATATAAGGATCAAATTTTTGAATGGTTACTGAGAAACCCCTGGCTTGTAGCAACTTACCTAAAGATGCCGAAATGATACCTTTACCAAGCGAAGAAGTTACACCACCAGTGACGAATATGTATTTAGCAGAAGACATGCGTAATCCCGGAAATTTGGTCGCAAAGGTAGGTAATTGACCTTCCATACCCACGCTCACTTTTCAAAAAATTCCACATTTTTAGATGAGCCCGTTGGAAAGAATGCCTTCTCATATAAATGCCAGTAACTACAATTTACAGGTAGAATTCATCATTTGAACGACTCTAAAGCGAGACTGCCATCCGGAAACATTACGATTGGTATTTAGTACTTCCAGGGAGGTATAAAATGCCTGGTTAATTATAAATCGCTAGTTAGAGTAATGATTTTAAAACGGTTTTGGTTTCTGTCGTTGTTGGTGGTGGTTTGCTTATGGCATTTTGAAAGTTTTGGTCAATGCGGAGGAATCATGGAACCAGGATTTGCATTCTTAACCAGTAGCAGGGGTTGCGCGCCATTTACCGTAAATATCCAGACACTCTATTTATCATCCGTTCCAGGAACCCAATATTTTATTAACTGGGGAGATGGATCTACTGAAGAGATCTATACTCAAACAAACGCTACTGGAGTTTCTATTTCACATACTTATCCCAACAATCCCGTTGACTGCGGTTATGATCTGATCATTGACGCTTCCAATGCCTGTAACCCACGAGGAAGCGTTGTACCGATAAATACTCAGGTAATTGTATGGACCAATGATGTTGTGGCAATTGATCCAGGAGTGTTTCGGGTTTGCCAGGGGTTTGCAGCCAATATGCAATTTACGGATAATAGCACCTGGAACTGTTTCCCAAGACCTACCCGTGAAAATAATGAGCCGCGTTGGATACATTGGATTTATGGTACGGGTGTGCCAGCTATCCAAATCCCGGGTATTAAAATCAATGGCGTAACACCAGGTTCATTTCCTTACCAGAATCCTGCAGTTGGACAGAATCCGATATTCCCAGTCACGTCTCCTGGTCAACAAAGTCTTTCGATAAATATCCCTGTAACACTGCCTGCTGATGTCGATAGAGAATTTGAAGTGACGCTTAGAAACTGGAATCAATGTAATCCATATGATAACAACTTGTTGGATGGAAATGCATTTAATCCAGTATCAGGCAACCTGATTACCGGTGATAACACACCGCAGGTTACCACGGCAAGGGTCGTAATCGTACCTTCTCCAGCACCTGATTTCATTTCCCGCCTTGGAAGCGTAACGGGTCCGATTCAATCAGTTTTTTGTTTGGGTGACAAGATCTTTTTTGAAAATGAAACTCCTCCGATCACCGGAGCCAACTTTGGTTATACCTGGCAGTTTTTTGATAATAATACCGGAAGCGGTTCACCACTTTCAACATCCACTGGCACCAATCCGGTCTTTGCGTATCCAACGGTAGGTCAAAAGTTAATACGACTTTCCGTCAAGGATAATAATGCAGTTGGTAATTGTGTTGCGATTGTTGAAAAATTAATCACCATTTCTCCAGCGTTATTAGCGAAGATCAATGTGACCGATATAAATGATATCGTAATCACTCCTGATTTTTGTCAACGTGCAACATCACCATTTACTACCTTTCAGGTGAAGTTCTCGGATGCTTCGATCGGAACACCGAACGCAGATACTCAATGGCGGTGGGAATTTTACAATGAATCAAATGTATTGATCAAAAGTGATCCGGCATCAGGATTTTCTTCAGTGGCCTTAGGTCCATTCATTGAAAGTTACACTAACCGTGGCATCTATCGGGTAAAGTTGATAATCAAAGACGCCATCACTGGCTGCCAAACAGTGGACGAAGTACAAGTAAGGGTCTTTGAAAAGCCGGTACCATTCTTCACTGCTACCCGTGGGTGTGAAGGCGCGTTGATTTCATTTGAAGAAAATTCAACATTACAACTCACACAAGGAGAAACCATATCCAGCTTAGAGTGGGACTTTAATTATAACGGCAGTGTTTTTATTAAGGATCCTTTGTTTGACAATCAGAAGAGTTTTGTTCGTTCGTTTGGTCTAGCCGGCACGTTTCAGGTAGCACTTCGCACAACTGCCAGTGTGAGCGGATGCGCTGATATAAAAGTTGTGCCGGTTACTATTGATCCGCTACCGCTTGCGCTATTCACTCCGGATGTTACATCTGGTTGTAGTGAACTGACGGTTATGTTCACAAATAATTCTGTGGCGGGTCAACCTGCCCTCGTTGATCGTTTCATTTGGGAAATAGATGAAAAGCAAGGGCCTGGTTTTCAAACTGCGTTGATTCAAACGGTTTCCGATCCGTCATTTTCAAATCAATTTGTAACTACGTTCGAGAACATCACCACAGCCAATAAACTGTTTGATGTGCGTTTGCGTGCTATCACGGTCATGGGATGTGAAACTATTTCTTCACCGGTGACGATCACCGTTTTTCCTGGCACTCGGTCAGGATTTATTTCCACGAATTACTCACCGTTTAATAACAACTGTTCTCCGCAAACTGTCAATTTTAATGTGGACTCAGAAACGATTGCTCTCAATCCTTCTGAGTATCGATGGAAGATTTCAGATAATTCTGGTTTGATCCAGGAAATCAGCACTGGCGCTACTCCTAATTTCAATTATACATTTTCGAACACCACACCAGCCATTAAGGATTTCTCTGTGACGTTGGTAACAACCTTATCCACCGGCTGTTTTGGTGATTCTACCAGAACCATTCGAATCAGTCCGGTGCCGATATCTTTATTTTTGATCGACACCCTGCAGTTTGATTGTAATGTTATGCGATTGCAGGTAGAGGCTGTTCAGAAAGGTCTTCAACAGTATCATTGGCAGGTTGAAGAAAATGGCGTTACGACAGTCAGCGTAAATCAGTCGGATGATAAGATTCAATATCTGATCAATCGACCGTCATCGGCAATAGGGGATATCAGTCTTAAATTTTCATTAGACACAAAAAACTTTGCCAATTGCCCCAGCGTAGTCACCAGCCAGAGTATACTTGTTCCTAAGAGTGATGATATCAAGGCTTCTTTCACGGTTACTCCCGTTTCTCAGACGTTACCTTCATCCACAGTAGCTATCAGTAACGAAACCAACACCGGCCCGTGGACTTACCTTTGGGATTTTGGAGACGGAACACAAGCCACCAGTGTTTCAATTAATTCACATACGTTTGCAACGTATGGAAAGTTTAACATCACCCTTACTGTAACGCATGGAGTTTGTTCTGAACAGCAGGTATCGCAAGTGGAGATATTGCCAATTCCACCTATTGTTGATTTTAATGCGGCCCCACCGAGTGGTTGTGTACCCTTAACAGTAACCTTTAATAACCTTTCGCAATTTGCTGATCCGTCCACGTATCAATGGGATTTTGGGGATTCGGGTAAGTCGGCTTCTGTCAACCCCACGCAGACGTATTATGAACCAGGAAAGTATACGGTCTCTTTATCAGCTTCGAACATCACGGGCACTCAGGTTACCGAAACCAAGCAGGCGATCATTGAAGTCTTTCCGCGACCAGTGTCAGCATTCGAGATTAAGCCCGCGGTGGTTAATATCCCCGGAGGAATTCTGTACACCAACAACCGAAGTTTTGATGCAACAAGATATGAATGGGACTTTGGTGACGGTAATACCTCCACCGCGTTTGAGCCGCAACATAAATATAAAGATGAGGGTGTTTACACCATTTCATTAACCGCTTTCAATCAATTTGACTGTCCGGATTCTACTAAATTAGTCAACGCAGTGAAAGTGATCAAAGGTGGACAAGTTTTGATTCCAAATGCATTTTCTCCGGGTTCATCTAGTGCCGGCAGCGGAGGTGATGGTAAAAATGATATCTTCTTACCGCTAACACGAGGAGTGATTAATTTCGAACTACTAGTATTTAATCGCTGGGGGACACTGCTATTTCAAAGTGATGATCCAACTATCGGGTGGGATGGAACCTATCAGGGTAAGCAATGTAAGCAGGATGTGTATGTATATAAGTTATCTGCAGCTTACGACAATGGCGAACGGCTAGTGAGGATGGGGGATGTTAATCTCATACGATGATGCGACTGTACTTTTTTATTTTTTCTATTTTATTATCCGGAAAAATCTTTTCTCAGGATCCTCAATTCTCACAATATTATGCTGCGCCTCTTTATTTGAATCCTGCTTTCACAGGCACTACTCAATCACATAGGTTTATTGCTAACTACCGTAATCAATGGCCCAATATTTCCCGTGGTTTTGTAACCACAGCTGTTTCCTATGATGTGGACCTTCAACAATATAATAGTGGCATAGGTTTTTTGGTAACGCTCGATCAGGCCGGTACTGCGGGGATGAAATCATCGCAATTTAATTTTCTGTATTCCTATAAGTGGAGGGTATCCAATAAGTGGGTCGTTTCAGCAGGCCTGAATTTTGGATATGCGTTTCGATCCATCGACATGAATAAACTCGTGTTTGGCGACCAACTCTTGTTTGATTCCGATGGAACAACTCCCAGTGACGATCCTGCTTTATTCAATCTGGGCACAGTGGGATATTTTGATTTTAACACAGGCATGGTTGTCTACAACAGATACCTTTGGTTTGGCATTTCTGCGAGTCATTTGAATACACCCAACCAATCACTTTTACACGAAGAATCATTTATTCCTATGAAGACCAGCCTGCATGGTGGTGTGAGAATTCCATTGAACAACAGCCCTCAAATGAAAGGACATTCGGCAGTCATTGCACCATCATTCATTTATAAGCGACAAGGGAATTTTGATCAACTGGACCTGGGCATGTATTTCATATATGATCCAGTCATGATTGGGCTATGGTACAGAGGCATTCCGATTCGGCAAAACGTGCGTGACAATTTAAACCATGATGCGGTTGTTGTTATTCTAGGCTTTCAGTTTGAGAAGTTTAAAATAGCCTACAGCTATGACGTGACGGTATCAGAGCTGGGTCCCGATTCAGGAGGCAGCCATGAGTTGTCATTGAATTATCATTTGCCGCTACTCCACGGCACCAAGAAGAAAAAGTTTGATAAGTATATTCCTTGCCCTTCGTTCTGGAAAGAATGATTCACAAAATTCTGTTCACCTAAATACTGAAATTAGTCCTTACCTTTGATCCCGAACGAGTTTTAGGATTTAGGGGCAATGAATTTCAAAAGCGATTTAGATAGCAACCCAATATTTGAGGTGGTTTCCAGCGTATCTCGTAAGCTGAGCCTGGAAACGTATGTGGTGGGCGGTTTTGTGCGTGACCTGATCATGAATCGACCGTGCAAAGACATCGATTTTGTCTGTATCGGGAGTGGGATTCAATTAGCAAACGAAGTGGGCAAGACATTCGATGCCCAGATTTCTGTATTCAAGAATTTTGGAACAGCCATGATCAAACATCGTGATTTTGATCTTGAATTTGTTGGGGCGCGAAAAGAATCCTACCGGAATGAATCCAGAAAACCCATTGTAGAAGATGGCACCCTTGAGGAAGATCAACAGCGGAGAGACTTTACCATCAATGCATTGGCGATTAGCTTAGCACCGTCCAGCTACGGTGAATTAATTGATCCATTCGATGGGGTTGCTCATATAAAGCAAAAGCTCATTAAGACACCGCTCGATCCTGTCATTACATTTTCTGATGATCCGCTTCGGATGATGCGAGCCATTCGGTTTGCCTCCCAGTTGAATTTTGATATTGACGCGGATACATATGAAGCCATCATTAAAAATACGCATCGGCTCTCCATTGTTTCGATGGAACGAATCATTGATGAATTGAATAAAATCATTTTGTCTCCGCTACCATCCTACGGCTTTAAGCTCCTTTTCCAAAGTGGATTACTGCAACAGTTCTTTCCAGAAATGATTGCTCTTCATGGTGTAGAGTATCAGGATAACAAGGCGCACAAAGATAACTTTTTCCATACCCTTCAGGTGCTGGATAATGTGTCTAAAGTGTCGGATGACTTGTGGCTGAGATGGGCGGCAGTTTTACATGATATCGCTAAGCCTGCTACTAAAAGATTTGATAAAGTGGTAGGGTGGACATTTCATGGACATGAAGATAAAGGCGCGCGCATGGTGCCGGGCATTTTCAGAAGAATGAAGTTGCCAATGAATGAAAAGATGGAATTTGTAAAGAAACTGGTTCGGCTTCACCTGCGTCCTATTGCCTTGGTGAAAGAAGTTTCAGATTCCGCCATCAGGCGTTTGCTTTATGAAGCCGGTGATGATGTTGAGGCACTCATGATGTTATGTAAGGCTGATATCACCTCCAAGAACAATGAAAAGGTGGCGAGGTATTTGCAAAACTTCGGACACGTTGAAAAGAAGATGATTGAACTGGAAGAAAGGGATCAGATCAGAAACTTTCAACCACCGATAACGGGTGAAGAAATTATGAGGTTGTTTAATATTTCGCCCGGACCTATTATTGGGGAAATAAAGGAGGAAATAAAAGAAGCTATCCTGGAAGGAATAATTAAAAATGATCATCAGGAAGCATTTGAATTGTTAATGAAAATCGCCCACCGAAAGGGCTTAATAGATAGTGAAATCAATACCTAAACAGAATATCCAATTAAATTCAATGAATATGCGTGTAATTATCTCTCTTGTTTTAATTTCTTTTTCCTTTCATGCTTTTTCACAGGCGCAGAAGCAGCCAACTAAATCAGAAACAAAGCCAGCTGTTAAGACAGAAACAAAACCAGCTGTCAAGACTGACAATAAGCAAACGACTGTTCCTGCAGATGAAAAAACCAAACCATCGAATCCATTTGCCCAGCATTATTATAATAAATATATGACTGCACTTCAATGGAATGATTATGAAGTAGCTAAAGATGCGTTGTATGATCTGATCATAGAAGACCCAATGAATGACTCACTCATTTATAACCTGGCCATTTACTATTATGAAAATCAGAAATACGTTTCTGCGGTGCTGGTTTGTCAGCCCTTGTTGGCCAGAAATCCTAAAAATCAAGCAGCTCTTGAAATCTCAGCCGTAGGTTATCAAACCATGGGCGTGCCTGATCGGGCATTGCAAAACTTTGAGAGCCTCTACTTACTCAACAACAATATCTCAATACTATATAAGATGGCGTTTCTTCAATATGATCTAAAGCGATTTACGGAGGCCCTGGCCTCTATCGAGATTCTTCTGGCCAGTAATGAACTCGATAAATCTAAAGTTGTATTCAATGATGCAGAGAATAAACAGAAAGAATATCCTATGAAAGTCTCCGTGTTAAATCTGAAAGGATTAATTCAGTTGGAACATATGGGCGATAAAGTGGCTGCTAAGAAAGCATTTGATGAAGCCCTGGCAATCGCTCCTGATTTTGTGTCGGCAAAACAGAATTTGGAGAAGGTAAAGTAATTGATGCAACCTTTTGAAGCGTTGCTGGTCTATTAAGTTAGGTTTACTTGGAGGCTCAGCCTAAACATATGCATCAGGAACTCATTGACAGGTGCCGCCAGGGAGACCGATCTGCCTACTATCAGTTATATAAATTATATAGCCGTAGTATGTATAATGTTGGCTTTCGCATCGTTAATAATGAGGTTGAAGCGGAGGATGTTTTGCAAGAGGCATTTATCAGTGCGTTTAACAACCTGCATCATTACCGTGGTGAATCCACCTTTGGAGCGTGGTTAAAGCGGATTGTAATTAACAAAGCGATCAACCAGCTTCACAGAAAGAAGATGGAGCGCATACCGGAAGACGACCGGTGGGATGTAAAGGAAGAGGAAGAAGTAGATGCGCTGGAGGGATATCCCTTTACGGTTGAGAAAGTAAAAAAGGCAATTGAACGGCTTCCGGATGGTTACCGATCGGTGCTCTCGATGTATTTGTTTGAAGGTTATGATCATGCTGAGATTGGGGAAGTGTTGGGTATTTCAGAATCCACCTCAAAATCTCAGTTCAACCGCGCGAAGAAGAAATTGAAGGAATTACTTGAATCAAAATAATATGGACGATTCATTGAAAAATTTTGTCAATCAACATCGGGAAGAGTTTGATGACAGGCAGCCATCGGAAAAGACATGGACCAGCATCGAAAGCCAGTTGGCTGGCAAGAAAAGAAACCTTTGGAGCAGCGTGATCGTATGGCGTGCAGCCGCCATTCTCTTCTTAACCTTGTCGGTTTATTTATTGGTATCGCGAAATTCCGCTCCACCAATGGGTGCTGATCGCGCGAAACTCCAGGTTGAATTCAAGGATTTAGAGGATTTCTATAATGGTCAAATAGCAGATAAAGTTGAAATGATCAGCGATATTCAGGAATTTGATGACAATGCGTCTTTTACCCAGGATCTAGAGAAACTGGATGCCATGTATCAGGTACTGCGTGAACAGATGAAGTCACATCCTTCGGAAAAAATAAAGGATGCGCTTATACTGAATATGCTGGTTCGCATTGATTTACTAAATCAGCAAATAAAAAACCTGGAGGATTCAGAGAAGAAAGCGGAAGAGGTAACGATCTAAAATTCCTCTTCGCTAAAACCTTGACTGTCCCGATTACTACGGCTACGGAATAAATGGCAGACCCAGGTATCAAAAATAGATCGACTTGTACTTTAATCACCAATCAGAATGAATGGTGCCCAATAATAGGGAGTTGAAAATTTCTGATTACCAATTAAGTGAAGTTTGGCCTGACGCAACGCCTGCGAAAAATTTTCATTCTTATTTTGAAGGAGTGTTTTGTAAAATTCGGTCATGAGTTCAGCGGTTGATTCATCGGCTACACTCCAAAATGAAACGACAATGCTTTTTGCACCGGCATAGGTAAGCGCGCGTGATAAACCAATTACGCCTTCTCCTTTAGAGAACTTTCCTAAACCTGTTTGACAGGCAGAAAGCACAGCAAGGTCAGCCTTCAATTGTAGATTAAATATTTCACCAGAATACAAATCTCCATCATCCTGGCTTCCAGAGTTTAGAAATATTCTTGAAAGTTCAGGCTCGTTTTCATCTACAATGCCATGTGTAGCAAAGTGCAAATAGTTAAATTGAGAGAGATCTGATTTTTTAATACTGGTTTCATTCGCTTCCTTGAAGGTGGCAACTTGGGCAGTCTTTCCAAATAATGCGGCAATGATGGTTACTTCTTTTTCTGTGCCGGGCAATTCGTTCAGGTTATCCTTTTGCGGAAATTGAACGGGCGCGCATAGATAGATGGAAGTTTCAGTGGATCGGGTGGTCTTTCCATTTTTTTGGATCATTAATGCAGTAGAAAACTCGTAGCTCACCGAATACTTACTGATCATGAAATCCGTATTCTTAAAATCGATAAATTTTTTTCCGTGCAAAGGAAGCGCCTCAAAAGGAACGGTGCCGAGCCTGCCTGAGGGAACGACCACAACCTGCTTGATAGAGGATGGTAATTTCGGAATTAATACTTTGGTTAAGGCAGAGGCCGATTTTTTATATGTGATAAAATCAGAGTAAAATAAACTGTTATTAAACCCACGCACCAGCCGGTCAAAGTCTTCCGGTAAAGTCAGGTTGTAAATCTTGAATTTACTTTTGGTGATGATAAATTGATAGATTCGCTTACTTTCTTCAGCTACAAAAAAACTGATGATGGCTTTCTCACTCGTCAACGAATTTTGTAACTCACTAACCGATGGAGTAGATTGATTGAATTTAAGGTTGAAGTAATTCGGAAATTCTTTCTCAAGCCTTTTTATAAAAGCGTTGTATTTTTGATTAATGGCAAATAAGTCTTCCCTGAGTTTTTTTTCTTGGCTGGCTTCTGGCTTGAGTGACAATTTTTGATTTAAATAGGTAATGGTTGATTTAAGATTCTTCTCTTCATCCAACAATTCACCCGGAATTCCTGAAAATGATTTTGCCTGGGCATCAGCAATGGATTCCTGCAGTACGGCTGATTTACTTTTTTCAGCAAAGTAAAATGCCTCTTCGTTGAGCTTCCTCGAGTCAAAGGTGACTTCACTGATTGAGTGCGCGATTCTTACCGCGTCTTCATACACCTCATTGGCAATTTCGCCAAGTGCAATTTTATCAGATTCATCTGAACTGTTTTGACGGATATCATCAATTAATGAATCGCACGAATGGAGGCAGGTTAAGGCTAATGTAAGTTCTTCCAATTTAAGCGTTGCTCCGTAGTATTGTGATTCCAGACCTTTAGCCTTATAGCGCAGGGAATAAAGTAATCCGTTGCCATTGTAATAGTCCTTTATAGATGGGTTCTTCTTAATGTCCTGATTAGAAAAATTAGGGGCATTGGCCATGATTGCTTTTTGAAAATTATTGATGGCTTCGTTAAAATCCTGTTGATCTAATTTTAAAATCCCTAATTGGTTATATGCATTTGCTACATCCGGATGTTTTTCTCCGTACGATTTTTTATATAGCTCCAGTGATTTTTCATAGTACCCCAGAGCTGTTTTGCTATCCTTCATTAAACTATAAGTCTGACCCAGGTAAGAGAGTACAAGTGCCTGGTTGGGGTGACCACCTGGATAGATTTTTTCCCATAAAGTCTTGGCGTTTTCAAAATTCACAATGGCATCTCCAAATAATTCCAACTTTCGATAGGCAAAACCAATATTGGTACTGGCAATAGCAATCTTAGGATGATTGTCTCCATGAATCTTCTTATAAGTTGCCAGGGCTTTCTCCAGGTATTCCAAGGCTTTGTCAGGATCAGTCTCGAAATAAATTAAACCAAGATCATTATGGGAGGCGGCCACCTCCTCACTTTCACTTCCAAAAATCCGTTCCCTGATTTGAAGCGCAATAAGATGATTTTCTTCTGCCTGTTTATA
This sequence comes from Cyclobacteriaceae bacterium, assembly GCA_043774805.1. Classification (GTDB taxonomy): domain Bacteria; phylum Bacteroidota; class Bacteroidia; order Cytophagales; family Cyclobacteriaceae; genus ELB16-189. Next base: position 8,067 of record JAYVTB010000182.1, on the reverse strand, counting down.
CTTTCTCGTACTTCCATAAACCAGCCCTAATGTGGATAAGCATTTTGCCCCTTCAGGAGTGTCTTGTTTACCGGAGGTTTGAAATCGTTGCAGCGCTTGTTGTAAATTTTCCAATGCAAGTTGATACCGTCCCTTATTTAAGTACAGAAACCCTTTACTGGTTTGAGTAATCGCCTTTTCAAATTCAGAGCCCTTATCGGTCATTGAATTTAAAAGGGCTTCTGCTTGATCATATTCAGTAATGGATATCAGCGAATCAGCCTTTCTTAGGAGAGCTTTATTACTTTGAGCAACCAGCAAACAGTAAGAATTGAATAACAGGCAAAGTGTTATGAGATATCTCATCAGAAGCGGTAATTATAGGTGATGGAAGTTACCAGCTCCCGGGTGAGACCATCAGGATTTTCATCTCGTTGAACGAATTTATGACCGACCAAAAGTCTAATTCCTGATCTTACATTAAAACTATAACCAAGGGTGGAGATGCCTGATAGGGCAAGGCCATGAGCTCCATCTGGTTTTTCTCTTTGTCCTTGCGCATTTGTTATTTCATCATTGGTGATGCGATAGATAGGCAGCAGTCCCAGAGAAAAATTAAATTTAGAAAACCGAAAATTACGTTCCACTCTAAACATCACATCAACACCACGTTTCAATAATTTGGATCTAGGGTACTCTTGGATTTCATTCTTATCCACATCGCTATTACTCCACGCACCCCACAAAAAATCATTTTTATTTTTGTTAAGAGGTATCTGTATGCCAGTGGCCAAAAGCCATTTCCTATTAATGAGTGAAATGCCAGAAATAATATCGTAGGTGCCCAAACTTGTTTGATAATACATGGGAAGGGGTAAACCATCCACAGATTTGTCAGAATGATTTGATGGAATTTTTCCGCCTAATGACATATTGATATCAAATCGATCCGATCGATACATACTCCTTGTGTAACAAAGTGAGATATCGCTGAGACCGGAGGTTGTGGCTAACGTTTCTTTCCCTGAAACAACCTGATAGGGCAACTTAACTTGAATAGAACTTATTGAATTCAAACTAAAATTTAAGTCTGCGGTAGCAACGTATACTATGGGAGCTAGCGTAGTGGTGCCTCGATAAAAGCTCAACTCCATACTTCGAAGTTTTACAGCTATTCTTTTATTATAAGGCTGATCTGGTTTCATCGCGCCCATAGTGCAGAACCCGGCATCACTACACCCTTGTGAAAAAGCATGGAAAGACAAGGAAAGGAGTAAGAAGGGGATTATTAAGATTTTCATAGTGTTGGGTTAGCTAAGATAGTAAGGTGCTCATCAAAGTTCAACACTATTGGAACTAAAATGTCCGGACAAAAGATTAAGGATTGCTGTCGTGAATGATTACATTCCCAACGACTGGTTTTCAATCGATGCCAATTCGATTATCTTTTCGTACTCAGCCGGATTGAGATCGTTAAAGAAATAGTGTACCGGGTTGGCATGAATTCCGTTGACAAAAACTTCGTAATGAAGGTGAGGTGCTGTGGATAACCCTGTATTTCCAACATATCCAATTAAATCACCGCGCTTAACTTTTTGTCCCTGACGAACGGCAAATCCATGCATATGAGCATAGCGACTACGATAGCCGAAGCCATGATCTATTTCGATCACCTTTCCATATCCACTGAAACTAACATCTAGTTTGTCAATGGTGCCATCGGCTGTGGCGTAAATCGGAGTGCCAATGGCGGCTGCAAAGTCCACACCAGTGTGCATCTTTCTTACTTTGTAGATCGGGTGAATACGAATACCGAAGCCCGATGCCAGTGCAATGAGTTGTTTGTTCGCCACCGGCTGTATCGCAGGAATGGCCGCAAATAATTTCTCCTTGCTTTCCGCTAACTCCACGACTTCATCTTGTGATTTTGACTCAATATAAATTTTGCGCCTGAGGTTGTCGACATTCGCACTGAGCTTAACGATGATATCTTCATGAATGACGTTTTTCTCCCTGACGTCTTCGTAACGGTCTATACCACCAATGCCTGCATCGCGTATGCTTTTATCAATAGGTTCAGCGCCAAGCACCACCCGATAAATGTTATCATCACGATATTCCATGTTTTGAAGTTGCCCCTGAAGTTTGTTCACTTCCTGGAGAATATTGTCATAATAAAACTCCATCTCCTTAACTTCATTTTTCAATATCAGTTCTTTGGGAGACTCAAAGTAAGAACTAGAAATAAGCAAGATACCAGCAGCCATGGCAAGCGTGAGCGAGAAGATACCCAGGGCATTCAAGATGATGTCACCTGTAGTGGTCTTAATTCGCTCATACTTACAGGTCTCGGTATCGTAGTAGTACTTTATTCTTGCCATAAATCACGCATTACATTTATATAATTTCCGTGTCAAATATCGTCTCCCGTTTTGGGGACGATACGCATCTATAATTCACCCACTAACCGGCCTGAAGGCTTTGATCACCTCCGGATTACATTCAATTCTGGGGCCCTCCAACAGTTCGATGCAATAGGGTATTGCCGGAAACACAGCGTCTAAACACTGACGGATTGATTTTGGTTTGCCTGGCAGATTCACAATCAACGTCTTATTTCTGATGCCAGCGGTTTGTCTGGATAAAATTGCAGTAGGCACATATTTTAAACTCTCCATTCTCATTCGCTCACCAAAACCAGGCATCATCTTGTCACACACGGCTTCTGTGGCTTCTGGTGTAACGTCTCTTTTGGCTGGACCGGTGCCACCTGACGTAATAATCAGGCAACAGTTTTTTACATCAGCCATTTCAATAAGCGTCATTTCGATAATATCCTGTTCATCGGGGATGATTGAATATTCTTTCTGCCATGGGGAAACAAGATATTCATTCAGGGTTTGAACAATCGCTTTCCCCGGCAAGTCTTCATATATGCCCAGGCTGGCGCGATCAGAAACATTGATAATCCCAATTCGAATCATGCGTGTTGTGCTGATTTTAATACAATCTTTTCTGAGCGGCCCTTTTTAAATACTCGTCTTCCTTTATTGATTCCCTTTCTGATTTCCTTTTGCTTTTCAACGGGTAGCATGATGATGTCTGTACATTCAGCAGAGCAGCAACCATTGTACGTAGTGGCACATGCTTCGCATTGAATGAAGAGAAGATGGCAACCATCATTTTTGCAATTAGTATGCGTATCGCACGGCTTTCCGCATTGATGACAAACACTAATGATGTCATCCGAAATCCGCTCACCCAATCGTTCATCAAATACAAAGTTTTTACCTATGAACTTATTTTCCAGGTCCTGGTCTTTTACTTCCTGGGCATACTTAATGATTCCACCGTTTAGTTGGAATACGTTCTTAAATCCAATGTGTTTAAACCAGGCGCTCGCTTTTTCGCAACGAATTCCACCCGTGCAATACATCAATAGGTTTTTATCTTTCTGCAGGTGCAGTAATTCTTCTACTACTTTCAACTCCTCACGAAAGGTATCCACGTCCGGGAGTATTGCATTTTTAAAATGGCCTACTTCGCTCTCGTAGTGATTACGCATATCTACAATCACCGTATTAGGATCATCGGCCAGTTGATTGAATTGATGGGCACCAACGTGGACACCACAATTGGTTACATCGAATGTCTCATCATTCAATCCATCGGCTACAATCTTCTTTCTAACTAAAATTTTTAATTTAAAGAATGATTTTCCGTTATCATCCACCGCAAGATTAAGTCTTACCCCATTCAAAAAATCAATCGAGAATAGCTGAGATTGGAAATTATCTAATTGAATAGTGGGCACGCTGATCTGGGCATTGATTCCCTCTTGGGCTACATATATTCTACCCAGAACATGTACCTGGTCAAGCACTTGGTAGAGGTCATTTCTAAATGATGAAGGATCAATTATGTGATGATACTTGTAAAAGGAAATGGTCGTTCTGGCTTCCGTGCTTTGTTTGATTTTTTCCTTCAGCTCTTTTCCGTTAATTCTGTTATATAGTGACATGAATCAAAAAATTACGGCCACAAAGATAACAATAATCAGCCCTTATTACCAATAAACTAATTCACTGTCAATCAGTTGGATGAAGGCTTTAATTCGCCCCGAAGCAGTTTATTGTAGTCTTCACAAGACAAAAATCCTGTCAGATGGCAATAGGTGCAAGTCTTATACGTATTGCTGATGTAGCCCTTTTTGATGATCACCGTTGTTCCATTGCAAACCGGACATGTAACTTTACCCGCAGGACCACAGTCGATATCGTAATCCTGCGCCATAACCTGCGTGGCTTGTTTCGCTTCGATTTCTTTTTCTTTCAGCAATCCGGCTTCTGAATTTTGCTTGATGCTAATTGCTTCTTGCGAAAATTGCCCGGAGGTACCTTTCAGCTGAATGTATTTGTTAAGCCAATCAATACTTTGCTTGTATTTCCCCATGAAGTAAGAGTTCTTACCAAAGTAAAAGGTGAGATCAGAAGGAACACTTCGTACTGATTTTAAAACATTCATGAACATGACTTCGGCTTCTTCGTAATCTCCCTGGTCCATAACAGCTACTGCCGAATCAAGTTTCACATTAATAGCTCGTTGCTTATCCGCCTGGCGCTGTATTTCTCGTTCACGAATTTTTTCTTTTTCAGCATCGGTTTGTGCGATGGAGAAGTTGAAAGTTGAGGTGAGCAATAAAATAAGAAGGCTTCTGACTACTACGTGTGCATTCATACAAAATCTTTCTTCGATAAATTAAGCCAATTCAATGCAGCTTTGTTAAATATATTTTCTTTCACTTCTTCCGATAGCGTCATTTCTTCAATGAATTTTCCTATTTCCAGGTCTCCCAGTGGAAATGGATAATCGGAACCCAGCATAACTTTTTCACTACCCATCAACTTCAACACATATTCCAACATCAGCGGATCATGGGTCACGCTATCCACCCAGAATTTACTCAGATAGTTCCTTGGATTTATGTTGTTATCAATCGCTACAAGGTCGGGTCTGCATTCAAAGCCGTGTTCAATTCTTCCTATTGTGGGTAAGAACGAACCTCCTGCATGTGCAAACATCACCCGCAGCTTCGGCAACCTTTCAAAAATCCCGCCAAAGATCATAGAGCAGATAGCCCGCGATGTTTCGGCTGGCATACCTACCAACCAGGGAAGCCAATATCGCTGCATTTGTTTTTCTCCCATCATGTTCCACGGGTGCACCAATACAGCAAGGCCTAATTTTTCGCAGGCTTCAAACACCTGGAAAAACTTATTTTCATTGAGATTTTCGTCATTAATGTTTGATCCGATCTGTATACCCTTGAGGCCGATACTCTTGATTCTTTCCAATTCTTTTACTGCCAGTGCTGAATCTTGCATGGGCACGGTGCCAAGACCAATGTAATGACGTGGATATTGTTCGACCAATTTAGCAAGATGGTCATTCAAGAATTTTGATAAGGAGAGGCAATCCAATGGCTTTGCCCAGTAGGAAAACATCACCGGAATCGTACACACCACCTGAACGGACGTTTTAAATTGCGCATACTCATTCATCCTTACGTCAGGGTCCCAGCAGTTCTCCTTAATCTCTCGGAAGAACTGGTTGCCTCTCATCATTTTGGCATATCCTTTCTTGTGATGTTGCAGGTAGATAAAATCACCATAGCCAAACTTCTCACTCCAATTGGGCATTTTATTGGGAAGGATGTGCGTGTGAGCATCTATCTTTAACATTGACATGGACTAATCCGGTAAAGGTAGAAAATTAACCTCAGTTTTGAGGGAGTAATCAAGTAGAACTATTTAATTATGGATTCCTGGTTGGCCCCTTCAATGTTCCAATTTGGTTAAAAATAATTCTATTCCAACAGGTCACCTATAATGTTGCAAATGAAAGCAGGAGGAGTGAGTATAAATCGCCATTGCGTGAGGTGTTTATGCTATTTTGATGATTGAATACCGAAACCGAATTTGCGTTATGACTAATTACTAATTAATTAATCGGAATTTGAGCACGCACAACGTATATCGGATACGGTGTTTTAATATTCCCCTCCAATGACGCGTTTATTCAGCAAGGAGTCATTTTCAAATAAAGGAAGTCGAATAGGCTTACCGGATAATCCTACAGTATCCGTGAGTGTTTTTAGAAATAAAACGATGTCTGTCTTTTCTTTTTGCGTCAGCACTAGTGAATCAAATGGTAAAGTTTGGTTTGGTACTTTATATTTAAACCCCGCACCACCTCCTTTGTGATAGAATTCTACTACCTCTTCCAAGGTTGTATAAATGCCATTGTGCATGTAGGGTCCGGTAAGTTCAATATTGCGAATGGTGGGTGTCTTAAATGCATACATCTGCTCATCGTATTTTGTAACAGTGTATCTTCCTTTATCGGCATCTAATTTCTTGTTGCTAGCGTCTTCAGGAGTGCCAATCACTTCAAATTCCGAATCATTATAAAAAGGGGGTACAGTACCATTAAACAGCGGGAAAAAATGACAACTTCCGCAAAGTGCCTTTCCGGCAAATAAATTATACCCATTGATTTCGCGGGCGCTTAATTTACTTTTATCTCCGTGCAAATATTTATCAAATCTACTATCCAATGATAGTAACGTTTTCTCGTATTCTGTGATTGCTTTTTGTATCGAATAAGGGGTAATGGCAGAATCAGCACTTCCTGCAAATGCATTACTAAAAAGATGTTTATACTCACTACTATTTCGCAGCTTATGTACCGTCTCATTTAAACTACCCTGCATCTCATTTTTACTATGCACCACTTCCATAATTTGTTTTTCCAACTCATACGCCCTGCCATCATAAAAGAAGGCTTTCTGATAGATTGCATTTAACAGGGTAGGTGTATTGCGCGGTAATTCGTCTGTTCCTTCAAATTCCTTGTTCTTCGAATATCCATCGGTAAATGCCTTGGCCGGATTATGGCAACTGACACAAGAACGCTTATTGTTTCCGGAAAGGACAGGATCGAAAAATAATAACTTACCTAACTGAGCCTGAAGTTGAAGATTGACAGTATCATGATAATAAATTGAGAAGTACTGAATGTTATAATTCTCTTTCCCAAATAAAAAGCCTTGGTTTAATTTTAATGCCTGATTTCTTTCGTTCCATTTGAGTTCTGAAAAATTATGAAACTGTATCAATGATTGGTTCAGTGGATTTATACAGGTGGTAATAAACGTTAAGCGATCGAATGTACTATAATCAGGATTTTTGAGTAAATACTTTTTAGATTTTAAGACTCCGTTCACCAGTTTTTTATAGGATCGTTTGATTTGTTCGCTTTTAGTTGTGTAGAACTTAAAAGCGCTTAAAACGTTTTCAATTCCCTCCATGCACCACAATGATTCCTGAACATTTGTTTGTGAGATAGTGGCATCATAACCACTCAAGTTCATAGCTGAAATGCGAAAAAGTTCCAATTGACACATCTCCAACAACTGACCATCTGACATTTCAATGTATTGATAATATTCATCCATACCGGATAATTGCGCCAACAATAAATCATACTCTTTATGCAATGCTAACGTATCCGAAATTTCAGGTGAAGTGAAAAGTAATTCTTCAATTCGTTGAAACCCTTGTGGTAAAAATGCTTTACTGCTTAATTCATGGTCAACTTTAGGAACGAGTGGACCATTAATAAAATATTTAGCTTCACGAGGTGAATGATATTCAATAAAAAATTCTACATGCTTATAATGTTTCCTTGCCTCATGGTAACTCGACTTGAGTTGAGCTGGATTATTCAAATGCAAAATGGAAAGAGATAAGTGCTGCTGCGACTTTTTTAATTCTCCTATTAACCAATTCCTTATTATTTCACCGGCTGTATTTTTTTGGAAGGGCAGATTCCCATTTACCTGCAGTAAGGCTAAAAAAATCAGAGTGCCAACAACAATTGGTTTTCTCATTTCAGTTTACAATGTCATTTTAACTGGTCTCAAAACGTTAGCTTAACTCTACTTTGTCACAACTAAGTTGCTGATTTTTGGCTACTTCCATAGTATTGGTGTTTAAGTATTTTCAGTTTTTTAAATTCACTTAGCAC
>JAYVTB010000181.1:0-78337 GCA_043774805.1 Cyclobacteriaceae bacterium | reverse complement strand
TTTAGTTGAGCGAATGTATGGTCATTGTTGTTCTGAGCTATTTCTAATTGTCTAAGTGTCGCCCAAAATGCGCATACAATAAAGGTAAAATTGTATAATGCAGAATAGACTCCAATTGCTCCGTAAATATTGTCAACGGTTATTTTCATGTCGACTGTCGAGTCGAAAGTAAGTCTAGATGTCAAAGAGAAGATAATTAGAAACAGAGAAATTGTCCCAAGTGCGATTGACACATATTTTAAAATTGTTACCAGTCTATTCATTGTCCCAGATGACGAATTTGTTTATGGTTGTTAGTAGTCAAATCTGTCCCAAAAATAATTGCCGCCAACGTCTTTATATAAGTCACCGAGTGTCTCATATACTCTCTTTTATAAACCTAAAATACAACTCACTTAATTCAATTGCAACCGCTAGCATGGCTGCAAGAGGCGTGAAGCTTCCCTATTAACATCAGCCTCTTATCACTCCGCACACTTCAATTCATCATCGGTCAGCGCCATTGTCAATTATCCTTTATCCATTGGCCACTAAAATCACCCCGCCCACCCTTCTCTATCCAGGCTGCGATATTGAATTGCCTCTGCTAAATGTTCGATTTTAATGTCTGCGGTTCCAGCCAGATCTGCAATGGTACGTGATACTTTTAAGATGCGATCATAGGCTCTTGCAGAAAGTCCCAGGCGTTCCATGGCCGTTTTCAATAACGCACGACCAGCATCATTGATCACACAAATTTCTTTCACCATGTTGGAGGGCATCATGGCATTGCAATACACATTCTTCTGATCCTTGAAACGTTCACTTTGAATTTCTCTTGCTTTCACTACACGCACACGGATTTCATCGCTGGTTTCATTCTTGCGCTGCATGGTCATCTGATCAAAGCTTACGGGCACCACCTCTACGTGCAAATCAATGCGATCCAGTAATGGTCCGCTTACTTTACTTAAATAGCGTTGCACCACACCGGGGCCACATACACAATCTTTTTCGGGATGATTGTAATATCCGCAAGGGCAAGGATTCATACTAGCCACCAACATGAAGTTGGCAGGATAATCAATGGAAACTTTTGCCCGCGAAATGGTAACGCGTCTCTCCTCCATAGGTTGGCGCATCACTTCCAGCACCGAACGTTTGAACTCCGGAAGTTCATCGAGAAACAAAACACCATTATGCGATAAAGAAATTTCACCGGGCTGCGGATTACCTCCCCCACCGACCAGGGCAATATCTGAAATTGTATGGTGAGGACTTCTAAAAGGTCGTGTTGTTAATAAGGTACCATCGTTACCCAACTTACCCGCCACAGAGTGAATCTTGGTCGTCTCCAACGCTTCATTCAAGCTAAGCGGTGGAAGTATGGAAGGTAATCGTTTTGCCAGCATGGTTTTTCCCGCACCGGGCGGGCCAATCATGATTGCATTGTGGCCACCGGCTGCAGCAATCTCCAAGGCACGCTTTATATTTTCCTGGCCTTGCACATCTTTAAAGTCGGCATCATAGTGATTCACTTTACTTTGAAAAATTTCGCGCGTATCTACACGCAAGGGCTCAATCTTTAATTTACCTTCAAAGAAGTCAATGGCTTCCTGCAAGGTTTCTACACCAATCACATCGAGATTATTGACGATAGCTGCCTCGCGCACATTCTGCTTTGGCAATACAAATCCCTTAAACTCCTCTTTGCGTGCCTGAATGGCAATGGGCAACACTCCTTTAATAGGTCGCAGAATCCCGTCCAATGACAGTTCACCCATGATCATGTAGTTGTCCAACAGTTCGGCTTCGATCTGGCCAGAGGCTTTTAATATCGAAAGTGCGATAGGCAAATCATAGGCACTTCCCTCCTTTCGCAAATCGGCAGGCGCCAGGTTTACGACCACCTTGTTGCGAGGCATAAAGTACTTCATGCTTTTAAAAGAAGATTCCACCCGATGCTGACTTTCCTTCACCGCTGTATCCGGCAACCCGCTCAGGTGAAAGTTGGTGCCTTGGGTTACATTCACTTCTACCGTGATGGTTCGTGCATCCACCCCATGTACAGCGCTTCCAAACGTTTTGGCTACCATGAAATAATTTCAGATTTAAAATTCAATATTTCAAATTTCTGACGATATACCATCCGGGGTATATGGCGTATGATAACGAAGATAATAAACTTTGGGAAAAGAAGGAGAAAAGAAAGGATTAACCGATCACTTCCTTTTCAATCAGCAGGATGAGGATGTGAATAATTTTGATATGAACCTCCTGTATGCGGTCGGCATATCCAAAGTGCGATACCCGCAATTCAATATCGGCCAGGGGAGCGAGTTTGCCACCATCTTTGCCCGAAAGAATGATCACTTTCATACCCCGTTCTTTCGCGGTCTGAGCAGCTTTTATAATGTTCGGTGAATTGCCGCTCGTGCTGATCCCCAACATCACATCTCCTTTATTTCCCAACGCTTCCAGGTAGCGTGAGAAGACAAACTCATAACCATAATCGTTGCTCACGCACGAGATGTGGCTCGGATCACTTACGCAGATGGCCGGTATTGCTTTACGATGATCGCGATAGCGGCCGGTGAGCTCTTCCGCAAAGTGCATGGCATCGCAATGAGAACCTCCATTGCCACATGAAATTACTTTACCACCGTGTTTTACTGAATCTGCAATCAGGATTGCAGCTTCCTCTATTCGTTTCAGATTATCTTCCTTCTTTAAAAACTCCTGCAAAACATCCGCAGCCTGATTTAGCTCCCTGGAAATGACCGAGATGTAACTCATAAAATGATTATAATTTGGCCCCTGAAGGAGAATCTTTTATTGATCCAACTTTCGGTTCTTGCAAATCGTAGACCTTTGCCTTTAACGTATTGTTCTCATGGCGCATCACGTCTTTCTCCCGGCCTGCATTTCTGTTTTCGATCCAATTCCAAATGAAATCCGTCACGAATAACAAAACACCCAGCATTGCTCCATAGCGCATGACCCATATTTTTGAATACAAACCGTAAAGTAAGCTAAGGTCTTCTTTCTGTGCTTCTATGAATATGATAAAAAATAATGTCAGCAGATGGTAGGATCCGAAAATGATGAAGAAGATGCGCCTGCGTTGATTCATTCAATTTTTTATTAAGTAACAAACTTAGGCCTTTTCAAGCAAAGGGAAAGTTAAAAAACTTTTAAAACATTACACTAATCCTGCCAGCGTTCGGCCCCCTGAATAGCGGCAAGTTTGCGATAAAGACCATTTTGACTATTCAATTGTTCGTGCGTGCCCCGTTCGGATATCACTCCATTTTGTATGACGATAATTTCATCGGCATGTTGAATGGTGCTTAACCGATGTGCAATCACAATGGAGGTGCGGTTCTTCATCAGGTTAAAGAGTGCATCTTGTACGAGTCGCTCTGATTCAGAATCCAAAGCCGATGTGGCCTCATCAAGAATGAGTATCGGTGGATTTTTTAACACAGCACGCGCGATACTTAAACGCTGACGCTGTCCGCCTGAAAGCTTGGAGCCTCTTTCACCAATATAGGTTTGATAACCATGCTCAGTCTGCATGATAAAGTCATGGGCATTGGCAATCTTTGCTGCGTGAATCACATCTTCCTCTTTCAAGTGTGGCATTCCAAAAGCAATGTTATTGAAAATGGTATCATTGAAAAGTATAGATTCCTGTGTAACCACACCAATCTGTTTGCGCAACGACTCCAGTTCCAAATCCTTAAGCGATACTCCATCGATCGACACTGTTCCTTCTATCGGATCATAGAATCGAGGCACTAAATCAGCCAGCGTAGACTTACCTCCTCCGGAGGGGCCAACGAGCGCTATGGTTTTACCTTTCTTAATATTCAGATCAATGTTTTTTAAAACGCGATCCGAATCATAAGCAAAACTTACATTCTTAAATTCAATCTCCTTTTCAAAAGATTTTAGTTCAACTGCATTGGGCTTACTGGCAATGGCAGGTTGCTGATCAATGATAGAAAAAATTCTTTTGGCCGATGCCGTGCCTCGCTGCAAAGAGGTGATTCCATTTGAGAAATTCTTGGCGGGTTGGATGATCATCGCAAAGATGGCCAGGAACGTCATAAAGGCGGCAGGCTTTAAGGTTGAATCTTCATTCAACACCATGTTACCGCCAAAGAAGATGATTCCGGAAATAATCAACACCCCTAAAATTTCAGACACCGGGGATGCCAATTCATTCTTGTAGGCCATTGACTTAGTTGTTTTACGATAAAAGCCGCTCTCACTTTCAATTTTATCAATTACAAAATTGCGGGCATTGAATGCCTTGATCACCCGCATTCCGCTGAATGTTTCATCCAGTGTATTTAATATCCGACCCAATGATTCCTGGCTTTGGGTGGCTTGTTTTTTAAGACGCTTAATAATTTCGGCCAATACACCACCGGTAATGGGCAATACCAATAATGTAAATAAGGTGAGCTGTGGCGATATGGTGAACAGAACAAAAAAGTAAACTACGATGGTGATCGGTTCTTTCAATACGGCCTTCAAACTATTCATGACGGCCGTCTCCACTTCACTCACATCATTGGTGAAGCGTGAGATCAGGTCTCCTTTTCTTTCATTGTTGAAATAGCCAATGTGAAGGAGTGTTACTTTTTTAAAAATTTCCATACGGATATTCTTCACCAGGTCAACACGGATTTTGGTCGCCATCACACGCTCAAGATAGCGGAACATATTAGCCAGGATCACGCAGGTTACAATTAGCGCACACACAAACAAAAGTGCATCCAGCGGGCCGCGTGATGTTACTATCTGAAGGAAATAATGATTAAACACACCCACGATATAATCTACCGAGAGGGAAAATTCAGGTAGCACGGGAGCCGTTGTGATCTTCTGCGTCTGATTAAATAGCGTGTCAAGCATAGGCATGACCAACACGATGTTAAATGCCCCGAAAATGATACCCAATATAGAGAAGCCAAAGAATAAGACTAAGCGCTGATTAAGTTTATTGGCATAAGAAAGAACACGGAAGAAAGTATTCATTGAATCGATTTAAAAATCATAGAGGCGCTGTGGAATATTCCACCGCAAAGCTAAAGAAGTAATAGATGTATTGTTATTATAAAATGTCAGACCACTTTTACTCTGGCGGATAATCTGACTCGCATCAAAAAACAGGTTGTGCTTAATCATATAAGATGCGGTGATATTCATTGTTAAAATACTATTGCTTTGTCCTTGCCCTATTGTATTGTTGTATTCCTGCTGTCGCGTCTGACTGGGTTTTAAAATATCACTGCCCCAATTCTCGCCATCTGCGTCACGACCAATATGTGCATACATCCCTTTTACTATTATGTTTAATCTGGGAATGGGCTGATACCGGAGAATACCAATCAATTCATTGAAATTCGCTCCCAGCGGATGTGCCAGCGACTGGCGATAGTTACTATAACTACCGTATTGTGTGGTATGCGAATACGTATACGGTCTCACCACATTTACTTCTGCTTGCAGATCAAGGTTAGAGACGCCAAAGGCATCAATATATTTTACACCTCCTTGCAAGGCAAACTTATTGGCCCACCAGCCATTGCCGGCTTTAATTTCATCGAGTACAAATTCATCCAACACAACCTGGCCATAAACGGAAACTTTTTTAAATGCATTCCACTTAAAATCCATACCCAGTAATGCATTGTCGCTGCTGCCGTATTGTTGTTCAATGGCACGATAAAAAATAACCGGGTTGAGATAGCTTGGATCAAACGTATTATTATTAGCTGAATCTTTAGGACTAAATACCACCGATTCAAACACACCCAGGTTAAATTTCTTTCCGATGTTGATACTGGCGTGATGGAAGACCATAAACTTTTCAGGATAGCGCGACTTGCTGGATGACTTGGTATCGGCTGCCATCCGGTTGAGCTGATACATGTAATTGATCTTCCACACCCGAACATTGGCCCTGAAAAAAAGAGTTGGAGGTGAGTAATCTGAAAAAATCAGTGAGCGGTAACCATTGCCGATAAAAGTACGGTCATTACCAAATTGCAAATAGATGTGTTTGCTCACACTAAAGTCGATATAAGCGCGCGCTTGTAAATAATCGACTCCATGGTCTTTAAAGTCTTTCCAAAAACCTTCGTGCGGAACTACGGGGTTAAGCGTCATCTGCTCCGCCACATAAGATGGCAGGTTGGCTTGGTTGTCGGTGAGATACGTGTAGAACCCTATCTTGCGATCGATCATGCCCCTGATTTCAACACCTCTTGTATTGATCATGGTAGGATAATCCAGGCGATTATCCATTCCTCCTCCCAGGTATAAGACAGGATTTACGTGCAGGTCAAATTCCGGGTGTTCCACATGGAAGAGATCCGATTTCTTACGGTATATTTTTTTAAGAATGGGCTTTTTGCTTTCGTTTGTTTCGGCCTTGCTCCACTCCCAACTGTCATTTCTCAGGTAGTCGCGATTAAATTGATCACTGCGGGAGGTAAACACCTCAGCAGCAGCCAGAGTGTCGAGGTATTTTACAATGGCATCACGCTTATAAGGCTTGATGGTGGTAAAAAAGCCGGGGACAATTCTTCCGGATTTGATCTCATAGCGATCTATCCAGTGATAATAATCTTCATTGAGGGAAGCATTAGTACTTTGGGCGGCCGCGTGGCCGAAACAGACAAGCAAGACAAGACCAGAAAATATCCTCTTCATTAATTTCAATTATGCTTAAATCTGCTGGGAGACCCGGAAATCATTTAAAATTTGCTTACTTACGAGCCTGGAGGCAGGTTTTATACAAATTGCCACCATAGCAAAGTCCACAATTTTAAGAATTTATTGGCAAATTTGGGGGTTAACGGCTTGTAATTAGAGAGTGATTTTCTAATTTTGCAGTCCTTTAAGCAAGAAGATTATGAAAAAAGCCATACATCCAGAGTATAAACAAGTGGTTTTTTGGGATACGTCAAGCGATTTTAAGTTTTTAAGTCGTTCTACGTCAGTTCCTAAAGAAACCATCACATGGGAAGACGGTAAAGAATACCCTGTGATTAAAGTCGAAGTTAGCTCTGCTTCGCACCCTTTCTACACCGGTAAAAAGATGTTCCTGGACACTGCTGGTCGTGTGGAGAAATTCCAAAAGAAATACGGAAAGAAACAATAAAACAATTCTTCTTAGCGTGTTTTGCTTGAAAAAGGTCTCTGAAAAGAGGCCTTTTTTATTACCCGATTGGCTTGCGCAATTTGTCAAAGGCTGCTGATCAACCTATTTTAGCGGCATGAACGTAATCCTCTTTGATAACCCCACTATCCGTCAGGATTTACTACCGTTTACGTTCACTCGTCCCGTGGCAGACATCAGGGTTGGGATACTGACGATTTCAGAAAAATGGGAGAAGGTTCTTCATCTGAAGCCTACCTTTTCTACCGAACCATACTTATCGAAAAAATACCCCACCATATATTCTGCCGATAATCTCTGGATCAATGGCGCATTGTGCCCCAGTTCGGAATTAGTGGCAGTAATACATTCCTTGCAGTCGGGCGATGCCATCGCCAAAGATAATATGATCCTGGCCGTGAGAACCCCTGACGATGAAGTGCCTGAAATCATTACAGGAACCATTCGTGAATTCACTCTTCACGTAACGCTGATTGATCAGGTGTGGAAAATTTATCAATACAACGGGGGGCAAATCCGTGCAGATTATGAATTAATTACCAAGGGAAGAATATCAATACCCATTAATGATGTTCACACCCGGGTTTATTCACCTGAAAATATTTTCCTGGAGGAAGGTGCGAAGGTAAAAGCGGCTCTTCTCAATGCAGAAAATGGCCCGATCTATCTTGGGAAAAATTCATTGGTACAAGAAGGTGCACTCATTCGCGGACCTTTTTCCCTTGGCGAAGACTCGCACGTAAACATGGGCGCTAAGGTAAGGGGTGATACCACGGTGGGACCATTCTCAAAAATCGGTGGCGAAGTAAGTAACTCTGTTCTTTTCGGCCACAGCAATAAATCGCACGATGGATTTTTGGGAAACTCGGTAATTGGTGAGTGGTGTAATATCGGGGCCGATACAAACACTTCGAACCTCAAGAATAATTACGAAAATATCAAACTCTGGAACTATGCTAAAGGTGGTTTCAAAGATACAGGCCTTATGTTTTGTGGGTTGATGTTTGGCGATCACAGCAAGTGTGGCATTAATACTATGTTCAATTCCGGAACGGTGGTGGGCGTAAGTTCCAGTATTTTTGGCGATGGCTATCCGCGCAATTTTATCCCCTCATTTTCATGGGGTGGGGCGGCTGGCTTCACCACCTATCAACTCAATAAAGCGTTGGAGACTGCAGCGAAAGCCATGGAAAGGAGATCGCTTCCATTGACGGAGACCGATATCGAAATTCTAACTCATATATTTAATGAGTCAGCGCAATACAGGGTTTGGGAAAAGAACTCCTGACATCAAATAACTAAAGAAAGTAGA
Source organism: Cyclobacteriaceae bacterium (assembly GCA_043774805.1). GTDB lineage: Bacteria > Bacteroidota > Bacteroidia > Cytophagales > Cyclobacteriaceae > ELB16-189. Next base: position 69,848 of record JAYVTB010000181.1, on the reverse strand, counting down.
CCGTGAAGTTCTCAGACATTCCAGGCTTAACCGATATAAAAGCAACCCTCGTTGATACGGTGCGCAATCAGCACATTGCTCACGCACAACTTTTTTTAGGAAAGCCGGGGGCATTAAACCTTCCGCTCGCACTTGCATACACCACCTATCTGCATTGCCAGAATAAAGGGGAAACCGATTCGTGTGGAAGCTGTCCGGCCTGCAGCAAAAGTAAGAAGCACATACATCCGGATACAAATTTTGTGTTTCCGCTCAATAATGTTAAGAACGATAAAGATGAAGATCGCTTCAAAGCGGAGATCATGAAAGACTGGCGATCATTTCTAATCGAACAACCTTTTGGTGATCTGGGCGATTGGATTAATGTTTACGGTGGAGAAGACAAACAACCACTGATCTCCCGCGAAGAAGGAAGAGAAATTATAAAAACGCTTTCTTTGAAACCCTTTGAGAGTACTTATAAAGTGATGATGATCTGGCAACCGGAACTCATGAACTCCTCCGCAGCCAATGGAATCTTAAAAATTCTTGAGGAGCCACCTCCCAATACTTTTTTCTTGTTAGTGAGTAATGCTGCCGACAGATTATTGCCCACGGTTCTGTCGCGTACTCAAATGGTGCAAGTGCCGCTGTTGACGGATTACGAAGTGAATGAATACTTAACGACAAAGCATCCATCTCTCCCGGATGCCAGAAGACAAGAGATCATCCAACTGGCCGATGGCAACCTGAATCTTGCCATTAAATTAATTGACAGCGAAGAAGATCATTATCAAAGCAGGTTTGAAGAATGGATGCGTTCGTGTTTCAAACGTGACTATACTAAGCTGGTAAATTATTCCGAAGAATTTCACGAATCCGATAAACTCAGTCAGCGCAATTTATTTCAGTATGGACTGAGCATGATGAGAGAAACGCTATTGCAGTTTTCAGGTGCCAGCGTTATTGGAAGAGTAAAAGCCAGCGAAGCTAATTTTGTTCAAAACTTCAGCAAAGTTATGAGTGTTAATAAACTGGAGAAAATCAATATGCTGATCAGCGAGGCCTCCTATGATTTGGAACGAAATGGAAGTGCCAAAATGATTTTCCTCGATCTTTCCGTTCAAATTTCAAAAACATTAAATCCTTAACCATTCTATTTTTCTATGATGAAGCAACTTTTCCTTATAATCACTACTTCGCTGTGCCTGATTACAGGCTGTTCACAAAAGGCAGATAAAAATGATTACCTCATCACCATAAAAACGAATTATGGAGACATGGTGGCTATCCTATATGACGAGACTCCCAAACACAAAGCAAATTTTATCAAGCTCGCAAAAGAGAAATTTTATGACAGCTTATTATTTCATCGGATAATTCAAAATTTCATGATCCAGGGTGGAGATCCTGATTCAAGGCATGTAGAACCCGGGGTGCGGCTAGGAAATGGTGGACCGGGTTATACCATCGATGCCGAATTCAATCCGCTTTTGTTTCATGAGAAAGGTGCCTTGTCTGCTGCACGGTTGTCAGACGAACAGAATCCCACCAAGGCATCCAGTGGCAGCCAGTTCTATGTTGTACAAGGATCATTGGTAAAGGAATCTGATGTAGACTATTTAAAAGTTGATCAATTAAAATTAGGCCAGGTATTTAGGCAGTTCACGATGAACCCAGCGAATAAAGGAGCACTTGATTCACTTAATGAAATATATGTGACGGGTGATATGGTTGCTTATCAAAGAAAAGTATTCAGTTATATACCGCGCATCGAAAAAGAAAGTGGAGTGAAAATCCTGAAAGATATTTCCCAAGAAAAGATAAAAGCCTACACCACGATGGGTGGGTCTCCTCACCTCGATGATGCGTATACGGTATTTGGCAAAGTAATTAAAGGGCTGGATGTTCTTGATAAAATTGCAGCAGCTCCAACCGGATCAGGCGATCGTCCATTTGAAGACATCAGAATGACGGTGACAGTAGAAGAAATGTCACGCAGTCAAATCACAAAAAAATATGGTTACGAGTTCCCAGCGATAAAGAAATGAAAATTCTGATTACCGGTGCCAACGGCTTGCTTGGCTACAAATTGGTGCAACTGCTCAGCCAGCAAACCGACATGCAAGTCATCGCAACAGGAAGAAGAATGATTCCGGATCTTCCCGTTCACGTAACCTTTAGCGAATTAGATATCACTGACCCGATCCAAACCGAAAATGCAATCCATCAGCTAAAGCCAGATGTCATTATCAATACGGCAGCCATGACACAGGTTGATCAGTGTGAAGTTGAAAGAGACCTATGCTGGAAGGCGAATGTCACTGGAGTAGAAAACCTGGTGGCTGCTTGCGCTAAAAATCAAATCCACCTCGTACATGTTTCTACCGATTTCATATTTGACGGCTCGCATGGTCCGCTGGATGAAACGGCCACTCCGAAGCCCGTGAATTTTTATGGCGAGAGCAAACTGGCTGGCGAAAAAGTAGTGCAGCAAAGTACAATCAGTTGGACCATTCTGCGCACCGTGTTGGTTTATGGAGTGACCCCCGATATGAGTCGCAGCAACATTGTGTTATGGGTTAAGAAAAGTCTGGAAGACGGAAAGACGATCAATGTGGTTAATGATCAATGGCGCACGCCCACTCTGGCAGAAGATCTGGCGATGGGATGTTTTCTTGCCGCAAAGAAAAAAGCACACGGCATCTACAACATATCAGGAGAAGAATTGATGACCCCGTATGATGTCGCCATACAGACAGCCGATTTCTTTCATCTGAACAAGTCATTGATTAATGCTACCGATTCCAGTAAGTTTAAACAGCCAGCAGTAAGGCCACTGAAGACTGGCTTTATCATAACAAAAGCAAAAACTGAATTAGGGTATCTGCCACACACCTTTAGTGAAGGTCTTGAGTTAATGACCACTCAGCTTAAAAGGTAATTATGCCATTTCACTTCTCTCTGATTCAGAAGTAAAAAATATTTTTTAATCTTACTCGCATTCAAAACGAATACTATATGTCGACAGATCGAGGACAATGGGGATCAAAGTTTGGTTTTATCATGGCTGCTGCCGGCTCGGCTGTGGGTCTGGGCAACATTTGGAGATTCCCATACCTCACCGGAGAAAATGGTGGGGCAGCGTTTGTGTTGGTATACATATGCTGCGTAGTGTTAGTGGCAGTTCCCATGTTGATCAATGAAATTGCCATAGGCCGGTTGACCGGCAAAAATCCGGTTGGAGCCGTTCAACTATTAGGAGGAAATAAATTATGGATTAGCCTCGTTGGCGTACTTCCACTGATCGTAACGTTTGTTGTACTCAGCTACTATAGCACTATTGCCGGGTGGACGGTAGGATATATTTTCACTTCACTCTTTTCAATCAAAACATCGTTCGCTGAATTCATCGCCAATCCCATGTATGTAATTCCGTTAGGTGCTGCGGTGATTTTAATGACAGCTTATATTGTGTTAGCGGGAGTATCTGGCGGAATTGAAAAAGCAACCAAGATTTTGATGCCGATGCTATTTGTTTTGTTGATCGTGGTCATTTTCCGAAGTGTTACACTTCCTGGAGCTGGGAAGGGAGTCGAATATTATCTGGTGCCTGATTTTTCTAAAATTAATGGCCATGTGGTGCTGGCCGCATTGACACAGGCATTCTTCTCACTTGGCGTTGGTTGGGGTATGATGATTACCTACGGTTCATACCTGAACAAAAATCAAAACATTGTCACTTCCAGTTTATGGGTTAGTGCGATGGATACTTCCGTTGCTTTGCTGGCCGGCTTCATGGTTTTCCCTGCCGTGTTTGCATTTAATCAATCACCTGCTGAAGGCCCTACACTTGTCTTTAATGTATTGGCAAATATTTTTCAGGAAATGCCATTGGGCAATATAGCGGGAGCATTGTTTTTCCTGTTGTTATTCTTTGCCGCCATCACATCTACCATCTCCATGCTCGAGGCGCCATCGGCCTATTTTATGGATCAGAAAAAGTGGAGCCGCAAGAAAGCTGCATGGACGGTGGCTATTGCTGCCTTTCTACTTGGAATACCTTCTGCACTCTCAACAGGCGCGATAGAAAGTTTATCGTCAGTCCAGGTAAATTTTCTGGGCGTGGTTAAAACCGGTGCCATGGACATCTTTGATTATTTGTTTGGCAGCTTATTTATGATGCTTGTGGTTTTATCAACCTGCGTCTATACAGGTTGGTTTATAAAAATAGAAGTACTGGTCGATGAAATTGAAAAGGGTATGCCTTCCTTTAAAACAGGAAGAATCATTGGAGTGCCCATCTATAAGCTATGGGTGTTTATGGTTCGCTTTGTTTGCCCTGTTATTATCGGAATGGTAATCCTGAATATGTTTGGCGTATTTGGAAGTTAAGAGATTCAAGAACGAAAGTAAAAAAGGGTGATTGTATCACCCTTTTTTATTTAATCGAGAATTTCAGTTATCGGCTGACCCGATGCTCCGCTTGGAAATTTGATCTTCAATAGTACCGACAATGTAGGCGCAATGTCCGTTATGCTATGAAACTGTGATGAACTTCCCTTCTTGATCCCTGCACCATAGAATAATGCCGGAACGTGTGTATCATAATTATAGGCCGAGCCATGCGTTGAACCGGTAACTCCACTCCAAGAAAGCCAGCCTGGTTCCAGTACAAAAACAATATCTCCACTTCGTTTTTGATTAAAACCCCTTACCACTCTTCCCCGAATACCAAGTTCATCATAGGGAATTTGACGCAGCAGGCTGGTCGTGAACACCTGCGCAATTCCTTCGGTAGATTGTAAAAAGTTAGTGATCAATTCTGTTGCGATCAGTAGATCAACACCTGCCGTGCGGGCATCCCCACTAAATGCTGCCTGATTGATGAACACCTGATCATCCGTCATTAGTTCTATGATCTCTTTTCCGGGAAAATATTTCTTGAGATGTTCCTTCAGATTAGCTTCCACCAAAGCTGGTTTAAAATATCCCGCAGGAACACGCAAATCGATCATGGCTTGAGGTACGTCAGCAACTCCATGATCAGAAATCAGAAATACGGTGTAAGCTCCCTTACCTACTTCCTTATCTAAGTTTGCAAATAAATCTTCCAGCGTTTTATCAAGCCTGAGATAGGTGTCCTCCAGTTCTACAGAGTTCGGCCCCATGGCATGCCCTATTAAATCTGTGCTTGAAAAAGAAATTGCTAAAAAATCGGTGATATCATCTTTACCCAGTCCTTCCGCCACCAAAGCACTTTTCGCGAAATCAGCCACCAACGTATTTCCCCAAGGGGTAGTTGTGAGTAAATTAAGACCCATCGTTTTACGCATTTCAGGTAAGTTATACGGAAACGTAGGCGTTACCTTTCCGCTGAATTTAGTCTCATATGGAGAATTATCAGGTCCTACTTCTGTGTATTGATTAATAGGTAATAAGGTGTTCCACTCCTGATTCAAATAATTGTCAGCCAGTTTAAGTTGATTAAATTTCTGAACCCATTCCGGAAGTATATTAGCATAATAAGTACTGGTGATCATATTGCCGGTTTTGGAATCAAACCAAAAAGCGCCATTGGCCATGTGCCCCGCTGGCAAGACAGCTCCGCGATCTTTAATAGACACACCAATTACTTTGGAGCGCTGTTGTGTTGCTAACTTCAGTTCATCCGTAATCGTTGTTGTCATCAATCGCCAGGGAGAAACAGTGCCACTGCCAACGGCATCCGTGCCGATGGGTTTCTGGTTTGGGTCATTCACACAGTTTACTCCTTTACCCGATGCGCGGTCGTACCATTCATTGGCCACAATTCCGTGTACTGCAGGCGTAGCTCCCGTATACACTGACGCATGGCCAGGACCAGTCTCGGTAGGAACATAATTATAATGTGCATTTTTTAGCATGAACCCCTCATTCATCAAACGCTTAAACCCATCGGGACCAAACTTGTTTTCATAGCGATAGAGATACTCCTGACGCATTTGATCAACAACAATACCCACCACCAACTTAGGACGATTCTGCGCCACCACTACCTGTGTGCACAACGCCACACAAACAACAACAATAATTTTTTTCATGACTTAGAATTATTAATAACGAAGTTTTAAAATTAATTAAAAAGATCAATGATCCTCGCACAAGATGCGGTCATATTCTTCCTCCTCATAGGCTTGTTTTCTAACCAGTTTACCAGCTCTGTCAAAGTATATAACAACAAATATGCCTGCTTCCTCCACTTGCTTCTCCGTAAAATAAAATGGATGGTCATTCGCGCCAAGGTTAATGATTTCCGTAAAGGAAGGTGCAATGACCACACCCCGCCTATTGCTCACTACGCCATAATAATTTTCACGGTGAATTCGAACAATCTTTTCCTCTTCGCTATTTTGTATCCAGGTAAACTCTTTCACATGGTCCAGCAAAACTTTTTGAGTGTGATAATTGATCAGCTTCCACTGAAAATCCTTTTTCACCCAGATCACTGAATCGCTCCATGCCTGCACTTCTGAATATTCAAATGCCGTTACGGGTTTTGCATTTTGATCGATCAAACCGTAGAATCCATCTTTATAAACCACCAGGTTCTTCTTGTCCATTGGAATAACATTTCGTTCGAAAACAGGCTTGATGTATTTCCTGGATCGCAAATCATACCACCCAAATTTCTTATCCTTTAGCAACGACAGATGATTCTTATCGCTCAGTATAATCGTTTCCATCTCTACCGGCACCAGCGGTTTTCCGTTTCGTCCTAGTACACCTTTCCTTGATCCCTTCGACACAATAAAATAATCTGAGCCCACCGACTCTACTATTTCAAATTCGGTAACAAATAACTGAACTCCCCTCTCGAGTGAAAAGACCGCTCGTTTTTTCTTGTTTTCCGTGTAGAAGAATTGCACCGAATCGCGCGAGGTGATGAAATTAATTTTAGCATCAGCCTGAAGCTCGATGGAATGGGTGGTGGACAAATAGACTTTATGAGACGTGTTTTTATTAACGAACATCAGACCCCGATCAAACCAAGCCGTATCTGCGTCTGTCACCACTAGTTTCTTTGTAAGAATATCAAAAAGATGAGTCTTGTCAATTTCAGACAGCACTAACCAACTACGGTAATAAGTGATATTATCAAATGTTTTATTTTCAAGTTCATCCGACCATCCGTGAATGGTGATGCCATCATCTCGCTTTTCAATTAATCCAAACGATGTTTTAGTCAGCGTGTGCCGGTCCAGTGGCACGATGTATTTCAAGTTGTTATCGAGGATACCTTCCAGGCCACTATTGCGCACGAGTAACATATTCTTAGTCACCGCCATCACTTCGTCAAATACAAGTTCATCGTGGAAAGGATTCCCATCTGCCAGTGCTGCCACCTGGCTGACCGTGTTGATTATTTTTTTTCCTGAGCGGGTTAATAAAATCAAACCTTCCGCATGCTCAACATTGCTTATCCCCGTTACTGGAAGCAATCTCCCGGCAAGGGTATACAGGTAGAAATATTCTTTACGCTTAGCCGCAATAAATTTATCATCCACCACTTTATATGCTTCATAACAATCATCAACAATCACTCGCCCGGATTTATGGATCAATTTGAAGCAGCCTTCTTTGTTGATCATCAGAAAACCAGAACCAATGGATTGCATGGACACCTCATGGCTGGCAATTTTTTTACCGGTGCGACTAAAGTAACCATCTGGCAAGGAGAGAATATCATCTACGATTGGTCCGCATTTATATTCATCCTGTATATTTTGAAATTGTGGTGGTAATTGCTCTGCGCCAGTTTGGTCCATAAACCCAAATACTCCATTCTTTAAAAACGGAATCCAAAACCTGGAATCCAATTCAATCACCCGCTTAAGGGAATCAGTAAGAATAGCAAGCGGAATCGCTTCTTCTCTCTCCTTATAAAGATGGAATAAAATATCCCCCACCAGCTTATTATATTTATCCGCTGGATATTCCTTTACATAATTAAAAAAATCTTCCGGCTCGCCAGACGCTGTAGCAATTTCAAATACTTGTTGGCGAGCTTCATCCGCATACGGACTTTTCGGATACTCCTTTAGAAAAGATTTATAGTTGACCAGCTTCTTATTTTTTGTCTTTTCATCAAACAGGAGTTTTTCATGCCGTTCTGTTGCTTCATTGGCCCGGTTTGATTTCGGATACCGCAATAAATAAGCTTGAAAACTTTGATGGGTGTTTATCTTCAACGCTTCGAGAAAACTTACCTCATCACGGAGCTCAATGGCATTGTTTATCTGTGAGGCAGATGGGAAAGCTTTTATAAACCGGAGATAAGCCGGCTCTGTGTTCACCTGTTTGGCACGGGCAAAAGCAGCACTATCAATTCTCACTTTCAGCTTATACAAAATCAAACTGTCAATTGGAAACTTATGTACTCTTTCCTTATCCCTTACCGAAAGGGAATCATAATATCGAATTGACTTATTTACATAACGGTAGGCAGAATCGATCTGAAAATCGGGGTTGGCTGGTGTAAAGAACCAGTTGGCAAGTACATAATTAGCTTCGAGGTTGGCAGAATCCTTCCTTAATGACTTCTGTAAAAGACGCTGCGAGCTTTCCCACTTTCCATCCTTCAGCTTGCTCAAGGCAGAGCGTTGAGCATTTGATTTACATACCGGTAACAGCAGATAAAGAAAAAGAAGAATCCAACTATTCTTATAAGGTTTCAACACGATTACTTCGATTAACTTTAGCAATACCGACAAAGTTAATCATTGAATCACTTATATGCGGCCCTCGTAACCAACGATGATGATCATTCACCTGATTTTTAAAGCTGCTTTACTTCAATATCCATTTAATTTTGATGAAAGGCTTCGGATACAAAACCTAGCACGGTGGGTAAGGCCGAGCGCCAATACGACCAGGAATGACCACCATCCCGGACGCGGAACTCATGAGGTATCTCTTTTTTCCTCATCGCGATGTGAACGAGGGAATTTCCTTCAAATAGAAAATCATCATCACCGCAGTCGATATACCATCGCACCGCTTTTTTCTGATCATCCTTGATGTCGTTGATCAAGTTGAGGGCAGTATGTCGTTTGAAATAAGCTTCTATTTCAGCATCTGTACCTTTTTGATTGGCTCGCTCCAGGTTAGCCTTTAAGTCCTCAATGGTGAGTGCTCCCACCGAAGCGCTTAACGGACAAGCCGAAGAAAATAATTCCGGATGATGAAGGGCATACATGAATGAACCTCCTCCGCCCATGGAAAGTCCTGCCACCGCACGATAACGCTTATCACTTTTTATACGATACGCCTTTTCAACATAGGGCATGAACTCTTCAAAGAAAAAGTCTTCATAGCGCCAGTCGTTTTTCAGGCTATTAAAATATCCTCGTTGTGGTCCTGTGTTGGCATCTGGCATAATGATCACCATAGGCGTAGCCTTCCCTTCATTAATGGCCTTGTCAGCGATATTCAATACTTCGCCAAACTGAACCCAGCCGGTCTGATCATCTCCACCGCCATGCAGTAAATACAACACCGGATAACTTCGCTGCGAAGTCTCGTAATCAGGAGGAAGATATATAGCAAATTTTCTATCCCCTTTTAGAATTTTACTTGGCATACTCAGGTTGTCAATCACCTTACCGGATTGGGCAAGCAGTGAAACAGAGAGCAGAATTGAAGCGATAAACAGGATATGCTTTTTCATTGTACTTATTTTATGGAAGACAAAAATTATTGATAATGTTCCCCGGGGCAAATAGTATTATTTTTACGGAATGATGTTAACTCAACCGGTAATTCCAACTGAATTTTCATTCCGACTGACGACTTTATATTATCTAAAATCATTTCTCCGTTGAGATATTTCTTTCATACCGGTTTCCAAGGCCATCTGTATCGCGGTTGGCAGCGTCAAGCTAATGCAACCAGCGTTCAGCAGGTGATTGAAACCACATTGAGTAACATCCTGAAGGAACCCATCACCGCCATGGGTTGCGGACGCACAGATGCACAAGTTCATGCGAGTCAATTCTTCTTTCACATTGATGTCAAGAATCCCTGGGATTATGATCTGCTTTTTCGGGTGAACAAAATGCTGCCAGATGATATTGCCATTTTTGATATCCTTCCCGTGAAGGATAATCAGCACGCACGCTTTGATGCTATTCAAAGAAGGTATGATTACTTTATTCACACCTATAAAGATCCCATCCTGAACAGCATGAGCACGTGGTATCCGGAAAGAAATCTAAATCTTGAGGCCATGAAAAAAGCGGTATCGATGCTCACACATTATCACGACTATCGGGCCTTTTGCAAATCACCTAACGCTTATCCGCACACGATCTGCAAAGTGACTTCGGCCATTTTATTTGCCGATTCAAAAGGAGACCGGCTACGCTTTCAAATCTCAGCCGATCGCTTTCTGGGTCGTATGGTTCGCCTGATCGTAGGTAAACTCATTCAAGTTGGAAAAGGTGAACTCAGTGTAGAGGAATTTGAGAGCTACCTTATTGTTAAAGAAACACCCAAAATTCTTGATGTTGCCTACCCACAGGGGCTCTTTCTTTCCAAAGTCATTTATCCCTATCTTGAAATTCCCGCCCGCACTACATTTATGTCGCACGGGCAGGCCGAAGAACAATGGTTTATCGTTTAAAAATGAAAGAATGTAAAATGTGTTATCGATACTTTATCAGGCGAAAAGTAATAGCTTCAGTTGTTATTGTGTTTGTATTAGGTTCATGTGCGCCAAAGCATTATGTGGTGAATGTTCACTTCAATGATTCAGCCAAACCTCCTACGCCTGATTATAGTCAACCAGAACACTGGGCATCGTTGCCTAACAAGATAGATGCGGCCGATAGTATTCCAAAAAAATCAGGACTGCAAAATGCGCAATCCGTTGCCAGCGTTGACGTATTTTTTATCTATCCCACTACGTTTACCAATGCACCTACCAATTCATATCAATGGAATGCCGATGTCAACGATATCGAGTTGAATCGCACCACTCAACTGGGTACCCTATTAAATCAGGCAAGTATATTTAATGGCTCTTGCCGGGTCTATGCTCCTTACTACCGACAAGCTCATTATTATTCTTTTCTTACTCCCAATAAAGAAGATGCTAACCAAGCATTCGACCTTGCCTATGCGGATGTCAAGGCTGCCTTTGAATATTATTTGGCAAATTTCAATGAGGGCCGGGCCATTGTTATTGCCTCGCACAGTCAGGGAAGCGTTCATGGCGAACGATTGCTGAAGGAATTTTTTGATGGGAAAGAGTTACAAGAAAAATTAATGGCTGCTTACCTCGTTGGTCGCGCAATCAAGCCCGATGCTTTTAAAAATATTCTACCCACTGAGCGACCCGATGATGTGGGTGTGTGGGCTTCCTGGAACACATTCGCACGAGGTTTTTATCCCAAAACTTATGATCAGTATTTCAAAGGATCACTTTCTACAAATCCTATGTTATGGAACTCAAGTGAAAAATTTGCAGGAAAAGAACTAAACACGGGTGGAGTTGGACTTCATTTCACCTTTGTGCCTAATGCCGTTGATGCCCAAAATCATCAACAGCTTCTATGGATAAATAAACCCTATGTAAAAGGACGAATCTTCTTAAGAACAAAAACCTGGCATCGTGCCGATATGAACCTGTTCTACATGAACATACGCGAAAATGTGGCCCTTAGAATTGAAAAATATCGTCAGATTCAAGCTGAAAAAATGTCCGCAAAATAACTGCGCAGATATCATTATCCGGCTTCTCCTATTTGAAAGGAAAATGTAACTTGAAACTTCCGTGAAGACCTTACCTACCATGAACATTACCGGTTCAAAACCATTGGACCCCTGGAGTACTTCGAGAAAAATATCCTTTCGGTTTTTCTTCATTTACATTTTGATACAAATAAGTCCCTGGACGTGGATTGACATGATTCCAGGTCTGAACAACGTAACCAAATATTATTACCAGTTTATTGATTGGTTAGTGTACGCAGCCAACGATCATGTATTTCACGTAAGAGAAGTATTGGTGCCGCTCAATGGAAGCGGTGATACCTCGTATGGCTGGACTCAACTTTGGCTTTATCTTTCATTGGCAGCAATAGGCTGTTGTATCTGGTCAATGGCCGATCGAAAGAGCACGCATTACATCAAAAGCGACTATTGGCTTCGCACTTTTGTCCGATACTTCATCGCCACCCAGGCTTTGAGTTATGGAATTATCAAGTTGTATGCAATGCAGATGAGTTTTCCCAATCTAAGCCAATTAGCAACTCCGTTAGGTGACTTCCTGCCTATGAGATTTTCGTGGTTGTTTATTGGATACTCTGAACCGTACCAGATTTTTTCAGGAATGATGGAGGCGATGGCCGGTGTACTCTTGCTCAACCGAAAAACGGTGACGATGGGACTTTGCCTTGGAGTCGGTGTATTTGCCAATGTAGTCATGCTCAATCTTAGCTATGACATTCCGGTAAAGATATTTTCCATTCACCTGTTGTTCTACAGTTTGTTTCTACTTGCCTATGATGCCAAACGCCTTGTACAATTTTTTGTGCTCAACCAACCCGTATCGCCTTCCTATAGTTATCAGATTACCTTTTCTAGTAAAAAAACGCGCTATGGTCGCATTGTACTCAAATCCGTGCTGATCATGTTCATAGCTATCATGCCTCTTTACAATTACTATGAGTATTATTTGTCAGGCTCAGCACTGAAAGAGCTAAGACCAATCGCAGCCGGGATATATGATGTTAAGACATTTGCTATCAATCGGGATACATTACCCGTCTTGACTAGTGATACCCTGGTCTGGAAAGATGTCATTTTTGAAAAAGGAGGACTGGGCAGCGTGAATTCAACCGATACCCTTTTCCGCCAACGCTATAGGCGCGGCTACTTTAATTACAAACCTGATTCTGTGACCAGCACCATGTCTTTCATAAAACGATCCGTCACAGGCGACAGCACGTTCCTGTTTAACAGCCGCTATGAGTTACCGGATAAAAATACGATTCGACTGTGGGCAAAAATCAGAAACGATTCTATCTATGTTGAATTGACAAAAAGCAAACGGCACTTTCAATTAGCTGAAAAGCAATTTCACTGGCTGTCGGAATATAATCGTTAGAAAAGTTTATTTCATTTCCAGTACCACAACCGAATGAGCCGGAAGGGATACTTTTAATGAGTTACCACTCAATGTAGCTTGTTTAAAAACGGCAGGCTTTATTTTCTGTGGCGCATCAAATGAATTATGGTCTTGAAGCTTCTCACCAGTTAATATGCGGCCAGTTACAGAAGCATAATGAGCACCTCGTAATTCTATGGTAATCTCCTGATTGTTTTTTGAGTCGATGTTGACCAGTGAAATATGAGTAAGACCCTGGCTATCGCGTGAGGCGGAAGCAGAAACTGCAGGCAGTCTTTCATTACCTAAAACATATTCGTTGAATTTTAAACTTAACGGCAATAGAGTCGCGTCCTGGTGAACATTATACATTTCCATGACATGATAGGTAGGTGTCAGCAACATCTTTTCCCCATCGGTGAGTATCACTGCCTGTAATACATTCACCGTTTGTGCGAGGTTAGCCATGCGTACACGGTCACTGTGGTTGTGAAAAATATTCAAGGTCGCTCCCGCCAGAATGGCATCGCGCATCGTGTTTTGCTGAAATAAGAAACCTGGATTTGTTCCTGTTTCAACATCATACCATCCTCCCCATTCGTCCACCACCAGGGCAATTTTTTTGTTGGGATCATACTTGTCCATGATATTGGAATGTTTGACAATCAACTCATCCATTAACAGGGCACGTTGCATGATTTGAAAATACTGTTGTTCGCTGAAGTCTTTCGCTGATCCTTTTTTGGTCCAGTCTATTACCGAATAATGATGAAGTGCAATGCCTTCCAGCATGGAGTGAGGGATATCGCGCATCATTACTTCCGTCCAATGGTAATCAGAGGAGTTCGCCCCGGATGCGATTCTAAAAAGAGATCCCGTGTTCGTCCAATCTGTCATGAAGGTAGCATACTGTCGGTAGACGTTGGTATAATACTCTGCGGTCATATTACCACCACAACCCCACGCTTCATTTCCAACGCCCCAGTATTTTACATTCCAGGGTTTCTCGCGACCATTTTCTTTGCGCCACTTCGACATGGGACTTACACCCCCAAAATTCGTATACTGAATCCATTCTGAAACTTCCTGCACGGTGCCACTGCCCACATTGGCCGACAAGTATGGTTCTGCACCGATCAGCTCACACATATTTAAAAAATCGTGCGTGCCAAAGCTGTTGTCTTCCGTAACGCCACCCCACCAGGTGTTTACCATAGTAGGTCTGTCTTTTTTAGGACCTACTCCATCTTTCCAATGATAGGTGTCAGCAAAACATCCACCTGGCCAGCGAAGGTTGGGCACCTTTAGTTTCTTTAGTGCATCAACCACATCATTGCGCACACCTTGTGTATTGGCAATTTTTACATTTCCTTCACCCACATAAAAGCCTCCATAAATACAGTGACCGAGGTGCTCTGAAAAGTGACCATAGATATGCTTGCTTATTTTTTCTTTTCCAAGATCAGCATTGATTACGATTGAGTTCTGCGCATAGCCAGGAAGAACAGAAATGAATAACAGGAGATAAAAGAGTAGTTTAATCATAAGAGTATAGTTTCAGAAGAGAAATATATCTAATTGGATGACTTTATTTCGGCATGGAAAATCGCCACCACCTGCTTATCCAATTCAACATGAAGCATATGCTCCTCCACTTTATATTTAGCAGGAGCATTTAACAGGTTGAGAATGGTTGTCTCCGTCTCCATTTTTCCATCACAAAACATTCTGGTTGAAGCCAGTTTTGACTCTATGCTCATTCCGTTTTTTGTATATGAGCCGCTGAAAGAATTGCAGCCGCTATATCCGGAAACACTTCGCTGGGCCGAATTGAATAATACATAAATAGGTTTTTGAGCGACCGGATCGATTGCTTTTCCATTTAATTCTTTCAATACCCACACTGTATCCTCCAGCGTGCGAGTAGCCGGCACGCCAACCAACTCACCTATTTGTTGAGATGGCTTGCAGGCCATGATCAACACTAATAAAATCAAGGCAACCTTCATGAAATCTTTATTCGAAAATCTTACTTAGCAATATACTATTTTAAGCCGTTTATTGTCTACTTCAAATATCTTATGATATGTTACGATTAGGAAATAAATGAACACTCGTCTGTTCATAACCGTACATCTCAAATAAATCATACTGAATTTTGATCCCAAATATCAGGCTGCAATGCTGGCACATAAGTTGAGCCTTGAGGACAATATTTAAATTGAAGAGCCCGTTAGGGATATCATGCAGCAATTAACCTCCTTTTTCTGGCTATGCTCCGGTGCGGACGTAGCCATTCTAAAAAAATGTCCAACTGAAAAAAGTAAGTATGTGGGCATTGGCGCCACAGTATTCTTTACAGGATTGTTTGCAGCGTTGGCAGGAGGATACGCCATGTACACTGTATTTGATAATGCATGGATAGCCGCAGCCAGTGGTTTGCTATGGGGTATGTTGATTTTTAACCTTGATCGGTTTATAGTATCCAGCATGCGTAAGGAGGGAAAATTTAGTCGAGAATTGTTTATGGCTTTGCCGCGGATTTTATTGGCAATTCTCATCTCCGTAGTCATTGCCAAGCCACTTGAGCTAAAAATATTTGAAAAGGAAATTAATGCGGAGCTCATCATCATGGATCAACAGCAACGTGCACGCCAGGAAGCCGAAGTAAAAATACGCTTCGTTGCAACCCAGGATAGCCTGAAATCAGAGATCACTACACTTAAGCAAGAGCTCCAGGTCAAAACAATATTACGGGATGATTTGCTGCGCATTGCAAGTGAAGAAGCCGATGGCACCGGTGGTAGCAAACGGAAAAACCTCGGCCCGATCTACAAAATCAAAAAAGCCAATGCTGATGATGCAGAAAACGAGTTGGAACAATTGAGACTCGATAATAAGACCCGTATTGCCTCGTTGGAAAAAAGAGTTCATAAAAGCGATTCTATATTGACAGCAGAGATTGACGCCATAGAAAACGCCAAAGTAAACGGTCCAGCTGCGCGTATTGAAGCCATGAGCCGCCTTACCCAACAAAACAGTGCCATGTGGTGGGCCGAATGGTTTATCATTTTACTATTTATTGCCATTGAGACCGCCCCGGTTTTTGTCAAACTGATCTCCTCAAAGGGCCCTTACGATAATCTTTTAAAAGTAGAAGAACATCGGTTTGCGTCAGAAGAAACGGAGGAACTTGCCAAAGTCAATGCGGCCATAAAAGAAAGGAATTCGGGGATACCTCAAATAGAACGGGAGTATATTACTGATCGCCTGAATACTGCCCTGAAAAACTCTTAGTTACCATCATATAATTCCTTTTCAGGGACCACAATCCAAGAGCCTGAAATCATTTCGTTCGTTATCAAAAATGGCAGGCCCGTAAATTGCCTTTGCAGATCACTTTCTCCTCTTGCCTCCCCAACGGTGGGATTTGGCAACCGCTGATATCTAACTCATTTGAAATATCAAAACACTGGCTTAGCTTGTAAGGGGATGCACGAGTATGCTCGTCATACTAATATGGAAGAAGTTCGGGATGAAATATGGGCCCTTTTGGCCAAATATTTATGTGGGGAAGCTACGTCATCTGAATGCCTTTTTATCGAGACGGTACTTAACGAAAATGCTGCGGTCAGAACCTTCTATCAACAAATAGAACAAGACTTTATCATCAATGAAAAGGTGGATAAAAATGATCCTATCAAGGTCTTTTCTAAGCTGGATGAAAGGATAAAAAAATCAACTCAGCGGGAAAAGTGATATCATTGCAATGACCACACGCTTGCTTATGAAAAAATTATTGCTACTCCTTATTACGTGTTGTGTCATTTTTAATTCTTCAGGACAGTCCTCAAAACAAGTTAAGATTAACTGGAAAAACACGAAGGTTCTTATCTACACAAAAAATGGAAAGGGATATGTACATGATAACATTCCGTTTGCTATAGCTTGTTTCAAAAAGATGGGGTTACAATATGGATTTCAGACAGAAGTGTCAGATAACCCATCTGTGTTCACCCAGGAAAATCTCAAACAATATTCAATTTTACTTTTTACCAGTACCAACAACGATGTGTTTGATACCGATGAACAACGAATGGCATTCAGACAATTCGTTGAAGCAGGAGGAGGCTTTGTAGGCGTTCATTCGGTTGTAGGAACAGAACGCAACTGGCCCTGGTTTAAAATGATGTTGGGCGGAACATTTGCCTGGCATCCAAAATTTCAAAAATATAAGCTACTGGTAATTGATCCTCAACATCCTTCTATGGCCGGTTTGCCAAAAGTCTGGGAAAAGGAGGACGAGTGTTACTTTCAAAAAGAAATGTATCCTGGTATACACACCGTGCTCGCCCATGATTTAACCTCCCTCGATCAATCGGAGTCGGAGAATATTAAAATAAACGCTGGCACCTTTTCATCTTTGTATCCGGCAGCCTGGTATCAAAAGTTTGATGGTGGCACTGTCTGGATTACCGCCTTAGGTCATGATAAAAAAGACTATGAGGATCCACTCTTCGTAAAACATATCTTTCAAGGGTTACAATTTGTTGCCAGTCAGCTCAAGGCTAGAGATTATTCAAAGGCCTACGCCAAATCAAAAGATGAGTCGGTTAATTATTAATGTGTGATGTCTAAAAAAAACATGGTCATGAAGAAAAATAAATCCGCACTATCCAGAAGAGCATTCATTCAAAAATCACTGAAAGGAGCGGTTGCTTCATCGCTGATGTTTGGGATCCCCACCCTCCTTCCCTCCACTGTCTTTGGCAAGCATGCCCCCAGTAACCGGATCAACATCGGTGCCATTGGTAATGGTCGCATTTCAAGAGGTCATGATTTACCGGGAGTATTGAAATATGATTTTGCCCAGGTAACGGCCGTGTGTGATCTGGATACTAAACGTGCAGCCGATGGCAAGAAGCTGGTGAACGAATATTACGCTAAGAAACTTGGAAAGCCTTATGATGGTGTAAAGGAGTATCATGATTTCCGTGAGTTGGTGAAGAATAAAGATATTGATGCCGTGTTGATCAGTACGCCTGATCACACCCACGCAATGATTGCGCTAGCTGCTGCGAGAGAAAAGAAACACATCTACATGCAGA
Source organism: Cyclobacteriaceae bacterium (assembly GCA_043774805.1). Lineage (GTDB taxonomy): Bacteria > Bacteroidota > Bacteroidia > Cytophagales > Cyclobacteriaceae > ELB16-189. The sequence goes on along the minus strand of JAYVTB010000181.1, from coordinate 51,611 downwards.
AGCCGGCATCGCTTACTATATCTGAAGGAAGAATTGTGAGTGACTACATCCAGAAACAAGGAATTGTTTTTCAAATTGGCAGTCAGCAGCGTTCATGGGAACAGTTTCGTTACGCGGCCGAGTTAGTTCGCAACGGAAGAATCGGCCAATTAAAAACCGTGCAAGTTGGTTTGCCAGGCGATCCATCAGGCAATGAAGAACCCAAGATGCCAGTTCCAACCAATCTTAATTATGACATGTGGTTAGGTTCCACACCTGACGTTTATTACACAGAAAAGAGAGTTCACCCACAAGCGGATTATGACCGGCCCGGTTGGTTGCGTTGCGAGCAATTCGGAGCCGGCATGATCACCGGTTGGGGTTCGCATCACATTGACTCTGCACACTGGGGCATGGGCATGGAGCGATCGGGGCCTATTGAAGTATGGGGTCATGCCGACTTTCCAAAGAGTGGCCTATGGAATGTGCATGGAATTTTCAGAACAGAAGCACTTTACGATAACGGTGTTCATATGATCGTAAGTAATGAACTTCCTAATGGAATAAAGTTTGAGGGCTCCGAAGGCTGGATCTTTGTTACACGGGGAAACTACCAGGCAACCTCAAGTGATCCGGTAGTCAATTCTGATGGAACAAAACCGCTTGATGCGAGTGATCCAAAAATTATTAAGTCGGTGATTGGGCCGAATGAATTTCATTTTATCGTAAGTAAAGATCATCACGGCAATTGGCTGGAAAGTATACGTGACAAAAAACCAAACATTGCTCCTGTCGAAGAAGCGCACCGATCCTGCTCAACTTGCCTTGTCCATCACATTGCCATGAAAGTTGACAGAAAAGTGTACTGGGATCCTAAGACAGAGAAATTCAAAAATGATGAGGAAGCCAATAAAATGCTGTCGCGTCCTCAGCGTGCCGCGTATGATCTATCTAACTTCATGAAAAATAAATTAAGTTAAAAATGAATTTAAGGTCCATTGCCTGTTTAAGTGCTTGCGTTTTAATTGTTTTGTTCGCGTCTTGTAAAAAATCTGAACCCATGGAAAACGCAAGGCCTTATCACATTCTAACACTCGACCCTGGTCATTTCCACGCGGCACTGGTTCAAAAGTCGATGTATGATAATGTGGACTCTACGGTACATGTGTATGCACCCGTTGGACCCGATCTTCAATTGCACCTCAGCAGGATCAATGGGTTTAATACACGGGCGGAGTCACCCACACGATGGAATGAAGTGATCTATACCGGAGAAGATTTCTTTCAAAAAATGCTTGAAGAGAAAGCCGGTAATGTCGTGGTCATATCCGGTAATAACATGAAGAAGGCGGAATACATTTCCAAATCGCTGGATGCAGGGTTTCATGTGCTGGCCGATAAGCCAATGATCATTGATGAGAAAGATTTTGAAACATTAAGGCAATCCTTCGAAAGCGCCAGTAAAAATAAATTACTGCTATACGATATCATGACGGAGCGATATGAAATCACCACGATGCTCCAACGTGAATTCTCGTTGTTACCGGAGGTGTTTGGAACCCTGGAAGAAGGCACTCCTGATAATCCATCCGTGACGAAGGAAAGCGTCCATCATTATTTTAAATATGTATCCGGAAATATATTAACACGGCCACCCTGGTTCATGGATGTATCGCAACAGGGAGAAGGTATTGTAGATGTCACTACTCACCTGGTTGACTTGGTACAATGGGAATGTTTCCCCAATCAAATTGTAGATTGTCATAAAGACATTCAAATTAATAAAGCCGTGCGTACCGCCACGGCCATGACGTTAAGCCAGTTCAAGGCAATTACAAAACTCAATGAATTTCCTGAGTATCTTAAGAAAGATGTGGAGAAGGATACCATCCTGAATGTATTTTCAAATGGTGAGATTCATTACAAATTAAAGAATGTACATGCTAAGGTTTCTGTGATCTGGAACTACAAGGCACCAGAAGGTGCAGGCGACACTCACTACTCAATAATGCGTGGGACGAAAGCCAATTTGATTATCAAACAAGGAGCAGAACAACAGTATAAGCCAACCTTATACATCCAGCCTCTCGGAAGCCGTGGTGATGTTGAAACAATTCTAGCGACAGAAGTTGCAAAGTTACAAACCTCCTATCCTGGGATTGGTGTCCTGAAAGCAGGTGATCTATGGGAAGTAACTATTCCTGAAAAATATAAGGAAGGACACGAAGCTCACTTTGGTCGTGTTACAGAAAAGTTTCTGGAATACCTGGATAATGGAAATATGCCTGCATGGGAAGTTCCCAACATGTTAGCGAAATATTATACCACTACGAAAGCACTGGACCTTGCCAGGCAGAAGTAGGGTAAGTACAGATCGATCTACTATTTGAAAATGAAAATTCTCACATGCGTTTCGCCTGGGCATTTTGAATATGGTTCAAGTGAAAAACCTGCACTTGAAGAGGAGCACTCCATCATAAGAATCAAACGCATCGGAATATGTGGCACTGATCTTCATGCCTTTGAAGGGACGCAACCCTATTTTGAGTATCCAAGAATATTAGGCCATGAAATATCAGGAGAATTAGTTGAGACTAATCATCCTGATTTTAAGAATGGCGACATCGTCACGTTCATTCCATATTTTCATTGTGGAAAATGTATTGCCTGTGTGAACGGCAAAACAAATTGTTGCGCCACACTTAAAGTCAGCGGGGTGCATACTGACGGTGGTATGGTTGAGTATTTGTCTGTTCCCAACTATTCGCTCGTTCATGGGGAAGGCCTGTCGCTTGATTTACTGGCACTCATTGAACCATTATCTATTGGAGCACATGGCGTGCGTAGAGCAGAAATCAAACCTGGTGAATTCGTTGTCGTGATTGGTGCGGGTCCTATCGGATTAGGAACCATGGAATTTGCCAGAATCGCTCAAGCTAATGTGATAACCATAGACCGCGTTGAATCACGATTAAATTTCTGCCGTGATAAATTAGGTGTTCCCTTCACCATCAACTCGCAGCAACCCCATTACATTGAAAAGATAAAAGAAATTACTCATGGGTCCATGCCGACTGTAGTGATCGATGCCACAGGAAATCGGGAAGCAATCAACGGGGCTTTTCATTTTATGGCTCATGGCGGACGATATGTGTTGATTGGCTTACAGAAAGGAAACATCACCTTCAGTCATCCCGAGTTTCATAAGCGCGAAGCTACGTTGATGAGCAGTCGCAATGCCACGAGGGAAGATTTCAATCATGTTATTGATTCCATCAAAAAAGGGCTGATCAATCCGAAGCATTACATCACGCATCGTGCGCGCTTCGATCAGGTGAAAGATCAATTTGAAAGTTGGCTGAATCCGGCAAACGGAGTAATCAAAGCCATGGTAGAAGTGGAAGATTAGTCTAACACCAAGCCACAGATTCACTGGTTTAATCTGTGAATCTGTGGCTTAAATTTTCGCCTTATAATTTTTTTTACAATTTCACTTTACTCATCCTAGGCGCCAGTAAATGCATCACCAGCCAACCCATCAGGTAAGCTGAACCACAAATCAGAAACATGATGAAGTACGCTTTTTCTATCTGACCAATTTCGCGGTAGTGAACGAAGAGATTCTTCTGCACTGCCCAGGTAAGTACAATTCCACCAACGCCACCTGCCATGCCACCAATCCCGGTAACGGAAGCCGTAGCTTTTTTAGGAAACATGTCGGACACGGTTGTAAATATATTGGCGCTCCACGCCTGATGTGCTGACGCGGCAATACCAATCACTAATACTGCCAGCCACATATTTACTTCACCGGCATATTGAGCAAACACCACAGGCATAACACACAAAGCAAAAATGAACATGGCCGTTTTCCTTGCTTTGAAGGCAGGCATATTTCTGTTCATGAAAAACATGGGGAGATAACCGCCTCCAATACTTCCGATGGTAGATATCAAATACACCACAGCCACGGGCACAGCCATTTCCAACATACTTAATTTATATTCACTTTGCAGGAAGTCGGGCAACCAGAATAAATAGAACCACCAGATGGGATCTGTTAAAAATTTACCTAATGCGAACGCCCAGGTTTGCCGATAGCCTAACAATTTAAACCAGGATACTTTCTCATCCTTGCCGGCCTTCTCAATCGCCTCATCTTCTTTATCAGAATGGATATAATCATATTCTTCTTTGCTTAATTTTTTAGAGTCGTCCGGGTGTGTATAATAGATCTGCCATAACACCAACCAGATAAAACCTATAGCACCGGTTATGATAAAGGCCCACTTCCATCCCCAGGCCACTGCGATAAAGGGCACGGTCAGCGGTGCTACGATGGCGCCAATGTTGGTGCCGGAATTAAAAATACCAGTGGCAAATGCACGTTCTTTTTTCGGAAACCACTCGGCTGTTGCTTTGATCGCGGCAGGGAAATTCCCTGCTTCAGTTACACCTAATCCTGCACGGGCAATAATAAACCCAAACGTAGTATTGGCAAAGCCATGAGCCATGGCAGCCACGCTCCATAAGCCAGTGGCCGCAGCATAACCTTTTTTGGTTCCAAGTATATCCACCACTCTTCCTGCGATCAACATACCAAAAGAATAAGCGAGTTTAAAAGCGATCTCCACGTTGGCATAATCTCCATCATCCCACTGCAGATCTTTCGACAGCACAGACTTTAATAGGCTAATCACTTGCCTGTCGAGATAGTTAACTGTGGTGGCAAAAAACACGAGGGCACAAATAGTCCATCGGTAGTTTTTCACGGAACCAGAAACAGAATTGGCTGAATCACTCATGTTGACAGAGATGGAGTAGGTGAATTCTGAAAGTTAAAAGTTAAAGTAGGCGTTAGCATTATTATAACAAATATCTTCCACCATTTTTCCAAGGTGTGGCATATCATTCGGCAATTCTCCCTGTTTCACGTCCTCCCCTATCAGGTTGCATAATATTCTTCTGAAATATTCATGGCGTGGAAAGGAAAGGAAACTTCGTGAATCGGTCACCATTCCAACAAATCGCGAAAGCAAACCCATGTTTGAAAGTGTGTTCATCTGCTTCTGCATCCCATCCTTCTGATCGAGAAACCACCAGCCACTTCCCCACTGCATTTTACCAGGGGTGGTTCCATCACTATAATTGCCAGTCATGGTGGCGAACAATTCATTATCAGCTGGATTCAAATTATAGATAATGGTTTTCGCTAATTGATTGCTGTTATCCAGTTGATCAAAAAAGCGAGACATCATTTGTGCCTGAGAAAAATCACCGATGGAATCAAAGCCCGTGTCCGGCCCTAACTCGCGCAGCATCCGACTATTGTTGTTACGCAATGCGCCTAAATGAAACTGTTGTACCCAGCCTTTCGCATGGTACATCCTGCACACCTGAATCAAGATATTAAACCGAAGTCCTGTTTTCTCTTCCGCAGAAAGAGTGCCTCCACCGAGCAGGTTAGTATATGCTTTTTCAGCTTCGCCCATCGACATCTTGCTATAGGGCAATATCTCCAGACCATGGTCTGAAGCATGACAACCATGTTCGTGAAAAAAATCTATCCTGTTTTCCAAGGCTTTGAATAAAGACTGGAGTGAATTAATCTCCACGGAAGAAGCCGTTGATAGTTTCTGAATGTACGTTTTGTAAGAAGCAACATCATCAAACGAATAGGATTTATCCGGACGGAATGTAGGAAACATCTTCAGCGTTTTTGATGAAGTCATCGCTTCATGATATTTTAAATCATCGGTTGGATCATCGGTGGTACAAACTACTTCCGCTTTCATCATGGACAATAAGCCTTGCACTTTAAATTCCCCTTTCTTTAGTAGTGTATTGCAATGGTCGTAAATCGCTTTCGCTGATTTGGCATTTAGTAATTCGGTCACTCCGAAGTATCTTTTCAGTTCAAGGTGTGTCCAGTGATACAGCGGGTTGCGCATCGTGCTGGGCACGGTCTCCGCCCACTTAATAAACTTTTCTTCTGGGCTTGCAGTACCGGTGCAGTACCGTTCATTAATGCCATTGACGCGCATGGCTCTCCACTTATAATGATCGCCCTCGAGCCATATCTCCGTTATGTTGTCGAACTGACGGTTCTCAGCAATATCCTTCGGTGATAAATGATTGTGGTAATCCAGGATAGCAGCCTTTGCAGCATGATGATGATAGAGTTGCTTGGCTTCTTCAGATTGCAGGAGAAAATCTTCGCCTAAAAATTTATTATTGCTCATAAAACCAATATAGTTCGTAGTATAAATCCCTCAGGATATTTTTTAAACGCCACAAAACGCATTGAATCCGCCATCCACAGGAACGACCACGCCAGTAACAAACTTCGATGCATCTGAGCAAAGCCATAGCAATGTTCCCACTAACTCACTTGCCTCACCAAAGCGGGCGAAAGGTGTTTGGTTGATAACCGCATTGCCTCGTGCGGTGAGGCTTCCATCTGGATTAGTCAATAGCGTACGGTTTTGTTCGGTAATAAAGAATCCAGGTGCAATCGCATTGACACGAATACCTTCACCTATTTTTTTTGCCAGTTCCACGGCCAGCCACTGAGTGAAATTATCAATCGCAGCTTTTGCTGCCGAATAGCCCACTACCCTGGTGATAGGTTTGAACGCAGCCATCGAAGAGATATTAATGATAACCCCTTTTTTGTTGGCCGCCATTACTTCACCAAAAATTTGTGAAGGCAACACCGTGCCCAGCAAATTCAAATCCACTACCTGTTGAAATGCTTTGGTATCGAGGTCGAAAAAAGTTTTGTCCGGTGCAATGGTGGCTCCCGGCAAATTGCCACCTGCTCCATTAATCAAAATGTCGATGGTGCCCACCGAAGCAATGATCTTACTTTTTGCCTGTTGAAGTTGTTCTTTATTCAATACATCGGCCTGGAAGAATTTTGCTTTGCCTCCGGCTTGTTGAATTTCGTTAACCACTTTTTCACCGGCTTCCACCCTTCTGCCAACGATGATCACATGTGCGCCTGCCTCGGCCATGCCTTTGGCCATTACCGAACCCAATACACCGGTTCCTCCGGTGATCACTGCAATTTTATTTTCTACTGAGAATAACTGCTTCGTCAATTGCGTCATGCTAAATCTTACTTATTAAATTCTGTAAACTGCTGATTCATCTCTCCATCACTCAAAAGTTTTCCGGAATTAATAAGTACGCGATATTTCAACACCATGGACTCGCCCGGATTCAATGTATGAATGGATTCTTCTTCCGTAGGCACGTACGATTTTGACGAAAGATTATTCACGGCAAACAAACCATAACCGCGTGCATGCCAATGTGCCGGATATCCGATATTCTTTTTGTTGTCTACCATGGCAATGGTGATGGGCTCACCCTCTTTGGTGGCAGAAAGGGAAACCCAATCTGCACGTTTGCCCCACACATTTCCTTTTTCCTCGCCCTTACTGTTGCGATACACTCCGTTTACACCTTCGTCATTAAGGGCAGCAACGGTAGTTGGCTTTCCGCTTGCGTCAGTAAATACTTCCGGTTTGGTGGATGGCTCTTCAAAGGCGCGATCAAGACGAAGGCCCATCATACCTTCTTTGGTTTCTTTGAATACTACTTTCTCTTTTTGTGCGGTGAGTTGAGTGGTTCGGTCGATCGTTCTCATGTTATCCGTTCCCGAAAAAACGAATGTAGTTTCCTCGACCAACAGAACTGTTCCTTTGCTGTCCACCCAGTTGGTTTGCACCACCAATGTACCTTTTGATTTTCCAGCTTCCGCTTTCATCACCTTTTGGTGACGAATGCTTCCATATTTAATTTTTTCATTTGCCGGAATCGCATAGGAATTGTTCCAGAAGTCTAATCCATTCACGTCACCATAGTTAAACCATAATCCAACATGATGAGGATGATCAACCCGTTCGCCTGCACGTGGGTCCCTGGGAAACCCTCGCGTGATCACCGTTCCTTTCGAGGTGTACATGGGATACAATACTGGCTTATCAAGATCATCGGGATAGATGTAGGAAGTAAATAACTTTCCATCGATGATCACATCTACCTTTTTGTTCTTCTCATCCGTTGTGAATTTCACCGGCTTTTGCGCATAGCCCATGCTTACAATGAATAAAAACAGGGACGTGACCGCCCCTGTTTTTATAATTTTATTTAGTTGAATCATCGTTGATCAAATCAATATTTAAATACTTTTCCGCCTGCCATTACTTCCTGCGTCTTCTCATCAAAGGTGGCTTTCAAACCGGTTTGTACTGCGGCATTCACCATAATGCAGGCAATTGCATGTGAGTAACCTGCCTCAACAGGCGCGTTTGGTTCTTTACGATCGCGAACACTCTCCATCCAGTTACGCATGTGGCCGGAAGTTAATGGATCATTGCCTGTGTTTGCAGAAGCAATCACCTTTTCATCCACCACGTTCAGATTCTTCTCAGGTAATAAGTTCGCACTCATGCCCATTGCCTGCGCAGCCTTTTCACGTAGACCGCCCGTTGGCGATACCATGTTTGTATCCAAATTCATTTCTCCACCATTAGAGTAATAGATTTCAGCAGGACTATCATCACCATTGTGCATACGTGAGGCGAAGGTGACCTGGAAGCCATTGGCAAGATCATTCGATGGGCCATAATCAAACACGGCAGTAATGGTATCCCAGTTTTTACGACCATCTTTCCAAACATAAATACCTCCATTGGCAACCACGCTTCTTGGATTTTTCAATCCACTGAACCAATGCACTGTATCAATCTGGTGGCTCATCCACTGACCAGCCAACCCGGAAGAGTAAGGCCAGAATAGACGGAACTCCAAATACTTGCGCGGATCCCATGCAGTTTGTGGACGATTCATCTGGAAGCGCTTCCAGTCCGTGTCGCTCTCTTTGATTTGTTCTACCAATGATTTTCTTCTCCATCGACCAGGTTGATTTACATTCCATGAAAGCTCTACCATGGTAATCGGGCCAAATTTTCCAGACTGCACAAATGCAGCAGCTTCGTGATAATTTCTTCCGCTTCTTCTTTGAGATCCGATCTGCACAATCTTTTTTGAATCACGTACTGCCTTCAAAGCGGCACGGGCATCTTCCATTGTTTCAGCAAATGGCTTCTCGGTATATGTGTCGCATCCAGCTTTCACTGCTTCCACGGTGTGAAGCGCATGTTGAAAATCGGCAGTACTGATAATTACAGCATCTACCTCTTTTGAACTATACAATGCTTCATTGTTCACAAATGTTTTGATGTCGTGGCCCATCTTTTCCTTAATCTGGGCTTGCCCTTCCTCCCTGCGCCTCTTCCAAATGTCAGATACCGCAACCATATCAAAATTCAATTCCTTGTGATGATCCGAAAATGCTGGCAGCAATGAAGAGCGAAAACGATCTGAAAAGCCAACTACACCAACTCGAACCCGATCATTGGCACCAATAATATTCGCATAGCTTTTAGGACTGAATGCAAACGCACCCAGGTATGTGCCGGCAGTAGCCATCGCAGATTTTTTAATGAATTCCCTTCTCGATTTTTTCATATCACTTCTATTTGTTAAGGTTTATTTTAACTCTTTGATTTTAATACTTCTGAATGAGACATTATCTCCATGATCCTGCAACAGGATTCTTCCTTTCGCAGCCATACCAAAGTTTTCAAACTTGGCATATTTGCTTCTGGCCACCAACGCCTGGTAAATCGGTGAGCCTCGTTTGTATTCCACTACTTTATATCCATTGAGCCAATGCTCCACGCGGTTATCCGGATAAACAAGAACCCGGCCATAATTCCACTCGCCAATTTTGTGCTGACCTCGTCTTTCTTTAATGGATGGAATAAGATCATACAATGATGCCATCGTGCGATTACCCACCACACCTTGTTTGGCATCGGGATGAGTTGCATCATCGAGAATCTGATACTCAAGACCAATGGCCGATCCTTTATTACCTTCACTTTCAGTAACAAAATATTTCAATCCACTATTGGCTCCTTCGGTGAGCTTAAATTCAAATTGCAAATCAAAAGCTCCAAACTCTTTTTCAGTGACAACATCACCACCATTTTCTGATTCGCCTCCGGTTGATTTCAGAACGCTGATGGTTCCATCTTTAATCTCCCATCCTTTATCGGGAAATTTTTCTTTATAGGCACCTCGCCATCCATTGGTGGTTTTGCCATCCCATAGCAGGGCATATCCCATGCTCTTTTCTTTTTCAGAAAGGTTATTGGGAATAAAATTCATAACAAATACATTATCGGGAGGTGAAGGTTTGAGATTTTTTGTCTGAATGCGAACATTGCGCCAACGAATCTGCTTCCCCGGCTGATCCTCTTTACCAATGGCATGCACCTGCAAGGCAATGAATCCACTTAACGTAACATCATCCACAACGTGTGCTGCCGCAACACCATTCACCCATGTGCGCAAGCTGGTGCCGATACATTCCAATCTTATTTTATTCCATTCATCCTTTTTGAAGGCAGGCTTTGCCGTTGGATTATACTCCATGGTGTAGAGCCAATCTCTGCGGGCCTCATCATAGACACCACCTGTCCAGGCTCTGTCGGACGGGTCAACTTCAAACTGATATCCATGAACACGACCGTTCATGTAGTCGGTCTTACTTAAACTGCGAAACTGAATACCCGAATTCATTCCCTGCGGCACTTTGTATTCAAGCTCCAGGATGAAATCTCCGTAATCCTTTTCAGTTGCGATGAATGAATTGGGTTCATTGGCCACTGTAGTACCCACGAGCTCGCCATTCTGAATTTCATATTTGGCTTTGCCATTCAGTTGCTTCCATCCCTTTAAGTCCTTTCCATTAAAGAGATTCTCCCACTCCTCTTTTCCTTGTGAAAAACCAGGGCTGGCAAGCGCAATCAGCACCACGAGTATGGTTATTTTTTTGATCATCAATCAATTCGTTTAATTCTTGGATAAGGCGATGCCTTATATTATGTTGATGACGTAATTTAAGTGTCATATCCTTACATTAGAAGTGTTTATTTTTCATACGGATATAAGGGTCGATAAAGGGAAATTGCGTCTCCTTGATAGTGGCTCAATTCCGGATTTTCAATTTTAATTCTTAACCAATCTTATGTTCAACGAAGCGAAAAACAGACGAATTTTTATCCGCGATTTAGCCTTGCTAACAGGCGCTTTTATGGCCAATGGTTTCATTTCGCCACCAGCGGCAAAATCGAAAATGAAATTAGGGTTGGTCACCTACCTGTGGGGCAAAGACTGGGATGTTCCGACCCTGATCAAAAACTGTTCAGCGACAAAAATCTATGGTGTGGAATTGCGCACAGAACACGCACATGGAGTGGATCCTTCCATCTCGGCCGCCAAAAGGAAAGAAGTAAAGAAAATGTTTGCCGACAGCCCGGTGAAAATAGTAGGGATGGGCACCAACGAGCAATATGATTTTGTAGATCAGGACCAACTCAAAAAATCCATTGAGAAGACCAAAGAGTGGATTAAACTTTCAAAAGATGTAGGTGGAACAGGCGTGAAAGTAAAACCCAACGCTTTCCACCAAGAAGTGCCACGCGAAAAAACCATTGAGCAAATCGGCAAAGCGCTGAATGAAGTGGGGAAATTTGGTGCCGACTACGGACAAAAAATCAGGTTGGAAGTGCACGGCAACGAAACCCAGGAACTTCCCAACATCAAAGCCATCATGGATGTGGCCAATCATCCGAATGTTTATACGTGCTGGAACTGCAACGATGAAGACCTCATTGGCCAAGGCCTGGAGTATAATTTCAATTTAGTAAAAGACCGGCAAGGCGACACTGTTCACGTTCGTGAAATGAATATCGGCAAGTATCCTTATCAGCAATTGATGAACCTGTTTGTAAACATGGATTACAATGGATGGATTCTGCTTGAATGTCGTACCGAACCTGCTGATAAAGTAAAAGCCATGATCGAACAACATGAGGTGTTCGATGCGATGATCAAAGAAGCTCAGACCAAAATCAAAAAATAATTTCAACCAATCGTTATGAAGAATAAAAATAAACTTACCCGAAGGACATTTATTAAAAACACTACAGGAGCGGTCATCGCTTTCGGTATCCCCACCATCATTCCATCCAGTGCATTTGGTGCCAATGACAAAGTGCAGGTAGCTGTGCTCGGAGTAAATGGTCGCGGTCAGGATCACATCAAAGGCTTTCAGAAACAGGATCACGCGCAGGTGGTAACCTTGTGTGATCCCGATAAGGTCATTTTGCAAACCCGTGCTGATGAGTTTGAAAAAACCTATAGCCGTAAAGTGAAAATGGAACAAGACTTACGCAAAGTATTTGATGATAAAAGTGTGGATGCTGTAAGCATTGCTACACCCAATCACTGGCACACACTCGCTGCTATCTGGGCCATGCAAGCCGGCAAGGATGTGTATGTAGAAAAGCCAGGCACACACAATCTCTTTGAAGGAAAGAAACTGATTGAAACAGCAAAGAAATATAACCGCGTGGTGCAACATGGTGTTCAGTTGCGCAGTTCTGTGGCGATGCAGGAAGCCATTAAACATTTGCGCGAAGGACTAATTGGCAATGTATATATGGCAAGAGGTCTTGTGTTTAAGTGGAGACCTGATATTGGAGATAAGAAAACTGAACCCGTGCCCGAAGGGTTGAATTATGATATCTGGACAGGTCCAGCTGAGATGCGTCCGTTTTCAAAGAACTATGTTCACTACAATTGGCATTGGAGTTGGAACTATGGCAATGGCGATGTGGGCAACCAGGGCATACATGAAACTGATCTTTGTATGTGGGGATTGAATGTAGGCTTGCCAGAAAAAATCACTTCCATGGGCGGCAAATTTCTATGGGATGATTATAAAGAAACTCCTGAAGTATTATCCTCTGTTTATCATTATCCAAAGGAAAAGAAAATTATCCAGTTTGAAGTAAGACCGTGGATGAGCAATGCTGAAGATGGAGTGGGAATTGGAAACATCTTCTATGGGAGTGAAGGATACATGGTGATCAATGGATACGACAAGTATGAAACATTTCTTGGACGTGATAAAAAGCCTGGCCCAACCAGAAAAGAAGGCGGTGATCATTATAAAAATTTCGTTGATGCGGTAGCGGCTAAAAATCCAGCGTTGTGCAACGCTCCTGTTGAAACCGCTCACTTATCCTCCGGACTCGCTCATCTTGGAAACATCGCCTACCAGACCGGACGTGTACTCACGTTCGATCCGAAAACAGAAACATTTCCGGGCGATGCCGAAGCAAATAAGATGTTGGGAAGAGCATACCGGGCTCCTTACACCGTACCAGATAAAGTTTAGTGACTTGCATCTTTTTGTGCCTTCGTGCCTCAGTGGTAAAAATTATGAACCACTGAGGCACTAAGACACCGAGGAGAACCAAGTTGCTTTTACAATTGATAATCTTTACAGATTGCTATTGAAATTCGTATCAGGAGAAGTTCACTCGGAAATAACAATGCAAATCTCTCTTGGTGAACCTTAGTGTCTTTGTGCCTTAGTGGTTTAAAAATCTGAACCACAAAGTCACGAAGACACAAGGAAAAACGAAGACGATTGACAATATTCACTGAATCGCAACAAAATTCATATCAGGAGAAGTTCGCTCGGAAATAACAATGCAAATCTCTCTTGGTGAACCTTAGTGTCTTTGTGCCTTAGTGGTTTAAAAATCTGAACCACAGAGTCACGAAGACACAAAGAAACACGAAGACGATTGACAATATTTACTGAAGCACGATGAAATTTCATATCAGGAGAAGTTCGCTCGGAAATAATAATGCAAATCTCTCTTGGTGAACCTTAGTGTCTTTGTGCCTTAGTGGTTTAAAAACCTGAACCACAAATTCACGAAGACACGAGGAAAAACGAAGTAGTTAAGGCGATTGATCATATTTACTCAAAGCTAAATGAAATTTATAACAGAGGAACTCCGCTGGGGAATAATTGGGTGTGGCGATGTATGTGAAGTGAAAAGTGGTCCGGCATTCTCTAAAGTACCTCATTCAAGATTGGTTGCAGTCATGAGGCGCGATCAGGCGAAAGCAAAGGATTATGCTGCACGAAACAACGTACCCACCTATTATGCCGATGCCCAGCAGTTGATTGATGATCCTGAGGTCAACGCCATTTATATTGCTACACCTCCTGCCCAACATGAAGAGTATGCCTTTAAAGCCATGGCAGCAGGCAAGCCGGTCTACATCGAAAAACCATTGGCGCTTAATGCGGATTCCTGTTTGCGCATACGCGATGAATCTATAAAAACAGGAGTTCCTGCAACGGGTGCCCATTACCGAAGAGCCTTGCCGTTATTCAATAAAGTGAAATCATTGTTGGCCGAAAATAAAATCGGCAAAGTAAAACTCGTGAACGTAAGCACGCTTCAGGCGGTAGATGCTAACATCATTACCAAGACCTCTGACAACTGGCGGGTGAATCCTGCACTTTCTGGCGGTGGATACTTTCACGACCTATCGCCTCACCAACTGGACCTGATGTATTGGTTTTTTGGCAAACCGATTGAAATGCGTGGAAGATCATTGAACCAGGACAAAAAATACAATGCGCCAGACACCACAAGTTTGGAAATCGTTTTTTCCCATGACATTTTATTTCGTGGGGTGTGGTCGTTTGCAGTGCATCAATCTGCCATTGCCGATACCTGTGAAATGATCGGTGATCAGGGGACCATGAAGTTTTCATTTTTCACCGGTGCAAAACTGGAAATAAAAACGAGCGAAGGAACAGAAAACCTGGAGTTCACCAATCATCCCAATATTCAGCATGACATGATCGCCAAAGCAGTTCAGTATTTCCGAGGTGAAGGAGAAAACCCTTGCTCTATGGATGATGCTCTTGTGTCGATGCAGATGATTGATAGTACGGTGGGTTGAACACTCTAAGAGTCATTTTCTATGGTTATCCTATTCACGGATAATAAAAGCTGAAATTTTCCTACATTCAACCAAATAAAAAAAATCCCTCCGCCTAAATCATTAAAATGGATACCACCCACACTACCCCAAAAAAAACAAGAGAGATGCATAGCCATCATTTCGACTCCACTATGTGGAATGATTTCAAGTTCAGAAATGATGATATCATCATTTCCACCTACGCAAAATCAGGAACCACGTGGTTGCAGCAAATTGTTTCTCAACTCATTTTCAATGGTGAAGATAATCTTGAAGTAGCCGAAATGTCTCCATGGCTTGATTTACGAATTCCCCCAAAGGAAATAAAATTACCTGCAGTGGAAAGTCAGCAACACAGGCGTTTCATTAAAACGCATTTACCTGTAGACGCTTTGGTATTTTCTCCTCAGGCAAAATATATTTATATAGGTCGTGATGGCAGAGACGTGGTATGGAGTATGTATAATCATCATACGTGTGCCAATGATTTTTGGTATCAAGCACTTAACGATACTCCGGGACGTGTTGGGCCTCCCATTGGAAAACCCGTTGATTCAATTGTACAATATTATCATGACTGGCTTGACAAAGACGGTTATCCATTCTGGCCCTTTTGGGAAAATGTCAGCTCGTGGTGGGCAATTAAGGATTTACCCAACGTTCATATGGTTCATTTTGAAAATTTGAGAAAAGATATGCCCCTTGAAATAAAAAAGATTGCTGATTTTCTGAACATCCAAATCGATACATCCAAATGGGAATCAATTTTGGAACATTGTTCCTTTGATTATATGAAAGCTAACGCCACGAAAAGTGTACCTCTTGGTGGTGCATTTTGGGATGGTGGAGCTGAGACATTCATTAATAAAGGAACTAATGGAAGGTGGAAAGAAATTCTTTCAGAAGTGGATAGTGAAAAATACGAAAAACTATCTCTGGAGAAACTTGGCAAAGAATGTGCTCAATGGTTGAATACTGGAAAAACATAATTCAAATTTTTATTAAACGGAGCTCCATCAGGAACTCCGTTCTTTTATAAATTCTCACCTTATCAAGTAAGAAACCCAATCATTTTTCCCAGAAGGCAAGGTATCCTTATTGCCAGATTGGGGAAGTCGGCTCCTATTTCTGAACCTTGCTGCTGACCAGTCTGTAAATCTTACCATCGGGTTTGGTGGTCAGGAAGAGCTCACCATGAATGTCCACACCAAAACGTTCATCCACTTTTTCGGAGTCACAAAGTTTTGAAAGGGTAGTGATTTTTCCATCGACCGCCACCTGCCATTCTTTGATCGGTGCTTGCGTGCCTGGCTTAATGTCTTTCATTTCAATGTAGAACATTCGTCCTTTCACAATATCACCAAACACAAACTTGCCTTTCAACTCTGGTAGTAATTTTCCTGTGTACTCAAAACCTCCGGCAATCGCATTGCCTTCATCGTGATCATACTCGGCAATGGGATAATTGAAATTGTTTTTCGCATCATCAGACGGACGTGGATAAATGTTCCACATATTCTGCGATGGATCGATAACGAATGTTCCTTCACGTACTGGCCAGCCACTGTTGCTACCGGCTTCAATCATGTATAACGATTCAATGCTATGATGACCGATGTTTGCAACAAAAATTCTTCCGGCCTTATCCCAAACCATTCGATGCGGGTTTCTGAATCCCAACGCAAATATTTCTTTTACTACGTTCGCGTTATCGCTTTTCGCGAAGGGATTGCTTTCAGGAATTCCATACTTGCCATTTTTACTGTTGGTTCCTTTCGGATCAATGCGGATTACCGATCCCCAGATCGTTTCATTACCCGTGCACAGAAAAGGATAACCATTTTCTGCGCTGCCGCCATCACCTATTCCGATATAAAGAAGTCCATAGTCGGCATCACCTGCTCTTGCTAGTGGATTGAAAGCAACCTCCTGCATGCCATGAATCTGGCTCACCATATCGATGCGAAATAGTTCGCGGCTTTCTCCAACAAACGGGATCGCTCCCGGTGTTTTCGTTTTCCATTCTGATATCACCCATTGTAACATCACCTTGATGGAATCGGAATAACCAAAATCCGCTTTAGCAGTGGCGGCAGGTTCTGTATGTGTCGTGTAAAGCAATCCGTTTTTGGCAAACTCCGGATGAAAAGCATAACTGCCAAACCCGGTGGCCAGACCTGGTGTATGAATGAAGTTCGGTTTTTCCTTGGCCATATCCATATACACTTCTGGCTTATTGCCGTTCAGAAAATACAACTTGCCGCGCAGATCAACGATAAACATTTTATTGGTGTTAGGCTGATTCGCGAGTTTGGTGATGCGCGTTCTTGGATTCTCTTCTCCCGATGCCGGAATCTGTGTAAACTCTTTTAGTTCTACCACAATATCCGACATGGGTATGGGGTCTGGAATCGGATTGTTCAATGCGTTGGGATCCTTCCTCGATTTTTTTGGATCAGGAGCCTCATGAGTTTGAATGAATGCGAGAATTGAATTCAAATCTTCATCCGTTAAAAAGGCAAACGGTGGCATAGAAGTTTTGAAGGTATTGAACAACTCTACGGCACGTTTATCACCAGCATCAATTTTTGCTTTCGGGTCTTTGATAAACTCCTTTATCCACTCTGGTGACTGATCTTTCGTCAATCCGCCCAAATGTGGACCTATCCCGTCCACGGTGAAACTGTGACAAGACGAACAGTTTTGGATAAATTTCACTCGGCCATTGGCAATAGACACCGAGTCTGTTGAAATGAGGGAAATACTATCTGCCGGTTTATTGGAACATGAACTCAGATAGATGAGAGTCAAAAGACTGAATACTACATTAAGGATGCTTTTCATCAGGAAAATATTTATGGACACAATATAATGGTAAGACGCCATTTTTCATGTCTTCCCTTATAGGAGCCCATTTAAATTACTACAACTATCCCAATGACTTTCTTAATGATTTTAGCGCCCTACCCATTTGGGTCTCTATGGTTTTTACGCTGAGTTGAAGCTTTTCAGCAATTTCATTATAGCGTAAGCCCTGCTCTCTGCTTAGTTGAAATATCTGTTTGCACTGCCTTGGCAATTTGGCCACGGCACTCTCAATTTTTACCTGCAATTCATTGTACTCGCATCCTTTCTGTGGGTCAAGAAAATTTGAAGGTATAGCTACTGCATTTTCCAGGTTCGTTAACACATATCGTTTCTCTTTTCTGAGATGATCCAGCGAGATGTTGTGTACTGCGGCATACAAATAAGACTTTGGCGAACTCGTGATTACAATAGCCTTGCGGTTATTCCAAATCTTAAAAAAAACTTCACTCACCAGTTCCTCAGCAACCTCATTGATATGCACAATTTTTTTGCAGAAACTGCGCAGGGGATTGTAACTAACTAAAAAGAGCTGTTCAAAAGCCTTGTAATCATCGTCTCGAAGAAACTTTGCAAACAAAAAATCGACCCTATCCTTCGAAATCCTCGAGACAGACCTTGTCCCGGTAATGGGGTATTTCGTCTTTGTGGGGGTTAAACTATTCATTCTTAGGAATCGATTGCGCAATTGATTACACCATTTTAATCTGTATTTATTGAACTAAATAGCTATTGGCGAGAATTATTAACGGTATCCGTCCCGGGAACGGTACCGAAATTTTATTTAGCTTAGCGGCTGACTTTCAAAACATAATTATGTCGAAATCAGAGGCTACCATACGAGATATTGCCAAGATCCTCGGAATTTCAAAATCAACAGTATCCAGGGCTCTCAATAATCATTATGATGTCAGTCAGGAAACAGCGAGAAAAGTGAAGGAGTTGGCAGACAAAATTGACTATCAACCCAATGTGCTTGCACAACATCTGAAACAGCAACGCACCAATACTATTGGCGTTTTGATTCCAGAGACAGTAAACCGTTTTACAGCAAGAGCGGTGGGTGGCATACAAGAAGTAGCCGACTATGCAGGATATAATGTAATGATTTGTCAATCAAACGAGACACTTGCCACCGAACAGAATAACCTGAGAACCCTGATAGCAAGCCGTGTGGATGGTCTGCTGGTTTCCGTAAGTAGGAAAACAGACCGATACGAGCATTTTCAACATGCGATCGACAAAGAGGTGCCATTGGTATTCTTTGATCGCATTATTGAAGACCTTAATGCCTCGCAGGTATATTCTGACAATTATGAAATCAGTTATCAGGGAACTGACCATTTAATAGCCCAGGGATGCAAAAGAATTGCTTTCATCGCTGGTTCTAAACACTTACACAACTATCGAAATCGTCTAAACGGTTATCTCGATGCTTTAAAAAAAAATAACATAACCATCTCTGAGTCACTCATCGTATTTACAAATTATACTACCAATGATGTTGAGGATTACACTCGATACTTATTTAACCTGCGTCTTAAGCCTGATGGGATCTTTGCCATCAATGACATGGCAGCACTTGAAATCATACATATTTTAAAGAAACGCGGTTTGAAAATCCCTAAAGATGTCGCTGTGCTTGGCTTTAATAATGAAAATATATGCAGTCTTATTGAACCTACCTTAAGCAGCATTGACCATCCCGCTTATGAAATGGGTGCTGCGGCCGCTGAAATACTGATCAAACAAATTGCCAATAAAGAAGTGTTTCAGGAAAAACGCCTGATCAAAAGCAGGTTGGTGATTCGGGAATCAACTAGCCGGAAACTGTAGGTGTTTCTTATTTACCTTCTGCGTGCTTTAAGCTTTCGGGCATCCCCTGTGAGGCAATTGAATACAATTGCTGACTGGTGGTAATAATTAATTGGGGATATTTTTTCAGGTCAACACCCCAGATAGGTTGTTCCAATATATGTTGACAGAATTGTGAGATTTGTTGCTCCGTTAAATCATTACCCGTCCATGCTTCTTTCATCAAGGCGATGATTTCTTCACTATCCTTTATAGCGATATCTTTTACTGATCCACGATAATAGTAGAGTAGTGATGCCAGGATAAAAGACAGCCGGTCCGGCATACGACCATTTCTTTCCATATGATCGATCAGCGATGGCAATATGCGAACCTTAAATTTTGCAAATGAATTGAGTGTAATGGATTCTAATTTGTGATCGATGGCCGGATTGCGAAATCGGTTAATTACTTCGTTCGCATACTCCTCTAATTCATTAAGATCGCCAGCGATGTGTGGAATAATTTCATCGTAGATCAACCTGCGCATAAAATTACCCAGCGTACTATCTTCAATTGCCTCGCGAACAGTTTGCAATCCCAGCATTCGTCCAATGATGGCCATGCCGGTATGCGCTCCATTTAATATGCGCACTTTCCTTACCCGATAAGGACTTAAGTCATTGGTAAAAATGACATTGAACCCTGCCTTTCTGAGCGGTAAGACCTCTTCGATCCACCGTGGTCCTTCGATCACCCAAAGATGAAACCATTCGCCCTCCACTACCAACTCATCGATATAACCCAATTCTTCAAACAATACCTCCTTCTGCTTCTTAGGAAACCCGGATACAATTCTATCCACCAACGTATTACAAAAAGTAACATTGGTGTTGAGCCACAGAACAAATGAGGCTGGTAGCGACCAATGTTGAGCGTATTGATGAACCATCGATTTCAATTGGTCACCGTTGTGCTCAATCAGTTCTGTGGGAAGAACAATCAGGTTATTGCTCAGATTATCATTGAACCGTGTAAAGAACAGTTGAGTTAATTTTCCTGGAAACGTAGATGCCAACACATTTACATCTTTATCATTTGATGAAAATTCAATCCCGGCTTCCGTGGTGTTAGAAATAATGAATTGAAGATCGGGATTCAGCCCTTCTTCCAGGAAGGTTTTAAAGTCGGACGTTGGATTAACCACTCGCTGAATAACATCCACTTTTAACTGCTCACTCACAAATTCATCATTCCGGATACCTTTTAATATAACGGTGTAGATTCCATGCTGTGATTGCAGCGCGTCACTCCTGGAAACGCTCTGCACCACCGAAACACCAGCGTTAAAGTCAATTTTACCGTTCATCTTCTGGAGCATCCAGTCAACAAAACCCCGCAGGAAATTTCCACTTCCAAACTGAAGTACCTTCACCGGATAATAGGATCGCGGAAGTTGGCTTATTTTTTTTTTGGCAGAATGAATGGAGTGCATGAATCAGAAAATTAATACTAAGACTTAAAGATGATGGGCGAACCCTTACAATCACATCAGGGTATTATCGCTTTTTTTCGTCATGAAGATATCGTGAGAATTTCTAATTTGGCAACCAAAAATATAAATGATCAAAATAAATTCTGAACTGAAGCCTGCCCATTTCTCACAAAAACTGAGTCGTTTCTGGGATTTATCTGGCAAAAAGATCAACCTGATAGAAAAGAATTATGATGTCACCAAAGGATCACCCGTATTTACTGTTGTCGGGAAATACTCTACCCGCGGCTGGACCGAATGGACTCAAGGGTTTCAGTATGGCTCATCCATCCTGCAGTTTGATGCTACGGGTGAACAGGATTTCTTAGAAGTTGGTCGCAGAAAAACCATTGAAGCGATGGCTCCCCATGTAAGCCACATCGGTGTTCATGACCATGGCTTTAATAATGTGAGCACGTATGGCAACTTACTGCGCCTCATGAAAGAAGGAAGAACTCCATATAATGAATGGGAAAAAAACTTTTATGAATTAGCGCTCAAAATCTCAGGAGCGGTTCAGGCAAGCCGATGGACGAACATTAAAAATGGAGGCTTCATTCATTCGTTCAATGGCGCACATTCATTATTTGTGGATACCATAAGGTCGTGCAGAGCGCTGGTGGTTAGTCACAGTCTTGGTCATGTCTTTCAGGCCGAAGGCGATGCAAAGATCAATCTGCTGGAACGGGCACTGCAACACATGAAAGCCACAGCAGATTACTCGGTATATTATGGAGAAGGGCGCGATACGTATGATGTTTGGGGAAGAACAGCCCACGAAAGCGTCTTTAACGTGAAAGATGGAAATTTCAGGTGTCCTAACTCACAACAAGGATACACTGGGTTCACCACCTGGACGCGCGGACTCGCCTGGGCAATGTGTGGTTTCGCTGAAGAATTAGAGTGGGTAGAAACCAGAAGCGAAAACGAATTATCTGCACTGGGTGGAAAAGCAAATGCCATCGCTTTCATGTTGAAGGCCGCCAAAGCAACCTGTGATTTCTACATTGAACATACTCCAGTCGATGGCATTCCGTATTGGGATACAGGTGCACCCAATCTTTATAAAGTGAATGACTATTTGAATAAACCGGCTGATCCATACAATGAGTTCGAACCGGTAGATAGTTCGGCTGCTGCCATTGGCGCACAGGGATTATTAAGACTTGGAAAATATCTGCTCGATAAAAACGATACCTCAGGGCAACACTACTGGCAAGCCGGACTTACCGTGCTTGACACGTTGCTTGGTGAACCTTATCTCAGTACAAATCCGGATCATCAGGGACTTATCCTGCATTCCATTTATCATCGTCCTAATGGATGGGATTACACTCCTCCTGGAAGCAAAATTCCAAACGGTGAATCCAGCATGTGGGGCGACTATCATGCGCGCGAAGTTTGCCTGTATGTGCAGCGAATGATTGACAACAAAAAATACTATACGTTCTTTAATTGCGTACAATGAGTGCAAAGCCATTAACTGATCTTTCACAACTGTGCATTCACACCATCACCACCAAACCGTGGAGCATTGAAACGGCTGCCAGGAATTTTTCTGATGCGGGCGTGAAAGGCATTACCGTTTGGCGGGATGCCTTGAGCGGAAGAAATATAAAACAGACGGGACAGCTGTTGCGCGACTCTGGTTTAGAAATCGTATCACTTTGTCGCGGTGGCTTTTTTCCATCCATTGAAGTCCCCAAAAGACAAGCTGCATTGGATGACAACCGAAAGGCAATCGAAGAAGCAGCAGAGTTAGGTGCACCCATGATTGTATTAGTCTGTGGATCAGATCCCAATCAATCGCTGGAAGATTCAAGGAAACAAATTCAGGACGGCATTCAGGCTGTACTTCCTGAAGCAAAAGCGGCCGGGGTGAAACTGGCAATCGAACCCCTGCATCCCATGTATGCCGATACGCGATCGGCCGTTAACACCATGGAGCAGGCCAATGATATGGCGTGCGAAATAGACTCACCACTCGTTGGCGTAGCTGCTGATGTCTATCACCTTTGGTGGGATCAGAATCTCGAGTATGAAATAAAAAGGTGTGGAATGAATAATCACTTGTTTGCTTTTCATATTTGCGACTGGAATGTTCCTACTGCTGATTTCCTATGGGACAGAGGACTTATGGGAGAAGGTTGCATACCTGTAAATAAAATCAGGGGCTTGGTAGAAGAAACAGGTTTTAACGGATTCTATGAAGTAGAAATATTCAGCAACAAATTCTGGAGCGAAGATCAAACGATGTTCCTGAATAAAATTATCAAGGCTTATAAAGAGAAATCATAAGCACATAATTGAATATCGAATAATGATTAACGATTTTTGAATTCAGAAGTAATCAATACAGCTAACATTTTAACACAACACATGCAAGTACACAATGTAGGTATCATCATGAATGGCGTAACCGGTAGAATGGGCACAAACCAACACCTGTTACGTTCCATCGCTGAAATCATAAAACAAGGAGGCGTAAAAATCAATGCGGGAGAAGTGATCATGCCAGATCCCATTCTCGTGGGTCGTGATAAAAACAAACTGGAAAAACTCTGTGCACAATCGGGTGTAAAAAAAATGACCACCAACCTGGATGAAGCGCTCGCTGATCCCAACAACATTATTTATTTCGATGCACAAACCACTGGAAGAAGAGCCGATGCAGTAAAGCAAGCGGTGAAAGCCGGCAAACATATCTACTGTGAAAAACCAATTGCAGTAGATACGAAGACAGCTTTAGCACTTCATAAATTATGCGTGGATGCGAAAGTAAAGAATGGTGTGGTGCAGGATAAACTTTGGTTACCCGGTATTCTGAAATTAAAAAGACTCATTCAACAAGGTTTCTTTGGCGAAATACTTTCGGTCAGAGGCGAATTCGGTTATTGGGTATTTGAAGGAGATACTATTCCTGCTCAACGCCCTTCCTGGAATTACAGAAAAGAAGATGATGGAGGTATTATTGTTGATATGCTTTGTCATTGGCGCTATGTGCTGGACAATGTATTCGGAAAAGTAAAATCCGTTTCATGCATGGGTGCCACTCACATCAAAAAAAGAATTGATGAACAAGGTAAACCATACAACTGTACTGCCGATGATGCCGCTTATGCAACATTTGAATTAGAGAATGGAGTTATCGCCCATTTCAATTCATCATGGACGGTGCGTGTAAGGCGTGATGATCTGCTCACACTTCAAGTGGATGGAACAAAAGGATCGGCTGTGGCCGGATTACGTGAATGTTATATTCAACATTATGGCAACACACCAAAACCTGTTTGGAATCCAGACATTGCCCAGCCAATTAACTTCTTTGACGGTTGGTCGAGAGTGCCGGAACAGGAGACTTACGACAATGCATTTAAAGTTCAATGGGAGTTATTCTTAAAGCATGTGGTGAAAGACGAACCATTCCCCTGGGATTTGAGAGATGGTGCACGTGGCGTTCAACTCGCTGAAAAAGGAATTGAAAGCTGGCAGAAACGGTGTTGGGTGGATGTCCCTGAACTTTAAATGACTATCAAGACGGTGTTTATAAATTTAAGAACTCATGCAACTGCAGATAATTCAAAAGAAGATACATGAGGTAAGAGGACAAAAGGTAATGCTCGACTTTGATCTTGCAGAACTTTATGAAGTAGAAACACGCGCTTTGAATCAGGCTGTAAAACGAAACATTGACATTTTTCCGCTAGATTTTATGTTTCAATTAACTTCAAATGAATGGAGAGATATGTCATCACAAATTGTGATGACATATCCCGTTAAACGTCCCAAAACAGCATTGCCATTAGCTTTTACCGAACACGGGGTAACTATGCTCGCCAATGTTTTGAAAAGCAAAAAAGCAAGACAAACAAGCGTTGCCATTGTACGAGCATTTATTGGCTTAAAACAATTAGTATTGAACTATTCCGAACTGTCTGAAAAATTGAAGGAGATTGAGAGCAAATACAATAAGCAGTTCAAAGATGTTTATGAAGCCATCAACTACCTATTGCAAAAAGATAAAAATGAAAAGGAATATCAAAAGAGATCAAGAATCGGGTTTAAAGCAAATACACCTGATACATAAAAAAGAAATCAGATGAAGAGAGTTGCTTTAGTTACCGGAGGAAGCAGAGGCATTGGATTTGGAATTGCTTGTCACCTCGCCAGCAATGGCTTTGATGTTGCTATTAATGGAGTAAGAGAAGAAGGGGCCGTTCAGGATGCCATAAAAACTTTGCAGGATTTAGGTGCTCAGGTAATTTATTGTCAGGGTAGCATTTCATCTTCAGAGGACAGAAAGAAAATCGTGCAGCAAGTGAAAGATCATTTTGGGCGATTGAATGTACTCGTGAACAATGCCGGCATCGCGCCAAAGGAAAGACGTGATGTGCTGGAAACAACAGAAGAGAGTTTCGATGATGTGCTCTCGACCAACCTGAAAGGAAATTATTTTCTCACTCAACTTTCCGCCAACTGGATGATTGAACAGAAAAAATCGGATCCCACATTTAAAGGAAGTATCATTAATGTGTCTTCCATATCAGCTACCGTGGCATCCATAAATCGCGGAGAATATTGTATCTCAAAAGCGGGCCTTAGCATGTCTACTCAATTGTTTGCTGTGCGGTTAGGTGAATTTGATATTCCAGTATTTGAAGTACGACCAGGAATTATCAGCACCGACATGACCTCAGGCGTAAAAGAAAAATATGACCGACTAATTGAAGGCGGACTCACCGTTCAAAAGCGCTGGGGATTCCCTGATGATGTAGGTAAAGTTGTTGCTTCTCTGGCGGCTGGTAATTTTCCTTACTCTACCGGGCAAGTAATCATGGTGGATGGCGGTTTGACGATTCCAAGACTATAAAACGAATAGGACTAATTTATCAAAGGAATATTTATCCGATAGATCTTAAATTACATACTATGATTTTAATGGAAGAGACAATGCGGTGGTTCGGGCCAAAAGATCCGGTAAGTTTATCGGATATACGACAGGCAGGATGCACCGGAGTAGTGACAGCCCTTCATCACATTCCTGTTGGAGAAATCTGGACGGTGGAAGAAATCAACATTCGGAAAAAACTAATTGAAGATGCAGGTCTTACCTGGACGGTGATCGAAAGTTTGCCTGTTCATGAAGAAATCAAAAAGCAATCCGGTGACTACAAAAAATGGATTGAGAACTATAAAGTCAGCTTAAAAAATGTGGCAGCTTGTGGCTTGAAAGTAGTCACGTATAATTTCATGCCCATCCTCGATTGGATGCGCACCGACCCACGTTACACCATGCCGGATGGAAGCAAAGCCCTGCGTTTTGAAAAATCCGCCTTCGTTGCATTCGACCTGTTTTTATTAAAGCGACCCGGAGCGGAGAAAGATTACACACCCGAAGAAATCAGCAAAGCAAAGAATCGCTTTGATACCATGACTCCGGTTGAAAAGGAAACCCTTTATAATAATGCGTTACTTGGTTTACCCGGAAGTGAAGAACGTTTCACGGAAGAACAAATTTTAACGGCACTTAAAACGTACGCTCACATCGATGCAAAGAAATTAAAAGAGAATTTGTTTTATTTCTTACAACAAGTTGTTCCCACAGCAGAATCACTTGGGCTTAAAATGGCCATTCATCCGGACGATCCTCCATACCCGATTTTAGGTTTGCCCAGGGTGGTGAGCACAGAGCAAGATGCAAAAGAACTTTTAGCCGCTGCTCCATCCAAAGCAAACGGCTTATGCTTCTGCACAGGATCGTATGGAGTAAGGGCCAGCAATGATTTAGCAGGAATGGTAAACCGTTTGGGTGACCACATCCACTTCTTACACTTGCGAAATACCAGGCGAGATGCCGAAGGAAATTTCTACGAAGCCGATCACCTGGATGGAGATACCGACATGCCCGCAGTCGTTCGTGAAATTATTTTGTTAATGAAACGTACCGGTCAATCTATACCCATGCGCCCCGATCATGGCCACCAGATGCTGGACGATCTTAATAATAACAAGAAAACATTGCCTGGATATACTGGTATTGGAAGATTGAGAGGTCTTGCTGAGTTGAGAGGTCTTGAATTAGGTATCGCCCGATATTTATAATAGTTAAACCGCCTTGAATTAACGGGATTCCATTCTGACGATCGGCTGAGCAATCAGAAACTCGCCCTTTGCTCTAGATAGTGATTAAAACTTTTCGTGTCTACCTTGCATCTCAGTGACACACCTTAACCCCAAACCCTATGCTTACTAATTACATAATCATCGGCTGGAGAAGTATCGCAGGCAATAAGGTGTACTCATTTATTAATATTGTCGGGCTGGCTTTTGGATTGGCCGTTGCCATGTTAATATGGCTATGGGTTTTCGATGAACTGAACTACAATCATTCATTCAAAAATCATGACCGACTGGCGCAGGTCTACCATCATATCACATTCGGAACAGAAACGATGTCCATTGGGGATGTTCCGGCTCCAATCGGTGAGGCGTTAAAAAATAATTACGGGGAATTTGAAGACGTAACGATCACCACCAGTCAAGGTGAACATCTGATTGCGCACAACGAAAAAAAATTATCGGAGACAGGGCTCTTCGTTGAACCTCAGTTTATAGATATGTTTTCCGTTAACCTGTTACAGGGATCTAGCAAACCATTGTCAGACATTCATTCTATCATCATTTCTAAAAAGTTTGCTTCGACTTTGTTCGATGACAATCCGATCGGTAAAATCATAAAACTAGACAACCGTGACTTGCTTACTGTCACCGGCATATTTGAAGATTTCCCTGCCAATTCACAGTTCGCTGAGGTGAACCTTTTTTTACCGATGTCCTACTATTTCAGCATTAGTGAATCAAACGAGAAGAGGCGCCACAATTGGGAAGATTACATGTTTGATTGTTTCGTGCTATTAAATGATAAGGCTCAACTAACCGAAGTAGAAGCCAAGATAAAAAAAGTATTGTATGATAACGCTTCAAAGGACGCTAAGGCGCTCCAGCCTGTTGGAATTTTATTTCCAATGAACAAATGGCATCTGCATAATGAATTTAAAGATGGCGTAAACACCGGTGGGAAGATCCGATTTATCTGGATGTTTGGCATTATCGGATTGTTCGTGTTGCTGTTGGCGTGCATCAATTTCATCAACCTGAGTACGGCCAGAAGTGAAAAGCGATCCAAGGAAGTTGGAGTTCGTAAAGTGATGGGCTCCGTTCGCATGCAATTGATTCTTCAGTTCTTAGTGGAGTCATTCCTCATTGTAGTGTCGGCTTATGTCCTTGGACTCATTATGGCAGCACTTTGCTTACCCGTATTTAATGACGTGACCGGAAAACAAATAGTCATCCCCTGGACGGATTATAATTTCATTTTAGTCTCATTTACTTTTATTATCGTTACAAGTTTCCTTGCGGGAACCTACCCCGCATTTTACTTATCAGGGTTTAATCCTGTTAAGGTATTGAAGGGTTCATTTAAAGCGGGGCGTTTTGCCGCTTTACCGAGAAAGGGATTGGTCATTATGCAATTCACCATATCGATCGTGCT
This sequence comes from Cyclobacteriaceae bacterium, assembly GCA_043774805.1. Classification (GTDB taxonomy): domain Bacteria; phylum Bacteroidota; class Bacteroidia; order Cytophagales; family Cyclobacteriaceae; genus ELB16-189. The sequence goes on along the minus strand of JAYVTB010000181.1, from coordinate 22,947 downwards.
CATCATCGGTACCGCAATTGTCTTTCAACAAATACAACATGCCAAAGACAGGTTTGTTGGCTTTGATCGAAAAGACATTATTCAATTGGCCGTACGCACAGAAGAATTGGCTAAGGCAGATTACAATTCACTCCGCACCGAATTGATGAACACAGGTGCTGTAGAAAACATGGCCCTATCCGATTTTCCAATTACCGGATCAATGGGCGCAACCGCATCGATCACCTGGGAAGGCAAGGACCCATCACTAAAGCCATTGATCGCAATGAATAGCTGTAGTCACGACTTTCCAAAGACAAATGGATTTCAATTCATTGAAGGTCGTGATTTTTCCCGGGAGCTTGGTGCGGACTCCCTGGCTGTAATCGTTAATGAATTGACCGCTAAATTAATTTCAGATGAAAGCGTTATCGGTAAGAAAATGAATTTTGGTTACGGAAAGCAAAGGGAAATTATAGGAGTTATAAAAGACCAGGTGCGCTGGACTCCTTTCGTAAAACAATCGCCCCATCTATATTATATCAATTATGCATCAGCTGGCTACATTACGATCCGTTTACTTCCACAAGTTGTGGTTCAGGATGCATTACAAAAAATTGAGGGCGTAATTAAAAAATTTGATTCCGGGGCTCCATTCGATTATAAATTCCAGGACGATGACTATGATCGATTATTTAAAGACGAAGAACGAGTTGGGAAACTTGCTGCGGTTTTTTCCTTATTAACCATCTTCATAAGCTGTATCGGCATCTTTGGGTTAGCTACGTTTACGGCCAGTCAACGCACCAAAGAAATAGGCATTCGTAAAGTGTTGGGCGCTTCGGTATTTACATTGTGGAAAATGTTATCCACCGAATTCATCAAACTCGTAACGATCGCAATCTTGTTGGGCATTCCCATAAGTTATTACTTGTCCTCGCAGTGGCTGCAACAATATGATTATCGTGTAGAAATTTCATGGATGATTTTAGCATTCGCAGGACTGTTAACGATATTGATAACATTGCTTACTGTAAGTTATCAAGCGATCAAGGCAGCACAGATGAATCCAACGATAAGTTTGAAAGCGGAATGAACTAAGATTTTGATGGCTTAAACTTTTTTGAGTGCATCTTATAGTTAACTATTTTATCCAGGCTTCAATTTTCGAAATTAGTAAGAATTTTAGCTCCTCTGGGGAAGAATAAATTATGTGTTGCAAAGGTTTAATGTCAAAATGTGCATTTTTAAATTCTTCCTTTTCACAAGTGTAAATTACAGGTTTACCTTGGCCCAACGCGAAACCACTTTCAAAATAAACTCCATTTTTATGGTGCGAAAAGTCAGCAACGCAAAACTTACACTTCTTTAGGTTAGATATAATTTCATCGTTAATTGTTTTTTCACTTGATATATGCTTTTCATCAATAAATATCGGTTCAAACCCAGTCGATAATAAGGCACTTCTAATTGCTTCCCTGATTGGTTTAGTCTCGTCCTGAAAAGCCATCGCAACAAAACATTTATTTGAAATAAATCCATCAACACTCAAGTTCTTTAAATATATTAATCCTTGATAAGTTATTCTAAAGTCATTTGTGTTATTCAGAGTCTCATCAAAAGAAGATGACTCTGTCAGTAAGTCGTCAACGAGGCTTTCATTAACCAGTGCTTTAAAGTAGACATTAAACTCATAAACATTTTTTAAATAATTTGAAATTATAAATACATTATCGTCCCTTATTTGATTTAAACGAAAGACATCAAAAGCATACTTCTTAAATAGTGAATTGAATAGGTTGTCAAACTTATCCTTAGGGTTTTTAGGATAAATTGCTTCATCAATTTCTTTTCTTAATGATATCCTTGAATCCTTTGGATCATCAGGATGAGGATCATCTTCCCAATGAATAACACTCTCGTCAATTCCTTTCAATCTACCATTAAGCAATAAACCTTGAAAAATAAATTTATCATCTCCCAATTCATTTTGAATCCTCCAAATGCACTTCTTACAGAAATTAAAAGAATAGTCCTTACCGCCAAAATTTACATCATAAGAAAAGTATCTCCCGATATCCCTGTTCCTTATAACTTCTTCGGTAAGCACACAAGTGGTTAAGTCTTCTAAGTTATTCATGGTTAATAATTTTCAACTATAGTGGATGACATCAGTCGTTAATAGCTAAATTAGTTATTTTAGAATTGCCAAATCTCTGTTCAAGATCAGAGGTTGATCCATAATACCATTTTTGAGTTGACAGGGGTTCTATATATGCGAAATATATTAATTAAAAAAGGCTGCCCCATTCAGGCAGCTTTTAAGCCGGAGTGAGTGGTAGGATTTCGAACCAACTTTTAAGGGATTTTCGACTGCTTCAGGTCAAAAATAAAAGGTTTCATTTTTTAAGATGCCGTTATTTAATTTCATCTCCGTTAGCATCAATCCAATAAGCCCTGCCGTTCACCACCACTGATCCCCTGTAGTCGCTCCAAATAGTTTTCTTTTCGGATGTACAGGGAAAAATTTCCTTACCCATACTGTTAACGAATCCATATTTGCCATCAAGCTTTACTGAGGCAATGGCCTCGCCCCTGGAGGGAAATTCATTCATCTCATCATATTGTATGGGCACTATTACTTTACCGGTCTTGTCAATAGCGCCCCAGTTGCCATTGAGCTTCACCAGCGCTAATCCCTGGTTGAACCAAGTTGACACCTCATCGTATTTTGGCAGCACTATTTCTTTACCCGTCATGTCAATATAGCCCCACTTACCGCCAGCAGGAGACTGGTTCAGTGTGGCTGTAGCACCAAGGTTTACTGCGCAAATACCCTCGTAAAAAACATTGGTAGCATTATACCTGGGAGCAATAACTTCTTTCCCGGTTGTGTCAACAAAACCCACTAAGTTGTCAAGCACCACCCAGCACAGATCTCTTCCCTCAGCAAAGTAGGCTATCTTTTCATATTTGCACGGTGCGAGTTGTTTGCCTGTTGCTTCTTCAATAAGTCCCCATTTGTTGTTTACCTTAATGGCCATTATGCCCCTTATCCCACTAAACTGTGACGTTTGTACGGTTTCCATAAAATCCTTGCCGTCATAGTCAATAAGGTATTCCTTTGCTTTAAGCCGCACCTGTGCTAGTCCACCGGAAAAATCTTTGGCTTCATCAAATTGGATTTCGATGACGGTTCTTCCATCTTCATCGATGTAACCCCACAAACCTCCCTTTCTCACACGGGCCAGACCTTCGCTAAACGGATAAACACGATCATATTGGGCAGCAATTACTGCTTCGCCCTTTTCATCCTTAAATCCGCTCTGTGCATTTTCGTTTTGAAAGGGCGTGAGATTTTTTTTGTTACTCATAATAAGGGTTATTGAGAGGGTGATATATACTTACACGTTTGGGTCAGGTGACAAAATCCACTTTTGGTACATAAAAATGTACACTTTAATGTAACCCTTTTTGAGGAATAATGGTTAACATTGTTGTGAAAACAAGTTATGAAAACAGCGACAATAACAGACTTCCGTTCTAAAATGAGAGAACGCTTACGCGAAATTGAGGATAGTCAGGATATTTTGATTCTTACTGGATCCAAGAAGAGGGATTTTGTTATTCTAACTCTTGATCAATTCAATTCAATGGAGGAAACAGCTCACTTGCTTTCAACCCCGAATAATACAGCGAGGCTAATGGAAAGTATTACGCAGGATAGAGCAGGCAATGTGACTTTACGTGAATTAGATGTAAAGCAAGGGAAAGTTCATAAAAGAAAGTTAGCAGTTAAAAAGAAAAGATAACATGCTAACTGCTTTTACAGATCATGGATGGGAGGATTATGTTTACTGGCAGGAAAACGATTCAGGTACCTTGGAAAAAATCAATGATTTGATTAAAGAGATTAAGCGAGATCCATTTAAGGGAAAAGGAAAACCTGAACCACTAAGGGGAAACCTTAAAGGCTATTGGTCTAGGAGGATAACTGGTGAGCATCGTTTAGTTTACAGAGTAGAGGGGAAAGGCGAAGAGCAAACCTTAAGAATAGTTCAAGTAAGATTTCATTATTAAGTAAGAATATCTATCAATAATCTTATTTCGTTGATAGTTCGGAACCACTCAACCACCAACAAAAAAAGCTTGCAGATTTTAAAAATCTTCAAGCTTTTTTTAAGTCGAGATGAGAGGATTCCCCGATACATCGGGGCGGCCTCCACGTCCTGCAGAGATTATTCAAGCTTATAAAAGTATTCCCCAAATACTCGTTTAATATATTCTTTGTTCCTGCTCTTTTTTAGATAGATCTCAAATTCTAACGCCTCAGTTTTCGTATCAAAGTGACGCTGAAATATAAACTTCCATGGCCCGCGATTTCTAGTGGATTTATTTAACCCAGCATTATGAGCCTCTAAGCGTTGTGAAGGATCAGTGGTATATCCATAATACCACGATCCATAAACTTCAGATTCAATGATATATACAATATGCATAAGCAAAAACGGCAATCAAATTTGATTGCCGTTGGTCGGCCTGAGTGGTAAAATTTCGAACCATTTGTATTCGGATCTGAAACTTTTATTCCGACTAGCTAGCCTTCGCAAGAATCATTCATAATCGTTAAAATCCTTGAATACTAGCCCCAGCGTTACGAGTATCGAAACAATTTATAACGAACTTAAAAATATCAACGACACAAAAATCGATTAGGGACGTGAAAAGGTTCGATGATGTAAGCTTGGTTTAATGAAACAAGTTTACAATAACTTTCACAAGAACTGTACGCAGCAATTCTAAGATTTCCATAGCGAGCATCGTAGAAGGAATTTCTCCAGATTGCTGTGAATCATTTCAGGAGAATTTTTAAATTATTTGCATGGCAAAGATCGTTTCTCCCCAACATTCATTATAACACTATTTGATGTAAAGCTGAATTCTTAATGAATTTAACATTTTCAATAAGGCAATGGCCAGTCACGAATCTAGCTCTAATATCAACACATTAGGTCCTATTGAAACACGTGGCCCTAATTCTTAACTTGTAAAAAACATAAACTAATCTATTGTGCGTCATTCAAACAAGCAAGTTGAGAGACCTAAGCCCTCAAAATTGATACTTAAAGTTGCCATTGTGCTTTTTCCAATGCTGTGGTTGGCAAATTGGGCGTTAGTAAAATGGTATTACTCGTGCTCTTCGGAAAGTCAAGGACTGTTTGGTGATATGTTTGGCGCATCAACATCCCTTTTTGCCGGTATATCCGTTGTGTTACTTATCTACACCATTCTTCTTCAAAAAGAAGAGATTGCAGACGGTCGCGAAGAATTTATGAAACAGAACAGAACTTTGTCTTACCAAAGATTCGACAACACGTTCTTCAATATGCTCGACCTACATCATCGAATTCTGTCTAATCTTACTTGGAAGCATGAGTCATTTATTCACTACAATAACAATCACATCAACCGCCTAGCAGAGCACAACTCCTTGGAGCGTCTGCGCGAGAGTTACAATTCGGTCAGCTTCAGCTTTACCCACCAGCATTTTGGTCAGTATATCGGGAACTTTGAGATCATAGTAGATTACGTTCTGATTCGTAAGAAGAAAAGGAAGAATCAGGACAAATACCTGAAAATCTATTTTGCCCAGCTTACAACTCCGGAAAAAATCTTCCTTCTTTATTACTACAATCTCACCGAGAAACCGGCTAACTGGGAACGAATTAAGAAATTACTATTTGGTACACTTTATTCAAATCAGCTCCATCATCCTCCGCACGCCAGTTTACTTGATGGCGTAAATAATATACTTGATGAAATTAAATAATACAAGTGTCCTCAATGCTACGAATGTCATTTCAGAGGACTTAAACTATTATCTAGGTTGACCTTGTATACTAGTTAAAGTGAAACAACTGAAGGATTGGCATTTGAATAAAATTCAAAGGAGCTAAGCTCGCAGAACAGATGATTATAGTGACATTGGATAGTGAAAACTCCCATTAGTTTTTAGATTATTTTCTTGGTTTTAGAATTAAAATAATTTCTTATCCTGGAATAGGAGTTTTTGAATAAATTGAGAGTATTATGTAGATCAGCTTTCAAATGGATTTCGTTGTTTATAAGAATAATTTGGTTTTGCCCGTTAGGAACTCATTCCTTTTTCGAGAGATTTTACCTGTTAGTAAATTTCTTGAGAATTCTTACTTATATCTTTTCAGTAAGACAGTTCATTTGCTTGGTTATAAAGCTTATGCCATTTATACAGACGAAGAGCTACTCTTACTTTTAATGAAAGATGATGATAAGGCTTTCGAATTTATCTATCGGACATACATTAAAGAATTATTTAGATATGCAAGAAAGAATATCTCCATCAAAGAAGAGTGTGAAGAAATTATTCATGATATCTTCTTAGACATATGGAAGAGACGTTATCAATTACGGCATGTGAAATCAATTAAAGCATATTTAATTACAGCTGTCAAGTTCAAGATTATCCGACACATTCAACATTCAAAGGTTAAAGCAAAATATGCTGAGCATTTCAAAAGATTTGAATTATTACATGATTTCCATGTGATTGATAGGACTGAATCAGAACCATTAATTGCTCGTCTTCTTGATGGAATGGAGGGACTTCCATTGAGATGTCAAGAAGCACTCAAGCTTCGATTACTGGAAAGTCTATCAAATGATGAAATTGCTCAAAGAATGAATATTTCAAAGAAAACAGTTGAAGGCTACATGGGTCGAGCTTTTAGTCATTTAAGAACAATTCCTACTCTGATTTCAGAATAAAGGAGACCCTGCGTTTACATAAGCCCTCCTTTTCGGGCTCCCTCGTATCTGGACAAAGTAATAGTTCCTTCTAAACCACTGCCATTAATCCACGAATAAATCCTACTTCAGTCATGTATTCGACTTGGGGATCGCTTAGACCTTTCTTGTCGGTTGTGGATATAATTTCAAATGATACAATCATCTCGCTGTCCATGAACTTCCTTAACTCTTTAGATAAAGCCCTCTGGTTGTCTTTCGTAAAAATGTACTGACCCCTTGTATCACGGACGATGTTACCTTTTTCATCGGTACTACAATAGTCAATGTTGAGGTCTTCCAATTTATCATTGTATGCCTCGATAAAAGATGAGGCATTTTTAAGTGTTTGATTTTTGGCATGCTCCAGTTTAGTACCGGCAGGAGCCTGAGTGTCCATCAATGCGGTAATGAGTCGATAAGCTTCTTTGTTTGTCATTATATTCTTGATTTAATATTTTCCTTCTGCGTGTCCTTTTAAGATGGATTGCTCAATGAGCCAATAGACCAGGTCTGAAATCTTAATCGCTTTAAGTGACTCCTTAATTTCAGAGGGTAGTGAGCCGATGACAGGATAAGCTGTTAAGTCGATATTTTGCCAATATTCCAATTCGCTGATTGCATTAGGTGAATCAGATATCACCTGAATGCCTGTCATTGGATTAGTTAAGTTTCCATCGGTCTCCTTGGTGATTTGCTTAGGCAGGAATAATTGCCGTTGAAGTTCATTCGAAGGCACGATGTTACTTCCATCTCCTTCAGTGAATTCCAGGATGATGCCATGTCGCATCTCCAGATTATTCTTAATGATGAGATAGTCATGGATAACTTTTTTCTTTTTGTTTGTTGTGGAATCTATCTCCGGAAGATTCACCACGATTGAGTTTTTAGTCATATTATTTCAGTTTAAAATTTTACCGTTCTTACTACACCTGAAGAAGTCACAAACTTTAAGTCCTCACCCACGAAATAAAGTCGTCCAACACCTGCGATGCTTGCTGGATCAATTGTAACCTGGCCTATGGATATTACGCCATCTTTATTCACTGAAAACTTGAGTTTCAAAGAACTAGTCAGCGTGTCATACTTATAGGCTTCCATGAATGGTCCGGTTGAACCGATGTTTTCTTCCAATCGGATGAATGCCCCTGTGTGGTCAAATCCGTTTAGAATCGCATTGTGTTTTCGAATGAACACCATAGGCTTTGTTGTTCCGGCAAGCATGTTATTTCCGGTAGTGCTGTATTGAAGCCACAGGAGGTAGCCATCATAATTGTAGGTACCAAGAGCTTGTTGAGGACTTATGAATAATCCATTGGCTTGCGCTTGCCCAGGTGAAATGATCATGCCCGTTCTTTCTGAACCTCGCGGGCTAATAAAGAGCGCTGCACTCGTTATGAAACTTCCATTCAGAAGTAATGCATTGGCTCCGGCATGAGCAGAACCATCTGTAGTCATATTCACCACGGGCATTGTGAAAGTCATTCCAGTACCATCAAAGTTTATGCGACTACCAAGCGAGCGGAAAGCATATACTTGTGCATTGGGATCAGTTCCCCGCACATCGGCATAGAAACCATCGATGAAGTGATTGGTCACGCTTGCCAGTGCAGTGAATAGTTGGGCTCTGTTATAACTGGCGAAGTTGTCATCTACTGCGAGATTGATCTGACCATGAAAAGCGGTTATGAACCTGCCTTGTAGACCCGGATTAATTCCTTGAAGAATGTATCGGTAGCCATACCCTGTATAGTACAAATCATTTGGTCTTATCAGAATGGCAGTATTCGCGTATCCCGCAGGAGTTAGCCTAAGCATCTCATTCTTTGTTCCTCCAAATTGATAGTCGGTTATTTCAAGAGTTGCATTCGTATTGATTGAACTCAGCAGAAATTCATAGGCACCATACCCACTGACATAACTATTGATACGAAATGAATTCTTAACGGTACTGCTTCCATCTTCTCCCAGGTTAATAGAAAAATTTCCATCACGAAAAAAAGATGAACCAGAGATGCCCAGGGCTGAACCTCCTGGTTTAATAACCTGAAATTTATATCCGCTAAACCCCAGGTTGGCAGTGACTCCAGGTAATTGAAAATTTGAACTCTCAGCTCCAACAACAATCAGGTCGCTGAGTACACGACCTATGACAATTGTATTTGGAGTTCGAACAACCGCTCCGGCTCCAATAGCTGTCATGTAATTCTGACCACCACCATTGGTGATCAAATCTCCAAAACTGTTATACGCTCTTGTCCCAGAACCTAATAGCGTATTGAATAAATTCGACCTGGCGTTTTGTGCATCGTAACCAATCAGTGTATGATCAGTTCCACCTTGTGGAGCGGTAGCACCAGCAGACGCTCCAATCATGGTATTTATGTGGCTTGTGTTAAATCCGATTAATGTTCCGGCACGATAACCGACAAATACGCAGTCGGAATAGCTCGAACCATTGCTATCGGATGCTCCAGCCTCCGAACCTATAACCACATTTCGGGTTAGTCCTCTTCCAGGAGAACCTCCAGAACTGGAAGCTGCATTATATCCTAAGACTGTATTATCACCTCCTGAGTCAACCATCTTTGCTCCGAGTGGGCCCGATGTAATGATCATGTTTCTTGATCCCGTCATTCCTGGCCAACCACCATTGACTAAAAGGTTAGAACGATCTTTGTTCATGAAGAACTTTCCGGAGTTCGTTACACCGAAAAGAATATTCAAGATTGGGTCTTCGATGTAAGTAGCGTAGTTAGCCTCTAATGAATCGTTTGTTCTTACGTGAATCTTTCCAATGGCTAATCCGCTATATCCAATGAGAAAGTTTCCGTTAATATCAAATCTTCCTCGTTCAACATTAGCCGTGATAAAAGGCAATGGAAAATTGTCCTTTGTCCCGATTGGCTTTGTTGCTCCGACATTATTTCCATCCTGAACCCAGGCAGAAAGGATTGGTTGAAGAAGATTGTAAAGCTTTTCTAAAGTATTACCAGCCAAAGGCGCATTCCCTTTCAACGTATCGATTGAGCTTTGTAAGTCTTCGGTCTTAATGATGTCTGCATCTGAAAGGATTGCATTAAGCTCAGCTAGTGTGTCGATGTCTTCTGCTTTCAGGTAAGTAAATCCCTGAATAATATTGAATATCTTTTCAAGGGTATTGCCTGCATCAGGTACGTTTCCCTTGATGACATTAATCGCCAGCATGATGTCTTCCGCTTTCATCAAGTCCGCATCGGTGAGGATGGCATTCAACTTAGCGAGCGTATTAATATCACTTTCCTGGAGACTGTTCATGTCTTGTAGCTTTAAATAAATATTGTAAAGCAGTTCGTCTGAGGCGGTATGAAAGGGTGGCTTCGGTATGCTCATAGAATTTTGACATTCGGTTTGAATACCCATCCCAGAGCGATGGCTGCAAAAATGGTGGTAGCTGTAAGCACTCGCTTAAGCGTGATTCTTCTCAGCGATCTGAAGTCAATCAGGGTATAACTGAACTTATTACCGTAGAGCTTAGCATGCTGCCGGCATAACTCCATAAAGGCAAGGAAGTCATCGGCATTCTTAAACACCTGGCATCCGGCAGAGTATTTGTCGATGGATTTTGTAGTACCTGAACTTTGCGCCCGATGGATGTTAATTCCAAAGTTTCCAGTCTGCTTCTGTCCGTTGTTAAAGTCCAGAATTGCATCCCGGTCATAATCTCTAATCACCGTGACCGGCTTTTGCTGAACAAGTGCTTCGTACATTCCTCTGTGCTTACCAATAGAATAAGCATCTACATGCTGACCTTGTGCTAAGATCGCTGTGCCCTGGGGGAACGATGGATTATTTAACCAGAACGTTCCAGGATCAGTCGTAGCCGGATAGATGTGATAGTCCCACTTTCCATCCGGCTTTTTATAGAATACGTGAATCTCATCATCAAAGGCATTCGATTGAACGCTTTTACTGCGTAACCCAACAATGTTAAGTTCATACGGTCTTGTGTAGAGAACAAAACCGAATTCTTTCAATATTCCTTTGATCCGTAATAACATGTATTTTTTCGTTTTAGAAAGTTCTTAGCCTTTAGGCGGCTTCTTTGAAGCGAAATGAATTCACCCGATTCATCCAGCCATCATAGAATACAATCTGGTCGGGCTTTCTTCGGATGATGTTATTCAGAAAAACCTTTCTTTCAATTTTTAAATCATTAAAGAGTCGTTCCTGGTCAGCCTGGTTGATAGCCCGGAGGGTTTGAATCCCTACGATACCATCCACCTCTACATTAACCAATCGTTGTACAATTTTCGCCACGGTCTTTCTTCCAGAGTTATATCCCCAATCCACGATAAACTCGGCCACTGATTCATGACCGATGTGGTCAGCCAGAAAGTAATCCCAGAAGATTTTCTTGGCGATATACCGGGCATCGTCTTCGCTTAGCCTTTTGATGTCATCCGCGTCAATATCTCCATCTCCATCTTTATCATGACCGTGTTCCTTCCACACGGAAAGAATCACTCCATATTTGGTTGGGCCTCCTTTATCCAATGGATGATTCACATATCCTCCCTCTAATCGCAGGAGCTTGCCTGCGAAGTTTTCAAACTTTGCCATCGTTATTAATTTTTTTGTTTTCCGTTAGGTGTACTTCACATCCTGAGTGGGCACACGTAGAATATTGTTGTCAATCGACTTGAATACGGTCATTCCGTTGGCCACTTCTAATTCATCTCCAAGAATGGTATTCCTGCGTACGGGTATCCGGTTGCTTTGTGAATCGGTCACCACGGTTTCGCGAATGGTAATGATGTCCTTGAAAAGTCGGATGCCTTGCAGGCTCCATGTTCCCGTACTACTCACTTTCAGACCGATGCGCAAGAATTCATTTCGTAGTTGAACTTTGGCTGCTTCATTACTTTTGAAAGCATATTCCAGAAGATCATTGACGATTGTTTTAGAAATAAAACCTTGCTTCTTGTAATAGTCATTCACTGCGGAGTAATCCGGTACTGATTTAATTTGCTTTAATACACTGAGTACTTGTGCAAGATTCTTTGCCTGGGCTGCGCTGTAAAGACTTGCCGCCAATGCCGATGGATTTAATACGACCTGAAGAGTGCCTTTGCTTGCACCGGTGATCTTGTTGAAGAGAGCTTCATCTACCGTTTCAGGAAAGCCTGCTGTTTTCAATGCTCCGGCTGTTTGTGGTCCGAATTGTCCATCCACTAAAATAGACGGAGTAGTCTTCGATAACGCTTGCTGAACTAGGGTTACCCGCGAACCTCGGCTTCCTCGTTTCAGAGGGAAGCTATCACTTGCCGTATTGAGAACTCTCTGTGTGAAAGAACTAAAAGAAGTAGGTAAGCTATTATTGATGATGATGGTATCATTGTTATCGGCAGGTTGATTTTGATCAGCCTTTTTCTTTTTCATCCGATCGTACACAAGATAACCACCGCCACTGAGTGCAGCCAAGGCAAGTGCGTAGATAAATACCTTTGCAGGCTTAACACTTTTCTTACCTTGACTCTTTTTAGGAGTAGATGCTTTTTGTGCTTTCGGCTTTTTCGACTGCGTTTTCTTCTTTCCCTTCGTTGCTTTCTTTGCCATTACTTTTTCGCATTTAAAACCCTTATCAGCTCATTATACTCATCACTGCTCAGCTCATCTTCCAGGTCGGCATTCAGACTTTTTCCGTAGAGCTTGGCATACTCCTTCTGCACCTTTGAATACATGCTTCTGATGGGTATCTCATTGAATACCTGTGTTACCATTTTTTCATTCGTGCCCCAACCTGCGTAGTTGTCATTGTCAAAAGCCATCTTCAACTGCTTGGCGAATGTTGCCGGATCACCTACCTCCAGGCTATGCTTCTGAGAAGTATTCGCTCTGGTCTTCTTATAGAAGTGACGCGCCAGAAAAAATAGTCCGGTTGCCGTGCCAAGGCCCAGTGTCGAATAGATCACTACGGTCTTGAAATTTTGAACCTTCTGTGCGTCTACGTTCATATCTTACTCGTCCGTGCTCTTGTTTATAATCCCAAAGCTTTTTTAGCCAGGGATGTTTTCATGGGATCATTCTTGACTACATCGGCAAGCTTTGCTATTTCGCGGGCCTTCAACTTTTGCATCAGGACGGAAGCCGCTAACAGTTTTACTTCTGCCTCACCTTGCGTTTGCGCTTCAATACTCACTTCAAAACTGTACTTGTTCATAACTTATGATTGTTTAATATTTAAATGATTTAAGATTTGGTCAATCTTGTTCTTATCCTCAGCCAGTGTTTGGATTATGTGAAGTACTCGTTCAAATTCTTCCTTATTAAACTGTGCCTTCAGTTGGTTGACAAATTGAATAGCCGCCTGGTCTTCCTCACTCAGCGAAGGCGTAGAAGAGCTTACCTTTGGTTTGAAGCTCACTTCTGAATCTGGTAGCGGCTCTTCGCTTGTCTCTTCATTGCTTGCCTGCAATAAACCGGCAAGGGCCTCACCACCTGGGAAGGCAGCCATGAGCTTCGGATTTCGTTTGATGAAACTTTCTACCAGGCTAGAGCCCACATCACCCAGGAAACTATTCAAGGGCGATTGTTTTAATTCAAGCCGCGCATTGTGCTTCTCTAATTCATCTACTTCGCTCTCCAGGTCTGCGATGTGTTGTTTAAGGTTTTTGTTTTCACCCCTTAGTTCATCGTACTCCTTTTCACGAAGTTTTCGCTGCACTTCCTCATCCACAATATTTTTTACATCGACTCCCGAAAGCCCCTCCTTTTGATCATCACCGAAGTAGAAAATGCGCTTCTCGTTGTTGTTGCTACTTCCCGTGAAGAGCAGAATCTCAATTGACCTTGTTTCGGCAGTGACAAAATTTTCAAACATGGTAAACATGTCCGATTCACTGGTTCTGCGCACTGCTTTAAATCCATCTACTAATATTTCATAGTCGATAGGCTGACCCTTATCCTGGTAGAGGCGCAGGTAGTGTAAAAGGTTGTCAATCTTTTTTTGCTCGTATCGTTCTTTGTTCGGTAGTGCCATAATTAGTTTACTATGATTGCCTGTATAAATTTTATTCTTCGCTTTGCGTCTCCTGGATTGGTAATCTTGATTTCACCCCGATGGATATGGATACACTCAGGTATTGGATCATCCGTTGAATCATACATTCCATAATCCGAGTCCACCACCAGTCCTGGAGGCTCATCAATGATGAAGAACATTTCATTGTAGGCGGGGATCGTTATCGTTACGCCCGCTTCCACAATAAAATCCCGATGACGAAAATGATATTTCGAATATCCCTGTTGCTTGAGCCTGAAGGGTGCATATTCCAGTATGAACTGTTCGGTCATAAGTTAATTTCCATCGGTTCCAGAAAATCGTCCTCGTCATCACTTGCTTCCTCTGAAATCACTTCTTCCAGTTCTTCAGCCATTTCACATTCCACATACACCGTGATTATAAATGGATTCAAGTAGGAAGTTCCTTTGAACCAAGCATTGACAATCGAAGTGTCTCCTTCAATATGCACGGGCTTTAGCTTCGGCACATTCCCTGTCACCCAGGCCTTATCACTTTCAAACTGCGGATCTTCAATCAGGAACAAAGCTTCGTCTGAAGTTTCGATTCCATCTTCCTGGACTTGCGCCACATGAAAGACATCCATCTTATCATTGGACTGAAAGCTGATGTTTCCGAGTATCATTTTGCTGTCGCTGTTACGAGTATCCCTGTTACTTTTTTCACATTGGCCGGAAGCCGGATTTCAAAGGGCTTGAACCGCTCTAGCTTATTCACCTCAAGCTTGGTGATGATGATTCTCCGCTTCGTCTTTGTTACGATCATACTATCTCATCTCACATAATAAACTGATGATAACTTTGTAAGCCACAAAAGGTGCATTCGGATTGATGGTATCCTTATATTGAATTTTTAATTCTCCATTTCCCGCTACCACTCCGTTTCCCAACGTTTTGTATTTATCATTAGGAGCCACCGCCAATCCGCTCATAAACATTTTGCTTTCAAAGTCCTCTGGAAAAAGTTCATCTCCGCTAATCTCAATCCGTTGAGAGCCCCGGTAGAACAAGAGGTTCGGTCGGTCAGAACTCATCATAATGCCGCGCACTACTTTCACGTTCTTGTCCAAATCAAACTTCTTGCTTACCGGCTGGCCTTCCAAGTCCACCAGGAAGGTGTAGATTTTATCTACCCATCGCTTCTCCATCATCTGTTATGGAATGGTTGCTGTTCCTACTAATCCTACCATGATGATCGCATTGGGATCAACACCTGTAATCGTACCCAACTCAATCTCAAACTCAATGTCGATGTCATCGTGGATAAGACGAGGATTGGCGAGCTTGTAAAATCCTCTCGGCACCTGGTCAAATCCGGTAGTAATAAAATTCCGGTTTGAGGTATCGCTCACGAGCTGTTTCTTATTGGCCTTCAACTTGAACTCTCCATTGGCAAATGCACCAATGTTCGTGATCGTATCAAACGTGGTAACCTTGATGGCATCAACGTCCTGTGAAGCAGCAACTCCTTGCAGCAGATAGATACCAGAGACAAGCAGCGCCATATTTTTAGGAAGCTTGGCATTGCTGATGTTGCGTAAGCCTACTTCTTTCACGTCCTGGCTTTCGAACATTTTGATTGTCTTGGCACCTTTCACCGGCTTGATGGAGTAAATCAAGTGGTCAGCCAAACGCAACTTACCTTGCAGCAACTGTTCTTTGATATGCTTGGGCAGTTCAACGAAGAACTTTTCAAACTCAGCCCGTGATCCCTGTGAAGGGATGTGACGCTTCACAATCTTATTCATCGCCTTTGCCCGTTGCACGGGGTTCAGCGCATTGAGATACCCTAATAATTCGGTATCCATCTCTCCATTCAAACCCAACAATTCCGTTGGATTTGTGTACTCACTCTCCATGAGTTGTCCTAATGCTCCCAGCATAATTTTACGTTGTTTACTTGTTACTAATTAATTACTTGTTGTTTTAAAACTCTCTCTCCATATCTTCTACCGCATTCATTCCATTCATGTTGGCGATCTGTTCCTGGATTCTGTCGATGGCCGACATATCCAGCTCTTTCGCGTTGTATGGATTCATGAAGTAGGTTACTTGCTCTTCACCATGCTCACCGGCAAGTCCGGCAGTGGCCGTAGGTTCTACTTTGCTCAGGTAGAGTTTCTCCGAGAAATTCTTGAAGAAAGTTCCTACCCGATCTTTGGCTTGTTCTGCCATCTGCTTCATATCAAAACCTTCGACTCCTTGAACGGTTGTTTTGTTTTGATTCTGAAACCCATTGCTCAACGTGAGGCCTAGACCTGCTGCGATGATGTATGGATTCTTCTTATGAAAGCCGAGCAGCGTTACGGGTATTCCTGCCAGCAGTGAGTGCTTGCCAAGTGCTGCACCAGCTCCACCGGCTGCGATGGCAGTCAGCAACACAAGGCCACCTTTGGTAACCGTCTGCGCTATTGGATGCTTGATTACTTCTGCCGTTCCAAAGAGCGCATTTCCTTTTTTGTTTTTGTTGTTCTTTCTCTTTGCCATGTTATAATAGAATTTGAGCTTTTACTTTTTCCTTTTTACCACCTCTATGTTTTTTGTTCTTACGCTTTTGCTTTTTAGGAGGAACTCCTTCCAGTCCATTAGTTCCTGAACCACCTCGCAGGGCTCGCATGAGTAAGTAGCCTCCCGTGATTACACCTCCTGCCACCAGCAATGACTTGCCTGGGTTTTGTTTCACCCATGTCGTAGTCTTCTGTACGAAGCCAGCTTTCGCTGTAGCATCCTGAGTCTGTAGATCATCGCCAGGTGTTGTACTCTCACCTGGTACAAGCATAGCTCCGCTGGAGGCAGGTTCATTTGATAATACAGGCTGAGTAGTCTTAGCAGTAGTTGAACTGTTTTTTGTTGTTTCATTGGTTTTGATTGTTGCCGGTGCAGTCGATAGGATTGTTTTAGGTACCACTTGTGCCGGTGCAATAGATTTTGTTGTTGTTATTTGTGTAGGGGTTATTGTCGTTTGTTTTGGAACGATTAGTGGACTTGAAACAATGGCTGATTTTACAGCGGTAGTCAGCCTGGATATTAATGATGAAGCCGGTTGACTTGGTGAAGGTTGTAAGGCCTCATTATAATTGAAGGCATCTTCATTCTCCGGAATCATCATCGGTGCCGATGCTGCCGTTCCGGCATTAGCGGTGTCACTCTGAAATGATTTTTCGTTATTACCTCCTTTGATGAATAATCCTTTCACTTGTTTCAACGCCCCAGCGATGGCTGCAACTGCGGTAGTCGCGGCTACTATAGCGGCACCACTGGCGAGTTCACCTAAGCCGTCTATGTTATCACTATGAATGATTTCATACTCATCCTGGTCTGCGTAGACATTGCTTAATCCATTAAGTCCACTCAGGGATACTTGTCTATCGCTATTGCCTTTCCCTTGCAAGATGGCCTTCTTCAGATTTTCTTTTTTACCTCCGGCTTGCCAGTAAACTGTCTCTGCTCTGTCTTTGATGGAGCGAAGTTTTTTCAGCTCACTCAAATTCATACCCATGGCTTGTGCCTGGGAATCGGTGAGGTAGCCATAACGTAATCTACCCGCGACATTCATGAGGTTAATTTTCATTGCCAGCAAAAATCCATTCCGCAATAGCAATGTGGCCGGGTTCACATAACGGTTTACTAATCGTATTCCATCACCCACTTTATCGCCTACCTTCTTCACTGTTTTCTTTACAGCACTCCCCACTTTCTTGAAGATATTTCCCATCTCCTCATCATCGTACACAGAAGCAAGATCAGAGAGGTCAACATTGTCATGCTCTATGAATTGGATTTCATCCATCTCTTCTCCGCTCTCAATCCCGTCTAAATAATCCAGTCTCATATCGTAGTCTTTACATTCTAAATAAGGTTGTTCATCATCAAACCTGTCCTTCACACAATCAATCACGATGTAGTAATCACGTTCGTCTATGTAGTCTTCCAGATGACCTGGCTTCGGTACAATCGGATACACATGCTGCCATCGCGGAACTTCCGGATACCGTTTCGGGTATTTCGTTATCCTGGCGATACAGGGTATATCAAGAGATCGGAGGATGGAGAGAATAAATACGGTGTAACAGTCACAGTCAACTCCCGTCTTCCTATCGCTCCATGCCCTTCTGGGACTGCGTACTTGTTCAACTCCTTCCTCGTCTCTCTTGTACTGAATGTGTTGGTACACGAAGTGCCAGATGTTGGAACAGGTTTCTTCCAGCGTCTTACCCTTCAATACTTTTGCAATCTTTTCTGTTTGCCATAACGTCTTTGGCAATGCCATGCGAATGAGTTTCATCGTATCTTCTACATCCGCACTCTTTTTTATCGTTGTATCTTTTTCACCTGGGGGAGGAATAAGATGATCGAACTCTCGTCCATCCTTCAATCGCCTCTTTCTGTCCGCTACCATACGCCTCTGTCTTTCTTCATCATCTCTTCCTGACTGTCACGCAGCCCTGTCTTCCGTCAGGCAGGCTTTCCTCCGCCCAAAGTGATCATGTCTGTTTTCTTATAAGGGAAACTATCGTTGATTGTCGTTACTGTGTGTACAATCAAATTGAGTTTACCCGTCTCTCTGTACTCTTTCACCAATGCCGGAACCGTTGTGGCCAGGCTCAGAAACCCAAGCTTGATTTTTATCGGATCAAGATTGACTTCACTGAATTTTGGAATAGTCAGATTCACATCTTTTACTTGTGATGATGCTATCGTCTTGTCTGCATAGATCATCTTGACAAATGGATGCTTTACCTGAATACTTCCTCCGCTTGGATTTTTGAGTTTCACATTGATGGCCAGTTCAATTCCGCTCAGGCTTACAATGTGAATGGAAACTTTTGTGTCGGTTTCCAATTCATTTGAAAGCCTTTTGATTTTGAGTAGATAGCTGCCACCAAAGTAGATGGCTGCTACCGCACCGGCTCCGATCAATAAATGGCTACTCTTGATCATTGCCTTTCTTTTTTTTCATCTTCCGTAGTCCCGAAAGCATTCGGGACGATGGAGGACTGAACTTAAGACCCTTTGCACTTTTGATCTTTGCAAAATCCTTCACCCGTTCTTTATGCTTTTGCCAGAGGGGACTTGAAACATCGGCAATGATTTTAAAAGCAAGACAAATGATACCTCCCACAATGGCTTGCAGCGCATAGTCCAGAAGGAAGAAAAGATTTACATTGGCCAGCAGATTAAATGCTGCTCCGAAAAGAAAGGCAATCCCATTGCCCATCCCATGATTTTGATTTATCGCTGTGTTCATGGGTCAAAGATGTAGCGACCCAATAGCGTAGGTTAACGATTGTTAACGGTAGTGAATGACTGTTTAGCTTTATTAAACTTTGTACAGGATTGTAAAGGAATGTAAACGATTTTGAATGAATGTTCCGCGTGGAACAGGCGATTGTATCTCCTCTTTTAATTAGCGCGCTTTACTTTCTTCTTCATCGGAAACTCAAATCCAAAACGCACTGATAATTTATCTCCATACGGACTCATGCCATCCGGATCATACAGGTTGTAGAGTACCTCGGTGTTTCCTTTGATTTGTTTGTACACCGTAAAGTCTTTCTTGATTCCTAAAAACAAACTACCGATCCACTCGCGATAAGCAGGGTCTACTCCTTTACTTTTTGCAATGAGGGGTGGAATAGTGGTGTTCATGAGCTCTGGTAACAAGCGGAAGTTTATTCCTTTTGTCCATTTAAATTCAATGGCTGCACGAGGACCATAGACCCGTTCTTCCTGTATAATGTGGATGTTATCAAAGGGCAGGCGCTCATTCCATCCTACACCTGCCGAAAACCTAGGACTGATACGATACATTAACATCGGATTAATGTCCAGCAGGAAATACTGCGACTTTTGAATCTGAAATGATACACCTGGAACCAGACGCTCGATAAGTGGTTTTCCTTTTAATGGATTGGGTAATTTTTTCGGTAACTCCGCCAGGCTCTTTACTTCTGAATATCTGCCTTTTAGTTTGCTTATCTTTTGCATGGCTTGCTTTAACACCTCTTCCTTCCCGGCAAAATGATCCTGTGCCGCTTCCATTACTTGTTCCTTCACGATCTGCTTGGCTTTATCCGCCATAGCAGCAGAATCCATCGGATTACTTCCTAGCAGCGCAGATCCTTCCTTCAGCTGACCCATGCCATCCATTTCCGCGACTCTTCCTTCAATAGTTTTATCGATATTCTTCACCTCATTAATATTTCCTTTTACCAGGTTTTTTGCATCCTGCGTGTACTGGCCTGCTTGCCCTGTCAGGTCCTGAATCTTATTAAGATTGCCCGTGATGTTTTTTAGGTTAGGATCAAGGTTAAGTTGATTACCTAAGGTGGGCAGTTTAAGTTCCCCAAATTTTGGCATCTCTACTGATGGAATACCAGGCATAGAAGTATTGAGCGATGGCAGTGAATAACTTTGCACAGCACTTTGCAATTTATCCATGGGTTCCTGCATTTGTGGCGGAAGATTAATTTTCTTTAACTCTTGGGTTGTCTTTGATTTAAGGTCATCTACTTTTTTTGTGAGTGATGATATCTTCTCGTCTTTAATGTGATTCAGGCTATCCAGTTTTCGCGTTAATTTGTCTTTGGATAACTTAAGATTGCCAAGACTATCGATCTGTGTTTGAATGCGATGTTGTTCTGATTCAATCCTGGAGAACTGATTTTGATATTCCGCACTCAGGCTATCGGCTTTCTTTTGAAATGAAATAGCGATTGAGTCTGCTTTATTAATTTTTTCTTGCAAAAGGGTATCGGTGGGTATTATAAAATGTAGGCTATACCATGGTTGTGCGTGTGCCAGGCTGGTGATTAAAAAGAAGATAAGAGAGAGTCTGAAATTCATCCTTATAAAGATACAAAATGGAGTGAATTAATATTCTCTGTATTTAGCTCGTTTTCCTAGCTGCCAGTTGCGAGATATGATACTCGACTATGTTCAGTGATCTTCTGTTGAAAAAGTGTAAAAGATAAGTCCAAGTCAGCCTAACAAAGATTTAGAAAGAATTAAGATGATAACTGGTAGTAATAACGACATAAATATTTGAATGTAATTGAACTTAATAATTTTTGAACTATTGCTATCAGTATTTATTAGTTCTGTCCCAGCAATATAATCACCTAAGCGCCTACTTGTATTAAGAACAATGAACACCACTTCTATCGGCCAAATTATAATTGTAAGATTTCTTAATAAGCAACGTAAAGCTGAGGGCGCTATCTTATTGTTAAAGTCTACTATTTGATAACCAGTTATTCGCTTACCAATACTTCTGCCATTTATGATATCCTTATTGATATATATTGAAAGTACAATAAAATTATAGATTGAAAAGAAAATGGAGTGTTTCCCAGACCCATAGTTCCCGTGCAAAGTTGATTCGTTATTGATAGAAAAATATATTGAAAAAGGCATAATTAATAGCATGACAAGAATGATCATTGTTGTTTGGTCAATTGCTATTAATCTAAAACGATCTTTTAAACTTATCATAACAATAAAATTTAATCTGGAATATACATTATACCCATTTGAGCTCCTAATTTTCCACCAACCCCCACAGCAGCCCCGACTGAACTGTCAAAACCAAATCTCCAGTCCTTTAATCCGCTCTGATTCCAATTAATTTGGAGGCCAACACACAAACCACCAATATTAAATTGCTTATTATCATCCACTTTAATACCATTTTTAAATTCTCTGGTGTGTTGATAAGAAATGCCACCATACCAAAATGCACCATACTCGTTGATGAGCTTAACTGTCTTTGGAAATGTAGTAACCCTTGACTTTTGATTGTTCCCAGCTGAAATCTCTCCTAAATATCTAGCATCTTGTCTAAATACAGCACCAAATCCATTCTTTAACTCAAATTCTAAGTTCCATTCTTCGTTAAGTGGATTTGCTATGGTAGAATTTAATTCTGCACTCCAATTTTTATGGAAATTATCAAAGACCCCCCAAAAATTACTCAATGTTTGCTGCGCTGCAGAAGGATCATTTCCAAAAAACACGTTTGCAATATTAATTTCGTAAACATTTACATAGCCGCGACCCCTCATCTCATCTGATCCTAAAAGATCAGCTTGCGAAGTACTCGTTACAGAATAAATTGTAAGTACACCATTTGAATAGCTATATCCATTCTTTGCTGCTTCTGCTTGGGCCTTTCTTTCTCTATCTTGAATCTCTGCGAACTTGCTCCCTGAAATGCCTCCTACATGTGAATCTGATAAGCTATTCGTGCTTGGACTCCACCCTGATTCAAACATGCTATCGCCAGGTCTTCCGAAAACTCCATTATCCTTAACGTGCGACCTGTACACACCTCCCTCCATCGTTGCTCCATACGTTGCCAATGTAGTTTCATTATATAATGGGTCAGCACCAGTCGGGTCGTTGAATGCAACCGGGTCGTTAAAGCTAAAGTTATAAGGAGTTAAGCTTGCATACTTGCTGGCCACCGGATCAACTTGATTCATCCGACCTAAAACGGGATCATAATTTCTAAAATATAAGTCGTAAAAGTTGCTGGTAGTATTCAACTCTGTGCCTCCATTGGCGAGGAAATTATTTCCGGTGGTGTTTTCTCTGGTCCACGAGTTAGCGGTCTGCATCCCAAACGGATAGTACTCGTTGTATTGCACTACATTGCCTTTGGTATGCGTCATTACAATGTCATCAAAATATGCGTCTACTAATGTAGCATTTTCGTTGCTCACATACACAAACATGTAGCCTTCCTCTTTGGCGGTGTACTCGCGCATCATGTAATCGTGGGCCACTACTGGCGTGGCGCCTACCTGGTTGGCAGCAGGGTCAACCGCTTCCCATGAGGCATCGAGGAACTTATAGTTTTTATCAAAGACAATAATATTTACAAACGCTTTGGGGCCAGTGCTGGTTCCACCACTTCCACCTACCACCAGTCCTCCCCAGGTGTTTAAGGCTGAAGATATCGTTCCTGTTTCTCCCGCTATCGGTGCAGCTACGCCAAACGCAGCAAAGAGGGCCGCAGCAAAACCAGAGAGGTTGCTGTTCGTACTACCGGGGTTCTGGTATTTACCCCACGCTTCAATTTTT
>JAYVTB010000180.1:0-24622 GCA_043774805.1 Cyclobacteriaceae bacterium | reverse complement strand
AACATCCCTGCTAATCATCTTAAAGAAATCAACTCAGCTGCACCCTCTATCGAGTACAACTGGGTCCGCTATCAATCTCCATTCATTCAAAGAACGTTTGTAAAATCAGCTTGCGCTGGGATTTACATCGTGGTTAAAAAACCTTTCAAATCACTCTGCTTTCTAGTTCAGAACCCCTTGTTTCGTTTTGGGAGTGCAAATGTAGGTGCAATAATTACAGAATGCAACAGCTGCTAAAAAATATTTTCTAAGCTCCTAATCATTTAATGATCGTCTGGGAACGATCCGGGCCAACAGAAATAACCGTTATTGGAACTTCCAGCGCTTTTTCAAGATACTGAATGTATTCCTTTAGCTCCTTAGGGATGCTTTCCTTTGAAATACCATCTAATGATGTACACCAACCCTTCAATTCGGTATAAACTGGGGTAATTTTCTGGGTGATGTACTCATATGGCAGAGCATCCGTGATCGTTTCATCACTTAATTTATAATGAGTGCAGACTTTTATAGTAGGAAAAGTATTTAGAACATCCGCTTTCATCATAAGTAGCTGCGTTACACCATTAATCATAATGGAATATTTCAGCGATGGCAAGTCAATCCATCCGCATCTTCGTGGCCGGCCTGTTGTTGACCCAAACTCATTTCCCTGCTTCCTCATCTTTTCACCCTCTTCATCTTGGAGTTCAGTAGGAAAGGGACCACTACCCACACGGGTACTATAAGCTTTAAAAATTCCGAATACTTCACCAATTCGGCTTGGCGCTATTCCTAAACCTGTGCAAGCACCTGCTGTAACGGTGTTTGAACTGGTCACAAAAGGATAGCTTCCAAAGTCAATATCAAGAAGTGAGCCCTGCGCTCCTTCAGCGAGGACGGTAGAACCCTTTTTCAACTCATTATTGATAAAGTATTCACTATCAATCAAATTAAATTGCTTTAAAAATGTAATGGAATCAAAGAACTGCGCTTCCAATTCAGGCCAGTTAAATTCGATTTGATGATTCTTCAAAATTTCAAAATGGATATCCACCAGCTTTTTGAACTTGCTGCTAAAATTATCCAACAGGACATCGCCTACCCGCAGTCCCTGACGGCCAATCTTATCCTGATATGATGGGCCGATACCTTTTAGGGTTGATCCAATCTTATCATCACCCTTTGCCTTCTCATAAGCCTGATCTAATAGTCTATGGGTAGGCACAATCAACGTGGCTTTTTTCGAAATGAATAAATTGGCTCTTACATTAAGATTATACTTATTCAGTTTTTCGATCTCTCCTTTAAATACAATCGGATCAAGCACTACTCCATTACCAATAATATTCCTGGTTTTGTCTCTAAAAATGCCTGAGGGTATCTGATGAAGAACATGTTTGATTCCATCAAACTCCAACGTATGACCCGCATTTGGGCCACCTTGAAAACGCGCTACCACATCGTATTTGGGAGCCAGCACATCAACTATTTTACCCTTACCTTCGTCTCCCCACTGAAGACCTAATAATACATCTACTTTCATTGATCAGAATTAATTCGGCTAATCCACTTCAAAATTAGCCAACTCATTAAATTACTTTATTACTTCCTCCTCCGACTTAATGGTCTGAAAGATGGCATTCAATTTTGTTATTATCAGCAGCTTTTTCACACTTTCGGATGGGTTCATTAAATAGACTTCACCTCCTTTGTTCCGAAATTTTGTGAGTATTGTGATCAGTACACCAATACCACTACTATTAATATATCTCAAATCTGATATGTCAATTATGCAGCTTACCACCTGGTGGCTCACGGCATCATTTACAGCACTCACCAGTTGAGTACCATTATCTTCACCAATCAAGTCACCCGATATTCTTAATATCAATGACTTCCCTTTGATTTCCTGTCTAAAATTCATGGCTTCCGGTTTTCGCAATTTTTCTTTGTACACGATGCATATAAAATCAAGGAATGATGCACCACATTAAAGTGAAGCAGTTCCTCAACAGTATCTTGAATCGTTTGAATGCGCGGATCACAAAATTCCATCACCTTATTACAATCGGTGCAAATTAAATGATCATGCTGCTTAAACCCGTATGATTTTTCATATTGGGCAATGTTCTTTCCAAACTGATGCTTACTCACCAGGTCACACTCCACCAACAGATCCAAGGTATTATACACCGTTGCACGGCTTACCCGGTAATTCATATTTTTCATGTTGATATATAGTGACTCTACATCAAAATGGCCGCTAAGCGAATAGATTTGCTCCAAAATAGCATTTCGCTCGGGGGTTTTTCTGAGTTCTTTATTCTCCAAAAAGGCTGTAAAAATCCTCTTTACCTCTTCAAACGCTTTTGGATTTAATGGCATGGATAAAAATTACGGACAAATATAGACAGATTAGCCATTATTGTTTCTGGAATCAAACCTGGAAACCTTAACCACGCCTTCCACTTTTTCAAGTTTCTCGATCAGCATCTCCAAATGCCGGGTATCGTTAACATAAAGCATGATTTCTCCACTAAATATGCCTTGATCGGTTTTAAACGATAGCGAGCTCATATTTACCTTCAATTCTTCTGAAATTACCTTCGAAACATCGTTGATCAACCCTACCCGATCGGTTCCAATTACTTTTAGGCCCGTTAAAAAAGCAACTTCATGCTGTGATGTCCACTTTGCTTTGATCACACGATTACCATGATTAGCAAGTAGTTCAGTAGCATTGGGGCACGTGGTGCGATGAATTTTTATTCCTTCATTTACCGTAACAAATCCGAAAACTTCGTCACCTGGAATTGGCGTACAACATTTGGCCAGCTTGTACTCCACCACATCCATATCTTCACCAATAAGCAGAATGTCTTCATAGCGGCCCTTCTGTTTATTGATTTCTTGTTCAATCGCCTTTACATCAGTTACTTCGGAATGAGATTTATTCTTGAGTGGCGAGGATGGTTTAAACTCTTTAAATTTCTTGAGATCATTTACTGTGATTAAACCTTTTCCTACCCGATAGTGCAGTTCAAACTGGGAATTCACATTGAAGTAGTCGCGCATTTGCTCATTAATACGGCTGTTTATATCGATCTTCAATTGCTTTGTCTTCCTGAGTAAAATTTCTTTGCCCTCATCAGCAACATTGCGTTTGTCTTCCTTCAGCAATTCTTTGATTTTTGATTTCGCTTTAGGGCTAATTACAATGCGTAACCAATCTTCATTCGGCTTCTGCTTCGAAGAAGTTAAGATTTCTATCTGATCCCCATTCTTGAGCACATGGTTGATGGGCACTAATTTTTGGTTGACTTTTGCGCCAATGCATTTTGCTCCGATATCAGTGTGAATATCAAATGCAAAATCAAGGGCGGTTGCGCCTTTGGGCAATGTTTTCAATTCTCCTTTGGGAGTAAATACAAATACCTCTTCGTTGAAAAGATTTCCACGGAAATCATCGACAAACTCCAGGGCGGTCAAGTCTTGTTTTTCAAGGAGTTCACGCACTTTCACCAACCATTTTTCAAGGTTCGATTCATGGTTCGATGCAGAGTCTTTATATTTCCAATGTGCGGCATAACCTTTCTCAGCAATTTCATCCATTCGCCTGGTGCGGATTTGCACTTCGACCCATTGCCCATTCTTCGCCATTACTGTGGTGTGTAATGATTCGTAACCATTTCCTTTTGGTGTACTGATCCAATCCCGAAGCCGGTCCGGATTTGGAGCATAATAATCCGTTACAATCGAGTAAACCTGCCAGCAATAAGATTTTTCATGCTCCAATGGTGTATCAACAATGATCCTTACTGCAAACAGATCATACACCTCCTCAAAAGGAATGTTCTGCTTACGCATCTTATTGTAGATGGAAAATATTGATTTTGGCCTGCTCTTGATTTCGTAGTCTACTTTTAATTTGTCGAGTTCGTCTTTAATGGGTTGAACAAACTGTTTGATAAATCTATTTCTGGAAGCGCGCGACTCATCAATCTTGTTGGCGATATCGCGATAGACAGGATAATCGGTGAATCGTAAATACAAATCTTCCAATTCCGTCTTAATGGCATTCAAACCCAGACGGTGTGCAAGCGGAGCATAGAGATAGATTGTTTCAGAAGAAACCCGCAACTGCTTGTTCCTGGGCATACTATCAAGCGTGCGCATATTGTGGAGTCGATCTGCTAGCTTAATGAGAATCACCCGCACATCTTCTGATAAGGTAAAAAGCATCTTTCGGAAATTTTCCGCCTGAGCTGATGTTCCATATTCGAAAACGCCCTTGATCTTGGTTAAGCCATCGATGATTTGGGCGATCTTCTTCCCAAAAATCCTTTCAAGGTCTTTTAACTGAATATCTGTGTCTTCCACAACATCATGGAGCAAGGCGGCAATGATAGAAGTTGTTCCAAGACCTATTTCTTCTACGCAAATTTCAGCTACCGACAACGGGTGAAAAATATATGGTTCGCCTGATTTCCTTCGCATCTCCTTATGCGCTTCCATGGAAATGGTAAAAGCCCTTTTGATTAATTTAGCGTCACCTTCCTTTAAAATAGGTTTGGCCTTACGCAAGAGTCTGCGATAGCGGTTGATTATTTCTTTCCTCTCAACTTCTACATCGATTACCACGGGTCCGGCAGGATTTAATCGGATTTTTTGAACAGTCCTTTAATCATAACGAATTATCTCTAAATTTGCACTCCCTTTGGTAAAAAAACCTGTTTTTTTAATTCAAAAGAAGGGAAATGCTGCTGCAGCGTAACCTTACAACCTGGCCTGTCGGGACAGAATTAAAGGTCAGGCTAAAAAAGCAGAAGGAGCCTAACCTTCTTAAAAAAAGAACAATGCGGATGTGGCGTAATTGGCAGCCGCGCCAGACTTAGGATCTGGTGCCGTGAGGCGTGGGGGTTCGAGTCCCTTCATCCGCACAAATGTTTGAACCCTCCTTTCGGTGCACTGATCCGGCAGGAGGGTTCATCAATTAATGCCTGATTGAGGCAATATGTTATATAGTGATCAAATAAACACGTATACCTTGAACATTACATTAGACAAACAAAGCGCGACAGACGGATTAATAAAAATTCAATTGAGCGCCACCGACTATCAACCCAAAGTGGATGAGAAGTTGAAGGACTACGCCCGCAAGGCAAACATAAAAGGCTTCCGTCAGGGAAAGGTGCCAACTGGAATCATCAAAAAAATGTTTGGTAAGTCTGTCCTGGTAGAAGAAGTTAATCATATCGTATCTCATTCAGTCTCTGATTATATCCGCGATCAAAAACTTAGAATTTTGGGTGACCCTATGCCCAACCAGGAAAAGGGTTTTGCCATTGACTGGGATAATCAAAAAGATTTCGAGTTTGAATTTCAGATCGGATTGGTGGAAGATTTTCAAGTAGACCTTTCAAATAAAGTAAATATAAACGCGCACAAAATTGAAGTTGACCAGAAGGTAATTGACGAAACACTCGAAGACCTTAAGACACGATTTGGCAATACTATCTATCCTGAAGTAAGCGAGGCAGATAGCAACCTTTACGGAGAAATTACCTCAGCGGGAGAAACCGATAATAAAGGGACTTTCATTGCTATCGATAAAGTTGCTAAGGAAGAGCAGAAGAAATTTATCGGTCTGAAAAAAGAAGACGTTCTTGAGTTTGATATCGAGAAAGCATTTGATGATAAAAAAAACATTGCTCAAGCCCTGAACCTTTCGGAGGAAGAGGCAGAAAAAGCCAAAGGAACCTATTCTTTTAAAGTAACGAGCATCAGTAAAGTAGAACCAGCTGCTATCAATCAGGAATTGTTTGATAAGGTCTTCGGAACAGATGCCGTGAAAAACGAAGAAGAGTTTATTGAAAAAATAAAGTCTACCATTAGCGAAAACTACGATCGCGAAACTGATCATTTACTAGATCACGAAATTCAACATCACTATGTTGATCACACCAGCATCAACATGCCGGATAATTTCCTGAAGAACTGGTTGCTTGCCACCAGCAATGGTCAGGTAACAGAGGAAGTTCTTGAAAAGGAATTTAACACTTACAAAGAATCCCTGAAGTGGGATCTTATCAAAAATAAAATTGCTGAGGACAAAGAAATCAAGGTAGAAGGTGACGAGGTTCGCGCAAAAGCAAAACAATTTATCATGGAACAATTTGGCGGGCCTGCCATTGCCTCCCAATTGGGAGATAAGCTGGATGACATCGCCAACAATTATCTTTCAGGCCAGGATGGTAAGGGCGAAAATTTCATGAAAATTTACAATCAGTTACGTCATGAACGAATTCTGAAAGTAATCAAGGAAGCGATCACCGTGAACGAAAAGAAAGTGAGCCTTGAGGAATTCAAAAAAGTAGTGGCTGAACATCAACACTAAGCCTGTCAGAACCTTTCATTTGGGTAAATGGTTATAGAGGAGCCCCATTATTTTGGGGCTTTTTTATTGAATAATTCTTGCTAACATTGAGGAACAAACAATAAAAAGTCGGGTCAAACCGACTATTTATCAGAACATTTAAATCAACTTATTTTAGATATTATGTCACAATCCAACGAATTCAGAAAGTATGCCGTGCACCACCTGGGCATGAGCGGGAATGCATTAGACAGCTATGCAAAATATTTGAACGAAAATCCTTATACCGTTTCCGGAATGACACCGAACGTTGTTGAGGAACGCCAGATGCGTGCTACTGTTATTGACGTATTTTCACGCCTAATGGCGGATCGCATTATCTTTTTTGGAACGGCCGTTGATGATTACGTAGCAAACGTAATCACCGCCCAACTTTTGTTCCTTGAGTCTTCCGACCCGAAAAAAGACATCATCATGTATATCAACAGCCCGGGAGGATCCGTTCATGCCGGGTTAGGAATTTATGATACCATGCAATATGTGAATCCAGATGTGGCCACCATTTGTACGGGTCTTGCTGCCTCTATGGGTGCGGTACTTCTGGCAGCCGGCACCGCAAAAAAGAGATCTGGCTTAAAGCACGCAAGAGTTATGATTCACCAACCATCGGCCGGCATGCAGGGGACCTCAAAAGACATGGAGATTTCATTAAAACAGACCATCGAATTACGCCAGGATCTTTACACCATTCTAGCCAGTCATTGCGGTCAAACATTTGAAAGAATTGAAAAAGACTCTGACCGCGACTACTGGATGAGAGCCAGTGAGGCAAAAGAATATGGCCTGATTGACGAAGTGCTTGAACGCAAGTAGTAAAGGACCTGATATCCGGTTAAGCTCAGTTAGCCGATTACCCAATTAAATTCTATATTTTTGTAGATCAATTGGTTAACCGGCTAATTGATAAATACTAAACAATAAAACATGGCTGAAGTTATTTGTTCGTTTTGCGGTAGAAACAAAAAGGATGTGGATCTCATGATTTCAGGGATTCATGCCCACATCTGCGACAAATGTGTGACGCAAGCCAGCCAGATTTTACAGGAAGAAAAGAAAAACAAAGTTGAAGCTGGTGCATTACCCAATTTCAAACTGATTAAGCCCCGCGAAATTAAGAAGTTTCTGGACGAATATGTAATCGGGCAAGACGAAGCTAAGCGTGTGATGGCCGTGGCCGTCTACAATCACTACAAGCGACTCATGCAGCGCAAAGTGGATAATGATATCACCATCGAAAAATCAAACATCATTATGGTGGGCGAAACCGGAACCGGAAAAACTTACCTGGCGCGAACACTGGCAAAAATTTTACAAGTACCTTTTTGCATTGCTGATGCCACCGTGCTCACAGAAGCTGGTTATGTTGGTGAAGACGTAGAAAGCATTCTCACCCGTTTATTGCAGGCGGCTGATTACAACACGGAGGCCGCAGAGCGTGGAATCGTTTATATTGATGAGATTGATAAAATAGCTCGCAAATCCGATAACCCCTCCATCACACGTGATGTGAGTGGCGAAGGCGTTCAGCAAGCTCTTTTAAAATTACTAGAGGGGACATCCGTGAATGTTCCCCCGCAAGGTGGACGAAAGCATCCCGATCAAAAAATGATTTCCGTTAACACGGAAAATATTTTATTCATTTGCGGTGGGGCCTTTGAAGGGATTTCCAGGTTAATCGGAAAGCGCTTAAATACGCGCCCTTTGGGATTTGCCACCAACCCAGATAGCTTAAGCCCCAGTGATGTGGATAAGGACAATCTGTTACAATTTGTGTCTGCTCAGGATTTGAAGAGTTTTGGATTGATACCTGAACTAATTGGTCGATTACCTGTACTCTCCTATCTGAATCCGTTGGATCATAATGCACTCCGCAAAATTCTTACCGACCCCAAAAATGCGTTAGTGAAGCAGTATAAGAAGCTCTTTGAGATGGAGAATGTTGAACTAGAATTCAAAGAAGGGGCGCTCGATTTTATTGTCGAAAAAGCAGTTGATTTTAAACTAGGTGCCCGTGGCCTTCGCTCCATTTGCGAAGCCATCATCAACGATGCAATGTTTGAAATGCCCTCTGACAAAACCACTGACAAACTTGTGATCACGCGCGCCTACGCGGAAGAGAAATTCAATAAATCACATTATAGCAAACTGAAGGTGGCTTAAATTATTTCCGGGCAACATGCTCAGTGATAAGTCGTGCTGTATTTTCAGAAGCCGATCCGGTATCCAATACCCGATACTGGATTTCATATTCTGATTTAATAGCAGAAACATAACTCAGATCATTTAACAGTTTGTTCAATTCTGATTGCACCAACTCTTTGGTGGCGTTAGCCTGTATCATTTCCCTGACTACTTCTTTGCCCGCAATCAAATTGACCAGCGATATAAACTTTACTTTTACGAGGCTACTTGCTATGAAATACTCCAGCGCGTTTGTTTTATACACTACTACCTGAGGCACTTTGAAGAGTGCCGTCTCCAGCGTTGCTGTTCCGGAGGTAACAATAGCTGCATCCGCGTGATTTAATAAGTCGTAAGTCTCCCCTTCCACAAACGTTACATTCGATTTACCTTTCAGGGCACGATACAATTCAACAGGAAGATTGCTTACTGCGGCTACAATAAACTGAAGTTCCTTGTTTGCACCAGCTACTTCCGCCATCAAGGGCACAATCAGTTTCAATTCAATTTTGCGGCTGCCTGGCAAGAGTGCCACTATTTTTCTTTTACTATCAATTCCATGTTTTGATAGGAAATCCGGATTTGCTTTAAAAGCTTTTATTGCATCCAACACCGGGTTGCCTACATATTCGACTGCGTAATCATATTTCTTATAAAAGGCTTTCTCAAATGGTAGAATCACAAACATGCGGTCCACGTTAGCTTTTAGTTTCCACGCACGGCTTTGATACCAGGCCCATACTTTCGGAGGTATGTAATAGAGCACCGTGATGCCCTTGCCCTTTGCAAACTCCGCTATCCTAAGATTAAACCCTCCGTAATCAATAAGAATAACAGCATCCGGTTTGAATTCAAGGATATCTTTTTTACAGAAGCCTATGAATTTGAAAATTTTGAAAAGACTGGTTGCCAGCGAAATAAATCCCATGAACGCTAACTCGCGATAATGGACGGACAACTTTACCCCAGCCAGCTCCATCTCTTCCCCACCAAATCCTCTTAACTCTGCCTGCTGATCATTTTTGCGCAATGACTTTACCAGATTGCCTCCATGCAAATCTCCTGATCGCTCTCCTGCTATGATGTAATACTTCACAGAGAAATCAGTTTAGTGTTCGCCATAATATTCCACATAGTTGCGGGGAGTCTCAAACAATCTGATGGAGTGAAGTGTTCCAAACTTACTAATAGATGAAATTTTTGGTTCCAGAATTTTCCATATCTCGATGACCAGATTTTCGCAGCTGGCGAGTTTATCTCTCATGAATGCTACATCGAGATTCAGATTCTTGTGATCAAGTCTGTCCGTTACCTCGGTGCGGATAAGGGTACTTAATTTTTTCAGATCAATTACAAAGCCCGTATCCGGATCAGGCAATCCTTTGACTGTCACAATCAAGTCAAAGTTGTGGCCATGCCAGTTTTCATTAGCACATGGACCAAACACCTCCACATTCTTTTCCTTGCTCCAGGCGGGGTTATACAATTTATGCGCGGCATTAAAATGCTCTTTTCTGCTTACATGAACCATAAATAAACAAGAACTAAGGACAAATATACAATAGTGTAAAGTCAGGTCACAGAATATAGTTTTATGTAAATTGCCTCAAAAAAATTGAGCTTATGATCATCGTCACGGGTGCCGCAGGTTTTATTGGAAGTTATTTAATCAATAGGCTTAATCAGGATAATTTCAACGCCATAATCGCAGTCGATAAATTTGATAATGAGGAAAAAAACAAAAACCTGCAGGGTTTGAAAATAAGCGAACGTGTGGATCGTGATCTGTTTTTAACCTGGCTGGATAAAAATTACGAGACAATTGAATTCATCTTCCACATTGGCGCCCGCACAGACACCGCTGAGTTTGACACTTCACTACTTAATAAACTAAATACACAATACACCAAAGATATCTGGGCACGATGCTGTCAATACCAAATTCCATTGGTTTATGCATCATCTGCTGCTACCTATGGACTTGGCGAAATGGGATATGATGACGATGAATCGAAGATATCCTTACTTAAGCCCCTTAACCCCTATGGTAAATCCAAGCAGGACGTTGATGTGTGGGCTCTTCAACAAAAGGAGAAACCTTTCTTTTGGGTTGGTTTAAAATTTTTTAACGTATACGGCCCTAATGAATATCATAAAGGTCGAATGGCCTCAGTAATCTGGCATGCCTACAGTCAAATTATCAAGACAGGAAAAATGAGATTATTCAAGTCGCACAATCCAAAATTCAAAGATGGCGAACAAATGCGCGACTTCATTTATGTAAAAGACGTGGCCGAAGTTTGCCTGTTTTTTATGCATCATCGCAAAAATTCTGGCATCTATAATTTAGGGTCAGGCAAGGCACGCACCTTTGTTGACTTGACAAAGGCTGTCTTTAAGGCCCTTGGCCGGAAAGAAGAAATTGAATTTATCGACACTCCTGCTGACATTCGCGATAAGTATCAATATTTTACTGAAGCGAATATGAAAAAGCTGGTAGGAATTGGATATCCAAACCATTTTGCAACGCTCGAAGAGGGTGTGTTGGATTACCTGAAACAAATTAAGGACTAATGGTTTAATTCTTGACTAACCGTAAGGAACGTGTTGTCCCATCAGCATTCGTTACTTTGATCAGGTACATTCCCGAAGCCAGATCGGAAACATCATACATCTGGCCGACCGGATCGAGGGTCTTATAATATTGCCCCATCAGGTTGTAAATTTTTATTTGCATAGCTTCCTGTGATCCATTTCGTACCATCGAAAACTTTCCCGAAGTAGGGTTTGGAAAAATTTCTACTAAATCACTTTTGAAGGTAAAATCTTCTGCACCCAGAACAATATCCTGAACTTTTAAATTGTCAATCGCCCATCCCCATCCCACGCTTTTATTATCAGAATAAAGTCGGAATCGAATAAAAATTTCTGCTCCGGCAGAAAAACTATTCAAAAAATTAATCTGATTATGCTTATAATAATTAAGGGTTCCGATTGCTTTGGAGTTGCCATTATCGAGATTACTGTTATAGTAGTTTAGCCAGTCTGTAAACTTTCTTGAATCATAGCCAGGCACCAGCGGCTTCCACGTTTGTCCATCATCCTGTGTGCCTTCCACAATAACATAGTCACCAAAGGCAGGCGCAGTATAATCACTGCCCACTCCTGGTTCCACCAATACCACTTCATCAAAATCTAAAAAACTGTCCTGACTTTTTAGTTTTATGGGATAGAGCAGTACGTAGCTTTTGCTAATTCCTTCGGTGGCTGTACTGATTTGGTAAGGGTGTTGAGAATGAATAGCTCCATTAATAAAGCCAACTGGCTTCACAATAGTGAAATCACCAAAGAATTCCTTTTGATCCACATCCAATGAAGAAACAAAAGTTTCCTTCAAGGGAAAACTTTTTACTGACACACTTGATAGCCCTGATACTGGAAATACAGTAACATTTGATTGCGATGATTTGTCGGTTGCCGTTATTCTATAGTTGATTTTATCACCTTGTTTAAGGTCTAAACTTGTTAAGTCTAATAAAAGTTGATAGTCACTCCCGGTGTTGATGTTCATCTCCTTACTAAAGAATGCGCCATCGTTTATTTGATAATCAAAAAGGACTTTTTGAATACCAATGTTATCCGTTACGGTAGCAACAAAATTCAAATTTGGTTCAAATTGAATGATCTCAGTGGGTGGTGTATGTATAATGATTGGGTTTTTTGTATCCACTCCGAGGTAAAAGCTTAACACCTGGCTATTATCAATCGGATTACGATAGGTTCTGCCTAAAATATCAGTGGCTTCAAAATAGTAATTAATTGTACTTTCTGTGATAGGGCTGGGAATCTCTCCTTCAAAATAGTTGGCAACGGCCGTTTGTGTTAATAGCACTTCATTCACCGTGGTGGATCCAGCATACGAGTACTTCAGTTTGATGGTTGAAGTCTGTACTACAGTATCACTGAAGACACCCAGAGTGAATTTCTTACCTGTCAAATCTTCCTGATCGATGAAAGGCTCATGCTTTAATATCGTATTGATCCATCCCATTTCATAAAAGATTCCCCTGACTAGCGGACCACAATCATGCGATACCTTTCCAAGGTCAGCAAACGGTGTCATAAGTGCGTTGGGCGTGTTTTCGTACGTAGATTGATCAACATGAGAAATACTCGACCCGCCCTTGTAAGGATTGGGTGCGTAAATTCTTGGATCTGCCGATGTGGAAGCCAACAAACGAGCAATAGGACTGGCAAAAGTTACACTGTTGCTGGTAATTTGATTCGCCAATGACAATGATCCATTATCAAAACTCAATAGATATTGATTCATGCCATTCTTTAAGTACGTATCGTAAATCTTTGGCTTTCCATCTGTTGAACCGTACTGTCCATTGGAGTTGCTCACACGAAAAGTTCCGGTGAAACCAAGTCCATGTCCAAGTTCGTGAAGCACCACCGACACCAGGTCAAGTTTATCAGTCGGACAATTTCCATCGGTACCAAAGTACCAATCTGTTCTTCGGCTATTGAATGTGGCTACAATATCCGCCTCGGTTGTTGGATTAATGTCCTTGCCCGCTAATTTTTCAGCCAATGTTGTCGGGTACCATATGTCTTTATTCGGGGTCCCATCAAAATTTTTAACTTCTGTGGGAGTAACAAATGCCAGAGTTTCAACATTGTCGAGAAATGCCCAGTTAGCGAATACTTTTATTGGCACATCAGATTTTATAGTACGAGCCCATATATCTACAGCAAATTGAAAGGCAGTCTTTGCCTCCGCGGTAAACCCCGAATATTTAACATCAAAAACGGCACTGTTCGTTTGAACACGACTTGACTGATTGCTTTTGACGTTAGGTAAACTACGGCTACCAGGAGTTACGCGAGAAATTCCGCCATGATCCAATCCGCATATAATCGTTTCTGCCTGGCGGATCTCTACCTGCGCCATGACATTTTCAAAAAAGAAAACCAGAAATAAAAAAATCAATGCCCCATGTCTCATATATAATTAAATTCCATTTATCTGAATTGAAGGCCTAATAAATACTTCTCAAATTCAGTTGGTAAGTCAATTTTCTTTACCTCTTTCTCAACTTCTCGTGTGTCATAGGATATCAGTTTAATGCCAATTTTCAAAACCCTGGACACGCGTGCCCCCGCTTCCACTCCGTTCGCCAGATTGTGCTTATAACTTTTGGAAATAAAATCTTCGAACTCGTGAATTTTTTTATGGAGATTCCTCTTCAACACCACCTTTTCTTCCACCGGATAAGCTCCAGAGGAGGGTTTGAAATAAACATACTCCTTTTCAAAATTGTTCAGAAGCAAAGTCACAGAATCTCCCAATACATGAGGTCCTATAAAACTCCCTCTCTTAAGGTTCGAGGGAGACGCTTCACTTAATGGCTTTAAATAAATAACGCCTGTACCTCCACCACTGGAATATATGTTTTGAGCAGAAGCCAACCCGGAAGACAAAATAAACAGAAGGAGAATGTTACATTTCATATTCTTCTAAAATTAACGGGGCACCTGTTGATAGTCAGCAGATGCCCCATTATTTAATTAATACTTAATTTAAAAATTACTTCTTGGAAAACGTATGGGTATTTTCATCCTGAATATCTCCATCCAAACTTACCCGATACGGCACCACGAATTTTTTAGAGCAAGCTTCATAAGTAGCTTGACCATTCGATGATACTACATAGGTATCGCCACCCATTACCACATTTTGTGTAGGCAGATCTACTTTGTTAGTTGCAGGGTCAAAAATATACTTCACCACACCACCAGAATTCCAGAAATTATCAATAATTATAGCGTTGGCGTTTGAGGGGTCAATTGTACTTCCTACATCATAAGTGCCATAACCAGGCTCTACGCAACTTAAAATCCCGGTAAAATATTCTCTTTTAAAAGGGCAATCATCATCAGTGATCGTTAAGTCAAACTTCCTACCAACTAATCCTAACCCCGCACTGATGCCTCCTGACACATTTGTGATTTCGAAAGTAAGTACCTTATCACCACCCGCTACCAGATTATCAATGGGGGTAACCTGGAAAGACGTAAAAAAATTTCCTGATGGGATGGTCACCGATGTGCCGCCAACTAAATTGAAGTCCACTCCTGCCGTTCCACCTGAAACAGAGAAATCAACTTTGATACTTTCTGTTGGCTTGGGTCCGGCATAGTGAATTTTGATTGTTGCTGGTGTGGTCGAGCTTTCTTTAATAGAGGCTGCTGTCCCAGTAAACCTTGCATGATATGGTCCTTCAAAAACAGTTAACTGCTCTTCGCAACCCATCATGCTGGTTGCCAGAAACAGGATTGCTATTATTTTAGAAATTATCGTTTTCATCGCTGTAAAGAGTTTAATTAATAACCAGGGTTCTGCTTGCCCACTAAAGTCTTATTCTGTTGAATCTCCCTTTGCGGAATTGGCATTAACATATCAGTAGCTTGCCAGTTTGTTGGATTTATCACCGACATTATTGAGTTTGCTTTTCCGGTTCTGGTAAGGTCGCTCCAGCGATGTCCTTCAAAACATAACTCAACGAAGCGCTCTTGCAAGATGTCATCAAGATCAACTCCAGCAATGTTTCCCAAGCCAGACCTGTCTCTTAATATATTCACATCATCATCTGCCTGCGATTTACCAATGTTGGCTTCAGCGCGAATCAAATACATTTCAGCTAAACGCAATACTATTGTCTGGTCAGTACCCGTAGCACGATCAGTATATTTAGCAACCTGAAATCGGCCATCACCCACAGGGGCAACCATGGCAGCCCTGTCATCACCCGGTTCAAATGAAGCCTGAATTTCAGGGCTTGGTCCATACTCATAGCGACCATCTGTTCTGAAGTAGAACGCCATATTGTTTTGATCCTGAACGCTGAAGAAAACTTCGAACAGCACCTCCCCTGAATTACCTTTAAAAACATCAGCATAGTTGCCTTCCAATGAATATGTTCCATTTTCGATGACATCGTTTGCCAGCACCCCCGCCTGTGGTTTATTACCACTGTAAAGATAAACTCTCGCTAATAGTGCTTTTGCCACCCATTGGTTAGCTCTCTTGTTGTTTCCATGATCGACACCTGCCAGCAGGGTTACACTTTCATTCAACTCTTTAATCAATTCTGAATAAACCGTTTCTGCTGCCGTTCTGTCAATTGTTCTGAGCGTAGTTAAATCTGAAGTAACCACATATGGGATGCCGCCAAATAATTTCACCAAATCAAAATGCATTAGCGCGCGCAAGAACTTCGCTTCCCCAACAATTCGGTTCTTTGTAGGAGTATCAATTGCAATGGTTTCAATGCGCTCGAGAATAATGTTGGTCCTATAAATACCAGCATAATAGGCAGACCAAAGATTTTGTAGCGTTACATTATTCGACAATACAGCATTATTATCAAATTCTGCCACTGTTGGAAATGAACCCGTATGTACCAGTTCATCACTTAATGTGCCCGTGGAACCTACGATCTGATTACCATACGCTTCAGGACTCTGTAGTGCACTGTAAGCACCTAACAGCACCGACTCAGCATCTTCAGCAGATGAAATTACAATATCATCTGTAACAATATCATACGGCTGTTTATCAAGATAATCTTCACATCCCAATGTGATCAAAGCCAGCGTTATAGTTATTAATCCAAATTTTTTCATGTCTTTCATCATTAAAATCCAATATTAATACCGACCTGATACATCTTGCTCTGAGGGAAGGTTAAGAAATCCGTTCCCTGTGCCGTGTTTGTGTTTGCAAACACACTTACTTCCGGGTCAGCTCCGTTATACCGGGTGAACGTGAGTAAGTTCTGACCAGTCGCATAAATTCTGGCACTTCTGAGTTTTGCTTTTGAAACAATGCTCTTTGGCAGATCATAGCCAAGTGAAATGTTTTTCAAACGCAGGTATGATCCGTCTGACAAGTAGCGGCTGTTGTCCGATCCATTGAGACCATTTACGTTAAGTGGTTTTGGAATATCTGTAATGTCTCCAGGCTGCTTCCATCGCCTTCTCATTTCAGTACTCATCCCCCAGTTAGCGGCAGGGTTGACGGTGAATTGTAATGTACTGTTGTATACATCAACTCCCTGAACAAACTGAAAGAATACATCCAAGGTAAATCCCTTATAGGTAAATGTATTGGTAAATCCACCCAAAAAATTTGGTTGATAATCACCAATAACCGTTTCATCATTGATATTCACAGTGCCATCATTATTGGTGTCCTGAAATATGGATTCACCAGTAGCCGGATCCACACCCAGGAATTTCAATCCCCAAAAAGTATTGAGCGGTTTACCAACCTGATAAATGCTTGCAAAACCGGATCTCACAAAATTCTGATCCGCTAATGAGATTACTTTGTTTCGAAGGAAGGATATGTTTCCATTGAACTTCCAGTTAAAACCAGAACTCGTATTGATGATCGTCCCTCCTAATTCAATTTCAACACCATGATTCTCAATCTCGCCTATATTATCCCAAACGCCATCAAATCCAGTAGTTTGAGGTAGAGGAGCAAAGAACAATAGATCTGTTGTATTCTTTTTGAAATAGCCCACACTCAAATTCAGTCGGTTATCAAGAAATGACATCTCGATACCAACATCAAATGTTTTGGTGTTTTCCCACTTAAGATCCGGGTTTGCGATCTGAGTAGGAACGAAAGCAGGATTATCCAGGTAATTGGCACCACCGTCCCAGGCACCCACATATCTAAAATTTCCGATACCATCATTTCCAGTAGTACCATACGAAGCTCTCAGTTTTCCTAAGCTTAGCCAGGTAAAATTCTTCATGAATGCTTCATCAGAGAAATTCCAGCCTGCCGATACCGCATAAAAGGTAGCAAACTTCTGATTAGATCCGAACCTTGATGATCCATCTCTGCGCACCGAAACTGATGCTATGTACTTCTCTTTGTACGCATAGTTAACTCTACCAAAAGCAGAGTTAATGCTGTAATCAGCGCGGTAAGAATCTCCATCATAAATGGTAGCTGCAGAAGTGAGGTAGGTGAGTGATTCTTTCGCAAAGCCACTACCATATACCGTACTTGAAAATTGAGTTCTGTCTTGCCATGTTCCTCCTGCCACTGCATTTACGCTATGCGTATTATTAAAATTTCTTGCATAACGAAGTGTCGGTTCGATAATATAGGTGCCAACCTGATTGTAATTAAAATTACCGTATCCGATAGGCCTACCGATAGCGGTGCTAGCTGGCGTATAGTGATCTTCTGTGATGGTATTATAATCATAAGAGAAATCTGTTCGGAAGTTCAACCCATCCATGATTTTAAAATCCGTATACAAGTTGCCTATGAATTTCTTCGTCTTATTATCAAATCTTGGCAACAACGCATCTCTTACTGCATTCGTATTGAAAGAGGGAAGTGCATCCACATATTCTCCGTTTTCATCGGTAACAGGTCTAACCGGTGGTGTTAAAATTGCGGCAGAATATATACCATAAATATTGTTATCATTCTGAATCCGTTTATTCAAATCACTGGCTATGGAAAGGCTTGTTCCGAAACTAAAGATCTCTGAAGCTTTGTGATCAAGATTAAGTCTCATTGTTCCACGCTGATACCCTGATCCGATCATGGTACCCTCTTCATCCCGATAGCTTCCGCTTAAATAGTAGCGGGTTTTTTCATCTCCTCCCTGCATATTCATTTGGTATTCGCTGACGCGGGCCGTTCTGAATACTTCCTTAACCCAATCCGTATCGGTCTTTCCATCCCAACCATAGTAGGCGTTATCTGGCTTAGCCGGAAAGCCAGAGTTTATCAAGGCCTCGTTCTTAATATCAACCCACTCACGCGAACTCACCATATCCACGGTGTTGGTAGGTTTTGCAAAGCCAGTCCAAACATTAAGGTTAATAGTAGAATTACCCGACTGGCCTCTTTTTGTTGTAATTAACACTACACCATTAGCACCCCGTGTTCCGTAAATGGCTGTGGTCGAAGCATCTTTCAATACTTCAATGCTTTGAATATCCTGCGGGTTCAAACCCGCTAATGAATTTTGCTGCTGGCCACCAAAGTCAGCTTGCGAAATATTTCCTGATACCACCGGAACCCCATCAATAACATATAGCGGGTCACTGGTTCCACTGATGGTGGACTGCCCGCGTACCCGTACTGAAATGCCGCCTCCGGGTGTACCAGAGTTACTGGTTACCATAACACCGGCTGCCTGTCCCTGAAGGGCCTGGTTTACAGAAAGTGAAGGAAGTTTGCTAATCTGATCTGACGAAATACTGGCCGATACACCAGAAAATTCCTTCTTAATGGTAGTTCCGTACCCTACAACAACAACCTCAGATAGCTGCTTAACATCGGCAGCCATCTGAACATCTACTACTGCCCTGGAGCCAATCTCCTGTTCAATAGTAACCATCCCGATGAATGAGAACACCAACGTTCCACCACTGGAGGGAATCGAAATCCGATACATTCCTTCAGCATCGGTAACAACTCCGGTAGATGTCCCCTTCAACACCACGTTTACTCCAGGTAAGGCACTGCCATCGTCCACATCGATCACCTTTCCTGAAACGGTACGATCCTGTGCTAACGCAACCATGTTGGTTATCGCTATCAGCAGGAAAAAACTTAGTAGAATTTTCTTCATACTGTTTTGGTTTATTTATTTAGATTATTTCTAAGCAGAACAAACTTATGAGAAAAATGAACCAGAAAAAAACGATTTCAGTTTAGATGGCGGTTGGATAATTCTATTAAATACCCGTTAAGGTATTATTTATAACCACCTAGTTTGACCGATCAATTTTAACCAATCGTTCTGGTTGAGTATTCAGCGATTCTATTTATAGTATCTTAAATTCAATACGCCTGTTGAATTGACGATTTTCATCGGTATCATTTGGTCTAAGCGGTTTTTGAGCGCCATATCCTTTTTGGCTTAGACGTCCCTGTTCAATTCCTTGCTTTTTTAAATATTCGGCCACGGCTGCGGCTCGCTTTAAAGACAATTGCTGATTATAGGATTCCGTACCTGAATTATCTGTATGACCGCTGATTTCAATTTTGACTGATTGATTAGCTTGTAGAAATTTAACAATCTCATTCAGCTCAGTAAGCGACTGTTCTTTCAATACATATTGATCCACATCAAAGAATAAATTATTAAGTATCACTGAAGCGTCTCTTTCCACTGGTAATAAGGAAATATTTTTCACTACTGGTTGCGCTTCTTCAGACTGCAAATAATTGAAATGCAAGCTTTGAAAAAGATAGGAAGGGCAGGATACATATAGTGCATACTCTGCGCCACCAGGAAGCACCATCAGGTATTGTCCTGTAACAGAATCAGATTCAACGAACGAAATTCTTTCGTTGAGTTTAATGTTAAAAAGTTCAATGCGTGCTTTAAGAGGCTTGTTGGTTTTTGCGTTCACTACGGTTCCCTTCAATACATTTCCTTTATAGCTGGTGATTACGCTTGGCGGTAGTTGTATTTTATACAGTCTGCTTCTGTTTTTACTTTCCTCTTTGGAATAATAGGCAACGGCACCATTATTCGCTACAATAAATGAGTATTGATCCAAGTGGTCATTTAATGGTTTACCGAGATTACCCGGAGCGTTCCAATTGCCATCTTTTTTCTCCGCCATATAAATATCGTAACCTCCAAAACCAGGGTAACCATTGGAGACTACATAAAGCGTTTGATTGTTGACATGTATGTACGGTGATATCTCATCAAAAGCGGTGTTGATAGAACTTCCAAGATTTTCAGCTTTCATCCAACCAGTGTCGGAAAGTCTGGAATACCATACGTCATAGCCACCACGGCCGCCAGGTCTGTCGGAAACAAAATAGAGTTCTCGTCCATCGGCAGAGAGGGAGGGTTGCGCATCCCAGGAAGAGCTATTTATGGCTGGTCCCAAACTATTTGGCTGTGACCAAACAGGGCCTGTCTTCCTGCTTTCATATAAATCGCAACCTCGTTCACCACAAACGGTGTAGATCAAATGCCTTCCATCTGCAGAAATAGTGCAGGCACCTTCGCGCCTGATGGTGTTAATATTATCCGATAGTGAAACTGGTCGCGACCAAGATCCATTTTTGTTTTTTGTTGAAACCACCAGGTCTTCGTTATCATTTCGAGGTCCGCCAAAGCGAGCTGTAAAAATTAATTGCGATTGATCAGCAGTAACCACAGGGAAGTATTGCATAGGAAATGCATTTACTGTATCGCTAAGCACCGTGATAATATAATCGAGTATTTCCTTCTCATGTTCTAACGAATACTCGGATTGCGATTTCCACAGTTTCACCTGAGCCATTTTTTTTTGATCAGCTTTTTCCTGCTCCAGAAATTTAACGGCAAAGGCAAGCGTACTTACATACGAACCCAATCTCAATTCTGTTTGAGATAATTCATAGAGGTATGCTTTACTACGAACGCCATTTTGCGTTAAGGAAAGTCCTTGCTCAAAATACTGAACAGCCGTAGTTAGATTATCCTGCACCCGATAAATCTGAGCTAACCGGAAGTAGGCTTCTTCAAACTTTTTGTCTTTCTCTATTGCCTCCTGAAGTAATTGAATGGCCTTATCATACTCCCTTCGCACCCGGTAATTGTCCGACTCCGTATACAGCTCAATGGCTTTTTTGTTTTTCGTACTAAACGCTTGAGCTAGTAATTCATTGCCTCCCATCAGTAATACGAACAACCAAACTATTTTTAACTTAACCATACAGCAAGTTACTAAAGAGATCACTTAGTCAAAACGATCAACAGCGTTCTTCACCTAACAATCGATTTCAGTGAGATTTCCGTTCCATTCATGCCTAGCATAGAATTGATAAATCTCACGGATTCATAGTGCAAAT
Source organism: Cyclobacteriaceae bacterium (assembly GCA_043774805.1). GTDB lineage: Bacteria > Bacteroidota > Bacteroidia > Cytophagales > Cyclobacteriaceae > ELB16-189. The sequence goes on along the minus strand of JAYVTB010000180.1, from coordinate 3,116 downwards.
AGTTTTTCTCATCAATGACGGCTTCTTTTATCCTGCCAGTATCCAGTAAATAATGGCGCATTGTGCCCTTTAATAAATAATGCACCGGGGTGAACCACTTATTATCTTTCTTAAAAATTACATTGGCATTGGAAGTATCTGTGATGAATCCATTTTTCACAATCAGGATCTCATCTGCTTCACCTCGTTGCTCATAAAGAGCATTCAGCTCACTTCGGTCCAGAAACTTATGATCATACTGAATTCTATCGGCATAAATAAGCTTCAACGATTGGACTGGTCGAACTGCATAAGGAATAAATTCTAATTTTCGGATTTCAGTGTCATACATGATTCTCGCCTTAAATAGTCCCGACACCGGAAAACTCATTGATGTAAAATAGTCAATCAACTGAATCGACTCCTCAATATTGAATAATTCTTTTAAGGCTCTACGCATTCTTGCCTCATGATAAGGCACATTACGAAAAACACCATTGTTGAGGTAAATCGATTCAAGTAACTGGTACATATATTTTCTGGATCGCTTCTTTATATTCTTCCTCTGCTATACTGAGTGCTGTGATGCCACCTCCACTTCTATAATATAATTCGTTACTCTTCTGCTCAAGGTATCGGATGGCCACACAACTGTCCAGGTTCTCCCCATCAAAATAGCCAAATACTCCGGTGTAATATCCACGATCTTCTCCCTCGACTTCTTTAATAATCTCACAGGTCTTAGCTTTCGGTGCACCGCTTACTGATCCGGCAGGCAATAAAGTCACTATTATCTCTCCGAGCTGTGAATGATAATCGGAGTGTAAATCTCCCACAATCTCAGAACTCACCTGAAGCAATCTTTTATCATGAGCAACCACTTCTTCAATATATCGGAACCGTGATATGCTTACATTCATTGCTACCTGGCTCAAGTCATTTCGGATCAAGTCTACAATCGTAATGTGCTCGGCCAACTCTTTCTTGTTTTCCAAAATAACTTCGTGTGCGTTTTCAACCAACGCATCAATAGTCCCTTTCATTGGGTATGAAAATATCTTTCCGTTCCTGATCTGAAAAAATGTTTCTGGTGAGAAAAAAAGAAAGTGATCACGCCACCAGCACTTGTACTTCGCATTGCTAAGATGAAATAATGCATGCGTTGTTAAATCTATTTCAACCTTGGTTTTAATCGTGAGGTTCACCAGAAAGGAGTTACCGCGCAAAAGGTGTTCATGTACGCAATTAAATTTCCTTTCATAATCATAAAATGAAAGTGGGAACTTTTGCAAACGAATAACTCCTTCCTCCTTTCTTAGCTTCGGTGCATTTGAAAATGCGTTGACCGAATACAGAATATCATTCGGATCAACTTGATCCACCCGCCACACCAGTGGCTTTTTCATTTCAAAATCAATCAAAAACAAAAAAGGGACTCTGTTTTGTCCCCATGCGTTAAGTTGTTCCTTAAATTCAATTAGTTGCATACTCTTCATGGCACGTCCATGTACTTATGAACCTGCAGCGAGATTTTCCATTTCGGGTCATTCTTTACATAATCTATAATCTGGGGAAGGATTTCTTTTTCTTTCGACCACTCTGGCTGCAGGAATAATTCGCACGAAGGAGTCACTTGTTCAGCAAATTCTTCGGCCCACGCAAAATCACTTTTATGAAAAATAACCACCTTCAGTTCATTCGCCTTTTCTGGAACAGATACATGAGGTGGTTTGAATTTTTTTGGGGAGAAGCAAACCCAGTCCCATTGACCCGTTATCGGATAGGCGCCAGAGGTTTCAATGTGTGTTCTTAATCCTGCCTTTTTAAGTTCTTCCGTCAGAGCAGTAAGATTATGCATGGTTGGCTCCCCACCTGTTACTACTACTATTTTACTTCCGCTGGCTTTCGCTTTTTCGGCAATTTGCTTAACCTCTACTTTTGGGTGTGCGTCAACGTCCCACGAATCTTTCACATCGCACCAAACACAACGCACCTCACATCCGCCAAGGCGAACAAAATAAGCAGCGCTGCCCTGGTAAAATCCTTCACCTTGAATGGTGTAGAAATCTTCCATCAAGGGAAGTGAATTCAAAATTTCAGGTTCCAAATTCAAACTGTCAGGGATTTCTTAACTCCGTTGCCCGGAGTGTATTCAACAACAGTGAAGCAATGGTCATCGGGCCAACACCTCCCGGAACAGGAGTAATGAACGAAGTTTTGGGGGCTACCTCCTTAAAATCAACATCACCCTTTAGTGCAAATCCACTTTTGTATTGAGGTCCTTCCACACGGGTTGTTCCTACATCAATAACTACGGCACCCTCTTTTACCATATCAGCCGTAATTAGTCCTGGCTTACCGACAGCGGCAATCAGGATATCCGCATGACGCGTAAACATGCTAAGGTCTTTGGTGTGCTTATGACAAATGGTAACAGTGGCTTTTCCCTCTTCTACCAACATCATACTCAATGGGGCACCCACCAAGCGACTGGCACCTACCACTACACAATTTTTTCCTTCTGTTGGAATGTTGTAGCGCTTCAATAATTCCATTATCCCAAATGGTGTGGCGGGAAGGAGTAACGGATTTTTTGAAACAATGCTTCCGAAGTTACGGTTGGTAAACCCGTCTACATCTTTATCGGGTCTGATCTTCTCTGTAATTCTTTCAACTGAAATAGTAGGAGGCAGAGGCAATTGCACAATAAAGCCATCCACATCTTCATCACGATTTACCTGGTCGATGTGCTTCATTAATTTATCTTCGCTGATCGTATCCGCGAAGCGCATCATGGTATAATGAAAGCCCACTTCTTTACAGGCTTTTACTTTGTGATCCACATACGTTTGACTGGCTCCATCATCGCCCACTAAAATAATTGCCAGATGGGGCACTTTCTTTCCTTCCTGTTTACGTATGGCAACCTTATCAGAAATCTCTTTTTTGATTTCTATAGAGACCTTGCGGCCATCGATCAGCGTATAGGTTTGTGTTTCGGTCATTGCATTAACTACTTTGAGGACTCCTCGCGTTTCATTCTTTTGGTTACCATCCATAAATCGATGAACTCGCGCGCAACTTTCTTATGCAAGGCTTTTACTTCAATTAATTCTTTTTTCTTCTTCTCCAGCTTC
>JAYVTB010000179.1:0-14662 GCA_043774805.1 Cyclobacteriaceae bacterium | reverse complement strand
TACGTCCTTCACTCCACCTGCTGGATGGAAAAAAGAAGCTAAAGAAAATGTGATCAGCTATAGTATCGTTGACAACGCCAGGAAGACATGGGCTCAGATCGGGATTTTTAAAAGTACAATAGGCAAAGGAGGCATTCAGCAGGATTTTGAAAGTGAATGGCAGGATCTCGTTGTAAAGACGTATAAGCCATTATCAAATCCGGAAATGATCCCTACCGCATCGGAAAATGGATGGGATGCGAAAGGTGGTGCCGCTCCGTTTGAATTCAATGGGAGTAAATCCGCTGCCATGTTGGTGACAATGAGTGGCTCCGGTCGATGTACCAGCATTCTCATTCTCACCAACACGCAAGACTATCAATCACAAATTGATAAGTTTCTCGAATCGGTTTCTATGAAGAAGATAGAGGTACCAGCGGAAACCAAATCAGTAGCAGTGGATAATGCTTCTACTTCTATTCTTGGTACCTGGGGCAAGGCCTATTCAGTGCAGGCAAAATATAATGATGCTGCTGCTACCAGCAACGCAGGTTATAGCAAAGAACAATATACATTCTTGGCCGATGGCACTTATTCCTACGTATCCAAAATCTTTCGAATGAGTATGTCCACCATATTGCTTGGTAAAGAAAGTGGTGTTTATCAAATCAATGCAAATACTTTAACGATTACTCCAAAAGATGGAGTTAATGAAGAGTGGACAAAAAAAGATGGAGTTGATAAGTATGGACAACTAAAGTCCAAACAAAACCGGAACCTTGAGAAAGTGACCTATCAGTATACTAGGCATTATTTTTCTGGCATTCAGCAATGGAACCTGGTGCTGCAGGGAGATAAAGCTACTCAGCGGGATGGTTCATTCAGCAGCAACACTACATTTAGTAATGCCTGGTATTATAGCCCGATTTCAGTCAATAATCCAGAGATTGAACTTCCTGCAAGCGCCACACTGGTTGAAACCAAGGCTCCGGCAAAGACTTCAGACTTTTCATTCAGCACTACTAATTTTGACGATGGGTGGGTAGCTACGGAACAAACGGATTGGGTGCAGGTGACGAAAGGAAACATAAAGGTGCTGATTCATTATCCCAATAAAAGTGCAGATGAGTACAATTCAGTGTTGATGGATGGTTTAAAGAATGCCTGGAATGTTCTGGTGGCTCCCCGCTATAGCTCTGCCAGTAATTTTGAATTTAAACCCATTACCAGTTGGGAGTCCATAGAGTTTGCTGAAGCCGATATGGTTGAAAAAACTTCAGGCAAAACAGTGCATGTGGTATTATTCAAAAAAAATTATACGGGTGGCAATGGAAAGTATCTTGAGTTCATCACACCTGACAAAGCATCTTTTGAAACGGAATTTGGCGCCTATCATCAAGATACGTATGGTTGGGAGAAAGTTGAAAACATGTCAACGTATAATAAGTTTGCAGTAAGCGCTGGCGACCTCAATGGAAAATGGACAACTAATTTTTCAGGCATGACCCAATACGTAAATGCCTACACTGGTGCAGATGCGGGAGCGACCTCCCACGCATCTTCTCAGTCATTTCAATTTTCAGGAGATACGTACCATTGGGAGCTAGCCGTGGCAAGTGGAGTTGTTGGGAATCTTAAATTTGAAAATGTAAAATCAAATGGCAAGTTTTCAATGCCTTCAAACTGGCAGATAAAATTTTCGGATTTGGAAGGAAAACCAAAAACCTATGACGCGTATTTCTCCTGCATCAAAGGCGCAAGAATGTTGTGGCTCTCCGATACCTCTTATCCAGGATATACAGGCTTTGGTAAAGCGGACTAGTCCAGTGACTACTAAAATAATATAAAAAAAGGGCCCGTGGGCCCTATATACGATTCAATTGACGTCAATTAACAAAACTCATCAAACACTTCTACCAGGTGCTCTCCAATCATTTGTGCATTGCGGCCTTCGATGTGATGACGCTCAACGAAGTGAACTAATTCACCATCTTTGAATAATGCAATAGCGGGAGAGGAAGGAGGATAGGGCAACGTGTACTCACGTGCTTTTGCCACTGCTTCTTTGTCTACACCTGCAAATACCGTTGTAAGGTGATCGGGCTTCTTACCGCTGTGTTGCAATGCCCATTTAATACCAGGGCGGGCAGCACCAGCAGCGCAACCACACACCGAGTTAATCACTAACAGGGTGGTGCCTTTGTGGTCTTTCAATTCCTTATCTACATCTTCCGATGTTTTTAATTCTTTAAAGCCAGCAACAGTAAGGTCCTGGCGCATGGGAGCTACTAATGGTTCGGGATACATATTAATTCAAAATTTAAGATTCAAGATTTAAAATTAGATTCTATCTGTTAAACACTTCTGCGGTTGTCAAAGTTCAACTCCCAATTTTGAATTCGGAACATTGAATTTTGAATCTCCTTACATAAACCCTAGTTCCAATTTTGCTACTTCACTCATCATGTCCTGCGAGTAGGGCGGGTCAAACGTTAGTTCCACCTTTACGCTACTGACACCTTCTATCTCTTTTACTTTTTGCTCTACTTCTACGGGTATCACTTCTGCCGATGGACAAGAGGGTGAAGTAAGGGTCATTAAAATAAAAACATTGTTGATCGGGAATACACTGATTTCATAAATGAGGCCAAGTTCATATACATCTACCGGAATTTCCGGATCGTAGACAGTCTTCAACGCAGCAATTACTTTCTCACGAAGATCACCGTGTGAAACTTCCGTGGTTGATTCAATATTTTCAGACGACTCGCTCACGATGTTATTTCTTTTTGTGTTTTAAATGCCAACGCGTACAATTTCATCTGCTTGATCATAGCGGAAAATCCATTGGAGCGTTGTGTGCCAATGAATCGCTCCATTCCAATTTTGCTCATGAAATAAAGATCAGCGTTCAGAATTTCTTCTGGGGTATGGTCATTGAAAATGCGCACGAGTAAACTTACTAGACCTTTTGTAATAGCGGTGTTACTGTCTGCGGCAAAATATACTTTATCATGTTCAATTCGGGCTGTAAGCCATACTTTGGATTGACATCCTTTCACTACGTTGTCTTCTATCTTGTCCTCCTCCTTCATGATTAAAAGTTTCTGGCCGAGTTCCATCATGTAAAATACAGTCATCTCCATGTCCCCATCAAGCAGAGAAAACTCATTGATGATTTCGTCTTGTATTTCTCTTACGCTCATGATTTACTTCATGAATTTAACAACTCTTTCAATTCCTTCGGCCAATTGATCCACTTCCTCCTTTGTATTGTAAACAGAAAAAGAAGCACGAACAGTTCCTTCAATCCCGTACCGTTCCATCAGGGGTTGTGTGCAATGATGCCCCGTACGCACTGCAATGCCGCGTGTGTCCAGCATCTGGCCAATATCAAAATGATGAATGCCTTCAATGATAAATGACTGAACACTGACTTTTTCGCTGGCGGTTCCAACCAATTTTACCGATGGAATGACCGATAACTTTTTAACAGTATAACTTAATAACTCGCTTTCATGGGAAGTAATATTCTCCTTACCCAGTTCATTGATGAATTGAATCGCTTCATTCAAGGCAATGACATCGGCAATATTGGGAGTGCCCGCTTCAAATTTGTAGGGGATGTCGTTATAGGTAGTCTTCGCAAACGTAACTTCTTTGATCATCTCTCCGCCACCCATGTAGGGAGGCATCTTTTCAAGAAGCTCTTTTTTTCCGTATAAAATACCTGTGCCGGTAGGCCCGTACATTTTGTGTGAACTGATGCAATAGAAATCACAATCCAGTTGCTGAACATCAATTTCAAGATGAGCAGCAGCTTGAGCTCCGTCAATCAGCACCACTGCTCCATATTGATGAGCTGCGTCAATAATTCCCTTTATCGGATTGATGGTGCCCAGACTATTTGAAGCGTGATTGACCGCTACGATTTTTGTTTTTGATGAAAGTAATTTGCGGTAGGCATACAAATCCATTTCACCGATTTCGGTAATGGGGATTACCTTCAGCATAGCTTTCTTCTCTTCACAGATCATTTGCCAGGGCACAATGTTGGAATGATGCTCCAGGCCAGAGATGATTACTTCATCACCTTCCTTTAAAAAAGCTCGTCCGTAGCTCGCGGCAACCAGGTTAATACTTTCTGTAACGCCTCGTGTAAATATGATTTCCTCCACATGCTTAGCGCGAATGAATTGCTGCATAGCATGTCGGGTGTCTTCATACGCTCTGGTAGCTCTTTCAGCCAGCGTATGAATGCCACGGTGGATATTGGCGTTATCCTTTTCATAATAATGAGTCAGCGCATCAATCACCCGTTTCGGTTTCTGATTAGTGGCCGCATTATCAAGATAGACCAGTGGTTTGCCATTCACCAATTGGTCCAAAACCGGAAACTGAGTCCTGATCTTTTGAATATCCAATCGTGCGGTGGCTATGGTGTTCATCATTAAAAATTCTTTTGAAGGCGTTCGGCAATTAAATTGTCGAGATACGATTTTAATGTTTCGTTTTGAATAGGATCAAGGACCTCGACTGCAAAAGCATACAACAACATGGCTTTTGCAACGGGGGCTGATATTCCTCGTGAGCGTAAGTAGAATAATGCTTCTTCATCCAGTTGGCCTGAAGTACAGCCATGAGAACACTTTACATCATCGGCCCATATTTCAAGCTGTGGTTTTGTATTTACCGTGGCAGAATCTGAAACCAAAATATTCCGGTTCGATTGAAAGGCATTGGTCTTCTGTGCATGAGGTCGCACGAATATTTTTCCGTTGAAAACGCCCTTCGAGTTTCCATCCATGATACCCTTATACATTTCATTGCTGAATGAATTGGGTTTTTTGTGATCCACTACGGTATGATTATCCGCCAGTGTATTTCCGTTCAACAGATATAATCCATAGAAGTGCGACTCGCAATGTTCACCATCAATAATGATGTTAAGATTGTTGCGAATAAGTTGTCCGTCCAACGTAAGTGTGAACGTGTTCAGTAGACTCTTATCCTGCTGAAGAATAACAGTATTAGTAACCTGATAATTATTGCCTGCATCGTTTTGAATCTTGCAATACTCCAGGTGGGATTTTTCTTTTATTACCCACTCTTCGCAGAAATTATGAAATGCAGGATATGTTCCTGTGGAGTCAGATTTTTCCACTACACTCAACTGACTTCCTTTTTCAAGGATGCCCAGCATACGCGTATGACTAATTACCTGTTCGCTATTGGCATCGTTGAGGTGTAAAATGAAAACCGGTTTTTCTACATGGGTATTTTCAGGAACGTGAATGAAAACTCCATCCTGCCACAAGGCTGTGTTCAAGGCAACAAAGGCATCACTTTCTGAATTGGATATTTTATTGAAATAACTTTCAACAATCGGCTTTTTGGTTTGAAATGCTTCCCGCAAGGAGGATATAGTCAGTTCACTTTCAAGACTACTTATTTTAGAAAGCAATTTTGAGTAGACACCATTTACCAGCACGATTACATTGGCATCCAGCCCGGGAATCAAGTATTGCTCTACAGAGGATAGGGTAGAAGGTGAGCTTACTTTATTCCAGTTGAAATTTTTTTCCAGATTTCTGGCGATTGGAGCGAAGCGATATTCCTCGCTTTTATTTCCGGGTAAGCCTGTCTTTTCAAATAATGAAATTGCGGTTGCCCGCGATTCTTCAGCCACATCAAATGATTGTTGCTGAAATGCTTCTGTGATTTCTGTCTTAATGTCTTTGGTAATCGTAGTCATATCAGGCAACGGCTACTTCATTTTTAATCCAGTCGTATCCTTTGGCTTCGAGTTCAATCGCAAGTTCTTTGCCTCCTGACTTTACAATCTTGCCTTTGTATAACACATGCACATAATCAGGAATGATATAATCTAACAAACGCTGATAATGAGTAACCACGATGGTAGCGTTATTCTTATTGCGCAGTTTGTTCACTCCGTTGGCCACGATGCGGAGGGCATCGATATCAAGACCAGAATCCGTTTCATCAAGAATAGCCAGCCTGGGTTCCAGCATCGCCATCTGGAAAATCTCATTACGCTTTTTCTCACCTCCTGAGAACCCCTCATTGAGAGAACGAGTCAATAACGATTGGTCGATTTCTACCAGCTTCATTTTTTCTTTCATCAACTGTAGGAAAGAAACAGCATCCAACGCTTGTTGGCCGCGATACTCACGAATCTGGTTGAGGGCCGTCTTCATAAAGTTGATGGTACTCACCCCAGGAATTTCAACCGGGTATTGAAACGCCATGAAGATGCCTTCGCGGGCGCGATCTTCGGGCTCAAGCTCCAACAGATTTTTTCCTAAGAACTCAACTTCTCCTCCTGCAACTTCATAATCTTCACGACCAGCGAGCACAGAAGCAAGCGTGCTCTTACCAGAACCGTTGGGTCCCATAATCGCATGCACTTCGCCCGCATTAACTTTTAGATTAATTCCGTTCAGGATTTGTTTCTCCCCAACTTTCGCTTGTAAATTCTTTATCGTCAACATTTCTATTCAATTCAAATTGTTATTTCACGCAAAGCCGCGAAGATACCTGGCGCCTTTGCGTCTTAGCGTGCAATTATATTACCCCACTACCCCACACTTCCTTCTAAGGTAAGCGCTAATAATTTCTGTGCTTCCACCGCAAACTCCATCGGAAGTTGATTGAGTACCTCTTTTGCGTAGCCATTCACAATCAAGGCAACCGCTGCTTCTTCAGCAATACCCCGTTGCAGGCAATAGAAAATCTGATCTTCACCGATCTTGGAAGTCGTTGCCTCGTGTTCAATTCGCGCACTGTTGTTTTCAACATCGATATAAGGGAACGTATGCGCTCCGCACTGATCTCCCATCAGCAACGAATCACATTGAGAGTGGTTTCTTGCATTGGAGGCGCGCTTCATCACGTGCACTTGGCCTCGGTAGCTGTTTTGTGATTTACCGGCAGATATACCTTTACTCACAATTCGTGAGCGGGTATTCTTTCCGATGTGCGTCATCTTGGTGCCCGTATCGGCTTGCTGATAATTGTTGGTTACAGCCACTGAATAAAATTCACCTACCGAATAATCTCCTTTCAACACACAGGAAGGATATTTCCAAGTGATGGCGGATCCAGTTTCTACCTGTGTCCATGAAATTTTGGAATGATCTCCAAAACATAATCCACGTTTGGTAACGAAATTGAAGATGCCACCTTTTCCGTTTTTGTCTCCAGGATACCAGTTTTGTACGGTAGAGTATTTGATTTCCGCGTCTTTCATGGCGTATAATTCCACTACGGCAGCGTGTAATTGATTTTCGTCACGCATTGGAGCGGTACACCCCTCAAGATAGCTAACATATGCTCCTTCATCCGCTATGATCAACGTTCTTTCAAATTGACCAGTGTTGGCTGCGTTGATGCGGAAATACGTAGATAATTCCATGGGGCATCTCACGCCTTTTGGGATGTAGCAGAATGAACCGTCTGAAAATACAGCTGAGTTTAAGGCTGCAAAGTAGTTGTCATTCATAGGCACCACCGAGCCAAGGTATTTCTTGATTAGTTCAGGGTGTTCTTTTACAGCATCGCTGAAGGAGCAGAAGATAACACCCAGTTCACTTAATTTCTCTTTGAAGGTAGTGGCTACGGAGACACTATCGATTACTGCATCAACGGCTATACCTGTTAATCTTTTTTGTTCAGTAATGGATATCCCCAACTTTTCAAATGTCTTTACTAATTCTGGATCAACCTCATCCAGGCTATTAAGGGTGGCCTTTTTCTTTGGTGCTGAGTAATAAATAATGTCCTGGTAGTTGATGGCAGGGTATGTGACATTTGGCCATTTGGGCTCCACCATTTTCATCCATTGCCGGAAGGCTTTAAGGCGCCATTCCAGCAGCCATTCAGGTTCACCTTTCTTGGCAGATATAAAACGAACTGTATTCTCGTCTAGCCCTTTAGGTGCTTCATCGGCCTCCAGGTTTACCGTCCAGCCATGTTCATATTCCTTAGAGGTGATTTCTTCCAGAACTTGATTGCCTTTGCTCATTGAGGTCTATTTAGACTAATTTCAAATAATGTTCAAAACTACAACAAAAGTAGGTGTTTAAGGTTCTGAAACCCTCGAATTTTCTTTATTCGGACAGTTTAAGGTTTCGGTCAAGACTTTCCTCCAGGGAGATCATCGTTTCAGTTCTTTCGATGCCTTCTACCTGCTGCATTTTGTCGTGCAACACCTCTTTTAAATGGTTCGTATCGCGACAATGGATTTTTACAAACATGGAATAGTTGCCCGTTGTATAGTGGATACTGGTGATTTCAGGGATATCTTTCAATTTAGCCAACACCTTATCATATAAGGCGCTCTTCTCCAGGTAAATGCCGATAAATGCAGTGATATCATAGCCCAGTTTGGCATAGTTGATTCGCAAGGTAGTTTTCTCCAGAATTCCTGCTTCTTCCATCTTGTTCATCCGAACATGAACCGTTCCTTGCGAAACATTTACCTTTCTGGCAACTTCAGTATATGGTCTTTTCGCATCCTGCATCAGGATTTCGAGGATTTTAAGGTCGGTGTTATCGATTTCAAAATTGCGACTCATTGGCGGTAGTGTTTTAAAATATTATCAACAAAATATGGTAAATATTAAATTATGTGCAAATATTAAAATGATTTATTGACTTTTAATCAACATGATTATTACTTTGCTGAAGAATTTACAATGTAGGGTGTTGAAACAGGCAGACAAGCCCTCCGATCTCGGGGGTGGGGATAACAGGATAAAACTTGGGTAAAACCAGGTCCAACTGCTCCGTGAAGGTTCGAAGCCTTCCTCTACAGCAACAGTAATCCCGATATCGATCGGGACTTTATAATTGTAGGGTGTTGAAATTGGCAGACATGCCCTCCTGTCTCGGGGGTGAGGAGAAAAGGATAAACGCAAGGTAATGGGTTGACCACTAAAATGTTTTCTTATGCCTTGCAGCTAACTTCCTCGTGGAGGTTCGAACCCTCCCTCTACAGCAAAAGCCTCACGTTCATTCACGTGGGGCTTTTTTATTGCTTTCTTTACGCAACAATCGATTGCTTTGCTATTCAAATTTAGCCTACTTAGGGTTTTAAAACAGACTGGCAATGCAAAGCTTTCCCTGGTATAAACATTATCCTGCAGGAACACCCGAAACGATTGGCGCAATCGAGTATACTTCTCTGATCGATTTATTTGAAACGGCTTCAAAAAAATATGCGGACAAGGTGGCGTTTGAGAATATGGGTGTGCAGTTAACCTTTGCAGAAACAGACCGACTTTCTTCTTGCTTTGCTGCTTATCTTCAAAATGAATTGGGCTTGAAAAAAGGAGAACGGATTGCCATTCAGATGCCCAACCTGCTACAGTTTCCAATTGCTTTTATTGGATCGCTTAAAGCCGGACTCATTGTGGTAAACACCAACCCGCTGTATACTCCGCGCGAAATGGAGCACCAGTTTAAAGATGCCAATGTTTCCGCCATTGTGATTGTTGCCAACTTTGCGCACAGCCTGGAAACGATAATCGATAAAGTTCCTGCAAAACACATTATCATTACCCATATGGGTGATATGTTGGGAACAGTGAAAGGAGCCATCATTGATTTTGTCGTAAAGCGGGTAAAGAAGTTGGTGCCTGATTATTCGATTCCAAAAGCCATTAGTTTCAAATCAGTGCTGAAAACGGGAGCCGCGTTAACCTACTCCATGCCTTTGATTGATGTGGAAGATGTAGCAGTACTTCAATATACCGGTGGAACAACTGGTATTTCCAAAGGGGCGCAATTGTCGCACAGAAACATAATTGCCCACAACATGATGATCACGCATTGGTTCAAGCCCTGCATGTCTGCCGATAAAAAGGACCTGGTCATTACCGCCATTCCCCTGTATCACATTTTTGCCTTAACGGTGAATGGGGTACTCATGTATTCTTCTGGTGTAAAGAACGTATTGATTACAAATCCGCGCGATATACCTGGATTTGTGAAAGAGTTGGGCAAACATAAGTTCACCATTATAACAGGCGTGAATACCCTGTTCAACGGATTGTTAAATAACGATAACTTCAAAAATCTTGACTTCACGCACCTCAGGGGTGCTGTTGGAGGAGGGATGGCGGTGCAAGATGCGGTTGCAAAAAAATGGTTTGAGGTTACCGGCAAGCCATTGGTAGAAGGCTATGGATTAAGTGAAACTTCACCAGTGCTCTGTTGCAATCCACTCGATGGAAATCAACGTAGCGGCACCATCGGACTGCCGATGCCGAGCACCGAAGTAGCGATCTTTGACGATGATGGCAATCAACTTCCTACTGGTGAATCAGGAGAGATTTGTGCCCGGGGTCCACAGGTGATGCGTGGTTATTGGGAGAAAGAAAATACCGGTGTTTTTTTCCCAGGCGAATGGTTCCGAACTGGCGATATTGGCTTTATGAATGAAGACGGATATTTCAGGATTGTTGATCGCAAGAAAGACATGATTAAAGTTTCCGGCTTCAATGTCTATCCCAACGAAATTGAAAATGTAATTGCCGGGCACCCTAAAGTAATGGAGGTGGCCGCCATCGGCATACCCGATGAGAAGTCTGGTGAAGTCATCAAAGCGTTCATCGTAAAAAAAGATCCTTCCCTTACCCTGGAAGAAATAAAGAAATATTGTCATGAGAACATGACCAACTACAAAGTGCCACGCTATTTTATATTCCGCAAAGAACTTCCTAAATCCAACGTGGGTAAAATTCTTCGTAGAGTACTCAAGGAAGAGGAACAAGCTAAGTGAACTTAGTTGTTGTCATCACTACCTATAATTTCTTTTTGCCATTATATTCGCGCAATAATTAAATGTCCATGATCCATCTGAAACGTGCCAGTCTACTATCGTATGTACTTTTGTTGATAGTATTTACTTCCAGGGCTCAACAACCTTCAACTCCAACCAACGTAGTTCACTATCCACAGGAGAATCATTTAAAAAATCTTCGTCAGCTTACCTTTGGAGGTGATAATGCTGAGGCCTACTGGAGTTTTGACAGCAAAATGGTGAGTTTTCAATCGAATAATAAACAATGGGGACTTAATTGCGATCAGATATTTTATATGCCTATCGAGGGAATGGATTTGAGTGTAACCGGAACAAAACCTCCATTGATTAGCACAGGGTTGGGTCGCACCACATGTTCATTCTTCATGCCTGGCAATAAGTCAATACTTTACGGATCAACACACCCGGGAGGCAAGGAATGCCCGGTAGATCCAGGTCGCGCACCCGGTGGTAAATACTTGTGGCCCATCTATAACTCATTCGACATCTTTGTGGCGGATATGAAGGGTAAAATCAAAAAGCAACTGACCAATGTTCCAGGGTATGATGCTGAGGCAACGGTTTCCCCGAAAGGAGATAAGATCGTTTTTACGTCTACCCGCAATGGAGATCTTGATTTGTATATCATGGACATTAATGGAAAAAATGTAAAGCAGATTACCCATGAAGTCGGTTATGATGGTGGTGCATTCTTTTCTCCTGATGGAAAGAAATTAGTGTTCAGAGCATCACGACCTAGCACAGAGGAAGCTAAGAAAGAATACCTGGATTATTTAAAGCAAGGATTGGTGGCACCTACCGAAATGGAAATCTTTACGTGTAATGTGGATGGATCAGATATGAAGCAACTCACGCACTTAGGAAAAGCTAACTGGGCTCCTTTTTATCATCCTGCCGGTAAGAAGATTATCTTCAGCTCCAATCATAAAAGCACCCGCGGGTTTCAGTTCAATCTGTATATGATCAACGAAGATGGAACAGACCTTGAGCAAATCACCTACGATGGTGTTTTTGATTCTTTCCCCATGTTTTCACCTGATGGCAAGAAGATTATCTTTTCGAGCAACCGAAATAATAACGGCACCCGCGATACCAATTTGTTTGTGGCAGAATGGGTAGATTAGAAGTTAATCGGAAATAGTAGAATCCGTATAGTTTTTCTCCTCGACAATCATAAGGACAAAATGAATGTGCAATAGATAGTTGATCAACGAGTCTTCTGAAAGTCTAGATAATATTCTCAAGGCCAACAAACTTTTCGATAATCATCAGGATGGACATAATACCCAAGAGAATAGGGCAGACCCATCTTATGCAAACGTGGAGATATTTTCTTAAGGAAGACGTCAAATAAGAGTCGTTTCCTTGTGCAAGTTCGGCATCCATATTTTTAATTCCCCATTGACGGGAGATGAAAACACACATTAGACAGCCACCCACCGTGAGGCTGATGTCGCATATGTCAGAAACAAAGGAGAGAAAGTCTCGCCCCCGATAAAAAAGCAACTTATTGAATGCGGGCACCATGCCCTGGCTCATCATCGTGGGCATGCCTACGATAAAAATGATCAAGGCCATAATCCACACCACATTTTTGCGCTTCATTTTTTTTGTATCCACCAGGTAAGCAACCGGGACTTCAATCAAAGAAATGGTCGATGTGAGAGCAGCAAAACAAACCAATAAAAAGAAGGAACCGCCCACTATTCGTCCAAGCGCTGGACCCATTTCATGAAAAACTTGTGGCAATACAATAAATATCAGTGGAGGACCCGCAGTGGCAATGCTGTCGACCTGAAGCTTGTATTGAAGGAAATGAACCAACGGAAATACCATCAGGCCAGCAAGAAAAGCAACCGAAGTATCAGCTGAAGCAATCACGGCAGCGGAGCCAGGGATATTTTCTTTTTTACTCAGATAAGAGCCGTAGGTCATAAGGGTACCCATTCCTAATGAAAGCGAGAAGAAGGCTTGCTTTAGTCCCTCGAAAAAAGTCTGCAATTTCAATTCACCAAAATCAGGAACGAGGTAGAACTTAACCCCTGATATGGCATTAGGAAGTGTAAGGGCATAGATGATAATGCCGATCAAAATAATGTAAAGAGAAGGCATCATGATCCGGTTGGCACCCTCAATTCCTTTTTGAACGCCTTGTGAAACAATCAATGCGGTCATTGCCATAAAGATCAACGAAAACAGAAAGTTGGAATTGGCGATGCCATTCGCACTACTTAAATCCAGAATGTCGTTGACAAATGACCCAAAGAAACCGCCCATATTCGGTTCGTTCAATAGATTACCAAATGATATGTGAAGAAAATAGCCGAAGGCCCAACCTGCCACTACATTGTAAAAGGACAGAATGAGAACGCCTACCAGTATTCCAAACATTCCTAAGTATCCCCAACGCTTACCACCCAGTTTGGTGTACGACCCATAAGCGTCTGTTCCAGCCGATCGTCCAATGGAAATCTCACCCACCATCACTGGGTAACACAAAAAGACAATGCAAAGCAAATAGACAATTAGAAAGATTGCTCCACCATTTTGACCAGCCAGGTAAGGGAATTTCCAAATATTGCCTAGCCCTACGGCCGACCCTGCTGCTGCTAGAATGAAACCTAT
Organism: Cyclobacteriaceae bacterium; assembly: GCA_043774805.1. Classification (GTDB taxonomy): domain Bacteria; phylum Bacteroidota; class Bacteroidia; order Cytophagales; family Cyclobacteriaceae; genus ELB16-189. Next base: position 1,212 of record JAYVTB010000179.1, on the reverse strand, counting down.
TCGACCAGAAAAATTACCTCTTTGCGACATGTGGTATAGATTGAAGATTGCAAAATAGGCCTTAAACTAAAATAAACAAAAACGCGTTCTAACCAGTGAATCCTGAGTTTCAAACTTTTCATATCAAAACAATTAGATAGCTCAGAAAAATAGGAGAAATTCACACCTTAATTATGCCTGACATTTTTAGCATACCATGGAAGAAATCAAGAAGCTGACTACCCAGGAGAAAGCGTTGCGAATCAATCTGAGCAAAGCCATTTATGGGTCCTTTGCTGAGATTGGAGCAGGTCAGGAAGTGGCGGCAAATTTTTTTAAGGTAGGTGGCGCATCAGGTACCATTGCCAAAACCATGTCGGCCTACGACATGAAATTCAGTGATGCCATCTATGGCGTATGCGAACGATACGTGTGTGAAGACCGCCTCATTCAAATGCTCGACCATGAATACACCTTACTTCCAGAGCGACTTCCTCATAGAATTAAGGAGACCCGTTTTTTTGCATTTTCGGATACGGTGGAGGTTCTCAACTTTGAGCGAACAAATCAAGGACACGGATGGATTGGGTTGCGATTTCAGCTGATACCTGAAGGCCCCGTGAATGATTGTATCCTTCATGTGAAGATGCAGGACAACGACCCATTGCAACAACAAATGTCGCTCGGTATTTTGGGAGTGAATATGATCTTCGGATGTATGTTTATGAAGGATCCGGAGCAGATCATCAATTCATTGTTGGATGGGCTTACCTCCAAACGTATGGAGGTAGATATGTTCCGATTGAGCGGTCCGGATTTTAAGCATCTTGATAACCGATTAATGGCATTGAAGCTCGTTAAGAGTGGTCTTACCAAGGCGGCCATGTTTGGACCAGATGGCACGGTTATGCAACCTTCGGAGGCGTTATATAAAAAAAATGTATTAGTGCTTCGGGGCCGGTTCAGACCGGTGACCCATGTGAATGTGGATATGTTGCTGGCATCACGCAGACATTTCAAGAATGAACCCGATGTGGAGCGGCCGCGCATTGTGGTGCTTACTGAGTTAACGCTGAATGATTTAAGTACAAACGGTGAGATTGATGAGAAAGATTTCCTCTATCGGGCCGATATCATTTGCTCATTAGGCCAGACCGTATTGATCTCCAATTATTTTGAATATTTCCGCCTTGTTGAATACCTGTCTAAAATCACCAAAGGAAAAAAGATCGG
>JAYVTB010000178.1:0-13838 GCA_043774805.1 Cyclobacteriaceae bacterium | reverse complement strand
TTCACGTTTACTCTTCTCATTCACGGCATAGAACGCATTATTGATCAGATTGAGAACTACTCTGCCGATATCCTGAGGTATCACATTGATTTTAGGAAGAGTTGCATCCAGGTGCGTTTCAAATTTCGCGTTGAACGATTTGTCTTTGGCGCGAAGGCCATGGTAGGAGAGGCGCAGATATTCATCACATAAAGCGTTGATGTCCGTTAACTCTTTTTGACCAGCGCTGGTTCTGCTGTGTTGCAGCATCCCTTTTACTATGCCATCTGCTCTTTTACCGTGATGATTTATTTTTTCAAGATTCTGAATCACATCATTCATTATTTCCTGGGCATCTTCCGTATCTCCTTTTTCTATGGCTACTCTCATCTCTTCCAGCAACTCTTTACTTACTTCGCTAAAGTTGTTCACGAAGTTCAACGGGTTTTGAATTTCATGTGCAATACCTGCGGTTAACTCACCTAAACTCGCCATCTTTTCGGATTGAATCAGTTGCGATTGTGTGTCTCTTAATTCAGTCAGTGCCGTGTCAACACTTTTCTTTGCCGCTTCCAGCTGTTTGAAATCTTCATAGCGGGCGAAGGCAATGGCAAATGAATCGGCTAATGATTGGGCGGATTCAATCGATTCAACTGACAACGGTTCGACATTGCCTACATACAGCATGCCCTGCTTGAAGTAGGTGAAATGCAAGTAAACAGATTCCGGTGGACTGGCCGCCCCCTGATACTCGGTGGCTTCCTGAATCTGACCCAGGCTGATGATAATTTGCATGTTCTGTAAAAACTGTTCACGATTCCAGTGTGTGGTATACATCTTTTGCTGATGCCAGTGATCCATAATTTGGATGGTGAGGTCACTGGAGTTTACAGGCAAGTTCAACACGCCAAGTGAGCGGCCATCAGGTGCAGACAAGAAGGCGCGAATCGATCTGTTCGATTCATCCACGATAAACACACCACACCGGATAAATGGAACTTCCATCGCAGTAAGTTCTTTCCACACCAGTGGCGTAATGCGATTCAGGTCTTCGGTTGAACGCATGGATGCAATCTCGCCACGCACGCGATCGAGGGAAGCCTGCTTGATAGCTTCTCTTGCCTGTGATTCTGCTTTTTGAAGATCAAGGAAGCGGGTATAGGTTTGTTCAAAGACTTTGGCGAAGCGTTTGAAAATGTCATGCGCATCAGGCACCGGCTCTTTAGAAAGGAACATAAGAAAGCCTTGTGAAAAATATGCACAATGCAACACTTGGAAAGTTGGGGGAGTCCAACCCGCCATTATGTCTTTCCAGATTGGGAGGGAAAACATACACCTGTAGTGCTCTTCTAATTCTTTACCGCCCTGTTCTCTTACAAATAATGATTCGCCTCTTTCAGCAGCTTCACGGATAGGCAGAAAGATGTCGTCAGAAGCCGGCACTTTAAAAGTTGGAACTGGTGTATTTTCTCCAAGCCCGCCACCCATCCAGGATGTAAAGGATTTCCTGTCGTCATCCCAAATATTAAATCCGCAGCCAAGCTGTGAGATCCCTAATGAAAGTATCTGTTGAAATAATAATAATGCAGTAGCCTGCAATTCTTCACTACGCTGCATAGCCATAGTCCTGCTTCTTACTCTTTCCAACGAGGCTTCAATCTGTGCTTCTCTTGCCTGTGCTTCTGCTTTTTGCAGATCGAGGAAGCGGACATAGGCTTGTTCAAAAACGATTGATAGGCGCCTGATAATTTCATGCTCACTTTCGGTAAATAAGTTATTAGAAAACCGGACTACCAAAACCCCTGCATTTCTGGTTATACCCATGGAAATGGAATAAGCCTCAGCTTCTAATATGATTTTCTTTCTCTCCTCAGGAATGTTTTTTAAACCCGTATGTTCAAATGCGTATCGATACCATTCATTCTTCTCTTCAAAAGAATAGCATTTGGAAAATATTGCATCACCATTTTCCTTGGCGTGGAAGATGTCTTGTGATATCAGTTGATCGACAAAGTCAATATGCACACTGGTAGCATGTGTACGGGCCGTATTTGCCACCCAGAATTCGGCATCTTTAGCGCCTTCACTAAAGATGATAATGTTGGTGGCATCGGTGTCAATATCCAACTCATTGAGTCGATCAAATACGGTGTTGACCAATTCCTGAAGTTCATCACTTTTATGCATGACCAACGATCGTGAACGCACTTTTTCCAAAGCCGCTTCAATCTTTGCTTCCCTTGCCTGTGCTTCTGCTTTTTGCAGATCGAGGAAACGGGTATAGGTCTGCTCGAATACTCCGGCAAATCGTTCTAATAGCTGAAGCGTTTCTAACGGCAGTACTTCACCCGCAGTGATTCCCAAACATCCTTTAGAAAAAAAGGCCACATTGTTAACAAGCTTATGAACGGTTTCGCGGCCGGCTATTGAAAGACCAGCAGCTTTTAAAAATTCATTGTATTTATATAGATCTTCTTCTTTGATTTCAACACTTGTCGATTTTTGATTCGCCTTCCACGCGGTGTAAATACTTGTAAATGCAGAAGGTTTTTTGATGCTTACTTTAATTCCCTTGTTGTGTATTGTTCCGCCCCACGCTGTTAGCCAAATCTCTACATAGGCATCTTCGTCATTCACAATACCAATAAAAAACCGATTCGGGGATTCGCCTAAATCGACAAATTGCTGAAATAGTACACGCGCTGTTTCTGATAATTCATCACTGTTATGCATCGCCAGGGTTCTGGAGCGCACGCGTTCTAAGGCTGCTTCAATCTCGAGTTCTTTTTTTTGAGACTCCACCGATTTTCTTTTTTGCTCAAGCTCGACAATAGTTTCTTCCAGTAAAATAGCGGTGGTATGTTTTACTTTTTCTGTGCGGTCGAGTTTAAAGGCGGTGATCTCCAATTCTTTGTCGGCATCTTTCAGGAATTGGATGGCTTCGTTCTTTTGTTCTTCGCCCAGGTTATCCTGTTGGATGAGCTGCAGCAGTTTTTGAAGATGCTTATTCATTTGTAAAGTATTATCAATTGTTATCGTCTTTCCCTTCTGCGTTAATCTGCATTATCAGCGGGAAAGAAAAAATCTCCCGCAGATCGCGCAGATGCTCGCAGATTTGGATATCGTCTTTCCTTTCTGCGTTAATCTGCGTAATCAGCGGGAAGGAGAATTCATTCTCCCGCAGATCGCGCAGGTGTTCGCAGATTTGGATATTGTCTTTTCCTTCTGCGTTTATCTGCGTCATCAGCGGGAGAGAAATTAATCTCCCGCAGATCGCGCTGATGTTCGCAGATTTTACCGTTTTATTTTCTGCGTCTATCTGCGAAATCAGCGGGAAAGAAAAAATCTCCCGCAGGTGCACGCAAATGAATTCTTCAATTGATATCCTTATTTTCCTTTAATGCCACCCAGCAGCACGTGCTGGCGTGAAAGTCATTGTTGCCGTTTTTTATTCTGCCAAATTCACCATAGGTAAAAAATCCTGCCATGGGCACATTGAAAGTTTTTCTTACGCCTTCAATTTCATCTCCAATCAATGGTCCGAATTGACCGAGCCTGCCCACGCAGGAAAACATTAATAAGGCATCTGCTTCGGGCAGTTCTTCCTGTTTTATTTTTTCAGCATTTTTTTTCACTTCTTCTATCACTTCAAAGTCAGGGGGAAGGGTAAGGCGAATCTTCTCTCCTTCATGAATGTTGCCAAGCACGTGAAAAGACTTTGTTTTCCAATTAAACATGCCTACCCCTCGTATCACCGGATCCCCTTTGTCGCGGGAAACACTTAGCGCGATGCCTTCGGCAGGATAAAAAGTTTCTGCTTCTTCCTGCGTTAAGTTAAGTCCAAGGTATTTTAGCACCATCTCGGCCGCAGGCTGATGGTCAATTTCATAAACAGAGTTACCAATAGTTTTCGTGATGGTCTTTTCTGTTCCCACCGGCTTTTGTCCTGAGGCAGCCGCGCCTTTCAACAGAATTTTATCTCCGTCCAATACCAGCATAATAATGCCTCTTTTCGTGGACAGATGATTGGTGAACACCACGGTTTCGTTAAAAGCAAAGTCATCACCGGCACGGCCGCCCCAGATGATTGTGTCTTTTCCGTTTACAGATTCAATCGCTCTGATAAGCGGTTCTCCTAAAAACAATTCCGTTTCCTCCCTCGCATGAATACTGACTGAGATAATAAAAGACGGGTTCTTAAATCTCTCTTTTGCCGCAACCGCCATCTTCTGTGCCGCGGCTTCAGGGTCTTTATCGCGGTAATCGTGCAGCAGTATTTTGAAATATGACGGATTCATGTCCATCAACAAAACAACGACAGCCCCGTTGCTGATTTCTCCATCAATAAATTCACCCGAACTGGTGGCGCCAAAAACCTGAATGCCTTGTTTTTCAAGAAGTCTGCACACTGCATCCAAATCATTTTTGATAGAGATAAACACAACTGCCAATGTTGGTTTGAAGCCATCAGCCATGCTTTGTTGTAAATGTATTTTGATTTCCTCAGGAGAAGCGCCTTTGATTGATTTAGCTTTCATATGTCTTTATAAGTTGCGAGGTCCTAATTACTTTTTCATCTACTTTGTTACCACTTACCACAATTCAAATGTGCCGAGCCTACGGCTCTCATTTGTTCCTTCTCTTTTTCACCGGACTAAAGTCCGGTGTTACAATATTGGCCGAGGCTGCACCTCTTAGTTTTCAAACTATACTAACTTTTCCTACCTGCAACAAGAGCCGTTAGGCTCGAATCATTTTGTAACCACGGATTTCAATCCGTGGAGCTAAACACTCCCGCTGACTGACTGAGTGCTGTAGGCACGGAATATTTCACTTATACTACTGGTAATATGATAATAAACTCACTTCCTTCCCCCTCCGTTGTCTCCACCTTCAATTCACCGCCATGCGCTTTCACAATATCATAACTCAATGATAATCCCAATCCTGTTCCTTGCCCCGTTGGTTTGGTGGTGAAGAACGGCTGAAAGATTTTATCAAGTACTTTTTGTGGAATACCATTGCCGTTATCACTCACTGTTATTTCAACTGTATCACCCATTTTTTTTGTGCTAACTGTAACAGTTGGTTCGTAGTGGTTGTCAGGCTGAGCTTGTCGAAGCCTTTCATTGACTGCATAAAATGCATTGGTAAGTAAATTCAAAATTACTCTACCAATATCCTGCGGGATGACATTGATGTTGGGTAGGGTAGGATCGAGGTGTGCATCAAACTTTGCATTGAATGATTTGTCCTTCGCGCGCAGGCCGTGGTAGGCCAGTCTCAGGTATTCATCGGCCAGCGCATTGATATCGGTTGGTTCTTTCACACCTGAACTGCTGCGCGAATGTTGCAACATTCCTTTCACGATTCCATCGGCACGCCTTCCATGATGAAGAATTTTTTCCAGGTTTTGTTTTACATCCGCAGCAATCGCTTTGGCATCGTCAAGATTTCCCTTTTGAATTTCTTCTTCCATCTCACTCAGCAACTCATTACTTACTTCAGAAAAATTATTGACAAAGTTTAGCGGGTTTTGAATTTCATGGGCAATACCTGCAGTGAGTTCTCCCAATGATGCCATCTTTTCGGATTGGATCAGTTGTGTCTGCGTTTGTTTTAAATCTGTCAGCGTATTCTCAATTTGTAGCTTGGCTGTTTCCAGTCTGTTAAAATCTTCATACCGTGCATAGGCAACTGAAAAAGCTTCGGCCAGTGATTGCACTAATTGTAGTACATCCGATGGAAGCGATTCGTGGCTGCCCACATACAGCATGCCTTGCTTGAAAGGCAAAAAGTGCAGATGAAAACCTGCTGCCGGTAAGGTATTTAAATACTGTTCGCGCGAAGTGATAGAGCCTTGCTTCAACAAGATATCGGCCTGCAGTTGAAAATCAGATTCGACCCAATGGGTTACAAATACTCTTTGCTGACGCCAACTATCAATTGCACCGGCAAAACTTCCTGAATTATCCATGGGGGTGTGGAATGCAGCAATGGCACGACCATCGGGTGTTGATAAATAGGAGTGCACTCTATTTTCTCCTTCATTCATGATAAACACACCACAGCGGATAAAAGGGATGCCCAGTGTAGTAAGTTCCTTCCAGATTAATGGCGTAATTCGATCCAGGTCTGCCGTGCTGCGCATCGAAGCTATGTCGGCACGCACACGATCCAGTGACGCCTGGCGAATGGCTTCCTTTTCTCGCGCTTCTGCATCTTTCAAATCTTTGTACCGCTTGTAAGTAAGGCTGAGCACGGAGGTAAACCTTCGGTATGTCTTTAACTCATCTTCGTTCAACTCTTTTTCCGTCCAGGCATACACACCACCTTCGGGGAAGAAAAAGAAATAACCATAGTGCACCGCATCATTGGGATATTCCGGAAAGGCAACCTGCGGACGAGTCACCTGATAATATTCTTTGATTTCATTACCACGCAAAACAGGATGATACTCTTTTTGCAAAATCCAGTGGTTATAGATTTCTTCCAATACCGGGTGGCCGATCAATTTCATTATTCCGATGAGTTCAATGGTGCCACCTTCTGCAGTGGTGTTCATGGTAGAAAGTTCTGCGGTGTGGTTTTCCTTGTCGAGCAGTCCCACTCCACATCTTCTTGGCGTGATGCTAAGTGTTTCCAGTTCGCGATAGAAAATGCCAATGGTTGCATTGAGATCTTCTGAGCTGTACATGGCCATTGCTTTGCCGCGCACCCGTTCAAGAGATGCTTCAACCTTCGCTTCTCGCGCTTGTGCTTCTGCCTTTTGAAGATCAAGGTATCTCCTGTATGTCTGCCCGAAAACTCCTGCAAAACGTTTAATCACTTTTGCTGATTCGTTGGCAATCGGCTCGTTGGTAAAGGCAAATACTGCGCCCTCAGAAAAGAAGAAATCCGTGTGAATCTCTTTCGAAGGCAATGCCTCCATATCAAAACTAGCAGGGTAATATTTTGAATTGTTGATGCCTTCGTAATACCAAATCAGATCATCACCCTGAAGGTCGTATTGATAAAATGATTCTTGTGCCTTCCAGGCTTGATAGACAGAACTTAATAAGCTGTGTATATTTAAATTCAGGCTGCCTATAATCAAATTGGCCTTTCCGTCTGGATTTGACCGAGCGGTCCATACTTCGGAAAATGAAGAGTCGTGAAATATCAGAATCCCGCAGCGGTTGGTGTTGACACCCAGATTCACAAATTCAGCAAACATGGCAACTACAGTTTCGCCTACATCGCTGCTGTTGTGCATGGCCATCGTTTTGGATCGGACACGCTCAAGCGAAGTTTCAATCTTTGCTTCTCTTGCCTGCGCTTCTGCTTTTTGCAGATCGAGGAAACGGGTATAGGATTGTTCGAAGACTTTGGCAAAGCGTTTAAAACTTCCCATAATAAGGGAACCGGTTCGAAAGTAATAAACATGAGATAGCCTTGTTGAAAAAATGCGTTATGAAGTAGTTGGATGGTCGGCAGGGCTTGCCCAGATGCAACAACTTTTTTTAGCCTTTCACCAGCAGAAGGGATGGTGTGCATAAACTTATAATGTGCTTCAAGGGCACTGCCTTTCAATTCTTCCACATATAAAGTTTCACTTCTTTCGGAAGCTTCATAAATACGTTGAAACACCTGTGTATCGATGGGGGTTTTCATGGGTTCCATAAGTCCTAATTCAGAACCCATCCAGGCGGTTGCGCCATTTCCATCTTCATCCCAAATATTATAACCACAAGTCCAGGCTGGGGCACCCAATAATTTTATCTGTTGAAACAAAATAAGGGCAGCGTCCTGTAATTCATCACTACGCTGCATAGCCATGGTTCTGGCCCGCACTCTTTCCAAAGCCAGTTCTATCTCTGCTTCCCTTGCCTGTGCTTCTGCTTTTTGGAGATCAAGGAAACGTACATAGGCCTGCTCGAAAACTCTGGCGAAGCGTTTAAGGATTTCCAGATCACTTTCTGAGTACAATTCATCGGAATAACGATTCCATTGTATGGCAGCATTTTTTGTGAAAGCAATAGCGATGGTATAAGCATTGCCCTGTAGTATAAAACTCTTCCGCTCTTCAGTCAACTTTCTAAAGTCGGTATTTTCAAAAATTGCTTTAAATATTTTATTTTTCTCCTCATAAGGATATGACTTATGCAGTATATCATTTTTAGTATTTCGGCTGGCCCACACATCCTGGAATAGAGGGAAATCAAAGTAAGGGAGTTGGAAAGACGTGGTGTACTTTAACTCATCGTTGGCAAACCAGTATTGCATTTCCCTTGAAATGTCGTTGAAGATAATAATGCCAGCAGCATGCGTTGTGATATTAAGATCGTTCAACCTTTCAAATACGGTGGTCACCACATCCTGAAGTTCCTCACTTTTATGCATGGCCAAAGAACTTGAACGCACTCTTTCCAGCGCTGCTTCAATCTGTGCTTCTCTTGCCTGGGCTTCAGCTTTTTGCAGATCGAGGAATCGGGTATAGGCTTGTTCAAAAACGCGCGCAAAGCGCTTCAGAACATTATTTTCTTCGTCTGAAAATGTTTTGCCGGAATATCGGGCCAGGCCAACCGATCCGTTTTTAATGGTTGCAATAGAAAGATTATAGTAGAGTGATTCCAAAACATATTTTTTCCTGTCATTAGGAATATGTTTGAGATCAGAATGTTCAAACATGTGGCTAAACCATTCATTTTTTTCTTCTCTGGAATATTGTCTGGAAAATAAATCTCTCCCGGTGCTGATGACATCCAACAGGTCCTTGCCTAATTTGCTCTGTTCAAAGAAAGGAATCATGACACGTGAAGAGTAATTCCGTTCATCGTTTTGTATCCATTGCTCGAACTCTAATGAACCCTCCTTATAGATGATGATGGAGGCAGTATCTGTTTCGATTTCCAATTCTTTCAGTCTGTCAAATACAGTGTTAATTACCTCTTGTAGCTCATCGCTTTTATGCATGGCCAAAGAACGGGAGCGTACTTTCTCCAGTGCATTTTCAATTTGAGCTTCGCGTGCCTGGGCTTCAGCTTTTTCTAAATCAAGGAAGCGCGTGTAGGACTGCTCAAAAACGCGGGCGAAGCGTTTGAGGATTTCATTTTCTTTTTCAGAGAATTGTTTATCCGAATACCTACTTAAGGTAATACTTGCATTTTTAGTAGATGCATGAGAAAGGGAAGCGGATTCAGCTGATAAAATAAATTCCTTCCTGCTATCCGGAATATATTTAAAATCGGAGTGGCTAAACATGTAGTTGAACCATTCATTTTTTTCTTCCTTACTGTATGTATTTGAAACCAGTTCTTTTTTGTTTTTTAACCCATCAATAATATCCTGTCCAAACTTATTGAGCTCATAATAAGGAATATTCATGCAAGTAGAATAGGCACGTTCAGCGTTCTGAATCCACAGCATATACATGTTTGAATCTTCACTATTGAAAACTGAGATGGAGGATGCGTCAGTTTCAATTTCCAATTCCTGCAGCCTGTCAAAAACCGCATTTACCACTTCCTGCAGCTCATCGCTCTTGTGCATGGCCAACGAGCGCGAGCGCACTTTCTCCAATGCATTTTCAATCTTTGCTTCTCTTGCCTGCGCTTCTGCTTTTTGTAAGTCCAGGAAACGGATATATCCCTGTTCAAAAACGTGTGAAAACCGTTTAAGAATATCTATTTCTGTTGGTGATAATTCACGATGATGATGGAAATGAATACCCACGCCAGAATATTTTGCCAACGCAAATGTCTGGGTGAGAAACTCCTGATTCAGTATCCACTCTTTTAATTCGGTTGGCAGTGTTTTGAAATCGGTGTGTTCAAAGGCGTAACGAAACCAGTTGTTTTTTACTTTCTTCGGATAGATTATGGAGAGAAAGTCTGCACCGGCATCGTAAGCTTGCCATACATCGGCAATGGGTGCTGCCCTATGATAGGGCAGCCTGAAACAGGTGGGGTATTCGCTATGATCATCACCCACCCAAATGTTGAAGTTGTTGTTTGCCGTGTCAGGAATGCCGATAAACGCACCACCATCGATGGCAAAGTTCAGGTTTTTCAATTGCTCAAAGACCACCTTCACAATGGATTTGATTTCCTCACTCTTGTGCATGGCCAACGAGCGGGAACGTATTCTTTCCAGTGCAGCTTCTATCTGCGCTTCTCTTGCCTGTGCTTCTGCTTTTTGGAGATCAAGGAAGCGGGTATAGGTTTGTTCGAAGACACGAGCAAATCTTTTTTGGATATCGACCTGTTTGCCGGTGCGTTTCTCATCACTAGCCACCCGGATTCCTGCTAGTTTCGTGAGCGCTGTCGTATGAATCATGCGCTCCAGGCTCAACACACTTTTCCGCACCTCATCCGGAAACAAGTTTGGAAATTTTGTGATGAAGTCAGTGTCACTAAAAACGGCCTCGTACATTGACTTCAATGTTTTACCGGACGACTCCACTTCATGAATTTCTTCCCCACTCTTCCATGCCCTCATGGTACTGATGTGAATCGGATGAACCAGTAATTTTTTAGCATTCATTCGGTACGGCCCTTCCGTGCCAGGCTTGCCTGAAACCCACATATCATAGGTGGTTTTATCTTCCGTTAAAATCATGAGGTCGGCCGCTAAGGCGTTAAAACCCAGTAGTTGAAGTTCCTGATATATTTTTTCAAGAACAGCAGCCAACTCATGACTTTGGTGCATAGCCATTGCCCTCGACCGCACTTTCTCCAGTGCTGATTCTATTTGTGCTTCTCTTGCTTGCGCTTCTGCTTTTTCAATGTCGGCATACCTGCGATAAGCCAACTCAAAAACATTTTTGAAACGCCTGAGCAACTCCATACTCGGTTTGTCGAGGGGCGAGTAGGCACAGAAGCCCAATCCGCCCGTGCCGAAACTATAGTAATAGTAATGCAAGCCTTTGGCCGCATCAAGTTTTGGAGCGGGTGCATTGATCAGGCTCTTTAAATGCTTGCGCCAGTTGTTCAGCTTTTTACCGGTGAGCGATACATTAACAAATGATGCTTTGTTCTTCCGGAATTTTATGGCCAGTGTTTTAATAAATGAGTGACTATCGTACCGGATTTCCCCCACATATTGTCGCTTCTCATTATAATAGTCGTAACTCATGCATGAGCCTTGCGCATCGTTGGCTATGGCAATCTGGGTGTTACGTATGTTTTGAAAGCCTAACGCATCCAATTCAGTTTTCAAAGTTTTGGAAACCTCAATCAGTTCTTCTGATTTATGCATACTCATGGCCACTGCACGCACACGTTCTAATGCTGCTTCTATTTGAAGTTCACGGGTTTGGTGTTCCAGTTGATCCCTGAGAAGAAGGTTTTCGGTTTTGATCTTTTTGATTTCATCACGTTCTGTCAGTCGCTTGCTGGCCGCAATGGTGGCGCTTCTCTTTTCAACCGGTGTTAATTTTTTTGTTTTGGCCTTTCTTTTTTTTGGAAGTTTTACAGTCGATCTGCTTTTGGTAGACTTCTTCACCGGTTTCTTTTTGGCTGGCTTCATGGCAGAGGTGGATAGCTTTAGGTGGATATCAAAGTACCAATTTTTATTGATTATTAGGAGGCATTCTTTCGGTTGCCCTACAATAATTTGTAAAATATCCGGCCATGGTGAGCCACCAATAAATACAAAGGTGTAGGTGTATTGTATATTTTAACGCTATTACTTCGATCGTCTACACGTTCTTTGTGAAAGGCTTGGTGACTGGTAGCGGTAAATAGCTATGCCGTGTATATGTGCTGAGGCTACGGCTCTTGGTTTGTTTCTTTGCTTGATAGCAACGGACTGAAGTCCGTTGTTACAATATGATCTGAGGCTACGCCTCTTGGTTTTATCTTTTTCTGTTTAGCTATTTCTGATAGTTTGACCGTATATGTGCCGAGCCTACGGCTCTTGATTTATTACTTTTCTTATAAGCAACGGACTGAAGTCCGTTGTTACAATATGATCCGAGGCTACGCCTCTTGGGTTCACTTGCGAGGCTATGTCATAAGAACTCATCGTTTAATTAAGTTTACTCATCACCCTGTCAGAGCTGTAGGCTCGTTTCATTTTATAACACCGGATTTTAATCCGGTGCAAGGGGAAACACAGAAAATGATAAGTGCCGTAGGCACGAGCCATATTAAAATCAAGGGAGTAAGAGTATAAACTCACATCCTTCACCCTCGCTGGTCTCCACCTTTAACTCCCCACCATGAGTTTTCACAATATCATAACTCAATGACAGTCCTAATCCTGTTCCTTGCCCGGTTGGCTTGGTGGTGAAGAAAGGTTGGAAGATTTTATCCACGATATTTTTTGGAATACCATTTCCGTTATCGCGCACACTAATTTCAACCTGATAACCAGTGGGTTTGTTGCCAAGGTTCCTGGTGCTAACTATCACTGTGGGTTCATAGGAACCACCCTCTGCCTTTTGCTTTTCACTTACCGCGTAGAAGGCATTGTTGATCAGATTAAGAATTACGCGGCCAAGATCCTGGTGCATGACCTTGATGTTAGGCAGCGTAGGATCGAGGTGAGTTTCAAACTTTGCATTGAATGACTTGTCTTTTGCCCGCAGCCCATGATAGGAGAGACGCAAATATTCATCGACCAGAACATTAATATCAGTAAGCTCCTTCAACCCACTGCTGCTTCGCGAATGTTGGAGCATACCTTTCACGATGCCATCGGCCCGTTTGCCGTGATGCATGATTTTTTCTTCATTACTGATAACATCACTCGCTATTGATTTGGCCTGATCAAAATTTCCATGATCAAGTTCCTCTTTCATTTCTTCTAACAATTCTTTATTTACCTCTGCAAAATTATTAACGAAGTTTAATGGATTTTGAATTTCATGGGCAATGCCCGCGGTAAGTTCACCCAGGCTTGCCATCTTTTCAGATTGTATCAACTGGGCTTGCGTTACGCGCAAATCCTTCAAGGTTTGTTCCACCATTGCTTTGGCTGCTTCGAGCCGGGTGAAATCTTCATAACGGGCGTAGGCCACTGAGAAGGACTCTGCCAACTCTTGCACTTCTTCAATCTGTGAGGGAGTAAGAGGCGTAGCGCTCCCTACGTATAACATGCCTTGTGGGAATGGTACGAAGTGTAGCGTTATAGATTCTGGAGGTTGATCTCCACCCTGGTAGGTATTAGGTGCATTGATTTGACCCAGGCTGATCATCGAATTCATAAAGGCAACAAACTGATATTTGTCCCAGTGTGTTATGTAAACTTTTTGCCTGCGCCAATGGTCAGAAGTATTTCGCGCCAGATCAGAACTATCAAATTCCAGTTGAAGGGCTGCCAGGGGTTTGCCGTCTGGAGTAGACAAGTAAAAGTGAATTAGTTTTGCCTCCTCTTCCGCAATCAGCACACCGCACCTGAAGAAGGGAACGCCCAGTGCTTTCAACTCGCTCCATACCAGTGGCGTGATGCGCTGTAAATCATTTGCTGTGCGCATGGAGGCGATCTCTGCTCGCACGCGATTCAATGATGCTTCCCGTAGAGCAACCCGCGTCCGCTCTTCTGCTTTCTGAAGATCAAGATATCGTTTATAGCCAAAATCAAAAACCGAGGCGGCCCTTAGTTGAAGTTCTTTAGTCTCCTTAGAGGGTTGTCTACTTGAAATTGTTAACAACGTGCCGCCAGAAAATTTTGAAAAATGGTAGTATAGAATTTCCGGAACTATAACCTCTCCAAGGTTGTCGTAATCGATCGTTTCTGGCGCTACTTTCTGAAGCACGCCATACCATTCTTTAAGTTTGTCATCTTTCGATATGATCGTATATTCTACTTCTGTTGACTGGTATTTTTCCAACACTTCACGCGACCATTGACTAACATTGAACAATACTTTTGCA
>JAYVTB010000177.1:0-4648 GCA_043774805.1 Cyclobacteriaceae bacterium | reverse complement strand
CACCGTCTATTTCAATAACCTGAATCATTCCACCACCTGTAGAGAGGGCGGTAACGGTTCGCGTTTCTTTATTATTCTTAAGTGTAATTTTATACGTGTTCGGATGCGTAGCACCAAACGGATGAATGTCAATTGTGATCTTAATACCCGCTGCATCTACGGCTTGCAGGTAACCCGGAAGTCGCTCATCATAGGCTTCCCAGCCGAGCAACCCTCCAAACAAACCCATGTCCGATCCCTGTCCTTTGTGCGTGGTAGCCAATGATCCATTGGGGTCAAACTCGATATATACTTCCGTAATGTCTCCGTCCATGAGATCACGACAAAGCCTGCCAATGCGCAATGATGCCGCGCAGTGGGAGCTGGATGGGCCCCTCATGACAGGACCAATGACATCGTTGAAGATACTGGGATAACTTTCCATAATCGGTAATTTTTGCACGATCGGCATTACCAATGTAGAAAATTTATCCCATTCTTTGCATCACACTAAATGGATATTAAAGATGATTACTATTCTCTGGGTTGTTTTTGTTGTACTCGCCTTATGGATTGCGGTTGCACTTTTTCGTGATTACCTCAAAAACCGGGAGCACCTGGAAAATAATAGTTGGGCAAAGACAGGCTTCATTGGTTTTGTTGGCAACTTCTTCGATACACTCGGCATCGGCTCTTTTGCGATTGAGACGGCATTATTCAAATTCACAAAGCAATCGGAAGATCGCCTTATCCCCGGAACATTGAATGTGGCCAACGCAATCCCTACCGTAGTGCAGGCTATTATATTCATTCAGATTGTGGAGGTAGAGCCGCTCACCCTCGTACTTATGGTACTTGCCTCAGGAGCTGGCGCTATGTTAGGTGCAGGCATCGTAGCCAAATTGCCGGAGCGGAATATTCGCTTAACCATGGGCGTAGCATTGCTGATCACTGCGGGTTTCATGATCGCCACTAAAATGAATTGGATTGAAGGAGGTGGAGAAGCCATTGCCCTGGACGGAAGTAAGTTGGCACTGGCCGTAGTGGTAAACTTCATTCTGGGTGCATTGATGACAGCTGGCATTGGACTTTATGCTCCATGCATGGCGTTGGTTTTTGCTTTAGGCATGTCACCAACAGTTGCTTTCCCCATTATGATGGGATCCTGTGCATTTCTAATGCCGGTTGCTTCGTTGCGATTTATTAAAGAAGGTGCATATAACCGGAGGGCCTCTTTTGCCATCGCGATTACCGGTATTTTTGCGGTGCTGATTGCGGCTTTCCTGGTAAAATCATTGCCATTGGACACACTTCGTTGGCTGGTGATTGTAGTAATCATCTACACCGCTTCCGTAATGCTTCGTGCAGGTTTGCAATCATCTGGTAAGTAAGATTTCATTTTCATGATCATTCTGAATAACGATACGATTGGTGAATTACTTTCTTTCGAGGAAATCGTGGAAGCGGTAGAACAAGCCATGATCGGATATGAAAATCAGGAAGTGATCGTTCCGCTGCGAATGCATATTGACAAAGGTGAGAACACGATGCTGAGTATGCCCGCCTGGGCCGATCAGTATTTCAGTATCAAACTGGTCAATATTTTTCCGGCCAATAGGGAAAAGAACTTACCGGTAACTATTGGTACCCTCCTGCTGAATGATGGTAAAACAGGACAACCATTAGCGCTCATGAGTGCATCCAAACTAACAGCACTCCGGACAGGTGCGTTGGGTGCCGTGGGCATCAAGTACCTGACACCGTCAAACATTAGCAGCATCGGGCTGATTGGATGTGGTGTGCAGGGTATTCATCAGGCTGCGTTTGCCTGTAGTGTTCGCAACATATCCACGGTTCATTACCTGCATCGTTCGGAGAAGGGAGCAACACTGTTAACTTCATTTCTGAATAAATATTTTCCATCCGTTGCCATCGTGGCAAGTCATTCCACCGAAGAACTATTAAGCAAGACCGAGGTGGTGATTGCAGCGACTACTTCCATCGAGCCTGTATTACCAAATGAAGAGGCCTTGTTAAAAGGTAAGTGCTTCATCAGCGTTGGCTCCTACAAGCCATCGATGCAGGAGTTGCCCGATGCCGTTTTTAAATTGGCTGGCAAACTCTTTATGGATTCTGAATTTGCCAGAGTGGAAACGGGAGATTGCCTTAACCCGGTGAAGAAGAATATCTTAAAAGAAAGTGATCTCTTCACGATTGGGAAACTAGTTACTAAAGAACAAAGCGTAGATGTTCATAATACCACCGCCTATAAATCGGCAGGCATGGCGGTGTACGATTTGTTTGTGGCTCAAGCTATATATGAAAAGGCGCTAAAGGTAAATGCAGGTATTACGGTAGTGTTTTCATAAGCAGAAAATGCTCAATCCATAATTACCTTCGGCTGGATGACGATAAAATTGGCTATTTTTAAGAAATGGCATCTGTCTTATCTGGCTTCGAATACGATACCTGCCTGCCGGCAGGCAGGTCTTCATCTCCTATTGCCACAACAATAACCTGCCTTCGTGGGACTCCGGCAGGCAGGCCTCCGATGGCTGGGTAACTGAATTCGTTCAGAACCTGGAGAAAGAACTCCGCGCCACGCTTAAAGATTCACTTACTATTTATTTCGATAAGAATCTTCGCGATGGCCTGCTCGAAACGCACAACGTAGATAATAGGATCAAACCGAACAAAGCTTAACTGATGTATCTCGTGAATTTGCTAATTTTTCGATAAATTTGGTTGCTTAAGTCAAAAGATCATGTTTGAAGATACCCGTAAAATACATCTGATTGAAGAACTACTCAAATTAGATGACAAGGCTGTACTTAAAGAATTGGAGACCATCCTGCAAAAGTCCAAAGCAAGTAAGAATGAAAAAATCTCACCCAAGCAAAGATTTCTTGATGAGTTAAGGGCGTCTGTAAAAGAGGTAGGCTTAGCGAAGAGAGGAAAAGTAAAACTTCAATCCGCCAAAAGCTTCATCAATGAACTTTGATGTTGAGGTTACACTTTTTTTTAAAAAGCAAGCAAAGCATCTCATCAAAAAGTATCCTTCGCTAAAGAATGAAATTAGTTCATTGATAGACTCCTTAACCCTTCATCCAGAGCAAGGCACATCGTTAGGAAGGGGCTGTTACAAAATAAGAATACCCATTGCATCAAAAGGAAAGGGTAAGTCGGGCGGAGCAAGAATAATAACCCATGTTCAAATAATCAGGCTCAAGGTTTATTTGTTAACGATTTATGACAAATCTGAATTAGGAAATCTTTCCGAAAAGGAGTTGAAGGAAATTTTAAAAACTATTCCCGCGTAGTAATTATGCTCTCCCTCCACACCAACTTCGAATACGACATCCTCCTGGCAGTAGTCACGTTTTTATCTCCGAGCGCCATCTGCCTTCGCCAAGTCTACGGCAGATAGCCAAGAATTCATTAAGTTCGTAAAATGGCTTTACTACCCAGCTTCGAATACGACATCTTCATCTCCTATCGCCACAACGACAACCGGAGCGGTTGGGTAACCGAATTTGTAAAAGCTTTACAAGAGGAACTTGCGGCCACCATCAAAGAACCGGTTTCTGTTTACTTCGATGTCAATCCTCATGATGGCCTCCTTGAAACCCACAACGTTGACAAGAGCCTGGAAGGGAAATTAAAATGCCTCATCTTCATCCCAATCCTTTCTCAAACCTATTGTGATCCAAAATCTTTTGCCTGGCAGCATGAGTTTATCGTGTTCAATAAATTAGCGAAAGAAGATCAGTTTGGACGAGACATCAAACTCAGTAATGGAAATGTAGCGAGCAGAATTCTTCCTATAAAAATTCATGACTTAGATTCCAACGACAAGAGTGCAATCGAAACAGAGATTGGCGGAGTGCTTCGCGCCATCGAGTTTGTTTTTAAATCGCAAGGCGTCAACCGGCCGCTGAGGGCAACAGAAGACCATCCGCAAGACAATCAAAATAAAACTTTCTATCGCGACCAGATTAATAAAGTGGCCAATGCCATAAAAGAACTTATCGTGGCCATGCAAAAGCCCGTAGTTGCCGCACCTGCAACCAGAAAATCAAATGTCGATTCAGTCACACCATCCGTCAGAAAAAAATTATCCATAGTAGCGGCAGCCATTCTCGCCATTGGCTTCCTGTCTTTTTCCTTGTTCTATTTCTTGGACTGGGGGAGCAAACTCGACCCTAAGATTGACAAATCCATTGCCGTTCTTCCATTCAAAAATATGTCGGGTGATAAAGACCAGGTGTATTTCAGTGATGGTATGATGGATGAAATCTTAAATCAACTGGTAAAGATTGGCGATTTGAAAGTAAGCTCCCGCACTTCGAGCATGCAGTATCGCGACTCGAAGTTGTCATTGAAAGATATTGCCGCAGAATTAAGTGTTGCGAATGTGCTGGAAGGCAGTGTTCAAAAATCAGGAGACAGGGTAAGAATCATCGTTCAGCTTATCGATGCCGCCACCGACAAACACTTATGGTCTGAATCGTACGACAAAAACCTCAGTGATGTATTCGCCATTCAAACGGAAATCTCCAAAAGCATTGCACAGCAACTGAACATTGTTTTGTCCCCGGCCGACAAGAAACAACTTGAACATATTCCCACAACCAACCAGCAGGCTTATGATTATTATCTGAAAGCGAGT
>JAYVTB010000176.1:0-4764 GCA_043774805.1 Cyclobacteriaceae bacterium | reverse complement strand
CACTTTACTAGTCGCCTATTCAGATGGCGAAACGCCACCTTCATTGCTGACTTATGAAACTTACCATAGTAGTTGAGCCAACCCCTGATTTTACTGCGTAATGCTTTCGACAAACCGACAAGATCCAAATGCGTCCAGCGATGAAAGCCCAATGTTCGACCTTCTTCTGTTATACGTTTGGTGGACTTGCGGCTGATGGAAGGGCTGAATCCGAAGATGATCGTTCCTTCTTTTGTCTTAACACTACGTGAACGAAACGTGTAGCCAAGAAACAATCACGACAAAATTGAACTTTTTTGGACTTTGAGATAGTTTCCTAATTAGCTAACTTTGCACGGTGGACAATAACACTGTTAGGAAAATATTTTACTACAAGCGGTACTACTTGGACTTCTTTGAATCTCTTCGACCAGAGGTCAAAGCTAAGTTCAACTGGACGATGGGGCTAATAGAAACCCTTGACATGGTTCCGAAAAAGTACTTTAACCATATGGAGGACTCGGACGGAATTTTTGAAATCCGTGTAGAAGTAGGTAGTGACATATTTAGAGCTTTCAGTTTTTTCGACAAAGGAAAACTGATTATTGTAGTTAATGGATTTCAAAAGAAATCACAAAAGACACCAAAGAAAGAAATAGAACTTGCTGAGAGATTGAAAAAACAATACTTCGATGAAAAAAAAGGAAAATAAAAATCTTACTTCGTATACTGACCACCTGGACAAGCAATACGGAAAAAAAGGAACTCCAAAGAGAGACGCCTACGAACAAGAGTTTGAAGCGTTTAAACTTGGTGTACTCATTCAAGAAATGAGAGAACAACAAAATTTGACTCAAGAGCAGTTAGCTTCAAAATGCGGGACGACAAAGTCTTACATCTCAAGAATTGAGAATAATGCAAGCGACATTAGATTATCGACTTTGATGAGAATTGTTCAAAAAGGACTCGGTGGACATTTAAATCTTTCGGTGACATATTAACGTAAGACAAGGGCACAGGCACCCCCCTTGCTTAACAGACGGTCTGTTACCGTGGGTCGGGATTTTCTTATCAGGTATAGAAATAACCATTCATATAAACCCGCTGCAATAACAACGGCTGAAGGGTTAAATTCAAGGAAAATTAACTTTTCAATCATGAAGCGATTCAATATCCCAAGGGCCATTCTGCCTTTACTATTCATTTTTATCTCACAGTCTTCATTTGCTCAACAGTTTAAAGCATTACTATTCACGAAGACTGATGGTTTTCATCACGAATCGATTCTCGAGGGTGTATCTACTATTCGGCAATTGGCCAATCGTCATCATTTTACTGTTGATTGGCAAGAGAACGCAACAATCTTTAATGATAAAGCACTGGAAAACTATGCCGTAGTTATCTTTCTCAACACAACGGGGAATGTATTGACTGAAGAGCAGCAGGCTGCTTTTGAAAAATTCATTCGTGCAGGTAAAGGCTTTGTTGGCATTCACAGCGCTTCCGATACTGAGTATGAATGGCCATGGTACACCAAGATGGTTGGTATGATGTTTAAGATTCACCCACAAAATCAGACCGCTTACCTGAAAGTAGAGAACAGTAATTTTCCAGGTATGGAACGTTTCCCTGCAAAACTTTTGTGGACTGATGAATGGTACGAATTTGGAGAACGCAAATCTGATGACCTAAAATTTCTTTTATCAGTTGATGAAAAAACCTATAATCCAAACGCAAAGTGGGGAACGAATGAAGGTAAGGGCATGGGTAACTTCCATCCTATTTCATGGTATCACCCCTATGATGGCGGGCGGGCATTTTATACAGCGCTCGGACACATTCCACTAACTTTCTCGGATCAGATTTTCCAGAATCATATTTATGGGGGAATTTACTGGGCTGCAACCGGCAAGGGCTTATAAGATACCCTTGGTTAATTGGTAGCCTTTGGAGTACTCGCAGAACTTCCAAAGGCTATTTTTTTGCCTGCATGAATGTTTTCACCGAACTTAGACGGAATCTGGACGGCATAAGCGGCCTGAGTTTTAGTAAGCCCTACCCGATCCATTTTACCCCAACCTTTCTTTCTTAAAACAATAAGCTTGAAATTTCCGAGAACATAAATGAAGCTGTTTATCCAATGATAGAATAAAGGCTCAAGAATCGCGTAGAAACTAAGCTTCAATAATGTTGTTCGATTTTTATAATGTCCGCGAGTATAAGCTTCAACCGATAATGCCAACACATTCAGAACAACACCAACGGCCCAATAGATAAGAAAAATTTCCTCCAGAAGAAACGCGGAGAACCATCCCATCATCGTTCCCGTGATTACATAGAACAGCCCACCTATTTCAATGAAAGGTGTAAGCCATTCAAAAAACACGTAATACGGATAGGAAAACAAGCCCAGCATTTTGTAGCGAGGGTTGAAAAATAAATCTTTATTCTTCCAGATTGTCTCTGACATGCCGCGCGACCATCGATCACGTTGAATGGCTAATGACTTAAATGTATTAGGGACTTCACTCCAGCAAAATGCCTCAGGTATATAACGAATGCGGTAAGCTAATTTATTGCTATCAATATAGCGCCAGATCTTACCATCAATGTCCATGTCTTCTGCGAGCGAACCGGTTGAATAGCCATTTACAGATTCCAGTATCCATTTTCGATAGACTCCGAATGCGCCAGAAACTATCTGAAGCCCGCGATAACGTTGCGCAAACATTCGACCCAATAAGAATGACCGTAGGTATTCAATCACCTGGATTTTAGCCCAGAAACTTTTCGGCACCGAAGCATCATCCACACCATCAGGCCCGATATTGCAGTCGTTAACCACCCCAATAGGGGTACCGATACCGATGATTTCAGGCTCACGCTCGAAAATATCAGTGAGGTGTATAAGTGCATATTTTTCGAGAATGGAATCGGCATCGATGATGGTTATAATCTCGCCACGGGCAATGGCCACACCGGCATTTTGTGCATCGGCCTTCCCGCCATTTTCTTTATCCAATACGATCAGTTCTTTATAGGCCGGGTTTACTGATCGGAAAAATCGATTGATCGGTTTATGGGTAATACTGGTGCTGTGCACAAAAGTGTCTGGCGCTTCCACCAGGTCAAAATGTTCAATTAGTTTCTCTAATGTTGAATCCGTGCCGCCATCTGAGCAAATAATTACTTCTTTGTTTTTGTAGGATTGATGTAAAAAAGAGCTCACCGTATCGATGATCAAAACGCCTTCGTTATAGGCCGGTGAGATAATCGAAACCATAGGGAGTTCGTGGTGATTTCGCGAGAGGTGTTCAGTCAATTCATTCTCATCTATAATATGGTCGTACCGCTTAAAGTACATTTTGATTTCCAGGAGCGACATTAATGAAAATATAATTTTGGATCCGGTGTAAAGGACAGCATAGACTATCCCACCATAAGCTAGTATTTCCAAAATTTTGTAAATATCAATTGATCCCATTTTAAAATTCCATGTTAAGAAAAAGATCAAACCCCACATACTGTGCATACTCTTCGCGGCCTGGAATATAGATGCCACCATAATCGAGGCCAGCACCAATCTTATACCTTCCCCTTTTTACTTGTGTGTTAATTCGAACCAAATACGTATCCGATCCAAACGCATTGGCAACTGCATTGATGTTTCTGGTTGTTCCGGTATCGGCACCTTTCAAAAAGCTGAGCCCTATATAATCGGTTTTTGTTAGGTATCTTCTCCCCTGGATAAAGATGCTTTTGGTAAACCCATTGTCAACGTAAGAGAAAGTTGGTCGGGCATATATAAAATAATCAGAGAAGTAGTAGCCGATTGTTCCGGTTATGAATGGAATTATGCGGAAGTTATAAGGCTTAACTACGCCCGCTCCCACTGAATATTCAAACTGCTTTACGTTCTGATAGACTTCGGCCCGCAAGCGGTAGGTGGGCAATATTTCTGAACTGGAATAAGTGGCATCAAAGTAGGAATAACCTTGCTTTTTAAATTTCCAATAAGCTTCGGATTCAAATAAGTACCCAACGCGTGATCCCAGACTATATCTCAGTATCTTCGCGAATGTATCAACTTGTTTAATTTTGCGGCCATACTGGACGTAGAGAAAAGTCCTGTCGCTATAATCTTTCTGGTAGGACTCATACCGAAATCCAACTTGAAATGAATTGAGATAGTTTTTTACAGAATCAATTCTGGTACCCTTGTTTTTTAAGGAGTCATTGATATTAATAACGTCCTGCCCAAATGCGTTAAAACTCACCCAACCCATCAAAATGATTAAAGCAGCTCTCAAATTCATTAATCCGATTATAAACAAAAGTGAGCCCAAACTTATATATCATGCACCGTTTTTGTGATTAAAGGTGGGGTGTGATATTTTGATTAATATTTTAATAATCAATGATTTACAAAATATTTAGCGATAGGAAAAGGCATGAAAAATGGTCGTACTAATACCTTCTAAAGACTGGCAATGGAGTCTATTTAGGGGAATATTGTCCTCAATTTGAGATTGCGCACAAAAAGAAAGAGCCCCGATAACTCGGGGCTCTTTCCACTTGAAAAAATAGTTGTATTAGTTAGCAACGCGAACGTTGACTGCATTTAAACCTTTTTTTCCTTCTTTCAATTCAAAAGTGATTGAATCGTTTTCGCGGATCTGATCTACCAGACCTGATACATGTACGAAATACTCTTGTCCTGAAGACGTTTCTTTTACAAAACCGAATCCTTTGGTTTCGTTAAAGAATTTTACTGTTCCTTCTTTC
>JAYVTB010000175.1:0-2446 GCA_043774805.1 Cyclobacteriaceae bacterium | reverse complement strand
GAGCCTCCAACTATTCCGGCTAAGGTCACCGAACTTCCTGAACATATCGTTTGAGCTGGGCCTGCGTTTGCAGTAGCCGCTGCATTGATCGTAATGGTTACGGTACTGATTGCCGAAGGGCATGGGCCGGCTCCATCGGGATCATTCGTAGTCAGCGTTAAAGTTACTGTGCCTGCTATTACTTCTGCTGCACTGGGGGTGTAGATGGCATTGAGTGTGGTGGCGTTGGGATTGAATGTACCTGCACCTCCACTCCACGTACCACTGATGGCGGAACCTCCGATTGAACCCGCAAGGGTAACCGTACTTCCTGAACATATCGTTTGAGCTGGACCTGCATTCGCGGTGGCCGCTGGGTTTACCGTCATGGTAATAAACCCATTCATTATTTTTGGTGAGCAAGAACCAAGAACGGCTCTTACTACCAATACCTGCCCATTAACAAATGCCGCTGAGGGGACTGAAATGCTCAATGAACCTCCAGTACCTAATTGCGAAATTCCTGATGGAGAACCGTTTACCAATACTTCATAAGTGATACCAACTTCCGATCCACCCAACTGAATTAATGCATCTGTCCCTTGACAAACAATTTGCGGTCCACCATTAGTGATGGTTTGCGATGCTGGCTGAGGATCTGTAATGGTCCAATTTTTTGTTATTGTACATTGAGAATAATTGTCAGCAATAACAAGGGTATAATCACCCCCTGGTAAACCTGACCTTCCTGCCAGAGTTGCTAAGTCAAGTACTGTAGTACCATCAAATGTGCCGCTTATTGGAAATCCAGATAAACCGTTGGTCGTGGACCAAGTGTAGGTGAATGAGCCACCTCCACCCAAAATCTTTGAACCCCCACCAACCGTTGCTGCTATCTGACCATTCGGGTTGCTGCAGTCTGAATTAGATAAATCGGTGGTTGGGTCATCCGTTAATGTAAGGTTAGGTAAAGCGGTAAAGCCAATTGGGCTTCCGAATGTATTGATGATATCGGTTCCTGTATTATCTGCGATAATGAATTCGTAATCATTAGCCGATGACAAGGTTTTTGCCGGATTAAAGATATAACTAGCGCCAACGGCAATAGATTGAGTCACAAACAAGTTTGGTGGTCCTATAATAACCTGAAGCTGAGCTGGCAGGTTATCGGAAGTAGTTACAACAGTGAATTGTATAAAACCATTATTACTACCATTGCATGGATTCGATCTGAAAACATCAACCACTAAGCCGCCTTGTGTGTAGGTTGTGGTTTGTCCATTTGCCAATGGAATGAAAAACACTGCGAGACAAAACACTAGTAGTGTCTTTAGCAGATATTGGTATGTCGGGCTTATTTTCACTTTACTTCAATAAACTGTTCGATAGTACAATCTTGATTATCACTAACAATGCAGCGATATCGACCGGCTTTTAACCGTTCAAATTTAAAGGCTGTGAAATCTTTTGATATTAAGGTGTTCTTACTATCCAATAATACATAATGATAGGGTTTCTGACCGCCAAGGGCTTTAACAGTAAGGTTTAAAAGCGCTTCGTTAGGCACATTGCTTAAATCTGTTTCAAATTTAAAGCTTGCGCAATTCACGCTATCATTAGGCAAAAGGGGTTTTGCTGCGATCATAGTCGATGCAATCAGCAGTATTAAACTCCATTTAATTAAGGTCATAGAAACGTGGTTAGAATCAAAAAAAGTTGCCTTTGGTAAATAACCTTCAAAAAAATATTGTAACCCCTGTCTTTCAATGTATAGATCAATAGTTACAAATGTCAGTCTAAAAAATAGGTCTCATAAAAAAATAGAACTATGAAAAACCACTCAATAATAATAAAAAAATCAATATCTACGTTGCAAAACCTCACTTAATACAAAGGCTTTCTTAAAACCATCGGGGTCTTTTAGCTCTTTTAGGTAGTCGTTTAGGTAGTTTTTTTGGCTCTCTTCTTCAAACATGGCAAACTTGCCAAACTTCATATCTGTGTCACTTAACTTCACCTTTTCCTCTAATGAAGGCCTGTTAAAGGCTTGCTTTTTGGCTTCTTCGTAGGTGTCGTAAAAGGCTTTGTCCTTCTTACGGTAGTCCCCACTTACATCCTCTAAGTCTTGCTCCTCTTCTTCCACCTCATCATCATAATCAACATATTCTGCTCTAGGCTGGGGGATTGGTTTGGCTGGCGATGGTGCTTTTGCTTCCGTTATCTCACGCAGTAGTTCTTCAAAGGTAAGTCCTTTCTGTGGGGCAGGTTGTGTATCTGCTTGTTGCTCAAATTGTTGCTCAAAACGTCTTTGCGTTTTAGATTCAGGCACATCAACAGGCTCTGCTGCCCGCTTTTTTCGAGCCCGGTTAATGAGGTATATCGCCCCAGCAATCAGATAAATCCAAAATTGAATATCGCGCATTAGAACAAATTTAATAAAAATCATCAATTGTGCGAATGGGCGCTT
>JAYVTB010000174.1:0-3591 GCA_043774805.1 Cyclobacteriaceae bacterium | reverse complement strand
TGGTGGCTGGTGGCTGCTGGGCGGTGTTTGGTGCAAGTGGGTTCGCCCATTTATGTTTTATCGTACAGTCACGTGCAGTGCGCGTGAGGTTTGGCTCCGAGTCTTCTGGCTAGAGCTTGGCATTTCAAAGCTCCCTTTTTAGGGGGCTTTTTTTAAGTCGACTAGCCTTAACTATCATGTATAGTTTTTATACATGAGAACCGGATTATGTATAAAATTTGATTTGAGTAGTGGTTACTCCGTTTCCCAAATTAAAAGAGTCAGCAAAGATAGGCTGGCCGCACATTCCATCGCGCATAGGCAAAGCAAGGAACTACGGCATAAACCCGCATGCCCGCGCTAAAGCCATTTATTCCGTTCCTCCTTGCTTTCCCCGCCAGGCCAGCCAGTGGTATTGGCTTCTCTTTTATTTTTTTCGGTTTTTCTTTTCTCTTAAAAATGTTCAGGGGCTCGCGCAAAATTTTAAAGCGCAAACTATGAACATACCAAAAATCAAAACACACAGAATGTCAGAAGAATTTACCAATCAGAATCACTTCTTCATTTTATCAAAAGGTAACAATGCTGGAAAGCCTCTTTGGAATCCTTGCCCGAACTGCTTCATTGTCATCACCAACAACCTGCAGGAAAGAGAATATTTTTACTGGCTTTGCTATGGCCTTTGGGTTGGCGGCTTCTTCCGGCAGTTTCTTTCAGGTTCCGTAATTTCATTCATTCGTATAGCTGAACTTCACCAGGTGATTCTACAAGCTCATTCAAAAGTCCAGTTGAGACGGGAGGCATTGATGAACTCAATTGATATCCTGAATAAACTATCGGCACAACATGATAGCCTGGTGAAGCAGATTCAAATCATTAAGCAAGCAAAGAAAGCGCTGATGTATAAGGTGCTGAAATAAAAAAAGAATCCTGACGCTTGTCGTCAGGATTCTTACTTAGTTTGACCTCTTCAATTTGCGCGAGATCCAGTTCATTCCGATTGAGATTGTGAAGCTGACCACCGCTCCGATACATGCTAACACTGCAGTCTTTACAATATCCTCTGATTGAATGTTCGCGAAGATTGTTAGGAGGGTACCTCCGGCCGTTCCGGCCACGGTACCGCCATGGTTACTAGGAGTCGTCATCTTTACAATCCGTTTCACCGTCAACTGCTGTCTGACTCACTGCGGTGATGACACCACCGGCAACCGTTAGATATCCTGCAACAGTTACAACCGCGACCGGTAACGCAATGGGAGCTGTGAGCAACGCACCACCGGCAGCTGCCAGGGCTAATCCAACATTTCGTAGCACTCTGAAAAATTTCGGAGTAGGTGCTTTTAATCTTTCTATCAACTTCATGTCACTTCGATTTAATTGTGATAAATACTTTTTCGTTTCGTTCCAAAGCTTTCAGCACAAGTGCTTTAAGCTTTTCATTCGCTAAGCGCGAATCTCTTCCCTTACCTGGCCCGGTCAACTGAGTGACGGGTGCGATGCATCCTTTCAGTTGAGTCTTTGCGTCATTGGCAGGATGAATAAGTATCCAGCTTCTATCCGGCACATCCACAACCAACAAGTGCAATCCAAACTTTTTTATGAATCGCTTCCGAAGCTCGTACCTTCCTTCAGGGATGCAAGAAACATTTCGCTTGTTCTGGAGCCAGGGGAGCTCGATGGTGTTGCACACCACGAGCTTGAGTTCCCCATTGGTTCCTTCAGGGTCATAAGTCCTGAATAACTCCAGTTCCATTACACGCCACCGTCAACAGCCACTAACGCTAAAGCGTTATAAACTCCATTCTTCAATGGGTAGTAAGCTCCATTAACGAATTGCAGGAATTCAATACCGAAAGCTGCAAAGAGCGGCTTCGTGCTGGCAGGTGTTACTGCATTGGTCAAGGTCAACGCTGCTTCAGTTTGTGGACCAAGCACCACTTCAGGAGTTGCAGAAGTAGTTACCACATAGCTTCCTGCTTCAAAGTCAACTTCAACACCTGCTGCGATCAACCGGAAATGAGTTGCGCCTTGTGGTGCTCCGATCATGTTACCTGGGATATAATCCGGAACGTCAATCGAGAGATTGCCAGAAGGACGATCAATGGTTGGAGTGAACGGAGCAAAAAATGTACTGCCAAGCTTTCCGTCCAAATTGAACTCAAAGCCATTCAGCAACTCTGCTTCTCCATCGATCACGTTTCGCTGTCCGCGTAGGTTAGTGGCATCTGCCTGGATTACCTTCACCATCTCACGCGTCAAGCGGCTGGTCATTCGGCTATCTGCGATGTTGATTAGCAATGCACGCAATGCGGTTCTCAACAGCTTGCCGGCAGCGCCAGCGCGTCCGAACTCTGCACCGTTCTCACGTGTGCGCTCAAAGTTGGGATCGTTCTTGATGCGGTCTGCATCAACGCCTCCTTTTTCGCGTGCAAGAAATCCATCTTGCTGTGACTTGTAGAAGGATACTCCTCCCATCTGTCCTTGTAATTTGATAATACCTTTTTGTCTTGCCATAGTTTAAAAAATTAGTTGTCCAACCTGTTCACGGCACAGTCTGGTTAAGCCGTTGTTGCAACAAGGGCCAAACTTATTCGATGAAATGATCAAGACATAAGAAGCACTTCCGCGAGCGAACACTTGCGAGCTATTCTTCCGTTATTTCCAAAAATGATTTACTTTAAGTGCAGAACTTTGCCCAGGATAAGGCAGGGATGAAGTATAGATAGTGTATGAAAGTCAATAGGATTATTATCTACCCAAAAGATATTCAGCGCATCACGGGCAAGAGTGAGCGTTATGGAAGGCTATTGCTCAAACGTATCAAAGACCATCACCAAAAAGAGGTTCATCAGTTTGTAACCATCAATGAGTTTTGTACTTACACAGGTATAAAAATTGAACAGGTATCTGAATATTTACTATAAAAAGTGGTTCATTTAATGGTTATGTCTGCCTACTATTTTGTATTTTTATCTCATAGGAATTGATTTAGTTTATATAAAATTGAGAGGTGATAATCTCGGTGACCCGAAGATTTGAGACTCAAAAAGGAATTGAAAATCAACGAGTTACAAGTAGGTTAAGACACCCTCTTCCTCTGCCCCAATACAATTCAACCCACTGACTATCAGCGGGTTGAATTGTTTCTAGGGGTACAGATTAGGGTACATATTCTAAACCCTCTTTATTTTAAAGAGTGAATTGAATACTTTTAATTATGACTGATTATAGTTTATAATGACGGAAATCAACACGTATACAGAAGTATCTTTGCTGTCCCCATTACTCTGCTTTCACCTTCATATAAATATTTTGGTATACATGGCGATGTTATAAGTGACGGCATTGCAGTTCATCCAGATGGATTAGTAATATCTGTTTATAAGCCTGCACATTATGAAATAGGAAGAAGTTTCATTTATGAAGATACCTCAAATGGATTTCAATATATAAAAGGTGGTCGATTACTAATTCAACAAAGAGGATTATATGTAAAAGATAATAACAAGGTACTGTCATCCGACAAAAAAGTTAAAATGAAAAGGCGGAGGTATTTCTACTGACCGCCTTTTTTATGATGTTTAAGTTACCAAGCCAAAACATCATGGA
>JAYVTB010000173.1:0-2472 GCA_043774805.1 Cyclobacteriaceae bacterium | reverse complement strand
AGTACTCGACTATTGTAGCCATCGGCTACATAGATATTCCCTGTAGCATCTAAAGCAATCGCAGTTGGATTACTCAGTTGGCCATTACCATTTCCTCCTGTGCCTATTTGTAAGACGGCAACACCAGACGAATTGAACTTTACCACTTTCCTGGAAAAACCACTCGCCACATAAATGTTGCCGGCTGCATCGAAGGCTACATCTTCAGCACCTTTAATTTGATCTAATTGCAGTGGAGCACCTATTTCTTGTTCAAAGAAAAACTGTGCTTGAACAGGCAAACAGGATAATAGAAGAAAAATACCTATTGAGACTATACATCGCACACGCATGAGACAGAGTTTGAGGCTTTTAAATTTAGAAAAGAAACACTTACATTTATCAATAATCGTTTTTTTAGTGCAAATACTTCAGCCTGCTTTTTTAGCACTCATTCTGTTTGGTGTTGTTAACACTGGCTTTTCGCAGAGTATAGTTAACTCAAACTTTACCAGACAAGTGCAGGCGGGTGAGGTAAAGTACTTGATTAGCTATGACATTGAATCTAAGTATGATAACATTCCGTGCCGGGTAAGCGTAAAGTTAACAGCTGATATGAACGGCATCAGTAATACGTTCTATCTCAAGGAAGTTAGCGGGGATGTGGGTGATTTAATTTATCCGGGCAAGAACAAAAAAATTGTGTGGGATCATCAAGAGGAACTCATTCATTTTAGTGGTGAAATTAATCTTGACATTGAAGTGGTGCCGTGTATCCAGATTGAC
Organism: Cyclobacteriaceae bacterium; assembly: GCA_043774805.1. GTDB lineage: Bacteria > Bacteroidota > Bacteroidia > Cytophagales > Cyclobacteriaceae > ELB16-189. The sequence goes on along the minus strand of JAYVTB010000173.1, from coordinate 1,707 downwards.
AAAAAAATAAAGCGTGGAAAAGAATTCACCACAATCCTCACCCCCATCTTCACTGATAGTAAACCATATTCAATCAAGCTATTTCAGGCAGGTAAGGAAACAACCATGCTAAAAAGCGGATCAATTACAGGTGAACGCCTTCCTATTCAAATGCCAAAAGAAACCAGAATCAAGAAGAACTATCAACTGGTTATCAGCGATGGTGAGAAAGCGTATTATAGTAATGTATTTAAAGTAAGACGAAAAGTATCGTTAGGTTGGGTCATTGTTCCGGCTATTGCTGTGCCCGCATATTTGCTGATCAATCAGTACCTAAAAGATAATGAGCCGTTACCCGGACCGCCAGGGTCAGGCTTTCCTAATGGTGGTTAACACAACATTAATAAACACAATGAATTCACGGGTTATAATCTTTGTTCTTGCCATAGCCGCTATGATTGCTTCTGGCCAAAAGAACAGGAGTTCAAAGATTTTAATCCCGAGGGTGGATGTTTTGGATGTACCGGCCATCGAGTGGTTGAATTACCCTACCGATACCACCGTGGTCAGTGTTAATATTCAAACAGTCACCTGCCAGATAAAATCAAGATTACCGCTTCAGCGGATTGAGATTGTTGTGAACGGATTATCAACGGATGTTTATACGGCAGCAGATTTCTCGGCACCGGTTAGCCCGAATAACTACGTGCAGCCAATTGAACGCACGATAACGCTTCGAACAGGTGTCAACACAGTGAATATCATTGCTGAAAATAATAAAGGGATTCGGAAAGAAAGCAGTAGGCGCCTAGTGGTTGACCCAACGCAAATTTCATTAGTTCGCAATAAAAAAGATCAAACACCGCCCATGGTGTATGTATCCAATCCATCCAATATTAAAAATGACCATGTTGTGATTTATGAAGACATGATAAAGATTACCGGAACAGTAATGGATGAATCGGGTATTCAACAACTAACCGTTAACAAAACAGTAACCCCGGTAAAAACCAACGGAGAGTTTACCATATTCTTGCCACTGAACGTTGGGGAGACCAACATTTCCATCGAAGCTAAAGATGTCAATCAAAACATAGCACTCAAAAGATTTACCATTGAGCGAAAAAATACAGATGGAACAGTTTACAATCCTGCTGCTGCCAAAAATTATCTATTGATCATTGGCGTTAATAACTACACCGACTGGCCAGCGCTCAACAATGCTGTTGCTGATGCGCAGGCCGTCAGACAAGTGTTGACGAGCCAGTATAAATTCGATTCGCTGGATGTTACTGTTTTATTAAATGAGCAGGCAACCCGTTCAAACATTTATGGTGCGTTAAGAAATTATATTGAAAAAGTTTCAGCACGCGATAACCTGATGATTTATTTTTCTGGTCACGGTTATTTTGACAAATTAATGAGTGAGGGGTATTGGGTACCGGTAGATGCGCAAGGCAAAGATGTGTCGGGTATGTTGCCTAATACTCAAATTTTAAAAGTGATTGAAAACATAAACTCGCAACATACACTCTTGGTTGCCGATGCTTGTTTCTCAGGGTCTTTGTTTGCTTCCAGTAATAGAGGCTATTCTGATCAGGTAGAAAAATACAAATCTCGTTGGGGCTTGGCTTCAGGAAGATTGGAAGTTGTTTCTGATGGTGCGGCAGGAACAAATAGTCCGTTCGCGTTGAGTTTCATTGAGTTTTTACAAAAGAATACCGAACC
>JAYVTB010000172.1:0-25326 GCA_043774805.1 Cyclobacteriaceae bacterium | reverse complement strand
TTCTGCGGAAGAGGCTCATTCTTTTAAGATTTCAGATACCTCAAAGGTTTGAACTTTTTCCGCTACTTTATAATCGCGACTTTCGGATAGTTATGAAGTTAACTGAAATAACAACTCATCATCTGCACTTCAATACACGAACCGGACTTGTCAAGCGCTTCGCATGGATCCCGATGGAATAACAAGCGTACGGGGCTATGAAATTCTTTTCTGCTTACTCAACGGGATACCGGTTCGGGGTTGAAGTACTTCAAACATGGCGAAAGCGATTACCCGACCGGTATGACAGCTTCGTAGATTCTTGCACAACTAAATCCCTGTAACTTCCCTCAGTATCTATTACTTTTAAAAAGTCTTTTATTAATCTAATGGCTCCAATTACTCTTACCAGGCAACAAGCCAAGAAAATAATTCTCCACGCGGCCGGATTATCCCGGCATGGGCAGTTTGGCAAAGGCAAAGAGGCAGCATATAAACTAATAAATCATCTTGGCTTTGTGCAGATCGATACCAATTATGTAGTGGAGCGTGCTCACCATCATGCCATCGCATCACGTGTTCCGGATTATAAAACAGAATGGCTCGATCAACTTCAGGCAGACGGAAGAATTTTTGAATCATGGACCTATGCAGCCGGTTATGCGCCCATGGATGAATTCCGATATTCACTGCCGGTGCGAGCCAGTTTTGTGACCAGAAGAAAACCGCAGGCGCAAACTGAAATCAACCTGATGAATAAAGTACTCGACCGCATTGGGCGTGAAGGACCTCTCATGGCACGTGATTTTGAAAATGATCGCGTCACCAAAAGTTCGGGTTGGTGGGACTGGCGTCCTTCGAAAGTAGCATTGGAGACACTTAATTTCGATGGACAATTGATGACTCTACGCACCAAAAATTTTCAGAAAATATATGACTTGCCTGGAAACGTCATTCCATCAGGCATTGACACCACGATGCCGACACGAGAAGAGTTTGCACGGAATATAATCAGACGCTCATTGAAGGCGCTGGGTATTGCCACCGCCAAAGACATCGCCTTCCGCGCTCGCTATGTAAAGCAAAATTCCGTAAAGTCAGAATTGGAAAAAATGGTGAGCGAGGGTGAAGTATGTGAAGTGAAAGTGATCGGAATGACGGACGCACCCCTTTATATGCTTCCTGAATATAAAAACAAGAAGGTTACGTTGTCCGGTGACGCGTTTATTCTTTCTCCATTCGATGTGTTGAATGTGTACCGCCATCGCCTCCAAAAGTTCTTTGACTTTGACTATATGGTAGAATGCTTTGTGCCCCAACCCAAACGCAAGTATGGTTATTTTTCGTTGCCCATTTTACTTGGCGATACGTTTGTGGCACGCATGGATTCTAAAGCCGATCGAAAGCAGCAGATATTCACGATTCACAATCTTCACTTCGAGTCGGTCAAACTTTCCATACCGAAGATCACGAAAATTTGCGATGCTATTAAAGCATTTGCAAAATTCAATCGGTGTAATGCGATCGTTCTTAAAAAATCAAATGATAAGAAGTTGTTGAACGTGCTCCAGAAAGTAGTATCGTAAACTAAACGATGAAATGTCATACCGGCCGAGGTACGAGAGCCGGTATCCCAATGAAGTGAAATGCACTCGTATTAAGTCACCCGACCGGTATAGCTACTTCGTAGTAGGATATACTCAACCTATGAAAATGTAATCGCGGAATTTATGATGGTAACCTTCTTCTTATTTCTGTAATTTACATTCCTAAATAGAATTGTATGAATCGAAGAACTTTTATTCGCGCTTCAGCAGCACTCACCACACTTGGTCTGCTGGAAAGTAGTTCTTTATTAGCCAACCCAGCGATGCTGAGTAAAATAGGCATACAGCTTTTCTCGCTTCCGAAAATTCTGGAGCAGGATTTTCGTGGGGGCATCAGCATGTTATCGCAAATGGGCTATCGCGAAATAGAAATGTATGGACCCTTTCCTTTCAGCGCTCAAAAAGCGATTGATCGATGGGCGACCATCACTCCTTCTCTGGGTTTCAGTGGAAGTGGATATTTTGGTCATACTGCAGCTGAAGTAAAAAAAATTATGGATGAAAATAAGATCAGTGTTCCCTCCATTCACACTGACCTTGAAACATTGCGTACCCGAATGAACCAACTGGCTGAAGCCGCACAGACGATCGGATTTAAATATGTGGTGCTTCCAGCTTTACCAGCCGAAAACAGGCAAACCCTGGATGATTATAAAAAGACGATTGATATTTTTAATGAAATTGGTGAGCAGGCCATGAAGTTAGGTTTGCGCTTTGGTTATCACAACCATGGTTACGGTTTACAAGAACTGGAAGGGAAGGTACCGATGCAGATGATCATCGAAAAAACCGATCCGAAGTATGTGTTCCTTGAAATGGATATCTTCTGGACGGTAGCCGGAGGTGTAGATCCGATTGCCTGGTTTGAAAAATATCCGGGACGTTACAAAATGATGCATGTGAAGAACATGAAACAGAAAGTGAAATTCTCAGGTGATGGTGGCGACTCCAAACAGTGGATAGAGTTGTTTCCTCAAATGAGCACAGCCGATGAGGGTGCCCTCGACTTAAAATCCATTATCCTCGCAGCAAAAAGATCCGGAGTAGAGCATTTCTTTGTAGAACAAGACATGGTGAAACAGCCTGAAGTGACTCTCAAGAAAAGTATTGACTACTTAAAAACGTTATAAAGATCTTGCAGCCACAAGTTCGGGTTTAAGGTGTGATTCCAGAGTTTATAGTGAACGAATGATCATATTAAACCATGAAATGTTTATTCCATTTTAAGAAAATTAGATTGATCACCTCCACCACTTAACTAGTTAACACAATGAAACCGCTGTATTTAATTTTCATCCTTTTTGCCTCCAACATATGTTTAGCACAACATGAGCATCAGGCGGAAAAGAGTACGGGCAAATGGGAACACAAGCCGATTTTTCATCAGGCATTTAGGGACAGCAGTTTCGTTGGAAAAGAAATTCAGGTGGTGCAGTTTACCGTTCCTGCTGGCGCCATTGACCCGGTTGCTCATGTTCATGATTGTGAGTTGGTGGGCTACATCCTGGAAGGTGAGGTGATTACCAAATTAAAAAACAAGCCAGCTCAACATCTCAAAAAAGGAGATGTGTTCTACGAATTTCCAAATGAGGTCCACGAATCCATCCAAAACCCGGATAGCAAAACGGACGCAAAAATTTTATTGTATTACCTGTTTAATACAGGTGCTGTTCTTTACAAGAAATTGGAAAAGTAAGGAGTTGGCTTTGTTCGAAACCAAAGTACATATTGAGTTAATATGTCGACCGCATCGGAGTAAGTTTAAAGTAAACTAAACCCTTTTGTGCTTTTTTCCGTATGTAAAGCATTAGCCTTCCTATTCTATCGCGGGTGATGTCCCTGAATTTCTTTCAGGGCATTTAAATCAGCAGCATTGAAACGTAACGACAGGTCTCATTGATAACATGGTACAACTATGATTAAAGCTATTATCCCACGATTACCTGCAAAAGACATTGCGGAGACAGAGAAGTTTTATAAAGAACATCTTGATTTTGAAACGGTGAGCCGGCTGGACGATTACCTCATTATTACCCGAAATGGCATTGAATTGCACTTCTATCAGAACCGGGTCTTAAATGTTCAAAAGAATAATATCATGTTATATGTTCGTGTAAGCGATCAAATTCAGGAGCTGCATGACAAAGCCGTGACCGACAGTGTTCCTTTTATCGTGTTAGGGAAATTGGAAGAAAAGCCATGGGGTGAAATTGAGTTTTCGCTGCTGGATCCAAACCATAATCTGCTAACCTTCGGACAGCCAAAAAAAAATTAATGGATCATTCACTACCATAAAGGAATTATCCAGGTGTTAGGGTGTGATTGGCAACGCTATCATTAACCGAACTGTTTCTTCTCCAACTCCTTCCAGTCCTCTCGCACTGGATTGAACACATCAATAAGTTTGCAGGCCGTGATGGTTCTTCCGCTGTGCGGGACGTTGCCCGGAATATAAGCGGATTCCCCTGGCTTCAAGATCCGTTTCTCACCACCCACTATAAATTCTAATTCGCCTTCCAACAGATGACTCCATTGTTCGTGCGGATGATGGTGTTCTGGCAATTCAACCCCGGCAGCAATGGTGATGTAGCCACAGGTCATGTGATTGCTGTGATGTGTTTGTCCGTAGATACCATCCCAGATTTTTATCATGGGCTTGCTGTTGTAATCGATGAAAGGCATAGTAGAATATAGTTATTTGTTATTGGCCGTCTCGAAAATAGGAAATTGATTACATTATTCTTGCACAGCACAACCCGGTTTAAGTGGAAATGCACCTGCAGATTTATTGCATTACTTGCTGATGAATGAATATACTTTCCCAGCCTCTGTTGCCAGATCGTAAACGAACGTCTCTTTCAAACTCTGAGATTGAACAAGAGAAGGTTCTCGCACAACCGCCTGTGGTGTGGGATCAACCAAATAAAACGGATTCATATTTTGGCCTGATGCCAAGGACAGCATAGAGCCGGGTGATGATACCAATTGATTGGGAGACCGTAAACGTAAGTTACCACCCAGGCCTGATTTAATCACCACCTTTACCAGCTTTGCATCTTTCCATTGCATCTCCAGAATTTCAAAACCTCCTCTTGCTCGCAGTCCGGTAACGGACCCCGATGGCCATACATCGGGCAATGCCGGGAGGAGGTGAATTGCTTCATCGGCACTTTGCATAAGCATCTCAGCAATGCCAGCTGTGCAACCAAAATTTCCATCAATCTGAAAGGGAGGATGTGCATCAAACAAATTATTATAGGTACCTCCACCTCCTTCGTTAGTGCCTACAGGGGTTAGTTGATCCTGTATTAATTTATAGGCATGATTTCCATCCAGCAAACGCGCCCACCAATTTACTTTCCACCCCATGCTCCAGCCAGTAGAAACATCGCCACGTTGTATCAGCGTATTCATCGCTGCACGATGGAGCTGTGGCGTTCGGTAAGGCGAAATCTGGTTGGATGGAAATAATCCATACAAATGAGAGATATGGCGATGATGATCGTTTGGATCATCAATATCCTCCAGCCATTCTTGTAACTGACCATGTTTTCCAATCTGCATGGGTGGCAGACGTTTCCGCATTTGCTTTAGGGAATCAGCAAATGCATCATCGGTATTTAAAATCTTTGCTGCATCTATAACCGTTGTGAAGGCATCAAAAATAATCTGGTTGGTCATCGTTGTGCCAACATCGAGCGAAGAACCTTGATGTGCGGCTGGTGCATTTTCCGGAGACATATCGGGATTAACAACCAACCAATGTTGTATCGGATGTTCAATTAGGAAATCAACATAAAAAGTTGCGGCACCTTTCAAAGCAGGATAAACTGATTTCAGGTATTCTCTATCCCCATTATATATATAGTGTTCCCACAAATGTTGACTCGTCCATCCACCACCACCCGTCCAGGCCCCCCAAAAGGCGCCATCGATCGCTCCTGTTGCACGCCAGATATCGGTGTTATGATGTGCCATCCATCCTCGTGCACCGTACATTACCCTGGCTGTCTCTCGTCCTGTTTCCGAAAGTTCTTTCACCATCTTAAGAAACGGCTCATGTAATTCGGCTAGATTGGTTTTTTCTGCCGGCCAGTAGTTCATTTCCGCATTGATGTTGATGGTATACTTACTATCCCACGGTGGTTTCATTTTGTTATTCCATATGCCTTGCAGGTTAGCAGGCTGACCACCGGGTTGCGAGGCTGAGATCAACACGTATCGGCCATATTGAAAATAAAGTGTCGCCAACTGAGGATCGTTTGTGGTACGAAAATATGTTAATCGTTCATCGGTAGGCAATTTGGCGGCATCGGTTACACCGAGATCAAGTTTTACACGATTAAAATATTTTTGATAAGCAGCTACATGTGCTTTTTGAATTTGACTAAACGATTTTGGGAAAGCCTTATTTAAATAATCTGCCGCTCTTTCATTTTCGTTTCCACTGATGTCGTTATAAGAATTGAAGTTCGAAGCAATGGAAATGTAAATCGTAACGGCACTTGCATTTTTTACAGTAAGTGAAGAATCATTTGCTACCAGTGTACCGCCTTCAGGTTTTATTCGGGCTATTCCCTTAAATTTAATTTTACCTTCAACTCCTTCATGGTCGATGGTAGTACCTGAAATTATTAATTCATTTGAAGTTGATTTGATTTTTGCGTTCGGTTGTGGGGTTGAAAAAGTGGCGAGAAAAGAAACACTACGAGGCTTACTTGCAGACAATCGCATAACGATAACGCGATCCGGTAACGATGCCAATACTTCCCGGGTATACGTAACACCGCCAACAACATATGAAGTCTTTGTTAATGCTTTTTCAATATCTAGTTCTCTGTAATAGTCGGAGTAGTTTTCATGTCTGTTGAAAATCAACTCAAGATTACCTACAGGCTCAAACATTTGTCCGTGTGATTTCTTAGTTATTATAACTTTATTGGCCAACTGTTCTGCTTCTTTTTGCTTGCCTTCAAATATTAGTTTCCTTATTTCAGGTAGGGCCGCTAATGCTAAAGGGTTATCGTTTCGGTTGGGACTACCGCTCCATACGGTATGCTCATTCAATTGAATTATCTCCTTTTCCACATTGCCATACACCATCGCGCCAAGCCGTCCGTTACCGATGGGAAGTGCGTTCTCCCATGTATTGCCAGAGGGCTTGTTATACCACAACTTCAAATCAGACTCTTTCTGAGCAAAAACTGTGATGGCACTGACGAGTAAAATGCAGCAAAGGAAGTCTTTCATGTTAGGCTAATTCTATTGCCATTATCTAAACAGCAGCGGTGCAAACTTATGCAGAGCCACCATCTTCGCAAACAGTTATTTATCTTCGTGCGAACACTCGCGTCATAATAATTTATACGAATGAACATATTCTTCTTGATATTTTTTCGGGCTCTTACCTGTAATGGCTTTAAAGTTCTTATGGAAACAAGTGAAGTTGTTGAAGCCGCTCTCAAAACAAAGTTGCTTCATGTTTTTCTTATTTTCAATTAAAAGCTTGCATGCCTGGCCTACTCTGATTTCCGCTAAGAATTGAGAATAGGTTTTACCTGTTCTTGTCTTGAAATAGCGGCAAAAAGAATTTGGCGTAAGTCCAGCAATAGATGCAACGTCATCCAGATAAATTTCTCTGTGAAAATTGCTGAGTGAATAGCTATAGATGGAGTTGATGCGTTCATTTTCTGATTCAGATAAATTGAAATTGAATCCGATGGACGATAACACAGTAACATCTCTCGCATTGGCAAACTCAGCGAGACATTCAATCAGGCTCAATAGCTTCGTTACACCTTTCGATGAATGTATTTTAGAAATTAATCGGCCAATATTCTCTCCGTCTTTTCCACCAACGGAAATACCACGCTTGGCTTTTTCGAGAACCGATTTTATTGACTTGATTTCCGGGAGATTTAAAAAACGATCGCCCCAAAAATTCTCAAAAAAATGAACAACCGTTGATATCGTTGTTAAACCTTTTAGCAGCTTTTTTTCTGGTCTGTCGAATTGCCAAAAATGCGGTAGGTTAGACCCTACAAGCACAATATTACCAGACTCAAAACGACTGATGTCGTCTCCAATGAACTGAGTGCCCTGGCCTCTGTGGATTTGAATTAATTCTACTTCGGTATGATAATGCCAGCGATTGTTGATGTTAGGATACTTATGTTGGCACACATTAAATGAGTGATCCGGTGAAACTGCAATTTGGAGATGTTTGGGTTTCATTCCATTGAAAAATTAGTTATTCATTCATTCAAACTCCAAGTTTTATCGATATTAGGAATAAAAAATTGAATTGTTAGATAATAAATGGAAATAATGCTGATCGGAAATAATGGTTATTTGCCTCACATGAATAACCTCCGTCAGGAATGAAACATTCTGAAAATACTCAATTCGATATGCGTCTGGCCGTTATCCTTGTCGTTTGTTTATTCTTTATGTGGGGCTTTGCATTAAACCTTAATCCAATATTGATTCCTCATCTTAAGAAAGCATGTCGTCTTTCCGATTTCCAGTCGGCTTTAATAGATTCTGCTTCCTATGTTGCCTATTTTATTTTTGCAATTCCTGCCGGCAAAGTTATGAGGCGATATGGCTATAAAGGTGGAATTCTAGTTGGACTAATTCTTTTTGCACTCGGATCGTTTTTATTTTATCCCGCTGCAGAAACCAGAATGTATGGATTTTTCCTTGGGGCACTGTTTATCATTGCCGCTGGGCTGACTTTTCTTGAGACGGCCGCAAATCCTTATATAATGGTGCTGGGGGATTCGTCAAGCGAGGCTGCCCGATTAAATTTTGCTCAGTCGTTCAATGGCCTTGCGGCAACTGTTGCACCTTTAGTTGGAGGAGTATTTATTTTATCCGGAAAAATGCTTACCCCTGAGCAAGAAGCAGGCATGACACCAGAACAACTCAATGGTTATCTTGACGCTGAAGCTTCATCAGTTCAGGTACCTTTTTTGATTATAGGTGGTGTTGTATTGTTTGTGGCAATTTTGCTTTGGCGGACTCACCTACCGGAAATTGGAGACGAGAGTAAAGATGGGAAGGGAACCAGATCACTGTTGAAGGAAAAAAAATTGATGCTCGGTGTGGTTGCTCAGTTTTTTTATGTTGGAGCTCAGGTTTGCATCAGTAGTTTCTTTATTCGGTTTGCTTATCAGGTTGGTGGAATTGAGGAGAAGGCAGCAGCATTTTTATTATCACTTGCACTGTTTGCTTTTATGGCGGGGCGTTTTTTTGGAACTTTTCTGATGAGATTTGTTTCACCCGCACGGATGTTGCTCACCTATACGATAGCGAATTTCATCCTTCTGATAACTGCGGTATCAATAGATGGCAAACCTTCTGTTTATGCTTTGGTGGCCGTGCAATTCTTTTTGTCAATTATGTTTCCAACAATTTTTGCGCTAAGCCTGCGAGGGCTTGGTGCAAATACGAAGGAAGGTTCTTCTCTTGTTATTATGTCGATCGTAGGTGGGGCTATTTTTCCAGCTATCATGGGTAAGGTTTCGGACTTAACCAGCATTCAAACAGCTTACCTTGTTCCAGCAGCTTGCTTGATTGTTGTGTTCTATTTTGCATTAAAGAATAGCAGAGCCGAAGGTGTCTTAGTTAATTCATTCCATTAGTTAAAAATTATGAAAACTCTGGTTTGTATTAAACCTGGTCAATTTGAATATGTAGACCGACCTCAGCCAATTCTAACAAAGGGAAACTCAATCATTCGAATAAAAAGGGTTGGCATTTGTGGTACTGATTTGCATGCTTTTGAAGGTACACAGCCCTATTTTCAATATCCTCGCGTGTTAGGTCATGAACTGGCCGGAGAAGTTGTGGAGGTTGGACATGCCAAAAATTTTAAAGTAGGTGAGGCCGTTACGGTCATTCCTTATATTCATTGCGGAAAATGTATAGCCTGCCGGAGCGGCAAAACAAATTGCTGTATTTCAATGCGCGTTTGCGGTGTGCATTCAGATGGAGGCATGGCTGAATATTTTTCAGTGCCTTCGGAATTGTTATTGCACGGGGATGGGTTGAGCTATGACCACCTTGCCCTGGTTGAACCATTGGCAATCGGAGCGCATGGGCTAAGGCGAGCAGCCGTGACGCCAGGTGAATTTGTTTTGGTCATTGGTGCAGGCCCGATTGGGTTGGGGGCTATGCAATATGCATCTTTGGCGGGCGCACAAGTGATCGCGCTTGACGTTAATACCGAGCGGCTGAAATTCTGTAACGAATCGTTAGGCATAAAGCATTTCCTTAATCCTTCTGTTGATCGGGTTGTCCTTCAGTTAAAAGATATTACAAAAGGAGATATGCCTACCTTGATAATTGATGCGACCGGAAATTTGAAGGCGATCAACAACGGGTTTAACTATTTGGCTCACGGTAGCCGTTATGTATTGATCGGGCTGCAAAAAGATGACATCTCATTCAGTCACCCGGAGTTTCATAAGCGTGAGGCTACTTTGATGAGCAGCCGTAATGCCACTTTGCAAGATTTTGTATATGTCATGAACAGTATAAGAACCGGTAGCATAAATCCATTGAAACTTATTACACATCGGGTTAAGTTTGGCGATGTAGCCAGCGAATTTGATAAATGGCTGCAGCCTGGAGAAGGTGTGATCAAGGCTATGGTGGAATTTGACTAAGGACCATGATACTTTCAAGGCAACGCTTAGAACTTATTCATAAAACCTGATTGACCGTTCCGAGCGAATCTACGTTCCGGCTTCCGTAAATAGTGCTTCAGTTTGCTACCCGCGTTTTACTCATAGCCTTCCGGATTACTTTATAAGCAAAGCAAATCGCCCGGAAATTTTAATAGCCGCGTAGTGGTTGTGAAATCTGCCTCCGCTGCTTTCATTTATCAACATGACAAACAACATCCTATCTAAACAACAATGGCGCAAACTTGTACAGATTATTCCTCCAAACAGGCCATGCATGGCCACCGGGGTATTCGCTATGCGTGTACGTGATGCTCATCTCGTCAAATTTTTCTAGCATGATTTTACAATTATTGTAGGCGATGTCTTCTTTGCCGCCCATCGCTACCCACAAAAGTTTTATGTTGTTATTGATGCCTACCGCGTTTTCTTTTATAAATGCATATTGCGGATCGGATAGTGTTGGATTATTAGCAAACCAGCCTGAACTGAATACACCGAGGTAAGAAAACATTTGATGATTCCGCATGCCGGCATAAAGCGTTTGCAATCCACCCATGGATAAACCTGCAAGCGCTCTGCTTTTGGAATTAGAATCAGCCCTGTAATTTTCTTCCACGAATGGAATGACCAGTTTTAACTCCCTTTCGAAAGTTTGTAATGACCTTTCATTAAACGAAGCTATTCCTCCTCCACCGGTATTACCATCCATCATCACAATCAGCATAGGCTTTGCTTTTTTATCGGCAATAAGGTTATCCAATATCAAATCAGTTTTGCCTTGAGTAGCCCAGCCGCGTTCATCTTCACCACCACCATGTAATAAGTACAGTACTGGATATTTTTCGTTTACATCAGCATCATAACCTGCAGGTGTGTAAATATAGAAGCGTCTCCAGGAATTAAATACGGTTGAATAGTAGCGCTTTATTCTTACTTCTCCGTGAGGCACATCTCTCAATGCGTAAATGGCTCCGTTCTTCGATGGGATTTCAATGCCTGCTGCCATTCTACCCATACCGTAAAAGGTTTCGCTGGCAGGATCAGCCAAGGCAACACCATCAATCAAAAGTGAATAGTAATGAAAACCCTCGCTGATGGTATCGGTTGTTACTGTCCAGAATCCGTCAGCATCTTTTGTAAGATCATATTTTTTACCAAGGTCAATCCGCACCTTTTGAGCTTCGGGCGCTTTTACTTTAAACATCACCCGGTTGTCGGGCAAAATCTGTGGATACTGTGCCGAACGGGTATTGGATACGGCAGGTGCCCCTAACACGGTAAACGAAGGAAAGGCCGAAGGATCAACTGGTTTGAACAGAAACTGCGAGAACATATAAAGATCATTTTTCCAGACCTTAAAATCATGTCCACCCGGTTCCACATAAAAAATATGTGGAACATCTTTTTCGTATAAATAATCATGTGTGCGTTTGCTGAAACCCATCAGGCCATCGGCATCACCACATGAAATCCAAAGTAATTTCAGTTTTGCTTTTGCTTCCGCAGTATTGGGAACCAGCATCTCAGGGAGTTTTGTATTTGGTGCAGATGAGAATCCACCAACCCAGGCAAACTTATCAAGATTACCTAAACCAAAATTTAACGACTGTCCGCCCCCCATTGATAAACCGGCAACAGCCCGATGCTCTCGATCTTTATAGGTAGGATATTTTTTCTCTACAAATGGAATCAGATCATTCAACAAATCTTTTTCGAACACTGAAAAGGCCTGCACACGGGCACTATCAAACATATTGCCTACCGCGCGATCATCTTTCATAGCTCTTCCATTCGGCATAACAACAATCATCGGCTCCAGTTTTTTATCTGCATATAGGTTATCTAAAATTACCTGTGGCTGGCCCTGCTTCAACCATTCCTTCTCATCGCCACCGATTCCATGCAGCAAATACAACACCGGGTATTTTTTGCTCTTTGAAAAACCAGGCGGGGTATACACCAATGCTTTACGGCTAACGCCTACTGTTTTAGAAGGGTATACCATGGTATCCAATTTTCCGTGGGGCACCTGTGCACGAATTACATCAAACCCGACTGGCGCCAAATGGTTATTCTGTTGTCCACTCGAAGAATATTGTATGAGTATACAATATGAAACTAAAAGCAGTAATGTTCTCATAATCTAAATTGGTTTTTCTCTCTCGACCTTAATTAATGTTGCATTTTACTTCGTAGCGGAGTCTCCGTTTCAGGACTCCGTATTATTGCTTTTCTTTTTATCCGAAAATAAGAAATTGATTACATAGTTTTTAGTCGACAGCTTGTATTCCTGCTTCTTCGGTATTTGTTTCCTCCATTATTCAGGTAGATGTTTTATATTTATCTATTATCGATCAATTCCTATAATGAAAAAACCTGATCAATGGCTGGTTATTGTGTTGGTCTTTTTAAGTGCCTGCTCTCCCATGAAAAAAGAACGCGAAGAAAACATCGATCACATCATTCTCGCTATCAACGACCTCAACAAAGGCATTGAACAGTTTGAAGCGCTCACAGGAGTGAAGCCAGTATTTGGCGGCATTCATCCCAATAGTTTTACACACAATGCGCTGGTTGCACTGGATGATGAAACTTATATAGAGATCATGGCACCTCGCCCGGATGCCGAAAATGTTCCTGCAGAATTTCTTACGCTGGAAAAGCTGACCCCTATTGACTGGGCCGTACGCACACGCAATGTGAATCAAACAAAAGAGAAATTAAAAGCAGCAGGATTTATCATCACGGAAAGCAAGGATGGATCGCGCTCCAAACCAGACGGCACCTTATTGTCATGGACCACCTTTGGCATTGAAAACCACGATGGGTTTCCTTTCTTCATAGCGTGGGGTGCGGATTCAGTTCATCCTTCTGTAAGTTCTCCGAAAGGGTGTACGCTACTCTCCTTTAGCGTAACCACTCCTGATGATGGTGCGATGAACTTACTAAACGCAAAGCTGCAACTGGGGCTCAATATCATAAAAGGAACACCACAACACCTTCAACTAACGATCGCCACCCCCAAGGGGAAAGCGACTTTCTAAACAAATTTCCTCATTTCGAAGCCTTCTCTTTTAGCACTCGGATAATAATTGAAAAGAGCCATCCTTACATAACCTGGATGAATTCCTGGATGGATAATTTTACATCAAATCAATTAGAAGGAAATCCTGGGGAAACACCCGAATATTTTTTTCCACTCCGAAATTTGAGTAACGAACCATCACTACGCTGAAACCAAAAGCAATTAAAGTATTTAGTACATTCGTAATTCAATACCTCCATCATGAAAAACATTCTTTATCTACTAGCTGTTGTTTGTTTGTTTCATTCTTGTTCAACAGCACCTCAATCATCAGAAGCAGAAATCAAAAAGGTTGAAAGCAGTTTGCTGGTTCACCCTGTTTACCTGGAGGGTGACTCTACCCAGACTATTGAGGAGCGTATGGCTCACTATGGTGTTCCCGGTGTAAGCATTGCAGTGATCAAAGACAACAAAATTATATGGGCTAAAAGCTACGGTGTTATGGATAAAGAATCCAAACAATCTGTTACTAATGAAACCCTTTTTCAGGCAGGCTCGATTAGTAAACCGGTAGCTTCTTATGGCGCATTGAAAGTGGTTGAAAGCGGTAAGATTAACCTGGATGAAAACGTGAATACCTATTTAAAATCATGGCAGTTGCCCGACAATGAATTCACAAAAGATAAAAAGGTAGCACTTAAGCACCTTCTTAGTCACACTGGTGGATTAACGGTTCATGGTTTCCCCGGGTATAGTCCTGATTTACCTGTGCCAACACTGGTTCAGGTATTGAATGGCGAATCTCCTGCTAATACCTCTTCCATATTCGTTGACAAAGTGCCCGAAGAAAGTTTTCGCTATTCAGGTGGTGGTTATACCGTGATGCAACAAATGTTAATTGACGTGGAAGGAAAACCTTTTCCAGCATTGCTGAATGAGTTAGTGTTATCCCCATTGGATATGAAACACAGCACCTACAATCAACCTTTACAGGAAGAGCAACTCAAAATGGCAGCCACTGGCTACCTGCCCGATGGATCGATGACAAAGGGCAAGCGACATACCTACCCAGAAATGGCAGCTGCCGGATTGTGGACAACCGCTGAGGATCTTGCCCTCTTCGCCATCGATATTCAGAAGACCGTGAAAGGCGAAAGTGCAAAAGTTGTATCACAGAACATGGCTAATAAAATGCTTACTCCATTTGTTGAAGATTTTATTGGGTTGGGAATTTTTCTGAATAAGCACAAAGAAGATATTTATTTCGGACATGGCGGGTGGGATGAGGGGTTCTCCAGTGAGTTAGTCGCTCATCGTGACAAAGGATATGGCGTGGTGATCTTAACCAACTCCAATCATCCGGATTTTATTAGTGAACTTATCCGGTCGGTCGCTTACACCTGTGCATGGGACAACTATATTCCTCACTATAAAAAAATAGAAATGGATACCAGCCTGTTCAGTCAAATTAAAGGTCGCTATTACAACTCATCGGATGGACTTATTATCGTGTATCCTGATAAAGGTCAATTGTATAGAAAATATCTGCGCGGTAGCCCGATGGAATTATTCAGAGTTTCAGACTCCACGTTTATCAGTCGCGAGGAGGATCGGGTCATTCAATTCAAGACCAACCCAGCTGATGGGAAACTGAATATTGTATTTTATGATGGTGATAAACCGGGCAAACTAGAACATCCGCTGTTGAGTGAAAATGATATAGTTCCTTATGAATATCTTTTAGCCGGTGATTTTGATCACGCCCTCGCGGGTTATAAGAGCCTGTTAACGAATGATCCCAAAGACCAATCCGTAAATGAGGGCAATCTAAATAGTCAGGGATATGACCTGCTACGATCAGACAAGAAAAAACTCGCCCTTGATCTATTCAAAATAAATCTCCTTTTGTATCCTAATAGCTCAAATGTGTATGATAGCTATGCCGAAGCGTGTATGGAAAACGGAGATAAAGCGCTTGCCATTACCAATTATAAAAAGTCTTTATCACTTAATCCGGAGAATAAGCAAGCCATGAAAATGCTTGAAAAGCTACAAAGCAAGAAGTAATTCCAAATGCAACCCTTCTTTTCTTAAGATGTCTATGTAGGCATGAGGAAACAGAAAGCACGCTATATCCTAATAAGTTTTTTGCTGATCGGAGCAAGTTGCAACGCCCAAAACAGAGATCCCATCGCCACTGAAATTGTTACTTCCGATCTGGATCGCTTTTGGATTGCCCTGGACAAAGCCGGTCCTGATATTAATCCACAAGTAATGGATGAACTGTATTTGAAATCTGGCTCAAAAGGCATTAAAGGATTTACGAAAGGAAGAATTAAAGATGCTGAATATTTAACAGCGGTCATTAAATCCCACTCAAAGTATTATCACTCAATAAAATCAAGCACCGATTGCATTGCTGGCATGAAAGATCAGATCCGGCAAAGCCTGGTTAAGCTGAAAGAACTTTATCCGCAAGCTACCTTTCCGCCTGTGTATTTTGTAATCGGTGCGCTTAGCTCGGGTGGCACTTCCTCTAAGGATGGACTTATCATTGGTGCTGAAATGTATGGACTTACACCCAGCACTCCGACTGAAGAATTGAATGACTGGCTCAAGACGGTTATCAAGCCCGTGGAGGAAGTTCCTCATATTGTTGCACACGAGCTAATCCATTTCCAACAGAACTATGATGGCGGCTCGTTACTGGCCGCATCAATCAAAGAAGGTTCGGCTGATTTTATTGCTGAATTGATTTCAGGTAGACATATCAATCAACATGTGCATGACTATGCGAATCCCATAGAAAAAGAACTATGGCTTGAGTTTAAGGAAAGAATGAATGAAAAAGATTATACGGGCTGGCTATACAGTTCCATCAAAGGTCGTCCTAGTGATCTTGGCTATTGGATGGGCTATAAAATTTCAAAAGCGTATTACGATCAGGCACCCGATAAGAAAAAAGCCATTGATGAAATTTTACATGTGAAGGACTTTGATAAGTTCTTAGACCAAAGTGAATATGCAACAAGGTTTGAGTAACGAGTTTCTCTTCTATATAAAAAATAGGTTGATTTCTCTGTCTACTGTGAATGATGCTCCAAAGTCCTCCGCGACCCGAATCCCGATTTGCAAGCACTATCGCATTTCATAGTTTCTCATATTCATTAACTTCCTGGGGATGCAGGCTCTCGTTCCTCGGCCGGCATGACTGCTTCGTATAAGTTGAGTCACCTCTCAATTGGAAGGAATAAACTTAGGTGCCCTTCTGTGTTTCGTGCTTTGTTCATAGGAGAAAGCAATCTCAATCAGCTGTGGTTCACTCCAGGCTTTGCTAAAAAATGAAACGCCTACCGGTAACTCATCAATGAAACCCATCGGCACAGTGATGGCCGGATATCCGGCAATAGCCGCCAGTGAAGAACTGCCTCCCATAAAATGATCACCATTGATAAGATCGGTCTTCCAGGCGGGTGAGCCCGTGGGCGCCATTAGGGCATCGATTTTATTATCTTTCAAAAGCTTATCAATACCATCCTCGCGGGTGGCTTTGAGCATCATGGCAAGCGCTTCCTTATATTCTTTGTCCTCCAGCGTTCCCTTTTCATGAGCCTGCTTCAACAACTGCTGATCGAAATAGCGAAGCTCAATGGAATCTTTCTTATTGAACTCCATCAGCTCATTGAGGTCTTTCACCCTGGCTTTATCTCCCAGGCTGGCAAAGTAGCGGGTAAGTCCGTCTTTAAATTCATAAAGCATCACGGTAAATGAAGAGCCGTGTACTTTCCCCTCCATGGTGTAATCCAATTCAATCACCTCAGCTCCCTGGCTTTTCAAATCCGCTATAGCCTGTTTCATCAAGGAATCAACACGGGCATGATAGCCCATATTCTTTTTTAATAACCCAATACGCTTGCCTCGCAATCCATCTGCTTTTAAATAGGGAGTATAATCACTCAAAGAATTACTGGCTGAAGCCAAAGTCTTCTGATCGGCCGAATCAACTCCCACCATCGCGCCAAGCGTAATAGCAACATCGGTTACGGTTCTTCCCATCGGGCCTGAGGTATCTTGTGTGGAGGAGATCGGTATGATCCCCGATCGACTGATCAACCCAACTGTTGGTTTCAATCCAACCAGTCCGTTATTATTGGACGGACATACAATTGATCCATTGGTTTCTGTGCCAATAGCAATCGCACATAGATTAGCTGCGGCAGCAACACCTGACCCGGAGCTTGAACCACATGGGTTGCGATCCAATACATAGGGATTCTTTGTCTGACCCAGCATGCCACTCCATCCACTGGATGACATATCTGCTCGAAAGTTTGCCCACTCGCTGAGGTTTGCTTTGCCAATGATTACTGCACCTGCATCGCGAAGCTTCTTTGTGATATAACTATCATGAAGAGGATAAGAACCTCTTAACACGGTAGCTCCGGCCGTAGTAGGCATGTCATAGGTATCAATGTTGTCCTTTAAGATAATTGGAACACCATGCAAAGGTCCGAGGCTCTTACCCTCTTTCAATTCCTGGTCGAGTTGCTTTGCTACTTGCAATGCTTTTGGATTGACATATATAATAGAGTTAAGACCCGGTCCCTTCTTATCAAGGTCTTCAATGCGCTTTAAATAATCCGTTACGACCTTCTCAATGGTATACGTTCCCTGCTTATATCCCTCCTGCAGTTGTGTGATGGTGATCTCTTCAAGGTAAGTGTAGTCGGGTTTTACCTCTTGTTTGGGTGGCTGACAGGCATCAAAGAGTATGATGAATACAAACAATAAACCAGTAAAGCAGATTCTTTTCATAGTTATAGGGTGATTATGAAGGTTAAGTTATAAAATCTTCCTCTTCCATAAGGCAATCTTTTGATAGGAGCACTTATGAATAATCGTCAATGAATACTCTTGGTTTACCTGATCATCATTGCTATCCATCAGTGAATACATAAGCTTATTACTTCATCAACCATATAAATAAGATGATCTTATTAATAATTTATTAGAATAAAGTTGTTTATATGTTAATAATTCGTTGAAATTTGCATTACTATGGCAAATAGATTTACACTACCCTTAAAGTGGCTGTTAAGAGATGATGTTTCTTAACAACACCGCAGCTTATAAAGTCTGGATTTTTGCTCCCTACCTGGAGACTGATGATCCAACTTTAAAGTTTTACTACGATTATACTCAGAGTATAGCCGAGTACACCAAAGTCTTCTCCGAAATCAACTGTGAGTGGGAGTGGGTAAACATTACCCTGAAGAATCTCAACGAGTCGATTTCCAAAGTGAAGAAGAATAAACGCAAGAAGAACATCGTACTTAACCTGTGCGATGGTGATGAAATCAATGAAGTGCCGGGCGTATCCGTCATTCATGCGCTGGATGCACACAATCTTACCTATACAGGTTCCGATTCTTACTTCTACGAGGTCACTACTTCCAAGATCACTATGAAGGAAGTATTCGATCATCATGGTGTATCCATGCCGCGTTGGGTGAAGTTAAACGGACACGTAGATAAGAACATGTTCAAAAAGATTGGTATCCCTGCTATTGTAAAGCCTGCGATCTCAGCGGGCAGCATGGGAATCAGTGTTAAGAATGTGGTGAGTGACTTTGATGAACTGAAGGACATTGTAACCTCCATCAAGAAAGGGTATAAAGGCTGGAACCTCCACGGAGCTGGTTTGCTGGCAGAGCAATTCATCATCGGCAAAGAGTTCACTACGTTTATGGTCGGCTCTTACGATCAACCCGAACACATTAAATTCTATTGCCCAATCGAGCGGGTGTTTCATCCTTCCTTACCGGAAAAGGAGCAGTTCTTATCTTTTGAAAGACTGTGGGAATCTTATGAAGAGGAAAGCCCGATGCCCGATGAAGGATTCTTCTATGAATACCAGGCCGTGGCTTGCCCTGCATTGGTCGCCCGCTTAAGAGAGTTGAGCATCGATGCCTTCAAAGCCGTGAAAGGCAAAGGCTATGCACGTCTCGACCTCAGGATGGAAAAAGATACCGATCAGCTATTCGTATTGGAAATCAATGCGCAATGCGGATTAAGCGATGACGAAAATTATACTTCTATAGGAGCCATTTTGCGGGTAAGCGACAAAACGTTTACCGACTTAATCGTGGAAGTACTGAACGATGCGCTGCTCCGTAATCCAATCTATAATAATGAAAGTCTGCGTACTTCAGCCTGATTACAGCACTACTGACGTAGATTACAAGAATTACGATCCCGCCAGGAATCTTTCCCGATTGCTGCCCGGTGATCACGTGGATCACGTTTTCTTAAACAAGCTCACCACATACAAGCAATTGAAGGAGCTGCGCCTGGAGAAGTATGACATCTTCGTGAACCTCTGCGAAGGATATCTCGATTGGTCAATACCTTCGATTGATGTGATCAATACATTGGATCTGCTCAATCTTCCGCATACAGGGTCCAATTCAATTTTATACGATCCGCCAAAGCCATTGATGAAGTATGTGGCTTATGTGGCCGGAGTGAATACACCCAGCTTTGCAGAAATCAGCAGCACCGCCAACCTGGATGAGAAAATCAAACACCTTACATTTCCATTATTTGTAAAGCCAGCCAAAGCAGGTGATAGTTTGGGTATCGATGAAAAATCATTGGTGGGTGATGTAACACAATTGCGAAGCAAGATCGAAACCCTGATGGTACAGGGCTATGATGAACTACTGGTAGAAGAATATATAGCCGGAAAAGAATTTACCGTGCTCGTTGCCGCTAATGCCAAACCTTCACAGGGATGTGTTGCCTTTAAGCCCATCGAATACCAGTTCCCATCCAACCATAAGTTTAAAACCTACGCGCTCAAAACATCCGAATTACATACGGATGTGAACAAGCCTTGCGATGACCAGGTGCTGGAAGCAAAACTAAAATCAGCAGCAGAAAAAATATTCACAGGCTTTTCGGGTGTAGGGTATGCACGACTCGATTTTCGTGTAAATGATAAACTGGAAGTTTACTTTTTGGAAATCAACTTCGCCTGTTCCGTATTTTATGAAGATGGCTATGAAGGATCAGCGGATTACATTCTCAATTTCGATCCGGTTGGCAAAGCTGGATTTTTAAAACATATCATCGCAGAAGGTATTGCCCGCCATGAGGCAAAGCAGCGGAAGTACAGAATGAAAGGCAACGCCATTAATGGATTTGGCATTGTTGCGCAGAAGCTCTTAAAGAAAGACGAAGTCATTTTCAAAATGGAGGAATCTGCTCAGCGGATCATCACCAAACGCTATGTAGAAAACAACTGGACGGCAGAGCAAAAAGAAGAATTCAGGCATTACGCTTATCCCATCTCTGATGAAGTGTACATTCTTTGGGATCATAAACCAGAAAACTGGGCGCCACAAAATCATAGTTGTGAACCCAACACCCGCTATGACGGACTAAACCTCATTGCTCTTCGCGATATCAAACCCGAAGAAGAACTCACCCTCGACTATGCCGATCTATTAGATGAATCCATGGAGTCGTTTGTCTGCACCTGTGGACTTCCTCATTGTCGCAAGGTTATTTCCGGCACTCCACACAACTCCATCACCCAACGGGAAAAACTTTCACGGTTGGCGATTAAGGATTTGAAGAGGCCTTGAGTTGATAGCAAATTCTCCTGTTGTTAGGCAGTCCGATATCGTTCTTCCTTTATACATTTATTAGAAATATCTACAATTGGTGATATTTGGGCATTATACACAATGCCACTCGGACAATGACGACATCAACGCACATTGGCACATTTGCTTGCCGCACGGTCCACCGCGACACCAAAGCAAGCAAAAGAGCCAATTGACCCAACGCACCGACAGAGAAAAAAATAGAGACAACAATGACAGATGAGGTAAAAGTATATGTTTACGGTTCATGTCACTTTTCAGGGCGACTTGACACAGATGACACAGTTGGAAATGGAGGTTATGGAGTTGTAATAAATGTAAACGGGCAAAAGGCAGATGAAGTGGCGGGAGGTTTTTCCAACACAACAAATGCGCGAATGGACATAATAGGAATAACCGAAGGACTAAAAAGAATTAAAAATCCAAGTAATGTAACCGTGTATCTTTCAAATGGGTACGTTGTTGACACTTTGACAAAAGGTTGGCTTGAGAAATGGAAAAAGAACGGATTTAAAAAGAAAAAGCATGTTGAACTGTGGAAAGATTTAGACACGATTATTCAAGCAGGTTCTCATAAACTTAATTTTAAACATGCTAAAGACGTAAAATTCACAAAGGACTTTTTAATAGCCGAAGAACTCGGAAAGAAAATGCCAGGAAAAAAGAATCTGCCAACAGATTTAAAATCCGACAATGGACTATTAGAAATCGGGGCTAACAATGGCGGAGAAATTACCAAGCCGATTGAATTAGAAGATGACACTCCAATACTTGAAAGTGTTTCAGTTGATCCTTCTTCCATTGGGAATCCAGGCCCAACTGAATACCGTGGGGTTGAAACAAAGACAGGAAAGATACTTTTTCAAATGAAGTACGAAAAGGCTACTAATAACATTGGAGAATTTTTGGCAATAGTTCATGCACTTGCATTGTCTAAGAAAGAAGGAAAGAAACTTTATGTGATTTACAGTGATAGCATAAACGCAATTTCTTGGGTCAAAGATAAAAAGTGTAGAACCCAATTTGAAAAAACCGAAGAAAACTCAAAAGTTTTCGACCACCTTGATAGAGCCGTTAAATGGCTTGAGGAAAATACATACGAAACTAAGATTTTAAAATGGAATACCGCAGCTTGGGGAGAAATTCCAGCAGACTATGGTCGTAAATAATCGAACCAAAGTCTTAAATTGGAATGTTGAATTTTTGAAACCCTAGACATGCTTGAAGAAACTAAGACCAATCTAAGTTCATTAAATGATAGACAAAAAGAAGCCGTTGTTAGTGACGAGAAGCGCTTGCTTGTTTTAGCGGGAGCAGGTTCAGGTAAGACCAAGACTCTCCTTCAAAAGGTTGTTTATCTAATAGAAGAAAAAAATGTGAGCCCTTCGGGCATACTTGCAATCACATTTACTAAGAATGCTACAAATGAAATGATTGACCGCTTAATCGTTTCAGCGGACAATACCGGAGAATATGAAAAAATCCTTGTTGATAAATTCAAAAGTAAAACTGACAAGGACAGAGAGCGGTTTAACTATCAAAAAAAGTTTAAATGGATAGACTCACTTACAATTAAAACATTCCATAGCTTTTGTTATAGTGTCTTAAGGAATCATGGAGTGAATGAATTCGATAACAAATTCAAAATAATTCGTGAGGAGAAAAGAGACGAGGAGGACGAGTTCTCAAAGCATGTTGCCCCTGAAACCATATTTGAAGTTTTTCATAAAATACTAATTGAGGAGTGTGAGGAAACCGAGTTTTTGCTTCGCTTAAAGCGATACATCTTAGACTATATAATTGATAAAATCCATCTTGATAAGAGCCAAGGCAAATTCACTCCCAAAGATGGTAAATATTTTACTGCATTGGACGGAACTAAAGTAAGGTCAAAGTCTGAACAATTTATAGCCGATTGGCTCTACCGACATAGCATAAAGTATGAATATGAGCCATTGTTAAACGTTAAAGATTTTTCTTTTCACCCAGACTTTTATATTCCAGAAGCAAACGTCTACTTGGAACATGTCAGCGAAAAAAGCTACTCAACAAAGGACAAGGAAGAGCAATTTAAAAAAGGAAATCTCCTATTAGTAAAGACTTATGAGAGTATGACAAAAGACTCTGCTCTTTTTAATCACACTTTAGATAAGGTCATTAAAAATCGTCTACCAGCAAATTACCATGTTAATGCAGCACTCACTTACAAAGAGGAATTCCACGGCTATCATGAAGACGTGAAAAAGTTTCTTACTCAAGTCATTAGGATAACAGACATGATTAAAGTAGAGAACATTAGCACCAAGACTGTTTTAAGTAATGCAAACCAAGACCAGCACGAAAGAGTAAGAAGCTTTTTTGATTTAGCAATACCCATCGTTGAAAAATACATAACCTACTGTACAGACAAATCTTATCTCGACTTCAATGACCTTATTTCAAGGACTGCTTCTCTGTTCAAAAATCATCCAGACATTGCCAACAAGTATAAAAGTAAGTTCCAGTACATTTTAGTGGATGAATTTCAAGATGTTAATAATTTACAGGTTGAGTTAATTAAGTTGATGCTAACAGATGATACTCAACTTTTTTGCGTTGGTGACGATTGGCAAAGCATTTATGGATTTAGGGGTTCAAATGTGAGTTATATTATAGACTTTGAAAATCACTTTAAAAATGCACGAGTTGTAAAACTAAACCTCAATTACAGAAGTACACAGCATATCGTTGGAGCAAGTAATGAAGTTATAAAACACAATAAGTTTAAGGTTGATAAAGATATTCACTCCTCAAAACAGTCGGAACATAAAATCGTTGTATTCGCAGGAAACAATGACCAAGAGAATATTCAATTTGCAATTGAGGAAGTCCGCAAATTTCAAGAAGAAGGCTTAACAAGCGAGGACATATTATTCCTTTATAGAAGAAGTAAAATGTTCAGTAACTCATTTAATCAAGATAAATCTTACTATCATAGACTAAGGGATGAGGGATTGAAGGTTCAAGGAAAAACCATTCATGCTGCAAAAGGACTTGAGGCCAAAGTTGTTTTCGTAATCGGACTTACAGAAGGAGACGGTGGGTTCCCAGACATCTGGCTTGAGGATAGAATCTTTCAAACAATTAAAAAGGCTAACCACGACCTATTACTTGAAGAGGAAAGACGACTCTTTTATGTGGCAATGAAGAGAGCGAAAGAGAAACTTTTTCTAATTACAGAAAAAGGTAATGAGTCAAGTTTCTTAAAAGAAATCCCAGAAACATTTACAGTTCGGACAAGTATTCCACTGAAGTCAATGATGGACAAGGTAATTATTTGTCCAAAATGTTTTAGTGAGTTGAGTAAGTTAATGGTGAGATGTCCATATTGTAAAGAAGAATGAAATACAATGCAACTAACGAGATTAGATTACTAAGTTTTAACGGAATGACCTAGTAGTGCTTCGAAAAACCACACCAATGCCACTGCCGCGCAATCCGACACACAACCAAAGCAGTGGCATCCGTGTGGTTAAAGTACAGTGAATGCGTGGCCCTGTGCATAACATAGAAGTGCAAGGCAAATCACACATTGGAGCCAGTGAATTGACTATTGGACAGTGGATTGGAACTATCGCGATGATACTTTTCATAATGAGTGGCAGGGTTATAGAACAATCCTGAAGGGATTGAATAAGAATAGCCACCGATGACATCGGTGGCGGAAAATATATATATAGACAAACGAACCACGGAGTGGTTCAACAACAATATGAGCACCTACACCCAAATACTCTACCAAATAGTGTTCAGCACAAAAAACCGCGAGCCTACGCTGGTAGCCCCCCATCGCGCAGATCTTTTCAAATACATATCGGGCATTCTGGAAAACAAAAATGTCATCTCTATCAAATCAATGGCGTTGAAGATCATCTACATATCCTCACACACCTGCACCTAGCCCTTTCCGATCTGGTTAAGGACATCAAGCTGGCCAGCACAAAGTTCATCAAAGAGAAAGGCGTCTTTCAGCAGTTTAGCGGTTGGCAAGTTGGGTATGGTGCATTTACCTACTCGATTGACCGCAAGGATATTTTGATCAACTACATTAAGAAGCAGGAAGAACATCATCGCACAAAAACATTTCGTGAGGAGTATATTGATTTGCTTACCGAGCATGGCGTATCGTATGAAGAGAAGTATTTGTTATAGTTCAACCCCTTTGGGGTTGCAATTGTACATGCCTTATTGCACTACACTGCATTTCATGCAGTGTTAATCGGGTAGGAAGCGGCTCATCACCGCTGTCCCCCCACACCACCCGGCATACGTTCTTCGTACCAAAGGCGGTTTCTATTAACTTTTACACCTGC
>JAYVTB010000171.1:0-53402 GCA_043774805.1 Cyclobacteriaceae bacterium | reverse complement strand
TTCTGCGGAAGAGGCTCATTCTTTTAAGATTTCAGATACCTCAAAGGTTTGAACTTTTTCCGCTACTTTATAATCGCGACTTTCGGATAGTTATGAAGTCAAATAATTACCCAGATTCCGCGATCTTAAATAAACCTGCGTTCCATTTGCACAACGAACAATGCAAGCGTAATTTTGCCGGCTCAACCAA
Organism: Cyclobacteriaceae bacterium; assembly: GCA_043774805.1. Lineage (GTDB taxonomy): Bacteria > Bacteroidota > Bacteroidia > Cytophagales > Cyclobacteriaceae > ELB16-189. Next base: position 53,212 of record JAYVTB010000171.1, on the reverse strand, counting down.
CAGGAAACATGTTCGATAGTTTAAGTTTTAAGATCGATAAGGCGCTTCAGACCCTCAAAGGTCAGGGAAGAATCACGGAAATCAACATTGCCTCCACAATAAAAGAAATCCGCAAAGCATTAATCGATGCGGACGTTAATTATAAAGTTGCCAAAGAGGTTACGGATGATATCAAGGAGCAGGCCATGGGGCAGAATGTGCTCATGTCCATTTCTCCCGGCCAACTCCTGACTAAAATCACGAACGATGAACTCACCAGCTTGATGGGTGGTCAAAGCGAAGACATCAGCCTGGAAGGTAATCCATCCGTCATTTTGATCGCAGGCTTACAGGGTTCGGGTAAGACTACGTTTTCAGGAAAGCTTGCTAACTATTTAAAGAGACAAGGCCGCCAGGTGTTATTAACCGCCTGTGACATTTACCGTCCTGCAGCGATAGACCAATTAAGAATATTGGGCGAACAAGTAGGTGTTGAAGTATATGCTGAACCAGAAAACAAGGATGCTGTAAAAATCGCAAAAGCAGCGATTGAACACGCCAGGAAAAACAACCACCGAGTAGTGATTGTCGATACAGCAGGTCGTTTGGCTGTAGATGAGGAGATGATGAATGAGATAGCGAAACTCAAAGAAGCACTCAAGCCATCAGAAACATTATTTGTAGTTGACTCCATGACTGGTCAGGATGCTGTGAATACTGCCAAGACCTTCAATGATCGGTTGAATTTTACCGGTGTTGTTCTTACCAAGTTGGATGGTGATACGCGTGGTGGTGCCGCACTTTCAATACGCAGGGTAGTTGAGAAACCTATCAAATTTATCAGTTCAGGCGAGAAGATGGAGGCCTTAGATCGCTTCTTTCCCGATCGTATGGCAAGTCGTATTCTTGGGATGGGTGACGTAGTCAGTTTGGTTGAAAAGGCGCAACAAACTTTCGATGAAGAAGAAACAAGAAGGCTGAATGCCAAGATGCGTAAGAATCAGTTTGACTTCAATGATTTCATTTCGCAGCTGGAGCAGATTAAAAAGATGGGTAACATGAAAGACCTTCTCGGAATGATTCCGGGCATGGGCAAAGCGATGAAAGGCGTTGACATTGATGACAATTCCTTTAAACCCATCGAGGCCATTATCCGATCTATGACTAATGAGGAGAGGACCAATCCTGATAAGATAAATGCCAGTCGTAAAAATCGTATCGCCAATGGCAGCGGCACGAGTGTGACCCAGGTTAATCAATTACTCAAGCAGTTTGAAGACATGCGTAAGCTGATGAAAACCATGAACAAAATGGGTGGTGGCAAGCGTGCTTTAAATGCATTGAATCCATTTGGACGTTAACTCATTTCAAATTCAGATTTATTTTATTCTCCCAATCAGGAGTGAATCAATCGTGGTGATTGACTGATCTCTGAATTGAAATACTAATTAAATATAATATCACCAATGAAACTCACGGCTCGTAACACCCATCGCGATATCGCTTATTTTTATCTTGGACTAATCATCGCTTTCTCCTTTTCAGGAATTTTTCTAAACCACCGGCAATCCTGGCATCCAAGACGATATACTTATAACTCACAGGAAATTTCATTAAAGAAGTTGGTATCAAAAGATTCAGTCAATGATCAATTCATTACTGCCTTTACAGAAGAATTCAACATCGAAGACAATGTGAGGAGGTTTACCGTGGATGGAAACAATCTAAAGATCTCCTACGCCAACAACGATGTGCAGATTGATCTTTCTACTGGAAAAGGGAAGATCGAATCCTATCGCACGACTCCTATCCTTGGTCAAATGACTAAGCTTCACGTTGATACGAGCAAGTGGTGGATTTATTATTCTGATATTTTTGGTGTGGCGATGCTGGTCATTGCTTTCACCGGTATGTTTATTCAGAAAGGAGAAATGAGTTTCTGGGGACGTGGATGGAAACTGGCATTGGCCGGTATGATATTTCCCCTTATCTTTCTGTTCTTACTTTCGTAGTCAACTTCATGTCGGCCACCGATTCACTTTTTCAAACTTTATTGAAGGATGAAGTTTCGACCTACGGGCAGTGGATAAAAACCCGGCAATAGCCCAGGCGTTTCGGGTTCAGGGAATGCCTACCTTAATCATCTTTAAAAATGGTGAGGCAAAATGGTGTCTGTCGGGAGTTGTTCAATCTGAAAACTTAAAGCGATAGATCGAGCAATTACTCTGATCCGATTGCCATTCATCAAAAATCAACTATAAAGTGTGTCATCTGAAAAACATTTCAGGCGAAGTTTCCGTTGTTCATGGAGTTAAAAGGATTTTATATTTCTACCTTTGAATTGAAATAGAAATCTGAAATTAAAATCGATCAGATATAATGTTAAACCCAACAAACACTATGAAAAGACAAGTAAGCCTGATGTTTACAGTATTGGCCCTGATTTTATCCGTAGGAGCTCTCGCACAAGACAAAAAGCCAGCCAGCCCGGCAGCCAAAGCAGAAGGAACCATTGATGGCATAAAAGTTACGGTGGATTACAGCCAGCCATCTGCCAAAGGACGTAAAATCATGGGTGATCTCGTTCCCTATGGTAAAGTATGGCGCACAGGTGCCAACGCAACTACTTCCATTGAATTTGGTGGCAATGTTAAAATTGAAGGCAAAGATTTGCCAAAAGGCAAGTATGGGTTATTTACCATTCCTGGTGAAAATGAATGGACCATCATCATCAGCAAACAAGCTACGGGAAGTCCATTTGATTACGCTGACAAAGAAGATGTGTTGAGAGTAAATGTGAAACCTGGCAAAGCGGCAAGCTTTGTTGAAACTTTTTCCATCACGGTAGACAAGAATAAAGTTGTTTTAGCGTGGGAGAATACTTCAGTTGCATTTAAAGTCACTAAGTAATAATTCCATAATAAATTGGATTTAAGGCCCCGTACATCCGGGGCTTTTTTATTTTTGTTAAATGGAGTAGCTTGTGACACTCCAAACATATCTATGCAGGTTTTAGGAAGGTCTGACCGTGTTGATTTGCCAGAGCTTGGGCTTTCTGATATTCTCGCAAAAATTGATACAGGCGCTTATAATTGTAGCCTGCATTGTTCTTCAGCAGAAATAGTAAATGGCAAACTTGAATTTGTGTTGCTCGATGAAGAACATCCGGAGTTTACAGGAATGAAATTCTCGTTTAAAAAATTCGAAAAGCGGGAAATAAAGAATTCCTTTGGCGAGGCTGAGTTACGATTTGTAATTAAAACAAAAATAAAAATATACGATTACGTGATTAAAGCCGAGTTCTCTTTGAGCAACCGGGGAAATTTGAAGTTCCCGGTATTACTGGGTCGCAAAACATTGCGAAACAGGTTCCTGATTGATGTCACAAAAAAAGATTTGTCTTACGAAACTAAACTGAAAGGCGTATGAATATCGCCATACTTTCGCGCGACCCACGACTTTACTCCACCAAGCGACTGAAAGAAGCAGGGGAAAAAAGAGGTCATAAAGTAGAAATCATCGACCATATGAAATGTGTTCTCCTTATTGAAAAGAAGAATCCAATGGTGTGGTACAACGGCCGGAAGCTTGATTACTTTGATGCGGTAATACCTCGTATTGGCGCTTCCGTAACTTTTTATGGCGCTGCCGTAGTGCGTCAATTTGAAATGATGAAAGTATTCACTGCTGTGGAGTCGCAAGCGCTCATTCGTTCACGTGATAAGTTACGCTGCCTTCAAATTCTATCCCGTGCCGGACTTGGTCTTCCTAAAACCATCTTCATGGATTATACCAAAGACACAGAAGGCATTATTGAAGCGGTGGGAGGAGCGCCCGTTGTCATTAAACTGTTGGAAGGAACACAAGGTCTTGGTGTTGTATTAGCCGAAAATAAAAAAGCGGCACAATCGGTTATCGAAGCTTTTCATGGTGTGAAAACCAGAATCATTGTTCAGGAATTTATTAAAGAAGCGAAGGGTGCAGATATCCGTGCCTTTGTGGTGAATGGTGAAGTGATTGGGGCCATGCGAAGGCAAGCTACGCGCGAAGGTGAATTCAGATCCAACTTGCACCGCGGAGGTGTGGCCACTGTGGTAAAGCTGAATCGTCATGAAAAACATGCTGCTATAGAGGCTGCAAAGAAAATGGGACTGGGTGTTGCTGGTGTGGATATGCTTCCTTCGAAGAGAGGTCCCCTCATCATTGAAGTGAATTCATCACCAGGGTTGGAAGGTATTGAAGGAGCCACCAAAGTTGATATTGCCGGAAAAATATTTCAGTACCTGGAGAAACATGCGGGGAAAAAGAAGATTCAAAAAGATATGGTAAACGCCTAAACCAGACATAGGATTCGCGATACTGGCTTAGATGAGTTAACTATCTGGCATCAGGTAACGAGCATTACGTATCTCATAAATCCATCATCATGAAAGAAGTTAACATCGGTGAGCATCAATTAAGACCCGGAGAATTTAAAGAGATTGTAATTAATATTGCCCGTCTTCCATCGCGTACACAGATTGATACTCCCATTTATGCTTACCGCGGATTAGAAGACGGACCTGTGCTGGCATTGACTGCCGGCATGCACGGAGATGAAATAAATGGAATCGAGATCGTTCGCAGGATACTAGATATGGGTCACAACCGTGTGAAGCGGGGAACGGTCGTCTGTCTACCCATCATTAATATTTATGGTTTTCTGAACTATTCACGTGAAGTGCCTGATGGAAAAGATGTGAACCGTTCTTTTCCTGGAAGTAAAAATGGTTCACTGGCATCACGTGTTGCCTACCATATTACACATGATGTAATTCCTTATATCGATTATGGTGTTGACTTTCATACCGGTGGAGCTATGCGCACCAACTATCCTCAAATTCGCTGCGTGATGTCAGAAGAAAGGAATGTTGAATTAGCAAATGCCTTTCACGCTCCCTTTACCATCGACTCACCCTTTCGACCTCATTCCGTCAGGCAAACTGCTGCCAAGCATGGAAAAAATATGATCGTCTACGAAGGAGGAGAATCACTTCGTTTTGACCAGCAAGCCATTGAAGAAGGTGTTAACGGAACACTTCGCTTAATGAAGCACCTTCACATGATTGATTGGGCTCCTGATCCAAAAGAAGAAAACAAAATTATCTGGAATTCCTCGTGGGCCCGAGCACATCATGCTGGTCTTTTTCAAGCCGCAATACACTGTGGCGAATTGGTTAGTAAGAATCAAATTGTCGGCACCATTACCGATCCCTTCGGTGAATTCAAGGAGCAGGTAAAAGCACCTTCTACCGGTTATGTGGTTGGATTAAATAATCATCCTGTTGTAAATGCCGGAGATGCTTTGCTGCATATTGGTATGGATAACTTCTGCAAAATTGATGGTAGTGGTGAGGATTGAAACTCCCGCATCAGATTAAGTTATTTTATTTCGCAAAATTTACAGAAAAGGAATCCAGGAGCAAGATTATTGAATCTTGAATCAGCATCAGACTTAGAAATCCGGACAAGGAATCATCAGCTTATCCTTTGGTGGTTTACGAGGATTGCGGGTGGACCACGAGTATACTAGACTAAACTCATGAGCACCACCGCTTCCTGGCCCTAACTTGGAGATGGTGTAGTCATAACTATATCCAATGTTTAATATATCCTTAGCACCCTTCTTGGTAAAGCCAATCAGAAATACAAGTGATTCGTTATTTGTATAGCCATTTACTTTCTTAAAGGGAACCCCTCTGTACCAGGTTCCTATGATGATCGGCTCGAACGTGAAATAAAAACCAAGATCCATCTGGTCAAATTCACCTTGGTGCCTGTATTGAAGGGCCGGAGCTATACTTCGCTCTTGTGCTTTTCTATAAAAGCCATCCCCCATTTCTCCGGATTTAAAATAGAATTTTAGTCCTGAGTGAATGGAGAGCTTCATTGGCAATCTGCTCTCCTCACCTATTAACGATTGGTTGGGTTGCGTGACATGATGTGCGGCTACACCAAACCAGGCTCGCTTACTATAAAGCAAACCGCCAAAAGACAGATCAGGAAAAAATTTAGATTGACCTGTGTTAAGCGCTTCCGCTGAAGTTGGGCTGATTACATCACCGGTGAGTGGGTCGAACTGGTCTCCAAAGGTGAGTTTGTCAAAATTGATGGATCGGTTATAGATGGCTGCCTGAAAACCAGGTCGGAATGAAAGTCCTTTTACAATTTGAAGATCATAGGAATATTGAACGGCCAGACTTGTGGATTGTAAACCAAGAACACCTTCACGATCACGGGTAATCAACACACCTATACCACTATTTTTATCTTCAATATACGTGTCATAGTAGGCCGAAAAAGTGTTAAAGTTAGCATCGATAGCAGGCCATTGATTTCGGTAATTGACCCCCATCCTGTTTTGACCGGTAGAGCCGGCAAATGCCGGGTTAAGGTAAAGGGGAGCTGCATAAAATTGTGAATATTGAGGATCCTGAGCAGTTACCGAACCCATTCCAAAAAGGATACATACACAGCAAAAAAAGACAGATCTTTGCATTCAATAGTATTTTAGAAGATGCAATCAGAGCAAATTAAATTCTTTAATAACATTAAAAAAAACATTTACCGACAAATAGAACCAATTCAACTGTTTACAAACGATAAATTCAATCAAAATATATACTTTAGTGTGATAAGGACGTTATAAATTTCGTATTCACATGACTATCAACCAAAAAGTCAAAAATGTCATCTTGCCAAGTATTTAATTGTCTGCTGAAAAATAAAAGAATGAAATCAATAAGAATCTAAGAAGACGATATGAGGGGGAAAATCAACAGAAAAATATTCTATTTCATTGCCGTCATACTTTTGTTTAATGCTTCGGTCGTTTCATTTGGTCAGGATCTTAGAAAGCATAATTGGTACTTTGGTAATTCTACCCAGGCCATCCGATTTAATCGGGGAACCAATGCGGCCCAACTAATAAACGATCAGGCTCTTCCTTTTAATAAAGGTGGAGCGGCCGTAGCAACAGATCCGGCCACCGCTAATCTGTTGTTCTATACCGATGGTGTTCAGGTATATGATGCCAACCATTTGTTAATGCCTAACGGAAACGCACTCAATGGTCAAGTCGATACCAACCAACCTGTTGCCATTTCTCCTGTTCCGGGCGTAACCAATAAGTATTACATCTTCACTAACTCATCCAATTATACTACCGGAGGTTCTATTAGCAGAAGCATAGTTGATCTTGCTCAGTTTGGTAATGCCGTGTTTCCGGCACCCGCCAGTGGTGTGGTAGAGGCTCCAAAGAATGTTGCCATGGCCGGGTTAACCAGTCGCTCAGAAGGTATGATCATCGTACCTCACAGTAACAAAACTGACTTCTGGCTCATCACGCATGAAAATGGAACTACCAATTATTCAGCCACGCTCATCAATGCAGCGGGTACTTTTGCAACTACGGTTACATCAGGAATTGCATTGCCTATTTCAGTAGCCAATTTTGGTTATTATGCCAACGGTAATCGTGTGACAAAAAAAATATCGGTATCGGCACAAGATCCTAATACGGATGCCCTAATCCTGAATTTCAATAGCGGGAATGGTCAGTTCTCATTGAACCGAACCATTTTTAATTCAGGGATGGCAACCACAACCAATCAGTCCATTTATGATATTGAGTGGGATCCTAAAGGACGCTATCTGTATTTATCGCGGACCGGGGAAGCTAGTATCACCGCGGATGTACTTCAGTATGATACCTTGAATGCTGCTTTTTCACTAACCTCTGTATTGGCTTCTCCCGTATTCAGAAGTTATGGATTGCAAACTGCTCCCGACAGCGCTATTTATCATTTATATCAGGCTGCTTCGGGTGGACCATTCCTGCTAGGCAAATTTACCAAAACAGATACGGTTGCTTCCCAGGTAATAAATACCAAAGACTTATTTTCATCAACTAATTTCAATAGCACGCAATTCCCTTCCTTCACACCAAAAGACAGTGTTATCATGACGGTGAATTTCACGTCAGCGGGTACCTGTCAAAACTCACCTACCTCATTTTTCCCAACTGTTTTACCGAATGCAGACAGCCTGAGTTGGGATTTTGGCGATGGTAACACTTCAAATGGATGGAGCCCAATCTATACTTATCAAAATCCAGGAAGTTATAACGTAGGACTTACTGCATTTTATCGGGGCCAAAAACAAACGACTACTTTGCCAGTGACGATTAATTCATTCGCACTGAAACTGCAATTGGTGCAGGACACCACCGCTTGTAGTTGTGAGCTCCCCTTCCCTAAAGATAAAACTGCCGTACCTTGTAATCCGAAGTTTAGTGTTCCATTGAAAATACAGGGAGGCGTTGCCACCTCTGTCATCTGGTCGAACGGAGACACTGGCAATACACTTACACCGGATTCAGTTGGATATTACTATGTGGTGGTAACTGATGGCTCCGGATGTTCTGCTTATGCTGGTGTTAACGTTAAAGAATATGGCATTCAGGATCAACGAGCCAACGTCTGGTATTTTGGGAATAAGGCAGGAATAAATTTCAATCCGATTTTCAATACACCATCGGGCCCGGCCCTGGCTTTGAGTGATGGCAAAATGGATGCGCCAGAAGGTTGCGCTACCATCAGCGATCGAAATGGAAATTTAATTTTCTATACGGATGGTAATAATGTATTTGATAAAACTCACACCCAAATTGATTCGGGTATAGGTGGTGATCCAACGTCTGCTCAATCCGCCATAATAGTACCCGTGCCCGGTGATGAAACCTTATACTATATCTTTACTACGCAAGCTATCAGCGGCACCTCCTTATATGAATTGAGATATTCATTGTTCGATCTCAAACTCAATTCAGGGAAAGGAGGATTAGTGCAAAAAAATATTCTCCTCTTTTCTAAAAGTACCGAACGAGTTACGGCTAACCCTCGATGGCTGATTGCCCACGAATATGGAAATAATACTTTCCGTACTTACGAGATTACAGCACAGGGAATTGGAGAACCCGTTTATTCTGAGATTGGATCTGTTCACTCATTCAATGTGCCCCAGCAAGGTGAAGGTTATATGAAGCTTGGAGCCAACAATACGCTGGCCGTTGCATTATCCACACCGGGCACCAGCAATATCATAGAGCTCTTTGATCTTGATAATGCTACTGGCCAACTGACCAATTATCGTAAGATCGATCTTAAAGAACCCACCGGACAAGTTTATGGTGTTGAGTTTTCTCCCGGAGGAAATAAACTCTTTGCTACGGTAAAGGGAACGCCAAGCCCTTCTGTGCTATTCGAATATTTTCTTGACTCCCTCCAACACCCTTACTTCAAGCAACGCATTCAACAAAATGGTGAGTTTGGAGCACTCCAATTAGGGCCTGACGGGCAAATTTATATGGCTGTTAACGGAAGCGATAAACTAGGAACCATTCTCGCGGTAGAAGATACGACACAGCTCTCTTCCTTTAACCTCAATGGTTTTAATTTAGCCGGAGGAACCAATAGCCGATTAGGTCTCCCAAACTTCATTCAAATTCAGGGTAATGGATTTGGTGGACCTGGATTTACATTTTCCGGTGTTTGTGTGGGTGACTCTACCCGATTTGTTGGAACACCCACCGATGCTATTGATGAGTTCCAATGGTTCTTTGGCGATGGAGGAAGCAGTACGGATGCATCCCCCGTTCACCTCTACGCAGCTGCAGGAACCTATACGGTATCCATGAGGATATACAACCGATGTAAACTAGACACCACGATAATTCAGAAGATAACCATCTTTAATCCTCCTCCCAAGCCTTCCGTGCCGGGAGCCATTGCTTTGTGCACAGGTGCTGTAACGCTGGATGCAAATAACACCAACATACCAGGCTTAACTTACCTATGGTCGAGTGGTGATACCACCAAGACGGTAACCTTTAACGTGCAGGCATTTATTTCCGTCACTAATACTGATGTGAATGGATGCTTCTCTTCTGCCCAGTCAATCGTGGCGGATAACCGGCCCCAGGTAGATCTGGGATCGGACCTTACGATTTGCGAAGACAATGCAACGCCTACTTTAAATGCCCAAAATCCTGGCAATACATTTTTGTGGAAAGTAAATGGTGTTAATGCCAGCACCATACAGACCCAGGCAGTCGATACTTCCCTTCCGGGAATTTTTACCTATGAGGTAACCGTTACTGATCCGGTAACAACGTGCTTTGTTACCGATCAGAAAGTATATACGATTAATGTATCTCCAACTTTTGCTCTTAGTGGAGTTAATCCGACTTCATGCGGAACTGCCACAGGAAGTATTACATTACAATTAAATTCATCCGTTCCTGTTGGAGGTCCCTATTCATATTTTATCAGCGGACCAAGTTTCAATAATCAAAATATAGATCAGGTCGCCCCTGTAACAGTTCCCTTTCCAGGAAGGCTTGCAGGTACGTATTCAGCCATTGTTCAGGATCAGATTTCAGGATGCACGATATCACAATCATTCGGTCTTACTGATAATGTAATAACATCAGTTACACCAACTGTTTTAAACGCTTGCGCAGTAACTTATTCCGTTGCAGTAGTCGGTGGAACCGCACCCTATCGTTTTACATTCACTAACTCAGGAACGGGACAAGTATTCGGTCCTTCAGCACCTTTACCCACACCACCATTTACATCACCAGCACTAAGCGCAGGAAGTTATATTTTGGAAGTACGGGATGCGGGCAATTGTGTCTTCATTAGTCCAACGCCATTAACAGTTACACCAAATCCACCTAATACCATTTCCATAAATCAATCTGATCTTTGTGATGCCACGCCTACCCTGACTGCTTCTGGAACAGGGGCAACCTATAGCTGGACTTCCAGCGTGTCTGGAGGAATTGTTGGGGCCACAACAGGTGCTACTATTCAACTTCAGGCAGGACTCGGAAATGTGACCTATACGGTAACCTCAAACGGAGGCACTGGCTGCCAGGCAACTCAAAATACGACAGTCAATGCTCTTGGAGCAATCACACCTACCTTTACTCAGAGCGATGCTTGTACGGATCAGGTATTACTCATTGCATCTCCTTCAGGGAGCTTCACCTATCGTTGGTATAAAGGAGGAGTGTTTCAACCTGCATTATTAGGTCAGCAAATTCTTCTTGGCATTTCAGAGAATGGTTCCTCTTATGCGGTCGAAGTGGTGAATACCCTTAACGGATGTGTGGTTCGCTCTGCGGCAAAAACGGTCTCCATCATTGGTACGATCTCTGCAGCCGTTACCAGTACTCCCGCCTGTGATGACAATAAACCATTTACACTTTCCGCCTCTACCAATGCTACCGGTGTTAGCTATGCCTGGTTCTTAAATGGTACCTTGCTCAGCACGGCCACCACCGCTACCACCAATCAGATTCAAGCGGGCACGTATCGGGTAGATGTAAAGAAAAATACTTGTATTGCCCCCGCACAAATCCAAATCATTAAAGCCCCGCTACCTAACGGAGAGCTTTTAGATCGTGTGATGATTTGTAATGATCCTGATAATATTGATCCAGCTACATCCAGCGTAGATTTAGATCCGGGAGCATTTGAATTATATAACTGGTTTAAAAATCAACTCACCTTGAATTTTACTGCGAGAGTGCTGAATGCCGATAGTGAAGGAATTTATGAAGTGGATGTAACTAATTCCTTCGGGTGCGTATCCCGGGATAAAACCGAAGTGAAGAATGAATGCATACCAAAAATCGTTGGCCCTAATGCGTTCCGTCCAACCAGCAGCCAGGGAGCCAACAAAGAGTTTTCGCTGTTTACATTCTTCATCACGGACAATTTCCACATCTTCATTTACAATCGGTGGGGAGAAATGGTGTTTGAATCTGGCGATCGGAATTTCAAGTGGAACGGAGGCTATAAGAATTTGGCTGGCCAGCCGGTGCCGCCCGGTATGTATGCTTACGTTGTAAAATACGAGAGTTCCTTCAGACCGGATAAGGGTATACTGGAAAAACGAGGTGGTGTATCTCTCATCCGATAGCCGCTCTTAATGACTTTATCAAGGCATCTTACATAAGATGCCTTTATTTTTTCTCACGCTTTCTGTAACTATGTGACTGAATTACGTTAACCACTGCCATTATGAAATATGCTAATCTGATTCTAGGTGCATTTATTTTCTCCTTGACCATAATAACTGCCCATGCCCAGCTACTTAATACTTCACTGACCATCACCGTTCGTGACGAACTTGGTAATACGGTTAGTGGTGTGGAGGTGCGGTTATTCGAAACAGAAGATGATTATACCAAAGAAAAAAATGTTGCTTTCTCTGGAGTATCTGATGGTAAAGGCCTGGTAAAATTGAAAAAACTCAAAGCCATCTCCTACTATGTAATTGCCCGCAAAGCCGATAAAGATAACAGTGGCGGTGGTGAACGAGTTAGTGCTCTTGAGGAAGGGAAATTCAATAAAGCCACGGTCATTATTCAATAGCATTGATGAATCGAATTGAACTGGTTAATCAATTTATTAACTACCGGACTTCCTTTCAGGAAGAGAAAGAATTTATCCACAGGTTTCTCACGCTTCTTTCAGATGCGCCTTGTTTTGAACGTACTCACCTGCCTGGCCATATTACCGGTTCTACCTGGATTGTAGATTCCAGGCGCACACAGGTGTTGTTAGTTCATCATGCTAAATTAAACAAGTGGGTTCAGCCCGGTGGTCATGCCGATGGTGATGAGAATATTCTTCGGGTTGCTTTAAAGGAAGCAGAAGAAGAGACCGGTTTGAAAAAATTCAGCCACATCGGTAATCATATTTTTGATGTAGATATCCACTTGATACCAAAGCGCATCGACTTTCCGGAACACTTTCATTACGATGTCCGATTTCTGATGGAAGCTGACCCAGTTGATTTGATCCAGGTGAGCGAAGAATCACATGATGTAAAATGGATCCACTTGAGTGATCTGGAAAAATACAATCAGGAAAGATCTGTTCTGCGGATGAAAGAAAAACTATTTTGATCCAACCAGCAACAAGCCAAAGGCGATTACCACCAGCCAGAATTTATATATGGCAATAGCGGGAACGATGATCACTTTCAACTCCATTAAAACAGCCAATAAAACCAAGAGGACTGCTATGGCTTTTAATATAGAACGTGTTTTATTACTCATGGCAATGATATTTTATATCGCAACTTACAGCGATTAACACTTCATGACAAATTAATTTAGCTTTGCGGCTATGGCCCAAATCGGAAGCAATATAGCGATCGCAAAACAACTTCTTGAAAAGGGTGAATTGGTTGCCATCCCTACTGAAACCGTTTATGGACTTGCCGGTAATGCATTAAATGAGAAATCCATTCTGGAGATTTTTAAAGTCAAAGATCGCCCGCAATTCGATCCGTTGATCATTCATGTGGCCAACCTTGAAAAAGCAAAAGAACTGGTGGATGATTTCCCTGAGAAAGCTGAAAAACTGGCAACTCAATTCTGGCCAGGTCCATTAACCCTGCTACTGAAAAAGAAATCTCATATTCCAGATTTGGTGACATCAGGATTAGACACCGTTGGGGTTCGATGTCCGAACCACGATTTAACTCGATCGCTGCTGGAACAAATATCATTTCCGTTGGCAGCACCTAGTGCAAATCCCTTTGGATATATAAGTCCTACGCGCCCTGAACATGTGAACGAGCAACTGGGTGACAAAATCAAATACATCCTGGACGGAGGCGAATGTCCTGTTGGAATAGAATCCACTATTGTCGGTTTTGAAAATGAACTCCCCATGGTATACCGCCTGGGTGGCTTGAGTATCGAAATAATTGAATCCATGGTTGGAAAAGTAGGCTTGCAACTCAATACTTCTTCCAATCCACTGGCTCCTGGTCAACTCAAAAGCCATTATGCGCCAAGAAAAAAAATGAAACTAGGCAAGCTCGATAAGCTAGTCAAAGAACATCGTAGTCATCGAGTGGGGATCTTGACCTTTCAACGGCAAGTCGCGATGGTTGACAAGAACCAGCAGATTAACTTATCTGAGGAGGGTAACCTGGAAGAAGCGGCTCATAAACTCTTTGCCTCCCTGCGTGCTCTTGATAAAATGGACATTGACGTCATACTTGCTGAGGAAGTACCAGATGTAGGCCTGGGAAAAGCAATAAATGACCGCTTACGGAGGGCGGCCGCTGACTAAATAAAATAATCAGGCCAATATTATATTTCAACCACCCATCCTTAACTTGGGTTACCTCTTGCTTTAAAAAAGAGGCGTTGAACTTCCTTTTCATGACAAAAAAAATATTAGTACTGACCGGTGGTGGCGACTGTCCGGGTTTAAATGCGGTTATTCGTGGTATTGCAAAAAGGGCCAGAAGAGAAAAGGATTGGGAGGTATACGGAAGTATTGAAGCTTTTAATGGCGTTTTAAACGAACCTCAGGAAATCATACGCCTGACAAACAAACGGACCGCTGGCATTCATATTAAGGGTGGCACCATTCTTAAAACCACTAACAAAGCAAATCCCATCAAGTTCCCGGTCCTGCAACCCGATGGTTCAACCCGATTTGAAGATCGCTCCACAGAACTGATAAGAAAGCTCAACGAATTAAAATTTGATGCCATCATCAACATTGGTGGAGATGGATCACAAAAAATTTCTAAAGTTTTATATGAAAAAGGGATACCCATTATCGGGGTGCCCAAGACTATTGATAATGACTTATCTGCAACAGATTTAACATTTGGTTTTCAGACTGCTGTTCAGATTGCCACAGACAGCTTTGACAAATTGGTAACTACGGCAGAAAGTCACCATCGCGTGATGATTATGGAAGTAATGGGGCGCGATGCAGGTTGGATTGCTCTCCATACCGCCATAGCGGGAGGCGCTGAGATCTGTTTAGTCCCAGAAATTCCATATGACATAAATAAACTGGTAAAGAGAATTGACGGACGGTATAAACGAGGAAGAGGATTTGCAAACATTGTGATCGCAGAAGGAGCAAAGGCAAAAGAAGGCACAATTACATCAAGTAAAGGAGAAAAGGGTTCTGAGCATGTGCGTCTGGGGGGCGTAGCTTATCAACTATCCAAACAATTAAAAGATGCTGGCTGTAAGGCAGAGATAAGAGAGACCGTACTTGGCCATGTGCAGCGCGGTGGTACTCCTATTGCCTTTGATCGCGTGTTGGCCACCTTATTCGGTGTAAAGGCATTTGAACTTGCCCTCGAGAAGAACTTTGGCAGAATGGTCGCTTTGAAGAACAATTCGATTACATCTGTAACACTGGAGGAGGCGACCAAAGAATATAATTTCCTTCAAAAGGATTCTTATCTGGTTCAAGCAGCCAAAGGCATTGGAATTAGTTTTGGAGATTAGAGAAACCATTGAATTGAATGATGATAAGATTTTAATAGCTACCTATCCATACCATGAATAAAATTGAATTATCCACCCACATTAGCGCACCCATCGATCGGTGTTTTGATTTGGCCCGTAGTATTGATTTGCATAAGATATCTGTAAAGCAGACGCGTGAAGAGGCAGTTGGTGGAGTCACCAGTGGTCTGCTTGGACTTAATCAACGGGTACTTTGGCAGTCTACTCACTTGGGTGTTCGTCAAAGCATGGAAGTAAAAATTTCAAAATTTACACCACCCTTCTTCTTTACCGATGAATTGGTTAATGGCATGTTTCATTCCATGATTCATGATCATTTCTTCTATGATATTGGCAACGAAACCGTAATGATCGACCACTTCTACTATAATACTCCGCTCGGAATTATCGGAGAAGCTGCCAATCTATTATTCCTGAAAGGATATCTGACCCGCTTACTTACACAGCGCAATGAAATCATCTGTGAGTACGCAGAAACCAATAAATGGAAAGATGTTTTACCTGTTCCAAAAATGCAAGTATCAATCGTTTGCTGAAAAATAGCAAGCAGCAGCCTCCCTTCTTCCCGCTTTGATTTACTACCTTCGGCACCACTAAAAGTGATAACCATTTTGCTATGAAGACCATCAACGACATTAACTTCCAGGGAAAAAGAGCTCTTATTCGCGTAGACTTCAATGTACCCCTCGATAAAAGTTTTCAGGTAACAGATGACAATCGCATTCGCGCTACGATACCAACTATCAAAAAAATATTGAAAGACGGAGGAAGTTGTATTTTGATGTCGCACCTTGGTCGCCCGAAAGAAGGTCCAGAGGAAAAATATTCATTAAAGCATACCATAAAGACAGCAGAAAAATTACTGGGATTACCCGTAAAATTTACTACTGATTGCATCGGTGATGATGCCTTCGCTCAATCCGCTGCGCTCAAACCTGGTGAAGTCTTAATCCTCGAAAACCTTCGTTTCCACAAGCAAGAAGAAAAAGGTGATCTTGCTTTCTCAGAGAAACTTTCAAAGCACGGTGACATTTATGTAAACGATGCGTTTGGTACTGCACACCGCGCTCATGCTTCCACTACAATTGTTGCTCAATTCTTCAACGATAAGTGCGCAGGTTATGTAATGGCCGCAGAGTTGGACAACGCCAAAAAAGTATTGGAAAATGCAGCGAGACCGTTCACTGCAATAATGGGAGGAGCTAAGATATCGGACAAGATTTTAATTATTGAAAAGCTGCTGGATAAAGTAAATCACCTCATTATTGGCGGTGGTATGGCCTATACCTTCTTTAAAGCCTTGGGTGGAAGTATTGGTAATTCTTTGGTGGAGGAAGATAAACTAGACCTTGCTAAAGAGTTAATTCAAAAAGCAAAAGCAAAAGGTGTCGAACTACATCTGCCTATCGACTCCATTATAGCCGATAAGTTTGATGCAAATGCCAATACCAAAATCGCAAACAACAATTCAATAGAATCCGGATGGATGGGTTTGGATATCGGACCACAAGCATTGCAGGTATTTTCAAAAGTGGTTGAAGACTCCAAAACTATTTTATGGAACGGTCCTATGGGCGTGTTTGAAATGGAGAAATTTGAACGTGGAACAAAAGGAATTGCAGAAGCAGTGGTTCGCGCTACTGAGCAAGGCGCCTTCTCCTTAATAGGTGGTGGCGACTCTGCTGCGGCTGTTGCCAAATTTGGTTTTGAAGAAAAGGTAAGTTATGTATCAACAGGTGGTGGTGCACTTCTGGAATATTTTGAAGGCAAAGTGCTACCTGGCGTTCAGGCATTGGGATAATAAAAATTGCATAATACACGTTAAAAGTCGGGTCAAAGACCCGGCTTTTATTATTTGGGTCATGTTACTTTCTTGTATTTTAAGGATTATTGATGTGAACCATCCAAACTATGAAAATGAATGCCCTAGTATTATTGGTTACGCTTTTCATCTCCTGTACCGAAAACATGAATGATAAGAATATGCATTTCGCATTACAGGATGCTAAAGTAGTTGAATCTGCAGATGAAGATGAGTTTGAAGTAGCCTCAAACTTGCCTCCATCAACACAGCCAGCAACATTGAAAATGACAGATAAGAAACTGATCCGCAATGGTTCGCTTGACTTTGAAACTGATCAGTTAAAAAAGACTAAATCTGAAATTGAAAAGATTTGCAAAGAACTTAATGCGTACATCTCTTTGGAGAGTGAAAATAACTATGAAAACAGGTTTCAATACACCCAAACAATAAGAGTTCCCGCGGACCAATTTGATATTCTCATCACCCGCCTAGAAGTTCTTGCGAAAAAGATAGAAAGCAAGAACATCAACACAGAAGACGTAACGGAGCAGTTCATTGATGTCGAGACTCGATTAAAAACAAAGAAGGAATTGGAGGAGCGATACAGGGAAATATTAAAGCAGGCCAAAACCATTGAAGATATCGTCTCCATTGAAAGTGAGATTGCTACTGTGCGCTCGGAAATTGAGTCTATGGAAGGACGGTTGAACTACCTGAAAAATCAAGTATCATTTAGCACCCTCAATATCACGTATTATGAAACCATTGGCACCGACTTTGGCTTCGCTTCAAAATTCATTCAATCCCTTAAAGGAGGATGGGACAATCTATTAGCCTTTATCATTTTCCTTATTAACCTCTGGCCCTTTGTAATTGGTACTGCTGTTTTAGCATTTTGGTGGTGGAGTAAGAGAAAAAACAGAAAAGCTACTTCTTAAGGGAATCGAAATAAACAACCCAGTTCGTATAGTATAAATTGAGTTGCATATAAAAAAAGAAAGGCCACCCCCCACGGACAGCCCTCCTAAACAACAATGTTCGCAACCCTAAACCCGACTGGCCGGTGCGATTCAATACGTAAAGATGTTTCACTGTTTCTTTCGATACTATGATATTAGTCAGGTATTGAAAATAAACCTTACTGGTAACTCAATATCAAATTTGAAATTGATCAGGTTACCCAATGCAAGGTCTGTGGTTTCACCGGGTTTTCGAAGGGCACATTGTTTTGTTGCGCAAGTGCCCATAGTCTTTTAATCTCATAGTACCAACGCGCCTGCATATCCGGTTCTCCGATAAGCATAAGTGTTGGTTTCGATTTCAACCCATCACTTAGTTTTTGAAACACTCCAAGATCCTGTCCTATGAATTGTTTGCCGAGTCTTCGCAATGGCCACCACAGCCATTTGGTAAGGGGCAAGGTGCTGTAGAAAATATGAGTAAGCTCCGTTTGATTTTCGTTGATGGGAGTTAACACTGTAATGGAAATTACCTCGTGCCTCTCTCCTACTTGAATATGCTCCGTACGAATGCCGGGGATCTCAAATACAATCTCAGTAGAAGTTCCTCCTTTTAAAACACTATAACCTTTTGAATTGGAAGAAGGGGCATGACGTACCATCTTGAATCCCCTTGCAGTGGGTTCAAATTTCTTCTCTTTAATCTTTAACTTCTTGGCCGAACGCCAATACCACGACTGGTGCACAAAGGTTACGTGTGAAGGATCAATCAATCCAATCACCGAATGGTCGATATCTGCCGGCATGGTTACAGTTTCAACATGAAGAAAATTTTTGTCGGGCGACAACAGCAAATTTGGTGGTGGTTGGATGGGCACCAGGTTTGGAAGTTTTTTGTCGGGCATGTAAACCCAAATGGTACCATTAATTTCTTCACACGGATATTGAAATACTTTGATCTTCGAAATATCAATGGTGTTATCTGGCGGCAAGGCAGGTATTCCTTTGCACGTACCTTTCGTGTCGAATTGCCAACCATGGTAGCAACACTGTATCGTGTGATCTTTAAACCAGCCTGTAGAGAGAGGTACACCTCTGTGGGGACAATTATCACGAAGTGCAAAAGGTTTACCTTGTTCATTACGTCCAAAAACTATCTTCTCACCCAACATTTCCTTGCCAATCAGTTTGCCCGACTTAAGGGATGAACCATGAAATGCCAGGTACCATAAGTTTTTCAGAAAGAGAGAAGCATCAGCCGCCATAATGAAATTTTAAATATCCCAATTGAAGATTGAAAGATAGGAAAACCGCCTGAACTGTAAACTGATTAAAGTCACTTCATAGACTTTTGCTTATCTGGCCTCAGTCGAACAAATACAGGCTCACGAAACATCTTATCGGCAGTAATTTTCGCATAACTGATTTCTGCAATCAGCGTTGGCTCCACCCATTTACTGGTTTTCTCATCCATTACCTTCCCGGCAATGGGCTTCTTTATTGATTTCAACTCTTTAATTTGCTTGAAAATCTCCTTGATTGTAGCATCATCAAACCCGGTTCCTACTTTACCGCGATAAAGCAAATCATCTTCGATTCGTTCTGCAATATGCAACCCTCCAAATGTTGACTTCCGATCTCCCTTCCCTTCATTGTACCCTATGATTACACAATCGGCCGTACTACGCACTTTTACTTTCATCCATAGATCCGAACGCTTTCCCGGAAGGTATTTTCCATCCTTTCGCTTCGACATGATTCCTTCCACCTCGTGAAGCTTTGCGGCTTCAAAAAGTGCTTGTCCATCGTCCACAATTTCACTGATGCGATAAGGTGTATCTGATTTGATTGCATCTTTAAGCCATTCCTTCCGCTTCAATAGGGTTTCATTAATCAGACTCCTTCCATCAAGATATAGGCAATCGAAAATGTAACAATAAACCGGGCTCGTTTTTGAAAGCTTTTGAATAGTGCTATCGCCCGAACTCATCAAACGATGAATTACTTTTTTGAAATCGGGCTTACCTGTTTTATCAAGACACACAATTTCAGCATCGAATAAACCACAGGTTGCGCGAAAGGTTTTGTCGGCCTGCAATAATTCTGGAAATCTTGATGTAATGTCATTTTGGTTCCGTGAACGAATCTGAACCAATCCATCTTCCAACGTAATCAATGCTCTTATCCCATCCCATTTCATTTCGTGAACATACTCATCCCCTTCCGGAGGTTTTTGACCTGATCCCGATAACATTGGTTCGATGACATCGTGCAAGTAATTCACCTGCGGAGTATCTACTCGTTCCAATAACCATTCCTTCGGTTTTATTTTATAAATGCGATACTCTCCGGAAATTTCCTTACTACTTAACCGGAAATAAAATCCATCCTTTTTATCCTTGGTAATCTGATATTTTCCGATAGCATAAATCCACATTTCACCGGCACCATATTGTCCTTTAGGAATTACTCCATCAAAGGTGAGGTATTGCATGGGGTGGTCTTCCGTTTGAACCGCCAATCGTTTCACGCCTGGGTATGGCGGGAACCCTCGTGGAACTGCCCATGATTTGAGTACTCCATCCTGTTCCAACCGAAGATCGTAATGCAAATGCGATGCGTGATGACGATGGATGACAAAGCTGGTACCACTGCTTTCCAGCACTTTTGCATGAGGCTCAGGCGTCTTTTTGAAGTCGCGCTTTTTTGAATAATCTTCCAGCTGCTCAGGAGTCTTTCGCTTATCGGATTTAGGGAGTCGTTTTGCTTTTGAGATTTTTGCTGTGCGATGTGTATGTAGTTCAGATGCATAGGCATCGATTCCTTCCCATGCATCACCATCCTTCACAACTTTATCAACCGCATTGTTGATATTAAACTCTAACGGAGTTTTCAATCGTGCTATTTCGTTCCATGTCAATGGCATTGAAACAGGTGCACCAATTCTTCCACGCAAACTGTAAGGTGACACAATACTTTGTCCCGAGCGGATTCTAAAAATATCAATCAGCACTCTACCTTTGCGTGCATCCTTTTTAATATGAAGGGTTGTTTCCTTCTGTGTTCGTTCTACAAATGGTTGAGCAATAAGTTGTGCTGTTTCAAACACAGTATGAAAATCCCAGCGAGGTTCAATCGGGCAACAAATATGAATGCCTTTTCCACCGGTAGTCTTTGCAAATGCCGTATAACCAAAATGTTCAATGTGCTCTTTTAAGTCTAATGACAAGGAAACCACCTTGCTGAATTCATACCCTTCCGGTGGATCGAGGTCAAACACCATATAGTCGGGATGGTCAAAATCAGGCTTGCGGCTATGAAGCTGATGTAGCTCCAGCGATGCAAGGTTGGCTAGCCACACTAATGAGGCTGGCTCCGTGGCGATGATGTAATCTTTCTTTTCATCTTTGCCGAGTTTTACAAATTCAATCCAGTCAGGTGCCCATTCCGGCCGATTCTTCTGATAAAAACTTTCACCATGTATTCCATCGGGAAATCGAATGAGTGTCAAGGCTCGCCCCTTTACGTGCTGCAATAGTGTAGGCGCGATCTTTAGGTAATATTCGATCACTTCTGCTTTCGTGATAGCATCCTCTGGAAAGATTACTTTCTCGAGGTTAGACAACTCGACCTTTCTCTTACCTACCTGGGCCCATTGTGATTTTTTGGCCATTTGGATTCCATCAATTGATTACACGATTCTTTAATCTTACAAATCCACACATCAGGATAGCAACCAAGATAGCAGAAATTGAAGACACCACGAAGTTACCGAGATCAAGACTGTTTGTGGCGAAAAGAAATCTTAGCGAGACAACCACACTCGAAATCAAAATAATGAGAAGCCAATAAAGCATTGATGGGCGGCTGATTTTTATATTTTGCTCAGGTTTTAAAAGATAGATGTAGGCAATTACAATGGCCGATCCGACATACGTGCTGATTTGTTGTAAACCATAAAAGAGTGGATAGCGAACACCTTCGAAAGGAATAACGATATACCTATATAACGCTATGCGTTGAGCAAAGAAACCATCGTTATGCGTAAAGGCATCCCAAAAGATGTGAGAGCATGCTCCGGCACCAGCTGAAATAATTACTACCCAGTAATATTTTCTAAAATGTTCTTTAAAATCCAGATGCAGTAAAGGCTGAAAACGAGATTGCAAAAATGCTGGGAGATTCGCGATCAGGTTTCCTTTAACCACGAGGTGAAATAAAAACATCAGTAAAATGGTAACCGGAATATCAAAATACAAAATGCCTAATATGGTGTGACCATGCTCTCCGCTCACCGACATCTTAAAAAAATACTCAAAGTCTGGAGAAAGACTCCCAATCACCAAAGCAGATGCTGAAATGCGCTCAGGCTTTATTTTTAAAAACGGTAATACAAGGGCAGGATGGGCAGGTGTAAATGGCATGATTACTCCATCACTTCAGCTCTCTTCTTATTACTTAATAAAATCATACCGATAACAAAACAAATAGCAGCCACGGCAATAGGGTACCAGAGGCCGGCTAACGGATCATTGAATACTCCCGACAAATAAGTGGCAATAAATGGAGTGAGTCCACCAAATATTCCGTTGCCGATATGATAAGGCAAGGACATTGAAGTATAGCGAATACGCGTTGGGAACAACTCCACTAAGAATGCTGCAATCGGACCATATACCATGGTAACCAACAATACCTGAACTGTAACTAGCGCAATCATTATCCAATAATCTTCATCTCCTAGAAACACCTCACGTTTGGTTTCCTTATTGTCAACCAAGGTAACGATCGCTTTCGTTTCATCAGCATAGATTTTCGTTTGGATTGTCTTTGCCGGAGCACTACCCGTACCAGCGACCTGCTCTTCTATTCTCTGATCAGTGCGTTCTACTTTTTGATTAAGATCAGATATAGTTAACATTTCGCGATAGATAGGACGGTACATAAACACAGCGAGAATCATCCCCACCATCATGATATACTTCCTTCCAACACGATCTGACCACCCACCGAATACGATAAAAAAAGGAGTTCCAATCAATAAGGAAATCGCTATGATATTACGAGTCTGCACAAAATCCACCTGGCAAGTTTTTTCAATAAACGTCATGGCATAAAACTGACCGGTATACCATACAACACCTTGTCCGGCAGTGGCACCAAACAATGCAATCAACACCATGATCAGGTTTTCTTTTTTTCCGAAACTTTCTTTGATTGGGTTCTTGGATACTTTACCCTCCGCTTTAAGTTTGGCAAAAAGCGGAGACTCTTTCATGCGGAGTCGAATGTAAATGGAAATGCCAACAAGAATAGAGGACAAGATGAATGGCACCCGCCAGCCCCAATCGTTGAATGCCTCTACTCCAATCCAGGAGCGAACACCAAGTATTACGCCAATGGAAACGAAGAGGCCCAAGGTAGCTGTTGTCTGAATATAGCTGGTGTAGTATCCTCTTTTAGCAGCCGGAGCATGCTCAGCCACATAGGTAGCAGCGCCACCATACTCTCCTCCTAAAGCAAGCCCCTGCAATAGTCTCAATGTTAACACAATCAGTGGAGCAAATATTCCAATAGACTGATAACTCGGTACTAATCCAATACCGAACGTAGAACCTCCCATTAATATCAGCGTTACCAGGAACGTGTATTTCCTCCCTACGAGATCACCCAACCTACCGAAGAAGATTGCACCGAACGGTCTCACTACGAAACCTGCAGCGAATGTGGCTAGCGTTGAAAGAAATGCCGCAGTCGGATTGGTCTGTGGAAAAAATTGCAATGATAATATAGTAGCGAGGCTTCCGAAAATATAGAAATCATACCATTCAATCAGGGTACCTACAGATGAAGCCATAACTACAGACCAGAGAGTTCTCTTTTCTTCTTTGGTGACAACGGAGGAAATCATTCAATATAGTTTTAGAGGAAAGTTAATAGAAATTGAGTTTCGCATAGCTACCGCTCAAAAGAAAATCTCCTGGGCGAGTCGAAAAGTGTTTGCGTGAGCCTCAATGATGTCGCGGAAATCATGAGAATAGCCACCACCCATGCTTGCTACCAACGGTATCTTATTCACTTTGGCTGCCATGAGCACCATCTTGTCGCGTTGCTTACACCCCTCCCTGGTTACACTCAGTCGACCTAATTTGTCGGTCTCCAAAATGTCGACACCTGACTGATAAAAAATGAAATCAGGTTGCACACGATCGATAAGGTTTTTAAGATTTACCTCCAATACAGAAAGGTAGAAACCATCCTGCGTGTGATCGGGAAGGCCGATATCCAAATCGGATCTTTCTTTCTGGAGCGGGTAGTTGTTAGCGCCATGCATACTGAAGGTAAACACCCTGTCATCATCGTTGAAGATTTGTGCCGTACCATTTCCCTGATGCACATCAAGGTCTACAACAAGGATGCGATGAACAAGTTTTTCATTCAACAAATAATTGGCAGCAATCGCAATGTCGTTTAGCAAACAGAACCCCTCTCCTTTGTTGGTAAATGCATGATGTGTTCCTCCTGCTATATTCATAGCAACTCGATACCTAAGGGCATATAAAGCGCATTGCACCGTTCCATTCATAATGACTACTTCCCGTTGCACCAGTTCATTCGTTAATGGAAATCCCGTCCGTCTAATTTCTACGGGAGTAAGAGTTAACGTTGATAACTTATTCCAATACGCTATTTCATGGGTGGTTAAAATCCACTCCAGATCCAGAGGAGAAGGATGAAAGATATTTTCATTGGAGATAGTTCCTTCATGAAGCAATTGCTGCGGCAATACGTCATACTTGCTCATCGGGAACCGGTGAGACGGTGGTAATGATAAAACGTATGATTCAGCCCAGGCAATCTTAAGCATAAATAAAAATGGAGGTAAGACTCCTTTAATTATTTAAGCCATTAGTGGGGATGTTCATGGTTGCCGTCCTTCCATGCTTCCATGATTTTATGAAAACTATCATGCAGGTCATTCAACGCAAGACTAAGTTCTTCATCTGTAGCACTCTCTTTGATCAAAGCAGAAAGCGCATGTGTGTCCTCTTTCAACTGATTTAGTTGTGCCTTCATTTCATCGTTATTCACCTTATCAGGCAGTTCCGCTGATGCCCAGGCTTCGGCTTGTTGCGCCAACACTTCTGCCAACCGCTTTACAGGGTCGAAGTTTGCAGAGTCTTTGTAAGGGTGAAATGCCTCCGACATGACCATGTGAAATGAATCCATCTCAGGCCATTCAGAGACACTAATTTGCTCCACACTGGATTCCTTATTATCTCCTGGACCGCAAGAATAAAAGGTCAAAACAGAAATCATTACACATGTAATCCGGCAGAATTTCATACTCACCGTTTATAGCTTTAAGTAAGGCTACTCTTTCTTCCTCCACATATATCTCCTTCGCAATTCAAAGCCCTGCACCCCTTTCTTCAATACGTTAAAATAAAGGGCAACATAAAGCAGAATTGAAAAACTCCATATCATAGCAATATTAAAATAAAGAGTATCATACTTTTCTCCCAAAAAGTATTTGGTTGGAGAGTAAAAATTGGCGGTGAAATCCAAGGCATTATTCGGATGATGATCATCAAAATAAATAGGATAAACTTTTTGCACCAGCCGCCCCTTATATTCAACAATTTTTGTGAGACTGTTTCTATTTTCCACAAAACGAGTTACTTCCTCATTTTGATATTTCATGCGTTCCTCATTAAATGCGACTATCTTTTCCGGAGAGTTTGTCAGTGATTGAACAATCGAGTCCTTTTCGCGTGACGCTTTGGAAGAACGATTGACATACAACTGTTTCAAGGACTTTATAAAATGCTCTGTACTAGCTAACACAGAGGCATCGAATTTACCAGGAATCAAAAGATCCACTTCTGGAAATTTTTTCGTTCCAAATTTATTGCGTTCATGACTAAGTTCTGTACGTAGCAGGTCCAATGACTTTCGCATTGGGCTATTGGCGGTCTTATCATTCCACTTTCCAGGATTGTTTTTAAGATTGGAGACTGCTGTTTCAAGTTTTGATATGTAAAAGGTCTTTTTGTATTCAGCCATGTACAACCGTTGATCCAGTTTATAAAACTGCTTTTCATAAGGATTATCCTTGAATTGAGTAACCATTAATGCTTCAAACGCCCAGCGTGAAACCATAATTTCACCCAACATAGGTATGCCATCGGGGGTGCCTACTTTCGGATTGAATTTATCAAAAGTCACCACAACACCACTGAGTAGCAATTGAGGAATAATTAGTATAGGTATGAGGATATAAATTGTAACAGCCGAATCGAATGCTGATGAAATATTCAGTCCCAATACATTGGCAAAGCAGGCCGTAGAAAACAATATCCACCAATAACGCATTTCAGTGAGTGGAATTTCTAAAATCCAGTTACCAATCACCACGAAACTAAAGGTTTGAAATGCCGAAATGGAAAACAGGATCACTACTTTGGAAATCAGGTAACTGCTGCTGCTAAGATTAAGATATCGCTCCCGTTTTAATATTTTACGGTCCTTGAATATTTCTTCGGCACTGATAATTAATCCGATGAATAGCGCCACTACGACACTCATGAAAAAATACACCGGTATATTAGAATTATTGAAAAATCTGTATTCAACGTTTTCTACCCCTACTTCCTCATAATATTTAACAAAATAGGCAATGAATATTCCCAGCAAGGGTGCCAGCAAAAGAATGGTAATTACATACTGCGTATTGGCTAGCTTGGACAAAACGTCACGAACAATGAAAATCCAAAGTTGCTTGAACCAGTTGGGAATTTTTTGCACTACCGGCAGCGGATCATAGACCTCTGCAATCTTTGGCACCTTCTGCTTTTGCTTGAAGTATTGATACCACTGGCCAGGTGAAACTTTACGGGCGTGAGTAAATCTCCCATATTCATTGACCACCCTGGTTTCAATGATATTGAAAATCTGTTCCGGATTAATGTTACCGCACTCAGGGCAAGCACCTGGAGTTTTATTGGCGGCATTAACAATTTCCTGAAAGTAATTCACTGATTCAGCCGGGTTTCCATAATAAATCTGAAATCCACCAACATCCAAAATGATCAGCGTATCAAACATTTTAAATATGTCGGATGATGGCTGATGAATAACGACAAAAATCATTTTTCCTCTCAGCGACAATTCCTTAAGGAGGTCCATGATGTTCTCTGAATCCCGCGAAGAAAGGCCTGAGGTCGGCTCGTCAACAAAAAGAATGGTTGGTTCCCGGAGAAGTTCAAGTCCGATATTGAGACGCTTACGCTGGCCGCCACTGATGGTCTTTTGCATAGGAGAACCCACTTTCAAGTGGCGTATTTCCTGCAACCCCAGGCTTTGTAAGACTCGTTCCACCAATTCAATAATTTTTTCTTTGCTATAATGACCAAAGCAAAGTCGCGCAGCGTAATATAAATTTTCAAATACCGTAAGATCCTCAATAAGTAAATCATCTTGAGGTATGAAGCCGATGGCTCCTTTCAGTTTTTCGGGTTCACGATGAATATCTACACCGTTGATGATAACGCGGCCACTAGATGGTTTTTCTGATCCGTTGAGAACTCCGAGCAGCGTAGACTTTCCGGAGCCGCTTGCTCCCATTAAGCCAATCAACTTACCCCCACTTTCAGCAATGTTAATATTTTGCAATCCAGCCTTTCCGCTCTTGAAATGATAGAAAACATGCTCCGCCAAAAAGCTTACATCGGTGTCACTTTCCTCAAACAGAAACTTGCTTACTATATCAGAATAATATATCGTTTCTATTTTTGATCCACGTATTGCACTCCCTGTTGGGAATACGTCAATCTTTCTACTTTTAAGCAGGACCGTATTTAAGTATAACGGAGTAATACCCAGGTATTTAATGAAATAAGTTTCAATATCATGGATGCGAAGAATAGCGATCAAGCCTGTTAAATCCTTTGCCATAATACGAGGACCGGGATATTCAAAATCATCCGAACCTTCATCGATAATCAGAATATTTTTGGATGCCAGCTCCTCAATATCCTGGCCGATTACGAAAGTGCGCATAACCTTAAGATCCTTTTGTGGAATCTTAAGAGCTTCGCCAATGTAGTAGATCAGATTGCTCTGGCGCTCGGATAGTTCTCCATCGGCATAGCATAATTCAATGATCTTGAGGGTAAGTACTACCTTTTGCTGCGTAGTAAGAGCCTGGTTTACTTTTTTAGCAATCTGAATGATCTGCGACCAGTCGTCTACAAATTCGAGAGTTGCCTCATCTACATTAAGTGTAGATTCAGTGTATCGTTTATTCTGTTTGCAAAAATCATCAAAAAGCGAAAGATAATAACGGGTAGATTCCTGATTAAGATGAAGTGATAAGAACTCCTTGATGTTGGTTCGTTCATCTTCAGTGATACGTTCTTTAGCTACAATAGCAAAAAGCTGAACAATCGCTTTAAGTAGTTCTTCACTCATGCTTCTTTAACGAAGGGGGTAAAAAATATTAACCAATATGAGGTTAAATTAAATAAATTTTGCCTCCATTCTTAAGAAATGAGAATTAAAGATTTTCCGAATATCTGCTTGCTTAAACTGTTCCTTTCGGGGCTATGACTTAGCCAATTCTTCTTTTTATCAGATCACTAAGTATCAATAAGCCCTCTCTCAGATACTCATCCTCCATGGGCAATGGGTCACCTTCATTCAATCCTTCTTTGGATGTTACCTTGGTGTCTAACTTTTCATTGGGCTTGAGTTTTTCTGCTTCCAGCATTTCAGCTTTTCTCTTGGACTCATTTAACGAAACCTGTGTTTGAGAGAGATTTTTCTTTAACTGTTCTGTTTCGGAAACAAACTTCTTCAAACTCCTATCAAATTTAGTTCTGTCAAGATATGAAGAGGTAAGGGCATCTATCACTGATTTATTCACGAGAGAAACCTTTTGAAAATTGGTAGGACTTATAACATCCCAGGGCAGTGCACTGGGGCTGGCGCTCTCACCGTATTGCTCTGCATTATATGCTGAAGGTAAATTGATATCAGGACTTACCCCTTTATGCTGAGTGCTGCTTCCGGTGACACGATAAAATTTCTGGAAAGTGATTTTTAGTTCACCCACCTTTTCTTTCTCGTTGATAAATCGGTTTAGATCCAGCACCGTCTGCACCGTGCCTTTTCCATAGGTTGATTCGCCTACGATAACACCTCGCTGGTAATCCTGAATGGCACCAGCAAATATTTCTGAGGCAGAAGCACTAAACCGGTTTGTCAATACCACCAATGGACCGCTGTAAAATACTTCTTTATCATCATCCGGAAGCACCTCTACCTTTCCAGTAGAATTGCGAACCTGAACCACGGGTCCTTCTTTGATGAAGAGTCCGGTAAGGTCAACGGCCTCTGGTAATGATCCCCCACCATTATTTCTTAAATCCATTACAATACCCTCCACTCCTTCTGTCTTTAACTCTCCAATCAACTTTTTTACATCACGAGTAGTGCTACGGAAATCAGGATCTCCTTTCTGATAAGCTTCATAGTCCATATAAAAACTTGGCAACAAGATCACGCCCAGTTTCATAGCCTTTCCATTAGATTGAAAGTTTATGATTTCTTTTTTTGCCGCCTGGTCTTCCAGCTTAATTTTATCTCTTACCAATGTTACTTCCACGGAGGGACCGTTGACTCCTGTTTTAGCAGGTAGAATCAAAAGCCTAACCACCGTGCCTTTAGGGCCCTTTATTAGTTTTACTACATCATCCAACCTCCATCCTACTACATCCACCATTTCACCATCTTTACCCTGGGCGACACCAATAATAAAATCATTCACATTAACCTTACCAGTCTTTTGAGCATCTCCACCTGGTAATATCCTCACCACTTTGGTATAATCGTTCTCTGCCTGAAGTTGAGCCCCTATCCCTTCCAGGGAAAGCGTCATTTGTTGTTTGAATATATCAGACTGCTTCGGAGAAAAATAGTTGGTATGAGGGTCATATGCCCCGGTTATTGCGTTCATATAGATGCTAAAAACATCTTCCGAATTAAACTGTGTAAAGAATTTTGTGAAACGTTCATATCTGCTCTTCAGCGCTTCAGTTATTTCTGGTTGCTTCTTTCCTGCCAACTTCAAGCTAAGCGCCTGGCTCTTAATTATTTTTCTCCATACATCATTTAACTCATCTTTAGTTGCCGCCCAGGATTCTTTATCCCGGTCGGTTTCATAATATTCGTCAATAGAATAATCGAATTCCTGCTTAATCAGGCTATTCATCACGTAATCCATTCTCTCTTTATATCGCTTCACGAATACACTATAAATCTCATAGGCAGGATTCACATTTTCATTTCTGACTAAGTCATCGATAGCAAACTTGTAGCGATCAAAAGACTTGATATCGGAAGACAGAAAATACGTCTTACTATTATCCAACTCCTTAATATATTCATTCAATATCACCGCTGATAATGAATCATTAAGGCGTATTTTGCGATAATGGTTATTATCGAGGATATAGGATATGACACGTGCTTCCTTGCCATATACCGGCTTGGGTTTAAGCTCCAGAGAGTCAATCACGGACGCAAAACCAGCAGTTAAAAAACAAATTAAAAAGACGAGAATAAAGGATGCCCTCTTCATCATATGATACATTTTCTTACTTCAACGTGATCCTTGCAAATGAGATGCCTGTTTTTATTTAAGCAATCTTATCAAAATCGAATTCATTCAGGAACTTCTTGGCTTCTTCCACCGAATGAAACTCAAATGATTTCTTGGTGCCAAGATTGGAATGGATATCAACTTTTACCAAATCAATATTTTTTGAGTTTTTCGCTACACGCGGTTTAGTATGCTTATAGTCGTCAACCTCTTTCCTTGATATGGTAAACTGAGTAGCACGAATATTTTTACAATAGCTACATTGATAGTGCTTGATCAATTCTTTTGGTGAGCCATCTTCGCTTCTTTCCACGATCTCTTCACGATTCACCCGCATGGTATAGAATCCGCAATTATGGCATTGAAGTGCTATCAAATGTCCTTGATACTTTTCAATTTTTATCTCCTTTGTTTTCTCATCGATCCATACATCATAATCAATAGAGAATATGTTTTCTTCGGCCTGCATGCCTTCATCTAAATGAACGTCTTCTTCTTCTTCCGTAAGTAGTTTCATTTTATTTCCGCTACTGGACAAGCGTGGATGGTATCTTAGTTTTCTTAGTTTATAATTTAGCCTGGTGGGATAATAATAATCCAATATGAGTGAGGCGATGTAGGCAATCAAAGTTGCTCCTGCAACCGAGAAAAACAACCTAACATAGAACGCCACACTGGCCGAAGTCATGCTATCTTTGCCATATAAGTTAATGGCCAGCGCTGCTGCTCCTCCCAGGAAATGGAAGACCCACTTAAGCCACTTAATTTCTGAACTGTTTATAAAATCATGCTTCTTCTTTAAATCTGAAATGGCTGAAACCTTTAGCTGGTACACTAAAAAGGTGATTACGGCTAACGAAACCAACATGATGGAGCCCACCATCATAATGTCATGCCATACATCCAAGAATGCCTTTGAAGAAGATTCCATACGAATAGAAAAATTATTTGTGCTAAAGGTAATTATATTAAATCTGAAATACGCAGTCGTTTTTGCGACCATTAGAATTCATCTAAGCAAAGAAAAATTAATCTCACATCCAATAGCATTCTTTTCATTTAACTCAATATATCTAACGCACAAGTCATCCTATTCTTACGAACAGGTTATTCAAGAAACCACAACTCAAATGATAACATGGTACATTTTTGCACAGGTAATATTTGAATTGTCTCATTAGATATGCTATTATTGTGCAATAATACACAAATTCATGACCGAATTTGAAAAAATCCAGATGGATATGGCCCTAAGGGACATTTGAATACATTCCAGATGTCGCATTTAGCCTTCTCTCACAATATAAAAGCGCGCAAATCAGTCTTATAAAAAGAGATTTCAAAAAACTGAATGTGTAAAATCAGGTATGAAGTACATTCCATCCCCAATACCAATCCATTACCAACTGTTGTTTACTGCTACATCCAACAAATCTGGTAGAATGCAATATCATAAGATAAAGCTTGGGGTAAGTAAGCTGCGCATAAGTCGATCGGAGTTTATACGAGCCTATAATGAGCTACCCATTTTGGCTGTTACCCCCATACCCTTAAAAGGTCAGGATCAAGTCTTCCAACTTGAATTTTACATATGACTCACTTATTTAAAATCCCTTCAAGATCAGCGGGTGAATAGTGAATGGATTTTATCGTCTTATTATCCGATTTACGATAGACCAGCCACTTGTCTCCCTCCTGTTTAAAATAACATTCGGTGCCATCTTTGGCTTTGTAATAATCTATCGTTTCCTGGGCTTCCTCCAGCGAAACACAGGCTTTACTCATGTTGGACCGCTGAACCTCTTCAAATAATACCTTGAACTTATCTGCGAGGCCAAACTCAAGTATGGCTCCGGATAATACATACTGAATGTCGCAGAGGGCGTCTGCGACACCGACAAGGTCATTTTGCAATATGGCTACTTCCATTTCCTTCAACTCCTCGGCAATCAAAGCCACCCTGAGTTTACATCTACCCTCATCTGGAATGGCAGGCGTTGGTAAGATCGGATGTTTGAAAGTTCGGTGGAATTCCGCCACCAGGTTGAGTGCATCGGGCTGTTGCATAGGAGGGCATTGTATATTTTCTCAATGATACATTTTTCTTTTGAAAAAACGGAAGCGTTAATGGGGTGACAACTGATTGTTACTTTAATACCAATATCAACTATTCCATTCGGTCAAGTAGCCTTATATTTGACGTTTTAATTCCTGTAATGAAGAAAAGTTTTGTTGAAGAATTGCGCTGGCGTGGTATGATTCATGACATCATGCCAGGCACCGAAGAACTGTTAAACAAGGAAATGGTATCCGGCTACATCGGATTTGACCCGACTGCAGATTCGCTTCATATTGGTCACCTTGTTCAAATAATGACACTACTGCAATTTCAGCAATGTGGGCATAAACCTTTTGCACTTGTAGGAGGAGCTACGGGAATGGTTGGCGATCCATCCGGCAAATCAGTTGAACGAAACCTTTTATCGGAAGAAGTGCTCAGGCACAACGAATCTTGCGTAAAAAAGCAGCTTGAAAAATTCCTCGATTTCTCGAAAGCAGGCAACTCAGCCGAAATGGTTAACAACTATGACTGGTTTAAAAACTTTTCCTTCCTGGAATTTATTAGGGATGTTGGCAAACACATCACGGTAAATTACATGATGGCAAAAGATTCGGTTCAAAAGCGCCTTGAGTCTGGTTTGTCTTTCACTGAATTTACTTATCAATTAGTGCAGGGTTATGACTTCTACTGGCTTTACAAACACAAGAACTGTAAACTGCAAATGGGAGGCTCTGACCAATGGGGTAATATCGTTACCGGCACCGAATTGATTCGCAGAAAGGAAAATGGCGAAGCATTTGCCTTAACCACGCAGCTTATTAAAAAAGCGGATGGAACCAAGTTTGGAAAAACAGAAGGAGGAAATGTATGGCTCAATCCGAAGAGAACTTCTCCCTATAAATTCTATCAATACTGGCTCAATACTTCGGATGAAGATGCCGCTAACTTTATTAAAATTTTCACTCAACTTTCTAAGGAAGAAATTAATGCCATTACTTCTGAACACCTTCTTGCTCCTCATTTAAGAAAACTTCAAGCTGAGCTAGCGAAAGACATTACTATTCGAGTTCATTCTCAGCAAGACTATGATGCCGCTATCAAGGCTTCGTCCATCTTATTTGGCAATTCGGTAACAGAAGACTTGCAGAGCCTTGATGAAGATACTTTGCTAGCCGTGTTTGAAGGGGTTCCTCAGGTAAACATCAGTCGATCTTCCCTGGAAAGTTGCAATACAGTAACTGATTTACTTTCTGAAATAACTCAAAGTGCAATTTTTCCTTCCAAGGGTGAGGCACGGAAAATGATTCAGGGAGGTGGAGTAAGTATTAATAAAATTAAAATTTCTGACCCTGCGCAGAAACCTGCTTTTGAATTGCTTCAAAGCAAATACCTGTTGGCACAAAAAGGCAAGAAAAATTATTACCTGATTATTGTTGAGTAGTTTATTTAGTCTTAAGTATAAAGACCACTCTTCCTTTTGATCTCTCCGGAACTTTGCCGGCCGAGGTTCGCACCAAAGAGTTTTTCCTGATTTCTTCTTTGAGTAATTGCTCAGCCTTGGGACTCAATCCTCTTTGTATGGTTTGAATGCCTATGATATCTCCATTCTCATCGCATTCAATCTCAAATTCTATACGTCCATCTTCATTATCAGGAAGGTTAGGAACTTGTGGATCTTCGGCCCACGCCCATCCCCCCATAGAAAGTCCAAAGCCATCTCCACCACCTCCTCCACCTTGCTTACCATAGAGTGCATCAGCATTCAATTTTCCCTCCGGGCTACCTTTATCTCCCACTTTTCCCTTATCATCACCCTGGCTCGTTGTATTGTCGCCCTTCTTTGAGTCTGTACCCTTGTCCTCCGCTACTTTGACTTCTTTATCTTGCTTCTTTACCTCCTCTTTTGGTGTATCCTTCACCTTGGTCTCAACGGGCTTCTCTTTAACTACTTCTTTTTTGGTTTCCTTAACCTCTTCCTTCACCACAACCGGGCTTTCCACTTTTGAAATCACCTGTTCAATTGGTTTTTCCTTTATTACTTCCTCCTGCACCGGCTCTGAAGTATCCTCTTGTTGGGTTTTATCTTCAGCATTTTGTTCTCCAGGTGCGGTCTCTGGTTGAACATCTCCTCCACCCTGATCATCCATACCAAAATTAAGTTCAATACCATATTCAGGAAGAGGGGGGTTGGGAGCGCGCCATGCCATCATCAGCATAAAGGCCAGCAACAAAAGTCCATGAATACCGACCGAGGTAATCATAGCAATTGTTTTGTTTTTTCTTTCTTGCTGCTCGCTCATTTTTATTTGGGCTTAGTGGCAATAGTAACTTTCGCTTCTAATTTCGTTGCTATTCCTGCAACGTAAACCATTTCGCGGGTAGGAACACTTTCGTCAATATGCAATACTACTACGCCTTTATTACCTACTAATCTGCTTTTTAGCTCTCCCTCCAAGGTAGATTTGGTGACTCTCTTTTCGTTTACATAAAACTTGAGGTCCTTAGTCACTGTTACCGATACCTTCTGCACCTCAATGGTACTGGCAACACTGGTGGGAAGATTTACTGGCAATCCTGAGGGAGTAACGAATGAAGAAGTAAGCATGAAAAAAATCAACAACAGAAAGATAAGATCTGTCATGGAAGCCATGCTGAACGATGCATCTACTTTATTTCTTGTTTGTATATTCATCGCTTACCTCGGCTCTTGTAACAGATCAATAAACTCAATGGATGAATACTCCATTTTATGTACTACTTTAGAAACTCTCGTCACCAGATAGTTATAGCCCAAATAGGCAATAATTCCGACCACTAAGCCTGCTACAGTCGTGATCATAGCGGTATAAATTCCATCCGCCAGAAGCTTTGGGCTTACAGAACCCTCCTCCTGTGCAATGGCAATAAACGCACTTACCATGCCCACAACGGTTCCCAAAAATCCAATCATGGGCGCAGCTCCGGCAATCGTAGCTAATACCGAGAGGTTCTTTTCCAGCCGGAAAACTTCAATTTTAGCCACGTTCTCAATAGAAGCTTCAATATTTTTTAATGGACTACCGATCCGAGTTACCCCTTTCTCAATCATTCGGGCTACTGGTGTGTCGTGTTGCGAACAAAGTATCTTAGCGCCATTGATGTCGCTCTTCAACACGAGCTCTTTTATTTTTCCCATGAAGGCATCTGAACTTACATTGGCCTTGTTGATTGTGCGAAAGCGTTCAACAAAGATATACACCGCAATAATGGAACAAATTGCCAATGGAATCATTAGTGGACCGCCAGCTAACGTTAACTCCCATATTGAAATAGCTTGCTCAGGAGTGGAAACCGGTGTATCAGTAACAATTTGTGCTAACATCATAAGTTTAAAAAATGGTATCTGATCGTAAAAAAGTAATTATCACTAATATTTAATAACCCAAATCCCCAAACCATAATTAGACTTTGCGTCACCAATACTTGCCTCAGCATCCGCCAAGGTGTCAAAATTTCCAATGGCTAACCTGTAAAGCTTCTTCTTACTATATGGGGGAATAATATGGGTACTTACACCTTGGGCACTTAGTTTTTTAGCAGCATCCATTACTAAATCATCGTCCACCGAACTGTGTATGACAACATAATAACGACCAGTTCTTTCACTTAGTGTTTCAATCGTTCCTGTTGCAGGAGTAGCTGTAACGGCAGCGGCTTTCTCTGCTTCCAGTCTTTGTCTTTCAGCCTCTTCCTTTTCCTTTGCTAAACGAGCTTGCTCTTCTTTTTGCTTTCGATCAGCCTCTTGTTTTGCCACCAACTCCTTCTTTGCTTTTTCAGCTTTTGGCTTATACCAATATTGATAGATCAGAAATGCAGAAGCCAGCAATACCAATCCAATGATAATAGCAATAACAATGGGGGCATTTGATTTAGGCTCCTCAACAGGAGTATAAGAATAGCCCTGTGTTGTTTCGCTACTTTCACTTGATGTCGTCTCTTTTTCCTCACTCATATAAGGTGAAGTGGATGTAGACTCTTCCTTAGAGTCAAGAGGTTTATAATCTAAATCCGGTAAGCCGAAATTATCGTCACCGTTATTATTTTCATTTAGATTTTCACCTTCATTCTCGGGATTATCTTTACGATTTGCCATGTTTTTATTTGGTCTGTACTATACAAAAATAACGGAATTTCCTTGAATTAAACTATCACTAAAACATATAGGTCAGTCCTCCTAAAACCTGAAGTCCCCTAACCGGATAATTCAAATAGAGTTGATAC
Source organism: Cyclobacteriaceae bacterium (assembly GCA_043774805.1). Lineage (GTDB taxonomy): Bacteria > Bacteroidota > Bacteroidia > Cytophagales > Cyclobacteriaceae > ELB16-189. The sequence goes on along the minus strand of JAYVTB010000171.1, from coordinate 16,075 downwards.
TGATTGTTCAGTAAGTTACTGCCCTTGATAAAAACTGAAAATTGTGGCGACACAAAATAATTGAGTTTTAAGTTCAGGTCAAAAGCAGGACTTAATGTTACCGTTGTGTTATTGTCAACATCAAAGGCCTTTGCTCCTCCTTGTGTCAACAGGTCAGCGTTAATTAAAAATTTATCAACAATATTGAAAGAAGAATTCAAGGTCATTCGATATGTAGGCCGGTGCCAGGCAGCAGCTACCTGATCCGTTGAATACCCAAATAAATCTCCACGCAATAAAACTCGTACTTTATCTGTTTGAGAAAAACTTAACTCACCAAATAAATTGGTTCGTTGTGTATTCCCCTCATCATACACCGTTATGAAACGAGCCCTGTCTACCGGATTATTCATGTAAAAGAACAAGTCTTTAAGATTTGTAAAAGAAACGCCTGTACCAAACGCTACTTTACTACCCAACTTACCTTTTAACCCGCCTGAAAAATCGAACGTGCGGTTAGTATTGTAAACACCAATGTTCGCATCCAGCCAGGGATTTCCGTGGGCGAGGGTATTCAACGAAACCTTATCTATATCACCGCTAAGGCCAGCATATACTTCCACCGATTTGCTTAATTGATATTCTGCTTTAACATTTGGATATACGTGAAAGGCTTTGTCCTTGCCAATCGTATCATTTTCGAGTGCCACATTGAGGCCTGCCGTCAATTTTAGATTTTCGATGACGGAGAATTGATAAGCCGGCTGAACTTTAAAAATATGACGAGGCTTCGCCTCTACCAATGCATCCTTTCTGGTGATTAAGTAATACTCGGAATTGATGATTATTCTACTCTCTTCAGTAAGATTATAATCGCTCGCAAAGCCTAAACTCACCTCGCTCTCGGTTGCTTTGAATTTATCATACAGGTAACTAAAGCCTCCACTCAGTTTATAATTAAAGTCGGCATTCTTTGGGTTTTCAATTGTGCCGCCAAGGCTAATAATTGAATATCCCTGTTTTTGAGGTTTCTGTTCTAGTAATGGATCCTGGGCATAGCCATAAAAGCTATTTCTGAAGCTTTCGAATTTCACAAAGCCTCCTGTGGTTCCGTTCTTGCCGAACGACTTTCCGAAAAAGGAAAAATCAGTATTTCCACTGGCTGAATTTTTCTTATCCACCGGGCCCGTGCCATAACTTTGATGGAAAAATTTCGCCCCATAAAATTTATCCTTGCTTCGTTTATTAGTAATGGCAGCTTCAAGAAAAGGCGAAGCGTAATTGCCAAAACCTCCACTTATATGATTGCCATACAATTTGGAAATCGGCTCTTGCTGAAGCCGAAGTGGTCTTATCGATGGATTGTAATCGGAGGTGATGAAATTTAAATTCTTAAAATCATAGGTGATCTCGGGCTTGATTGGCTCAGCAGGTCTGGGAGGAATTTTCTCAAAATTGCGATTTGCCTTTGGCAACGTTATCTGACGTTCCTTTACAATCTCAATTTCTACCTTCTCAATTTCTCCCTCTCCCCACTTTTCCTTTTCCTTTACTTTTTCTTGCGCAATCGAAATAATACTGACGCTCATCGTCAGGATAAACAGGGTCAGGTATTTACTAGTTTCTAGTCCTTTAGTCATTCAGTGGTTCGTTTAATTATCGACTGAATCAGCCTTTAGTTGCTTTTGTTTTTTCACTTCTTCGTCAGTAATCTTCTTCAATTTTTCTCTGGCCGTTACTTTCACATTCTCCTGAGGAAAATTATCAATCAACGAGTTGAGTGTACCTTTTGCCTGAAATACATCACCCATAGCGAGATAATTATCTGCCAGCAATAAGAAAGACTTTCCAACCCATTCCGGGTAGGCTGAGAAGGTGCTATTCAAACTGATCAGTGTTTCATAACATTGCTTGTTTTGCTTGCTCAAATACTGAATCTCACCAAGCAGGTATTTGGCTTCTGCCCCATACTCGTCCTGAGCTGAATTAAGTGTATTTAAAAATTCATCCTGAGCAAGGTCATTGTCGCCTTTGGCCATTGCCGCTTTTCCGAGATAAAGTGAAGCTTTATTTTGGGCTCCTGCATTCACATTTCCTTTTTCCAGAATAATTTGTGCGTAGACAGTAACTGAATCGTATTGAGCTAAAAGGTAATGCGACTCCATCAATCCCGACCATGCAGTATATTGCTCCTTCTTATTTGTTGCCAGCCTGGCTAATTGATGAAAGTAAGGAATCGCTTTATCATAGTGTGTCAATTTAACTTCCAGCTCGGCCAATCGACCGGTTACTTTGTTTGCAAATAAAAAGGATTTGTCTTTTGCAATTTCCTCATAGATAGTAAGTGCTTTATTAAAATCCTTTAAACGATAATAAGATTCAGCCTCGTAATACCGGGCTTCATTTAGCCGTGGCGATTCAGGGTAGGAATTACTATATAGAGCAAGTCGTTGAATAGCTCGCTGATAGTCCTGGTTAAAATAGAGGTTTTTAGCAGATTCAAACTCAACTGATTCAATACCTTTTGCATCGGGATTAGCATTCTTCACCATACTGAAATACTTATCAAACTCGCCTGAACGACCAGTGAGATTTAATGCCTCCTGCAATTGCAGAATGATGTCGCTGCCAGCAGGGTGATTGGGGTAATTTTCGATAACTGTAATATAATCCTGTGCGGTCTTATCATATACTTTTAAGTTATAATAAGAGGCTGCTCTCCGGGTGAAGGCATAGGGAGCAAACCGTGAGGACGGGTTGTCCTGAATTAACTTTGAATAACTTTCTACGGCCTGAGCATAATTACCCTGTTCGAAATCAAGTTCAGCTTTGCGAAATAAAGCTTCATCATAAACGCCCGATTTTGGATAATCCCTGATTACTTTATCCAATTCTACAACTGCCTCGGAATATTTGCTCATAATGCCTAAAACTATCCCGGCTTGTAGATGAGCATAATCCGTATCGGACGAATTCAGTCGAGTAACCTTTCTGTAATTAACCAGCGCTTCCGCATATGACTTACTTACATAGTAGCAATCCGCCAATCTTAAGGTCCCATCAGCCAGGTTAGATTGCGATGGTGTTGATTTATTTACAAATTCTTTAAAGCTGAAAAGGGCACGGTCGTATTGTTGCAGGTTATAGTAGGCATACCCTAAACCATAGCGTGCCTTTACGATTAGGTCCTGGTTGGTTAGCCCTGAAATACCAATTATCCGCAAATAATTTTCTGCAGCCTGCTCATACTTTTTACCGATCGAATAAGATTCACCGTTCCAAAAGCTGGCTTCTGCCACGTAGTCCTTATCCACCGGAAACTTTAGTGATTTTTCAAAAAAATCAACGGCCAATGAATAATCTTCTTTATTAAAAAGTTCAACCCCTTTCAATAAAGTAGCCTTTTGAAAAGCTCGTTCAATGGCAGGGCTCTTTCGCGGAAGTGCCTCAATGTATTCGATTGCTTTATTATAGTTCGATGCATTCACATACGCCTGTGACAACAGTTCTTTGATTTCGTCCGTATGCGTGCTGCTTGGAAACGTCACGAGCATTTTCTCAAATTCAGAAATAGCCTGGTCAGGTTTGCCCATATCATATAAGATCTTGGCATACTGATAGGTACTCTCTTCTACCAATTTTGGATCGGGTCTAAACTTACGGGCGATATCAAAAGCGGTAAGTGCCATGGGCTTTTGGTTCTGCTTCAAATAAAGTGCTCCGAGATAATAGGAAGAGTAAAAACCAATAGAGTCCTTATCAGCAAATGAGTACTTGAGATATTTGATCGCTGTTGCATCCTGACCCAGTGAATAGGCAACGTATCCTGCCCGCAGCAAAACTCCCTTATCTGCCTTTTCTTCCTTGCCTTCCAGGTATTGATTATATCCAGTTAATGCACTTTTAAAATCCCTCTTCTTATAGTAAGCCTCTGCTGTAAGCAAAGCAATTTCCTCTTTATTGGTGATTCCTTCCTTGCCTTCGAGCGACTTCGCATAGGCCAACAATTCATCATAAGCCTGTTGCTTGTTGTAAACATTAGCGATGATATAAGGTACCACTTTTGCATAGGCTGCATTTTGTTCCGCGCGCTTCAGATCGGTAAGTGCAAGCGAATAGTCGCCTTGGCTGTATTCAATAAACCCCGCATAATAGCTGGCTGCAGGCCCGTAAAGGCCTCCCACGGATTTGATATTATTAAATTGATTAAGCGATTCCTTAAGGGATTTTAAATTGAAGAGACTGTAACCCCATCGGAATCTTCCGGTGTTTTGTTGATCTGTATTTAAACCACTAAAGTCAACCTTGCCATAAAAAGTTGAGGCCTTCTTGAAATTCTTCTCATTATAATAAAAGTTGGCCAGGTCATAATTGGCCGTTATGGCCTTCGGATGATTCGGATTATCCTCTATGAATGAGTCAATCTGTTTTTCTGCGTCACCATGATAAAGGTTGAGTGCGCAAAAAGCTACATAATATTCAGCATCAGCTCGCCTGACATCAGCAGTCGGTGAGACGGCTATAAACTCTGAAAACACTTCTCGCGCAGCACCGTATTGCTTGTGATCCAGCAATGCCAGACCTTCACTGAATTTCCTTTCCGCCTGTTGTTGCGACAACAGATTTTGAGAATATGAATTAACCGTAATAAAGACCAAAAGGAGAAGAATACTATAACTCTTCATTCAAAGTTTTTTCGTAAAACAGAAAATATAAAAAAATATTGCAGGCTTAAGTTTAAAAAATAGGGCTTGAGGTTCCTGCTATGTTCAAAATTAGGCATTCTATTTTGAATAATCAGCATTTTTTGCCGGTGAAAATCAGAAGTAGATCATTAAAATTCGACTAACAGAAAGGTTTACCGATCAATTTCTCCTCCATTACATGAGTCGGAATACCAGCTCTTTTAATATTTCGCCTTCTTCCATGTTGCCACTATTTACACCCTTCAGTTTAAGATCAGCCTCCTTTAGCAAAGTGATGTTCTCTATGATTTTCGCAACCGGATAACGCCTCGAAGCCGTGCTGTAATCCCTCGCGGCATATGGATTGATTTTTAGTGCCGTTACTAGTCCCTTGTCAGAAGTATCCGAAAGGGAACTCGCGATCAATAGCTTACTGAAGAATGAATATAAAAATGCGACCATTGGTATCACCGGATTCTTCTTCGTATTCTGTTCAAAATAGAATGCAATCTTAGCGGCCAGGAAAATATCCTTCGAAACCAATGCTTTCTGCAATTCGAAAATATTGTACTCCTTACTAATACCTACCCTACTCATTACTGCCTCCGCCTTGATGGGTATTTCCCTGCTCGAGTCAATCAGAACTTTATCGATTTCGTTAGCGAGCCTGTTCAAATCATTCCCTACATACTCGGCTAAGATCCTGACGGCTGCGTCTTCGATACCAAAACCTTTTTCGCCAACATAATCGGAAATAAACTCGCCCAATTGATTCTCATACGGTTTTTTAAATGTGAGTGAAACGGCCAGTTGATCCGCTTTCTTTCCCAATTCCTTTCGCTTATCCAAGGTTTTATGTTTATGACATAGTACCAGGATTGTTGATGGCAATGGATTGGACAGGTATGAAAGAAGTAATTTGGCTCCGATTTCTTTCTGCAAATCCTGAATGTCCTGTGCTTCTTTTACGATCACCACCTGCTTTTCCGACATCATGGGAAAGCGCCTGGCGTGAGTTAAAAGAGTGGCGACCGTAACGTCCTTCCCATACACTACCACCTGGTTAAACCCTTTCTCTGATTCGCTGAGAGCGTGCTCTTCAATGTAGTTTGATAGTAAGTCAATGTAGTAAGTCTCCTCACCCTGAAGCAGATAGACGGGTTCATACTTTCTAGCCTTGATACTTGCCCATACTTTTTTGGCTGTTGCGTCCATCATCTGATATTTCTTTTAGGCGCTAAGTTAAATGCCGAGAAGGCACCAACCAATGCCCCGGCCAAATGAGCTTCCCAGGATATCCGCGGATCAACAGGCATAAAACCATAAAGAAATATTCCACCATAAATCATAAAAACGATCAACGTAATAATTAAAGAGATAAAGTCCTGTCGTTTCAAACCAAAAAAAATCAGGAAAGACGTGATTCCATAAATTAGCCCACTGGCACCGATATGATAAGAATCACGGGGGCTGAAAAGCCACACTAATAAATTAGTATAAAAGTAACATCGAAAAAATACGGTGCCGCCTATTCGGGGATAAAAGAAATAGAGTACTGATCCCAGGAAGAGAAGGGGAAATGTGTTTGACAACAAATGCTGATAGTTGCCATGAATGAGCGGAGCCGCAATGATTCCGATGAGTCCAAAGGCATTCCTTGGCCGTATTCCAAAGACGCCAAAATCAAATCCATAGAAAAACTGGATGCTGAAAACCAGCCACATGATAAATACTACACGAAATGGCACGACCGAGCTACCAAAAAATCCCCCCTCCGATCTTTGCATTACCGCTGACTTATAAGGATGGATTTTTAATCATATCCAATGAAAGATAACGGGCTTCTTCCTCTCCAACTGTCTTTAGACCAAGAACTCCGCCAGAAGATTGGGCAATCTCGATAGCGATTTGCTTCAAACTCTTGTAAAACTCGATGGAGAACTCTTTGTCGATTTTACCAAGTATACCATTGAGCTGAGTTAACTCCGCAGTAACCTTTGGAGCCCTCTCCTTTTCTTTTACCGGAAAGCCCTGTAATACAATCTTAAGCTTGTCCTCAAAGTCGCCCCCTACCTCGCCATAAAATTCAATAAGGCGCGATTTGCCAGGTATATACTTTTTTGTTGCCAGACTGATTGATTTACTAATCTCGCTTTGATCAATTCTGCCATCGGCACCTGCAATCAGGATGCAAACCAGCATGGGTGCCCTGTGCATAAGCTCAATCTCTTCAGACGAAAGCGAATTAAATTCAGGAATCATTGGAAATTATTTTAAAAATTCGATATCATGCATGATTGGAGTAAGATTCGATCAAATTTTGATTAATTTAACTAAATATTCATAACTGGACCTATAATCGACTTGTCAATCTATGTCTGAAAATGATCAGATCAAAATCTTTGTGGTTGAGGATGACCCCGCCTATACCAAATTTCTAAGATACGTACTTAGTCTTAATCCCGACTTTGATGCGGAGTTCTTTTTTAATGGCAAAGATTGCCTTGAGAATCTCCATAAACGACCAACCATCATAACCCTTGATTACTCCTTGCCTGATATGCCCGGTGAGAAGGTGCTTCAGTCGATCAGGGAGTTCGATCCGGATATCAGTGTCATCGTAGTATCGGCTCAGGAAAAAATAGGAACAGCCGTTGAATTGCTAAAGGGTGGAGCTTTCGATTATATCTCAAAAGATGAAGACACCAAAGAGAGAATTTTAAATTCAATCAAAAACGCTCGTAATAAATTTTCTTTAATCAAGGAGATTGACCGATTAAAACAAGAGATTAATGTAAAGTACGAGTTTGAGAAGAGTATTATTGGATCAAGTGGTGCTATAAAAAAAGTATTTGAACTATTGGAGAAAGCAGTGAAGACGCAAATCACTGTATCTATAACTGGAGAAACAGGAACAGGAAAGGAACTGGTAGCAAAAGCCATTCACTTCAATTCTAAAAAGAAGAATAAACCTTTCGTTGCCGTAAATGTGGCTGCTATCCCAAAAGACTTAATAGAAAGTGAGTTGTTTGGTCATGAGAAAGGGGCGTTCACTGGCGCTTTAGCACGGAGAATTGGAAAATTTGAAGAGGCCGAGGGCGGGACGATCTTTCTGGATGAAATTGGTGAAATGGATCTTAGCCTCCAGTCAAAACTACTTCGCGTGCTCCAGGAAAAGGAGCTAACACGCATTGGCAGCAATCAGATTGTCAAACTGGACGTTCGTGTAATCGTTGCCACGCATCGCAATCTTCATGAGGAAGTAAAGGCCGGACGGTTTCGCGAAGATTTGTTCTATCGACTATTAGGACTTCCTATCCACCTCCCACCCCTCCGCGACAGGGGTCAGGATATTATTGTCCTGGCCAAGTTTTTTCTCGATCAGTTTTCCAAGGAGAACGATTTAAAGAAATTTAAAATTAGTAGTGATGCACAGGAAAAACTTTTAAAGTACCATTTTCCAGGTAATGTTAGGGAACTGAAATCAGTAATGGACCTTGCTGCGGTAATGTCTGATGGCGGTGAAATTCTAGGGAAGGACATTACATTCAATACTATTCTGGATGAGGAAAACTTCTTGCTAAAAGAGATGACTTTAGAGAATTATACCTATCGTATTATTCGCAGCTACTTGAATAAATATGATAACAATGTGCTCGAGGTTGCTAAAAGGCTTGATATCGGAAAATCTTCCATCTATCGATACTTAAAGGAAATGGAAGCAGCAGGAATATAAATTAGAAAGAATACTAAAACTACATGAAATCTCTTTCCGGTTATGTGAAGAAAGGACTTTTCTTTAAGTCTGTCGTAGAAGAAGGTTCTGATGTTATCTTTATCGTTGACTACGAGGGTCTCATCTTGTATTGCAACAATGCCATCAAGGACCTCGGTTACAACGAATCCCATATCATTGGTAAAAACTTCTTTGACTTTATTGAGCCGACCATTTTAGCCGACTTTAAAAAGAACTTTAAGCAAAGTACACAAAGGCGATTTTCCGAATCAGTGGAATTTCAATTTAAATGTAAAGATAAGTCATACGCATTTTTTGAATTCAACTCTATTAACCTCAAACAAAAAGACGGGTTAGATGGAATGATTCTCGATTGCCGGGATATTTCACAACGAAAAAGAGATGCCGAAGAATTATTGCGCGCTCAGAAAGCGAAAGAATTATTTTTAGCCAACATCAGTCATGAAATAAGAACACCCATCAATGGCATTGCCGGAATGGCTGATTTATTGAGTCAAAATCCATCCGCAGAAGATCAAACGCTATACCTGAAGGCAATAAAAACAGCTTCTGAAAACCTGAAGGTTATTATCAATGATATTCTGGATCTGGCCTCAATTGAATCTGGTAAATTAAAGTTTGAAAAAATTAATTTCAATCTTGATAAGACGATTCGGTCACTTGTAGATACATTTCGTCTTCAATCGCAGGAAAAGGGAATTAAGTTACAATATGTCAAAGACCCAGGTATTCCTAATGTCTATGTGGGTGATCCCGTCAGGTTGAACCAGATTCTGATCAATCTCATTAGTAATGCACTTAAGTTTACTCATCAAGGATCCATTAGTGTATCTGTTACGCTGGATAAAATCATTAACAAAGAGTATTTCTTGAAATTTGAAATCAAGGACACCGGCATTGGTATTCCTAAGTCGAAATTAAAAACCATATTCGAAAGCTTTAGCCAGGCTGATGCTAGTGTTACCCGTAAGTATGGCGGCACTGGTTTAGGGCTTACCATTGTACGACAATTGGCTCAGATGCAACATGGCACCATTAAAGTTGCGAGCGAAGAAAATCAAGGTTCTGTTTTTACGGTCGTGATGCCTTACAAACAAGGTATCTCAGATGAGCAGGCAACGGGAAGTAGAACCGGATTGACAAAAAGTCTTCAACTGCAAAATGCCTCGATTTTACTGGTTGAAGATAATGACATCAACCGACTTTATGCAGGTAGTATACTCAAGATGTGGGGCTGCCCTTTCGATACAGCCGAGAATGGCGAAGTAGCGCTGGAAAAACATAAAAACTCTCATTTTGATCTCATCCTAATGGATATTCAGATGCCTGTTATGGATGGTTTTGAAACTACAAAAGCAATACGTCAATGGCCAAATGAAAAAGGAAAAGTTCCCATTGTGGCATTAACGGCAAATGCGACACGTAAAGATATAGACAAGTGTCTGGCATTAGGAATGAATGACTGCCTGACCAAGCCATTTACCCAAGAAGATTTACTTAAAGTTTTGAATAAATATCTAGGCAGCAAGTTTAATGTGGTTCAATCCGTAAACAATAAAGCGTCTAATCACCGGAGTGACCGAATCGACTTTAGTTACCTCGAAAAAGTATCCGGAAACAACAAAGACTTTATTCGTGAAATTGCAGAGGCCTTTATTAAATCTATTCCAACAAGCATCGAGGAATTAGAAAAGAGTTCGGAAAATGAGAACTGGATTGAATTGGCTAGGGTGGCTCATAAAATAAAACCAAGTATAACTTTGCTCGGTGTTCATAGCCTTAAAGACAAAATTGTGAAACTGGAGGAAGAGGCCAAACTCCATAAAAACCCGTGGCAAATCTCTGTACTCTCTAAGGAGGTAAGTTCCGAACTAAAAGAGACCCTTGAATCTCTTAAAGTTCAGATTAGTTCTTATTCATAACGACCAGCTTCTTTCTCACTATTACTCCCCCGGGGCCATTGATGACTACATAATAAACTGCATTGGTGAGGGATAATATCTCTACAGACAAAAGCCCATTAGCAGCTTTTGAGAAATCACCCTTCAATACAGAAACACCACGCTGATCAATAATTTCCCAACGAGTATCCGAATGAATTTCGCCAGGTATCCCGAAGTTAAACTGACCATTTGCCGGATTAGGGTAGAGTTGTATGTTTTTCAAATTAGCAATAGCAATTGGATCATTGTCTTTAACACCAACGATCGGTGCACCACTCTTGCGAGGGGCTTGTACTACTATACTTTGATATATTTCCTTTGAATTTTTATCTTGAACAACGCCAAACAGCATGAGTTTAGAAGAATTTGTTACAGGGGCATCGATCTCCACATCTGATCTTAATTTAACCAGCGTCTGCCCTTTTACAAATGAAACGTTAATTGTCTCTCCATCAGAGCCGAAGAGTTGCTTTCGTAAGACATTTTTGAAGATGCCAAGATTAGTTACGTTTACATCATCTTCCAAAAGTGCAACATGAGCTATTAGCGGAACGCTGATCGGCTGGTTAGCAATGAGGGTTAATTGCACGCTAATGGTTCGGCTATTGCTGGTAGCAATGGTATCTAATTTTAATTCAAACTGAGCATCCGTCAATGCTCTTCTGTCTATTTCAACTTTGTTTAATTCAGTGGTAATACCAGTGAACTTACCTGGAATGAGAAGACCATCCATGATTGTATACGGTGGTTGCGAAACACCAAAATACAAGGCACGTGCAGCCGGATCTGTCGGATTATCTCTATTAAGAGGATCAGCCCCGGCAAAATTAACATGGTATTGAATGTCGTTGAAATCGGATACATCACGATCCAATGTAATTTGGTCGGCTAACAATGTATTTAAATAAGTATCTGCATTGACACTTGCATTCAGCGAAGAAGTGGTAAAATGTTCAACCAATACATTTCTCTTCTTCTCTCCAACAAAGAAGTTGTCAAAAGCAAAACCATTAAAGTGTTTGGGATTACCATCATTGCTGCCAAAAGCCAGCCTTAATCGAATCTGGGTTCGATTTGCGGTGGGTATCATATCGAGATTGAACCTGGCATTTTTCAAATTTTTATGACGCCCGGTCCAACCATAATTTCCAAAGAGCTGTGAGCCTGGATTGGAGGAAATTCCAACTCCATTAAACCAGTTAATTCCTTCATCTCTGTTAAGTTGTCCTGCCGGAGGACCTACAATCACCCAGTTTAAACCACCGTCTATCGAGTATTGTAATACTGCTCCATCTACGTTATCCTGAGAATCAGAATAATAGTCAACAGCAACCATGGGCCGATTTAATTGTGTCAAATTAAAGCATGGTCCATCTACAACTGAGTTTTCATTTGCAAAATATGTATTTAAATTATTTCCAGTCCACCACACTTTAGTGCCACCGGTAGATGATCTTATCGAATCGATGGGAAGACCCCAGATCCAACTGTTTGGTGGGGTTGGATTAGTAGCAGAAAAAGCCTCAGAAATCCAGCCACCATCATCTGCTTCAAAATCTTCAAGGTACTCCGAACCAGCTACTGGTGCCACCGTTGCATAGGGCAGAATAAATACACTTTTTGTTTTTGAGTTGTCGCAACCATCATTTGTATCAACTCTAAGTTTAGCACTGTAGGTGCCATTCGTAAAGTAGTCATGTTGAGGATTGTTATAATTGCCAAAAGTGCGACCACCATGTGTACCTGTTGGAATAGCTCCAATTCCGGCTGGTAGCAAATCCCCATCGCCAAAATCCCAGGTATAAGCTGTTATTACACTGATGCCTGGAGGAATGGTACCCACCACCTTCGTGGTTTTATCCAGGAAGTTTGTATGATCGTTATTACAGATCGCTGACCATTCGAAATCTACTTCAGGTAAATCTCCCACTCTTAAAACTAATGGAGCGCTGGTATTTGAACAACTCTGACCGATACCAGTAGTCACTTTAAGCGTTACATTGTATGTACCAGCGGCACTATATTTCTTACTTTGAACGTCATTGGGGAGGCCACCTGACCTACTAGAGCCGTCACCAAAATCCCACTCCCAATAGGTGATTGAGGCGGGGAAAGGTGTTGGATTCACCGCTGAGGTGGAGGTAAACACAACATCTCTTACGATACAGTTATTTGTATAGGTAAATGAAGCAACGGGAGAAGCGAAAATCCTGATTGATTTCTCTTTAAATGTGATTCCCCCAAATTGATTCTTGAAAGTATATCGTATCCGATAGGTATTTGATACTACTCCATCCGTTTTAATAAAGTAGTCGGCCCCCACGTTTACGATCACCAAGCCAGCAGCATTGGCGCCTTCCGATGTGAATTTTGTTTCAGGCGCGAATCCATCAGACGGAGGTGGAAGTCCTAATAACTTCACATCCCCAAGATTTGCGCATAGTTCAAACTCTCCATTTCCATTTACCGTAGCTCCATCAACGCTAAAATCTATGTTGGTTACTGGGTTTACAAAAGCCTCTTGGGTGTCAGAATTAGTACACCCATTGGCATCTGTATATGTATAGGTGACAAAGTTTGCCCCAAGTTCTACTGCTGATGGATCAAATGTTGCTCTGTCCACTACATTAACAGAGGTGCTACCTATTACCGAAGTTGACGGAGCAATAGTGAATAAACCCCCGGCATTATTTCCTGTTAACGTAATCGGGGGATTGTTTTCAACCATTTGCGAAGGTGAGCCTGGCGGCAATCCAGAGAATACAACACCAGGAAGATCATCTATTTTTAATATCATTTGATCGGTGACATCGTCACACGGACCAGCCCCATCAGGATCTAATGCCGTAATTGTAAATACAATCGATGTATTAATTTCTGCAGGATTATTGAAGGTATAGGTTGGCTGCGGAATTGTTGCATCAGAGAACGCTCCGCTTCCTCCACTCCAACTAACAGTAGTCGGGGCACCTGACTTCACTCCTTCAAGCACAATAAATGGTAAATCCTCACACAACTGCAAATCCCGTCCAGCGGAAACAACCGCAGTTGGATTGACCGTTATATTATTTTCCTTGAACTCCGAAACACAAATTCCTGCAACACCATCTGGATCATTGGTGGTAAGTCTTAAAGTAATGACGTTACCTACATCAGCAGGTTTGATGGTATATTGAGAGGTAACATCATTCCCGGTTAATATTGATGACGATAATGAGCCAGCTCCTGACATAATGCTCCAGATTCCGCTAGTAGCACTCCCTCCGATCTTTCCCGATAAGTTAATTGGAGAAGCCAGCAAATCCGAAGGTTCACAAACGGTGAAATCTGCTGGCAACGTAAATGTAACTGTTGGTCTTCTGTTGATTTGTATCTGAAGTAAATCCGACACAAAAGCACATGGACCAGCAGGGTCATTCGTTTCTAAACGCAGTACAATAGTAGTTGCAACATCGGCCGGAACTACTGTATAAGTTGCTGTAACCTGAGTTCCTGAAACCGCACTGGATGAAATTGAACCTGCCCCTGAAACAATTGTCCAGGTACCTGAAGTGGCCGCTCCACCAATCGTTCCTGTAATCGGTATTATCACTGGTTCACATACCTGCATATCTATTCCTGCATTCACAGTCGGAATAGGATTGATGGTCACAACAATATTCTTAACCAGACCATTGCATCCATTGACAGAGGGGGTAACCTGATAGGTGACGGTACCCACGGAGAAATCAGTCAACGTCAGAACCTGATTGATGGTGGAACCATTATCATTCGCTGCTCCTGTTACATTCGCTGAGGGAACCACAGTCCAACTAAACGTTGTGCCTGTAACATTAGCCGGACCTGCATTGATTAAGATCAACGGGCTTTGCCCACTGCAAATTGTCAAGTCTGAACCACTGGCAGTTGGTGTTGGATTAACAGTAACCACATAATTTACAGGTGTACCTGAACAACTATTTATATGCGGTGTGATAGAATATGTTATATACCCAACGGTATTGACTGTATTGACTGGTAGATCTGTTATGGCTCCTGAGCCGCTGGCCGTTACCCCAGTGAACGCTCCTGTTGCAGTTGACGTCCATGTATAGGTAGTTCCAGGATCAGTAGTTGATGTTGGCAGAAAATTCAATGCAATTCCGTTGCAAATGCTTTTTTGAAGTTGTAGGGCAGTGTTAGCAATTACTGGTATCGGTTTAACATCAACCATGATTTGTTGACTGGTGCCTGAGGCGCATCCGGAAACAACGGGTTCAAACTCATATATTACCGTAGCTGTCGCATTGGTTGAATTCGTTAGAATCTCTGATACAGCTTGTCCATTGGAATATAAAGCTCCTACCACCAGTGATCCAGAAGCGGTACCATAGCTGACGGATTTTAGTCTCAATTGAGCGCCCGTTACCGTTGTGTTCAAGGTAATATTTGTCAGGCTGCCAGAACAAATCACTGGTGCTGAATTGGTGAACGTGAAAGTTGGGATAGGGCTTACCACTACAGTTGTTTGTTGAGTGGTCGGATTATTACATCCGTTAGCGGCTACACTAAATATATATGTTACTGTGACCGGGGAATTGGTGGTATTGGTCAATGCCTCCGTTATCTGCTGTCCGTTTGTATAGTTAATCGGAGCCGTTAATGTACCTGTTGCCCCATTATAATTAACATTAGTGAGCGTTACAGTACCTCCTGAAGTAGGTGTATTTAAAGTTATATTCACCTGATCACCGGTACATATTGTGGGTGTTGAATTGGAGACGGAAAAAGTTGGAGCAGGATTCACCGTGACATTTGATGTAGTAGAGGTTCCACTGCAGCCATTTGATGTCGGTGTTATTGTATACGTAACAGAACCAGAATTAATACCGTCCGTACTGGTCAAATATTGTAAAATCGAACTGCCTCCTCCTGAGGTTGCCCCTGTTACATTCGTAGCACTTACGGTCCAACTGTAGGTTGTTCCGCTAACTCCGTTCGGATTACTAAGAACAATATTCGTTGTTGTTCCACCGCAAATGATTTGGTTTGCTGGCGTGGCCAGAACATCCGGTATTGGATTGATGGAAATCGTAAATGTCCTATTGGGACTAACACATCCATTTTTGATTGCCGAAAGGGTAATTGTAGCTGTAAGCGCTGTACCTCCAGTGTTATTTGAAACGAAGGAAGGAATTTCAAATGGCGCAATACCATCAGAGCCATCCGCTAAACCTATTGTTAAGCCCCCACTCCACGAAAAAGTTTCTCCTCCCCCTGTACTTGCGCCCAAACCAATTGGACCTATCGTTACCCCTGAACATATTCCCGAGATATTATTAATGAAATCAACGACTGGAATAGGATTTACGGTGGTCGTAATTCCCGTACTAGTCGTTGAACAGCCTGAGGCATTCGACACTTTCACCGTCACTACCTGGCCATTCAATAAACCCGTGGTAGCATAGGTGGTGCCCGCACCATTTTGTACGCTCGTACCATCTACAAAAAATTGATAGTTCGTGCCGCCACTGCCTGTGAACGTCACACTCTGACCTGCACAAATAATGTTATCCGCATCACTGCTCGTTAAACCTGCTACCGGATTTGGATTCACCGTCATCGTGATCACACTGCTCGTGCCGGTACATCCACTCGCATTGGTGACAATCACATCTACGGTATTGCCATTCGCTAATGTCGTAGTCGTATAAGTGCCCGATGCTCCGTTT